>CANNCW010000012.1 GCA_947503345.1 uncultured Kangiella sp. | reverse complement strand
CCGTTACCGTCACTCACCACGTAAGTGAACGTATCCGTACCGTTAAAGTCTGGATCTGGCGTGTAGGTTAAGGTGCCATCTGGATTAATGGTCACAGAGCCATTAGTCGGTTGCGTCACACTGTCAACGGTTAACGTATCGCCATCAGGATCCGTGTCGTTACCGATCACATCAATCACTTGCGGTGTATCTTCTAGACCATTTGAAGCATCATCAACAGCTACTGGAACGTCGTTCACCGCGTTCACCGTAATGGTCACCGTCGCCGTCGCCGTATCGCCCGTTAAGTCATCCGTCACCACGTAAGTGAAGGTATCCACGCCCACGAAGTTCGCATCCGG
>CANNCW010000011.1 GCA_947503345.1 uncultured Kangiella sp. | reverse complement strand
CGGAAGACACGGCCGTGGGCGGTGACGTTTCCAGTAACGACTCGACCACCAGTGGCGGCACCTTAAGCTTTGGTAGCGCCAGCGATCCAGCGAACGGCAGCGTGGTGTTAAACGCTGACGGTACTTACACTTACACGCCGGATGCGAACTTCGTGGGCGTGGATACCTTCACTTACGTGGTGACGGATGACTTAACGGGCGATACGGCGACGGCGACGGTGACCATTACGGTGAACGCGGTGAACGACGTGACGGCGATGGACGATGTCAATGCGACGGCGGAAGACACGGCCGTGGGCGGTGACGTTTCCAGTAACGACTCGACCACCAGTGGCGGCACCTTAAGCTTTGGTAGCGCCAGCGATCCAGCGAACGGCAGCGTGGTGTTAAAC
>CANNCW010000010.1 GCA_947503345.1 uncultured Kangiella sp. | reverse complement strand
ATCGAAGACTATTTGGGGTTATATAGTCAAGTGACTAAGAGCATGCGGTGGATGCCTTGGCGACAGAAGGCGATGAAGGACGTGGTAGTCTGCGATAAGCCCGGGGGAGTTGACAACAAACGTTATATCCCGGGATTTCCGAATGGGGAAACCCAGCCAGTTTAAGCTGGTTATTTTATACTGAATACATAGGTATAAAAGGCGAACGCGGGGAACTGAAACATCTAAGTACCCGTAGGAACAGAAATCAAACGAGATTTCCTTAGTAGCGGCGAGCGAACGGGAATTAGCCCTTAAGCTTTTTATGTGTTAGTGGAACGGTCTGGAAAGTCCGGCGATACAGGGTGATAGCCCCGTACACGAAAGCGCATTTAAAGTGAAATCGAGTAGGTCGGGACACGTGATATCTTGACTGAACATGGGGGGACCATCCTCCAAGGCTAAATACTCTCTGTCGACCGATAGTGAACCAGTACCGTGAGGGAAAGGCGAAAAGAACCCCTGTGAGGGGAGTGAAATAGA
>CANNCW010000009.1 GCA_947503345.1 uncultured Kangiella sp. | reverse complement strand
TTCATCGCCTTCTGTCGCCAAGGCATCCACCGCATGCTCTTAGTCACTTGACTATATAACCCCAAATAGTCTTCGATCACTCTTAAATACAGGCCTTTTGTATATAGCCCTATATCCTCAAGCAACCACTACTCGGTACAATCAAATAACCGTATTTCGTGTTAACAATTCCGACTTCGAATCGCTAACGCCAACATGATGAATACAAATTCGCTTACAAATTTAAAAAACTCATTTTGTTACTCATTTACTTTTTTAGCTTCTACCTAATTGTTAAAGAACTCGTTCTGGTATAAATACCCAGAGATATAAGACACCCTATATCTCTAAATACTTAAACAATCGACTGTGAAAATGGTGGAGCTAAGCAGGATCGAACTGCTGACCTCCTGCGTGCAAGGCAGGCGCTCTCCCAGCTGAGCTATAGCCCCATTTTGAGTAGGTTAGTAATTGGCTTTTAAGCAAGACAGATAATTAGGAAGCTTAGTATGCTAAGCGACGTTTATCTAACGCAGCATAAAATCAATTTGGTAGGTCTGGGCAGACTTGAACTGCCGACCTCACCCTTATCAGGGGTGCGCTCTAACCAGCTGAGCTACA
>CANNCW010000007.1 GCA_947503345.1 uncultured Kangiella sp. | reverse complement strand
CCTGAAACCGCATGCTTACAAGCAGTGGGAGCCAGATTTAGTCTGGTGACTGCGTACCTTTTGTATAATGGGTCAGCGACTTACTCTTCAGTAGCAAGGTTAACCGTTTAGGGGAGCCGTAGGGAAACCGAGTCTTAATAGGGCGCACAGTTGCTGGAGGTAGACCCGAAACCCGGTGATCTATCCATGGTCAGGTTGAAGGTGAGGTAACACTTACTGGAGGACCGAACCCACTTATGTTGCAAAATGAGGGGATGAACTGTGGATTGGAGTGAAAGGCTAATCAAACCGGGAGATAGCTGGTTCTCCTCGAAATCTATTTAGGTAGAGCCTCGCGTCTTACCCTGGGGGGTAGAGCACTGTTTCGGCTAGGGGGTCATCCCGACTTACCAACCCGATGCAAACTCCGAATACCCAGGAGTACAATCGCGGGAGACACACGGCGGGTGCTAACGTCCGTCGTGGAAAGGGAAACAACCCAGACCGCCAGCTAAGGTCCCAAAGTGTATGTTAAGTGGGAAACGATGTGGGAAGGCTTAGACAGCTAGGAGGTTGGCTTAGAAGCAGCCATCCTTTAAAGAAAGCGTAATAGCTCACTAGTCGAGTCGGCCTGCGCGGAAGATGTAACGGGGCTAAACATACCACCGAAGCTGCGGATGCGTGCTTGCACGCATGGTAGAGGAGCGTTCTGTAAGCGGTTGAAGGTGTACCGGGAGGTATGCTGGACGTATCAGAAGTGCGAATGCTGACATGAGTAACGTTAAAGGGGGTGAAAAACCCCCTCGCCGGAAGACCAAGGTTTCCTGTTCGATGCTAATCAGAGCAGGGTGAGTCGACCCCTAAGGCGAGGCAGAGATGCGTAGTCGATGGGAATCAGGTTAATATTCCTGAACCGGTGTATATTGTGATGGAGAGACGGAGAAGGCTAAACTAGCGCGGCGTTCGGTTGTCCGCGTTTAAGGTTGTAGGCTGGTGACTTAGGTAAATCCGGGTTGCCTTAAGGCTGAGGATTGATGACGAGCTCCCACGGGAGTGAAGTAGTTGATGCCATGCTTCCAGGAAAATCTTCTAAACTTCAGATATACACCGATCGTACCCCAAACCAACACTGGTGGTCAGGTAGAGAATACTAAGGCGCTTGAGAGAACTCGGGTGAAGGAACTAGGCAAAATGGCACCGTAACTTCGGGAGAAGGTGCGCCGGCTTTGGTGATGGGACTTGCTCCCTAAGCTGAGGCCGGTCGAAGATACCAGGTGGCTGCGACTGTTTATCAAAAACACAGCACTCTGCAAACACGAAAGTGGACGTATAGGGTGTGACGCCTGCCCGGTGCCGGAAGGTTAATTGATGGGGTTAGACTTAGGTCGAAGCTCTTGATCGAAGCCCCGGTAAACGGCGGCCGTAACTATAACGGTCCTAAGGTAGCGAAATTCCTTGTCGGGTAAGTTCCGACCTGCACGAATGGCGTAACGACGGCCACACTGTCTCCACCCGAGACTCAGTGAAATTGAAATCGCAGTGAAGATGCTGTGTACCCGCGGCTAGACGGAAAGACCCCGTGAACCTTTACTACAGCTTCACACTGGACTTAGAGCCTGCATGTGTAGGATAGCTGGGAGACTTTGAAGCATTATCGCCAGATAGTGTGGAGTCAACCTTGAAATACCAGCCTTGTATGTTTTGAGTTCTAACTCAGGTCCGTTATCCGGATCGAGGACAGTGTGTGGTGGGTAGTTTGACTGGGGCGGTCTCCTCCCAAAGAGTAACGGAGGAGCACGAAGGTTGGCTAATCCTGGTCGGAAATCAGGAGGTTAGTGCAATGGCATAAGCCAGCTTAACTGCGAGACAGACACGTCGAGCAGGTACGAAAGTAGGTCATAGTGATCCGGTGGTTCTGTATGGAAGGGCCATCGCTCAACGGATAAAAGGTACTCCGGGGATAACAGGCTGATACTACCCAAGAGTTCATATCGACGGTAGTGTTTGGCACCTCGATGTCGGCTCATCTCATCCTGGGGCTGTAGCCGGTCCCAAGGGTATGGCTGTTCGCCATTTAAAGAGGTACGCGAGCTGGGTTCAGAACGTCGTGAGACAGTTCGGTCCCTATCTGCCGTGGGCGTTGGATATTTGAAGAGAGCTGCTCCTAGTACGAGAGGACCGGAGTGGACGAACCTCTGGTGTTCCGGTTGTCACGCCAGTGGCATTGCCGGGTAGCTATGTTCGGACAGGATAACCGCTGAAAGCATCTAAGCGGGAAGCCCCCTCTAAGATTAGATATCCCTAGGACTTTAAGTCCTCATAAGAGCCGTTGTAGACTACGACGTTGATAGGCAAGGTGTGGAAGTGCTGCGAGGCATTAAGCTAACTTGTACTAATTGCTCGAGAGGCTTGACTATATAACACCCAAGTGGTTTTAGCCGACCATGGAAAGTGATAGTCGAATAACCATATTTAACGATAACGACATGATGGAAACATCGCTTACAAGCAGTCGTTACGAATTTACTTAGCTTTTACTTGATTGGACTTGTTTCAAGCATAAATACTCAACGTTTTTTGCTTGGCGACCATAGAGAGTTGGAACCACCTGATCCCTTGCCGAACTCAGAAGTGAAACGACTCATCGCCGATGGTAGTGTGGGGCTTCCCCATGTGAGAGTAGGTCATCGCCAAGCGCTTATATAAAAGAAAGGCCACCCATCGGGTGGCCTTTTTTTATATTTATTGTATGTTGAAGAGTTACTCAAACTTTGCAGGTTCATGTGACAAAATCGTCTGGAACGATTTTGAATGCCCGCAGGGCAGCCCCGAAGGGGTGAGTATCAGGATGATACGAATAGAGTAGGTCACCGATAATTGCATCCTGCATTATCGGCATTCACCACATCCATGTGGCTTATCGCCAAGCGCTTATAATGAAAAAGCCCTAGCAGAAATGCTAGGGCTTTTTTTTAT
>CANNCW010000006.1 GCA_947503345.1 uncultured Kangiella sp. | reverse complement strand
CCAGCGTTCAATCTGAGCCATGATCAAACTCTTCAGTTTAAAGTTTTGCGAAGCTTGGAAAAAAGCTTCTAATCTTTTGCTCAATGAATCACCAACTTATTAAAAATAAATCAATTAATCGAATTAATTTTAGGGTGTTGGTCACTTCATTGATAATGCGATGCATCACCAACATAAGTGCCCACACAAATTGTCTTACTTCTTTTTAATGAACAACTTGACGAAGAACCTGCTCCGCTCAAGTGGAGGCGAATTATACATTGCACCTCGTACCTGTCAACACCTTTTGAGAAACTTTTTTAACTCTTTTTTAGAGCACCTTTAAAAGGCTTGTTTCTAGGGTAGATATTGACGCTAATTCAACCCTTCTCTCTATTGAGAGTGCTTGGCTTTTCTGCCGAAGCGGACGCGCATTATATAGAGCGCCATTTCCCTGTCAACATCTTTTATCAATCTTTTTTCAAATAATTTAAAAAGCTTGATTTTGACTGGCTTCCTAGCCTGACTTCCCGTTGATATGAATTCACATATGCCCTGAAAGTGGAGCGCATTATAGGGAGAGATTTATAATGATCAACACTTATTTTCAATTAATTTGAATTTATTTTTAAGATCGAACGATTTACACTCAAACTGCTGATTTAAAAGTCTATTTGCATAAAAAAAGGCCAGCTTTGCTGACCTTTGCTAAATATAATAGTACTACTTATGGGGAGTAACTCTAATACTATAAACTTTACCTAACTTCTCATCGCCAACTTCTATTATCGCTTCTTTGTGGTTTAAAGTAATAATCTTAGGACTTCCTACCAAATTACCTTTTCCGACACCTTCATCAAATATGTGTGAAAGTATCAATATTTTATCGTCCTCAAGAAAAGAAACGCTAATTTCATAACTAATTAAATCATTCAGTTTTAAACGGGTAGTTTCATTTTCTTTTAAATGAATAGCACCATCAATGGTTAAAAGATTTTCCTCACGAGTATCTGAGCCCAGTAATCGATACGAAGCCGAGAAGTCTAGAACAAGGTTTTCTGCAACGCTACTTGAAGACCAGGCATAAGCTACAACAAAAGCAATCACGGCCGCAATTGCGCTGGCGGGGAATAATAAGGGAGATTTTTTTACTTTATTGGCAATCAGTAATTCTGAAGCATTGGTTTCAAACACCGATGCCAATGCTTGAACTGACTCTTGCGATGCTGAATCTTCTTTTTCTATACGTTGAATAGTGCGTAAACTTAAACCGCTCACTTCTGCCAAGTGGCTTTGGCTCCAAGCCTTTTGTTCGCGTAATAACTTGATCTGATTTGGTTTTAGTTTCATATATCCTGTTTTCATCATGACTTCCTCAAAGGTGTTTTAAATTCCCATTGAGTTTGCCATTGGTTTAAGCCTGTCCGTGACGTTAATGTTACGCCAAACCTACAAAATGGCTACGACACTTTTATGTCATAGCCATAAAATCACTTCTAAACTAATGTTACGTAAGCAATTTTCTTTTTGCCTGCTTGGATCAGGTATTTGCCGGCACCTAACATTAATGATGGCTCTACCACTTCCCAGTCTACTTTGACCCGACCATTTTTCAGCATATCTTTGGCTTGCGCACCATTCATGGCAAGACCTGCTCTATTAATAATAGCGCCAATCGGAAACTGCTCGGCACCATCAAGTGAAACTTCCACTTCAGGAGTGCCGTCTGGAACCTCGCCTTCGACGATTAAGTTGCCCGCACCTTTATGCGCATTGTCGGCCGCATCTTGACCGTGGAACCGCTCAATAATTTCTTTGGCAAAGATGATTTTAACATCTCTTGGGTTAGCGCCATTCTCTACATCAGCTTTTAATTGCTCAATTTCCTCTAATGGTTTAAAGGATAACAACTCAAAATAACGCCACATTAAGGAGTCAGGGATCGACAGTAGTTTTTGATACATAACGCCCGGCGCTTCCGTAATACCAACATAATTATCCAGAGATTTAGACATTTTCTTCTCGCCGTCTAAACCTTCTAACAATGGCATCATTAATACTACTTGCGGCTTTTGACCATAATGCTTTTGTAGTTCACGTCCCATTAATAGGTTAAAACGCTGATCGGTACCGCCCAATTCCACATCACATTCTAATGCTACTGAATCGTAACCTTGCGCTAATGGGTACATAAATTCATGGATTGCAATCGGTTGTTCATTGCCATAACGCTTCTTAAAGTCGTCACGTTCTAGCATCCTAGCAACGGTAGACATGGAAGCTAGTTTTATCATGCCAGCCGCGCCTAGCTCGTCCATCCATTTAGAGTTAAACTCAATCACCGTCTTCTCAGGATCTAATATTTTAAACACCTGCTCTTTATAAGTTTCGGCATTTTTTAAGATAGCTTCTTTGGTTAATGGCTTACGAGTAACATTTTTCCCCGTTGGGTCACCAATTAGTCCCGTGAAGTCACCAATTAAGAACACAACTTCGTGCCCAAGCTGTTGGAATTGGCGCATTTTATTCAACAATACTGTATGACCAAGGTGCAGATCAGGCGCGGTTGGATCAAATCCAGCTTTGATACGCATTTTTTTGCCGCTTTTTAAACGCTCAATAAGCTCATCTTCTACTAATATTTCATCGCTACCACGCTTAATTTCAGCGAATGCTTTCTCTAATTCCGTCATTTCTATGATTAACCGTTCAATTTCTTTAATTTTAACTTTTTAAAAAGCCTCATTTTCATTGGGCCTATTTGGCTCTAGCCGTTAAAAAGTCTAATGTTACTGTCTTGTTGGCAAGCATAAAGGATCTACCTCAGGATGCAATGAAATATTGGTGTTTCAGGCTTCAAATAATCAAGTTTTACCCTTAATTTGTACGATTTTTTCACATTTTTTAAGAAATTGGCTTAAAACAGACGTTTTAATGCGATTTTGCATTGATCATTTCTAAATTGATGGTTATTGTTAGGGCGCAATTAAATGCAATCTCTGACAAACGCAATGCTAAAACTCAAGTGACAATTGATGATTAACAAAGACTTTAAAAATCTAAACCGAAAAGACCAATTATTTTCGAAAAAGAAGCGCTCTAAAAAGCCATTACTTTTTTCATTAATCGCATCCGTTGCTTTAGTTTCATCTTATGCATATTTTAAGAATCCAAAAACAACTGATGAGTTAGAGGTTCAGTCATTAGCCTTTACTGGTGATCTTAATCAAACTGACTCATCTGATTCACAGAATTTAGAATTGAGCTTAAATTCAGCTCCCTCTTCTCAAGCCACTGAATTACCTATCGCAGATCCTATAACAAAAGAGCCTGCGCAGCCTAAAGTTAAATGGGAAACTATTACTGTAAATAAAGGTGATACCTTAGCAAAAATTTTTAAAGCTCAAGGTTATAGTGCTTCCGATTTGCATTATCTGATGAAATCTGGCGATGATATAAAAGTATTAAAGAACATCAGACCAGGCCATACCATTGAATTTGCCGATACTGATGAAATCGAAGGTTTTGAAAGCTTGCGCTATCCATACAGCCTTAGTGAAACATTGGTAATCAATAAGATTGCTAATAAGCAATTCGCTTCTGAAGTTGAACAAAAAGAAATAACCTATTCTCAACGTTTCGCAACAGCCACCATTAATTCAAGTTTTTATAATGCTGGTTTAGAGGCTGGATTGCCCGATGGAGTTATCATGGAGCTAGCGGGAGTGTTTGAGTATGATATCGATTTTGCTTTAGAAATTCGTAAAGGTGATTCTTTTGCCGTTTTATATCAAGAAAAATTTATTGATGGCGAAAAAGTGGGTTATGGCGACATTCTTTCTGCAGAATTTAATAACCAAGGCGATCAGTATGCTGCGGTTCAATACACAGATTTAAAAGATCGTACGGCTTATTACACTCCAGATGGAAAAGCACTTAGGAAATCATTCTTAAGAGCACCATTACAATTTAATTATGTTAGCTCAAACTTTAATCCTAAGCGTTTCCACCCAATACAAAAACGTGTGAAGCCACATCGCGGAGTAGATTATAGAGCTGCAACCGGCACACCAGTAAGAGCCTCAGGTGATGGTCGTGTGGTCCGCTCTAGTTACGACAAATATAACGGTCATCATGTATTCGTTCAGCATGGTAACAATATTGTCACAAAGTACTTACATTTTTCTAAACGTCGTGTTCGCAAGGGAGAGCGTGTCAAGCAAGGTCAAATTATTGGCTATGTTGGTTCTACAGGTATGTCACAAGCACCACACTTACACTATGAGTTTGTAGTTAATGGTGTTCATCGCAACCCTCGTACAGTAAAACTACCACATGCCGCTCCAGTAGCCAAAAAGGAAATTGCTCGCTTCAAAGAGCAAACGAAAGACCTTATTAAGCAGCTTGAATTTGAACGTATTGAGCATTTTGCTCGTTTAAACGCTACCCCAGAAACGACTAAATTAAAACAATAGTCGCGGGTAAAATATGTCTTTTTATATTGGTCTCATGTCAGGTACCAGTGTTGATGGTATAGATGCTGTTTTGTGCGACATCCAAAACGATTCAATTAAGTTAATCGATTCTTTGTGTTTCCCGATACCCTTGTCACAGCAAGAAAAAATACACGCCATATCAAATTCCCAATACCATGGCGATGCCATAGAGATGATGGGGTTCCTGGATGTTGAATTAGGACAAACTTTCTCTCAAGCAGTGGATGCCTTATTAGATAAGGCCCAATTTAGTGACCTGAATATCTCCGCCATCGGCTCACATGGCCAGACGATTCGGCACATACCAAATCATCAACAAGCATTCAGTTTGCAATTAGCAGATGCCAATATTATTGCCGCAAACACAGGTATAACTACTGTTGCCGATTTCCGACGAAGAGATATGGCGTTTGGCGGGCAAGGGGCACCACTGATTCCGGCCTTTCACCAAAGTATTTTTGCTTCTAATGAATCTGAGCGAATTATCGTAAACCTTGGAGGAATCGCTAACATTACCGTTTTGGTTAATGAAAAAGACACTATTGGTTATGATACTGGTCCAGCAAATACTTTAATGGATCAATGGATCAAAAAGCATCAAGATAAAAGCTTTGATCTCGATGGCCAATGGGCTAAATCAGGGCAACTAAATAACGCTCTATTAAATGCCATGCTCACCGATCCATATTTTTCTCAAGAGTCTCCCAAAAGTACAGGCCGAGAATACTTTAATTTAGCTTGGCTCGAAAAGTTTGATATCAATACGCTCGATCCAGAAGATGTTCAACGAACCTTGCTAGAATTAACAGCCCATACTTTAAGTGATGCCATAGATAACCATTTAGATAAAGGAGAGATATTCCTTTGCGGTGGTGGAGCTCATAACGACTTTTTAGTTGAACGCATTAAAGTGCTTATCCCTTCTTTTGATATAGATTCAACTTTTAGACTGGGTGTTGATCCCGACTGGGTTGAAGCAATGGGCTTTGCATGGCTAGCTTATCGTACCTTAAATCGACAAGCAGGCAACCTTCCTAGCGTTACGGGAGCAACTGAAGCTACCGTTTTAGGTGCAATTTACCCGACATAAAGTCGCCATCGAGCTTCCCAACCTATTGTTTTATTTAAAAATAACCCTGACTGTCTTATAGCTTTCGCATTCCAGTCGTGGTTTATGTCATAATTTATTTTCATAATGGACTCCAACAAACACAGATTCAATAAAGATATGCTAATTAAAAAATTACGCTTACAAAAAGGATGGTCACAAGAGCAACTAGCCGATATAAGCGGACTTAGTGCTCGCACTATCCAACGTCTTGAAAAAGGCGAGAACGCCAGTTTAGAAACTTTGAAATCTTTAGCCTCAGTGTTTGAAATTAATGTTGCTGATCTCTCAGAGCATTATCTTTTACAACCCAAAGAGGAGTCCATTATGCAACCTGATGCTCAATTAACTTATGAAGAAGCTAAAGCCATTGAAAAAGTAAAAGAAATAAAAGGGCTTTATATCCATATGATCATTTTTATATTGGTTATAGCCGCACTCTGGATTTTAAATTTAATGACCTCGCCAAATACCATTTGGGCATGGTGGCCAACATTTGGTTGGGGAATTGGAGTTGCAGGTCATGCCATAGGCGTACTCGACCTACCGTTTTTATTTGGTGCCGAATGGGAAAAGAAACAAATTGAGAAACGATTGGGCCGTAAGCTCTAAATAATATTGAGGTAATAAAAAAGGCGCTCAATGAGCGCCTTTTTTAATTTTGCTTTCTCTTCTCAGAGAGTTCTTTAATAATTACTTTAAAGAACGGTTACCAAAACGCTTACGGAAACGGTCAACACGGCCACCAGTATCAAGCATTTTTTGCTTACCAGTGAAGAATGGGTGACAAGCTGAACATACGTCCAAGTTCATGTCAGTACCAGTTGAACCAACTTCAATTACGTTACCGCAACTACAAGCCGCTTTGATAGTTTTATAATTCGGATGAATATCGTTTTTCATAGTCTTAGATCTCATTTAAGGAATCGCCATCTGGGCTATAAATACATTTACTTACGCCAAACACGATTCGAGTGCTTTCAAATTCGAGCGGCGATCATACGCTTGCCACCCAGTAAGATCAAGTGTTTATACGCCATTCCATTTCCAACAGATATAAAAAAGCGACCAAAGGTCGCTTTATGACACTAACTATTTGTTATTATTATAGTTATGCGTTTTTGCTGTATTAGTCTTTACCCATATCGAATAATGACATCACCGCTACAAGTAATGCTGCTGCACCTACCATGTAACCAATGTTTAACATGATATCAGTAACTTTTGCACCAACCATTGGAAGGCTATCTAAAGCGTCAGCTGCCATCATGAATGCGATTGCAGAAATCAAGAAACGACGAGATTCACCGCCAGAAATATTTAAGAAACCAGCAACTAAGCCAATTACTACTAATAATACTGGGAACCAATCTACTGATACAAAAGCTCCAACTACCGCTAGAACTAAACCTACTAAAAACGCTATGCTACCTATTTTCATGTGTCACCCCCAAGTCAAAAAGATTAAGATCCAAATTGGATACATACATCTTGTGTTTATTTTTTAATCAATTAGCAAATATTGTTGCTGAGCTAAGACTATCAGACTTTTTTACAATCACTAGTCGTACCAGTTACAAGGTATTTCAAAACTTTTGTCTATAAACAGTTGCTACTACAAAGAAGTGACCTTATCCTTTGCTGATATTAATATAAACTAGCAACCACTAAGTTGATTCAAAGCGCTCCCAAACTCGTCAGAGTAGCGGTCCCAGTTCCACTGCGTCGCCTTTTTGACTATCAATACCAGTCCACTCAAACACCAGTAATAGGTGGTCGAGTGCTAGTGCCTTTTGGCCGTCAAAAGTTAGTAGCTTATGTTATTGAGTTTATTGAACATACCGACTTAGAAATTCAAAAAATCAAGTCCATTACTAAAGTTATCGACCAAGAACCTTTAATGGAGTTGAACCATTTCAATTTTATCAAATGGTCAGCTCAGTATTATCAACATCCCATTGGTGAGGTATTCAATGCTTGCCTGCCTAGCTTAATTACCAAAGGTGAAGCTGCGGAGTTAGCCCCTGAATTGTATTGGAAGCTAACAGATGAAGGAAAAATTGCCGAGCCAAAGTCCAACGCCGTAAAACAGATCACGTTGCTGAGTCTAGCAAAACAACATCAAGCTATAACTGCCCCACTCTTAAAAGAGCATCAATACACACCAGGGGATCTAAAACCTCTAATGAATAAAGGTTGGATAGAAGCTTGTCAGAAACAACTAAACACTGATTCAATTAGCGTTAACCTTTTACCTAGCCCGTTTGAAGTTAATAAGGAGCAACATCAAGCACTAGCTCAGATTTTCTCAAAGAAAGAGCAGTTCCAACCATTTTTATTAGATGGGGTAACTTCTAGTGGCAAAACCGAGGTTTACTTGCGAGCTATTGCTCAGCAATTAGAGGCGGGAAAACAAGTATTGTTATTAGTACCAGAAATTGGGCTAACACCACAAACTGTGCAAAGATTTCAACAACGCTTTATTGCCAATATCGCCATGCTTCATTCTGGCATGACTGACAAACAGCGCTTAAATGAATGGCTTAAAGCAAAGCAAGGACTTACTTCCATTGTTATCGGTACGCGCTCAGCTCTATTTACTCCTTTCAAAAATCTAGGACTAATCGTGATTGACGAAGAGCACGATTTATCTTTTAAACAACAAGAAGGATTCCGCTATTCAGCACGTGATTTAGCTTTAGTTCGCGCTCAGAATTTGAATATCCCCATTATTATGGGCTCAGCAACACCGTCCATGGAATCGCAATTTAATGTTGAAACAGGACGCTTTGAACGATTAACTTTAAGCCGTCGAGCAGGCAATGCCAAACCGCCACACAGCAAGATCTTTGATGTCCGCCAGCGTTCATTACAAGAAGGCATTTCCAAGCCGCTAAAAGAGCATATTGAAAGCCATATTGCCAAAGGTCAGCAGTGTTTAGTATTCCTCAATCGTCGCGGTTATGCGCCCAGTATTTTGTGTCACGATTGTGGTTGGCTCGCAGAATGTAACCGTTGCGATAGGAACATGACCTATCATCAGCAATTAAAACGACTCCATTGCCACCATTGTGATCGCCAAGTATTTTTGCCAAAACAATGCCCTTCTTGCCAGTCGGAACAGCTTTTACCAATTGGACTTGGCACTGAACGTCTGCAAGAAGTATTAAGCAAACTTTTTCCCAGTAAAACAGTTATTCGTGTCGATAGAGATTCCACCCGACGCAAAGACTCAATGCAAAACATTGTTGAGCAGATTAAGGCAGGTGAAGCGGACATTATCGTGGGCACTCAAATGCTGGCGAAAGGTCATCACTTCCCCAATCTGACTTTAGTGGCGGTTATTGATATTGATGGCTGCTTATTTAGTGCGGATTATCGTGCCACAGAACGTACAGCACAACTTTTGACCCAAGTGGCAGGTCGCGCAGGACGTGGTGAAACTAAAGGTGAAATCGTGATCCAAAGCCACCACCCGGATCATCCTTTATTGGTAAATTTATTTACCCAAAACTACCAACAGCTTAGCCAACAAATGTTGGAAGAACGCAAAGCCGCTAATCTACCGCCTTATTCGGCCCAAGTTCTAGTTCGTGCTGATGCCAATGTTATTAGTAAACCCATGGCGTTTTTACAGGATATGGCCAATATCCTGAACCAATATTCACAGTTATCAGTGTTTGGCCCCTACCCTGCCCCAATGATGAAACGAGCAGGAAAAATGCGCGCACAGCTTTTATTACAAGCAGACGATAAAAAGTCTATTCAGCAAATATTAAATGCCGCTCTGCCATTAGTTGAAAAGCAAAAATCCGCCAATAGTGTTCGTTGGTCGATTGATGTGGATCCGCAGGAAGTTTTTTAACGCTTGTAAAAATCATTAAATATTGCCAGAAACATTGGTCATTAACTTATTTATCGTTAGAATAACAACATCAATAGGAATTCAGGCATAACAGCAAGCATAATGCAGTTTCACAAAGCAGCCACTCGTAAGACTCCTGCGCGTAAGAACACGCGTAAAAACACCCGTTCTCCACGTAAAAAAGCAACGACAAAAAAACAATCATCACCTATTCTATTTTTTATTAGCGGTATCTTGCTCACTTTACTTGGCGTGCTCATTTGGCTTTATATCAGCAAACCTGAAATTTTAAGAGACTTGCTTCGGAAAGAAACTGCAAAGCCAGCGACAGAACAAGCTAGTACAACTAAGCCTAGTAAAAAGCCAACTAAGCAGACGTCTGAAAACAGTGACGAGCAACTGGATTATCACCAGATGCTAACCAATAGAGAGCTAGAAGTGGAAAAAGATCCAACCGCCGCCGTCAGTTCAAGCAAGCGCTATGTGATGCAATGCGGCGCCTCAAAAGTTAAAGAGCAAGCAGAAAGCCTAAAAGCACAAATCGCCTTTATCGGCCTGCAAGCCGAAGTCGCCGAAAAAGACGGCTGGTATCGAGTACGCCTAGGCCCATACAGCTCAAAACGCGCCGCTGAAAGCGATCGTCATAAATTACAAAATAACGACTTTAATGGTTGTAGGATTTGGTAATGAAATACCTTTTAGCCATTTTTTTAATAATATTTATTGACCATGCACAAGCCTGTAGACCTTACATTGAGGGCTTCAAACAATCTTTGGAACAGTCAAATGAAATATATTTTGGAGTAGTCACAGGCCTTAGAGACTTATCATTGGAGCAAGGATTAGAGTCTTCTTCTGAAGACGAAAATGTTGTTATTGCCTTATCAAACATGGAGATGAAAGTGTTTATTAAAGATGTTGTTCTTGGCAAGAATGAAGATAAATATATAAATACTTCAGGCGCTTTTTGCGGGCACGGCAATGAAATCGGTGAAGAAGTTTATGTATTTATTAGCTCCGATCGAAACAAACCCTTCACTGTCACCGAAGAATCACTTAAAGATATCCACCCTGATTTTTTTAAACAGATTATCGGCTCAAATAAATAACCTTTTATCTTGAATTAACTTGTCAAACCCCCACATATCTCCTAACCCCTAAAAAAAGCTTATTTTAAAATAGGTAACTAGAATGCAACAATATCGTGGAACCACCATTTTATCGGTGCGCCGTAATGGCAAGGTAGTGATTGGTGGCGATGGTCAAGTATCCCTTGGCAATACCATTATGAAAGGTAACGCGCGTAAAGTTCGCCGTTTATACAATAACCAAGTTATCGCTGGCTTTGCTGGCGGTACAGCAGATGCCTTTACCCTTTTCGAGCGTTTCGAAGCCAAACTAGAATCACATGGCGGTAAGCTGATGCGCGCGGCTGTTGAGCTAGCTAAAGATTGGCGTACTGACCGCGCCTTACGCAAATTAGAAGCTTTACTAGCGGTAGCGGATAAAGAGCACTCGCTAATCATTACCGGTAATGGCGATGTAATTCAGCCTGAAAATGATCTGATTGCCATTGGCTCTGGCGGTGCTTTCGCTCAATCAGCAGCAAGCGCCTTATTACAAAAGACCGATTTAGATGCCCGTGAAATCGTAGAAACTGGCTTAACCATTGCTGGCGACATCTGCATCTATACCAACCACAACCAAACAATTGAGGAGTTGGAGTTTTAGTCCAACTCTTATCCAAGAAAGAATTAAGAGATAAATATTATGTCGATGACTCCTCGTGAAATCGTACACGAATTAGATAAACATATTGTTGGTCAATCTGGCGCTAAGCGCTCTGTGGCCATAGCCTTGCGTAATCGCTGGCGTCGTATGCAAGTTTCAGAAGACTTGCGTAACGAGATTACTCCTAAGAACATTTTAATGATTGGCCCAACGGGTGTGGGTAAAACTGAAATTGCCCGCCGTTTAGCGAAATTAGCTAATGCGCCTTTTATTAAAATTGAAGCGACTAAATTTACTGAAGTTGGTTATGTTGGTCGTGACGTAGAATCGATTATCCGCGATCTAGTCGACGCCTCATACAAAATGATGCGCGAGCAAGAAATGGCCAAGCAAGAAAACCGTGCCATGGATGCTGCGGAAGAAAAAGTGTTAGACGCTTTGTTACCGCCAGCTCGTTCAAGTGCAGTTGATACTCCTTGGGATGCCGAAGAAAAACCAGCTGAAGATTCATCAGCGCGCCAAGTATTCCGCAAGAAACTACGCCAAGGTGATCTAGATGATCGTGAAATCGAAATCGACATAGCGCAAGCTGCGGTTGGTATCGATATTATGGCACCTCCTGGTATGGAAGATATGACGAGCCAGTTGCAGTCGATGTTCCAAAACATGACGCCAGCTAAAACTAAAAAGCGTAAGCTGAAGGTTAAAGATGCTATGAAAGTTTTAGCCGAAGAAGAAGCGGCGAAACTTATTGATCAAGAAGAATTGAAAGTTAAGGCAGTTGAAGCAGTAGAGCAGCACGGTATCGTTTTCTTGGATGAAATCGATAAAGTCGCAAAACGAGGTGGCAACCAAGAAGGCGGCGTATCGCGAGAAGGTGTACAGCGTGATTTATTGCCATTAGTTGAAGGTTCAACAGTTAGCACTAAATACGGCATGATCAAAACTGACCACATCTTATTTATTGCATCTGGCGCTTTCCACTTAGCAAAGCCATCAGACCTAATCCCTGAATTACAAGGTCGATTACCAATCCGTGTCGAACTACGAGCTTTAACGGTTGAAGACTTTAAGCGAATTCTAACCGAGCCAGATGCTGCTTTAACTAAGCAATACGAAGCTTTGCTGGCAACAGAAGGCAAACAAATAGAGTTTGCAGATTCAGGTATTCAACGCATCGCCGAGTTCTCTTATCAAGTAAACGAAACTACGGAAAATATTGGCGCTCGTCGTTTACACACTGTTATGGAGCGTTTACTAGATGAAGTGTCATTTGATGCTTCGGAAAGTGATGAAAAACTTGTAATTGACTTGGCCTATGTAAATAAACAGTTATCCGAATTAGCGGACGACGAAGATTTGAGTCGTTTTATTTTATAGTGGCAGCATAAAGGTACTCTACGGAGTACCTTTATAATTCGCAACAATCTCCATCATTTGCGGGTAATTTTTCCACCTATCAATTGCGCTTGAGTATAACTTCTGGCGTGCTTGCCATGCACTTGGCGTTTCAATCATATTTTCAGATATTGAATGATGACTTTTTTCATCTATTTTTAGCCCGCAAAAATCAATGATTTTTTGCTTCATTTCACCATGTTGGGTAATAAATTTATCATATCGAATATTTAAAATTGACTCAGGGTAAAGCTTCTCCCAATGTAACATCAAATCTTGATAACAATCATACGCCAAGAAAATATCATCAATATTATGAGTATAGTTTTGCATCAAGCTAAAATTCTCAAAGAAAATAGACGTTGCAACATCAAATTTTGATCTTACAAAGTTTACAACTTTTCCCCTAGAAAATAACTTCTTAAAAATACCAATGTGTAAATAATTAAAAGGGACTTTATCGATTATCTTGCTTCCTTTAAAGTTTGAGAATCTTTTGAAAAATGCTTCATATTCTAAACCAATAGAATTCAGTGCATCGACAGATAAATTTTTATCTAAATACGACATCCCTTTCAATTGAGTATATAAACTATAGTCTATCGCAGGAGTTTCTCCTCCTGGGTACAAAGAGCTATCATCACTCAAAATTTGCTCGATTAAAGTAGTCCCACTCCTAGGCATTCCAACAATCCACACATGCTCACCTAAATTTTCACTTATGTTCGAACTCTTAACAGAGTATGTGCTTTTTATTTTCTCGATGTATTTTACGTAATTATTTGGATTAAAAGGCCTTAAAGTGGCTTTTAAGTTGTTAGCTTTTTGAGCATTATCCCAAGCACTTTCATATTCACCTATATCATTCTCTACTTTTGCTTTTGCAAATAAAAGTCTAGCTTTATCTTCTTCTACGGTTGTGTACTTTATACACTTTTCTAACTTCCGAAAATAATCAACGGGGAGTATTTTAAATTTATTTGCTTTCGCAAAACCAAAATACGAATAGGTTAAATTAGGATCTGTAATGATAGACTTCTCGTAGTATATGCTAGCATTTGAAAAGTCTCCTTTAGCCAAGTAATAATTCCCTAATTCATTCAAAGGCCAAGCATTATCAGGAAGCAATTTAGCCATTTCATTAGCTAACTGCTCTATGCCTTCTCTGTGTCTTGCCTCATTTTTTGCTCTAATATATTCAGCCATTACTTCAGGAGTATGAGGCTTTATTTGATTCGCTTTTTCGCAAGCCTTATGCGCTAAGTTAAAACGAAAAATTTTAATCGCCAACTGGGAAACTCCAAGCAAAATCTTTAAGTTATTATCCTCAGAGTTTACAATCTCATTTAATAGCTTCTCCGCTAATGGATCAGTATTTAATTTAATGTAGCAATTTGCGGTATTAATCTTAGTCCAATTATTTGGCTGTTGTTTCAACAAAGCTTCAAAAATTGTCAATGCATCCCTAGCGTTGCCAGAATTAACTAGTGCTATTGCTTTGTCTAACTGATTATTTGGCTCAAATCGCATATTATTTTGTATCAAACATTTAGTGAATGATTATATGCTTCTTGATATCATAACACTATAGCCTTAACTCGATATTCTCATGTATGACTCCACAGTCAATAATTTTAAAACAAGCCTCCAAACAACTTCAAGTTGAGTTTGCAGGTGAAGTCTTTCTACTGCCTTATGAATACTTGCGAGTGTTTTCGCCATCGGCAGAAGTTCGAGGCCATGGCAATCAAGAGATGATGATTGTTGGTGGTAAAAAGCATGTGCAAATCACCAATATAGAGGCAGTTGGCCAGTATGCAATAAAGCTAACTTTTGATGACGGTCACGATAGTGGCCTGTATAATTGGAAAACGCTGTATGAGCTGGGGCGAGAATATTCTGCTAATTGGCAATATTATTTGCAACGTTTAGCTACCGCCGGCTTACAAAGAACGAATGATCCAAGTGTGGGAATTTTTAACCCTAAGCAACCAGACTAAAAGATAAGCTATGACTGAAGAAAACAAATCATCAGAAAACACCACCCATTTTGGCTATGAAACCGTTGCCAAAGAGGAAAAGGAAAGCAAAGTTGCTGAAGTTTTTCATTCGGTAGCAGGAAAGTACGATATTATGAATGACCTGATGTCATTCGGCGTACACCGCGTTTGGAAGCATTACACCATTCAAAGAGCCGCGGTGCGTAAAGGTCAGAAGATTCTTGATATTGCTGGCGGTACAGGTGACTTAACAGCTAAATTTTCCAAGCTAGTTGGCGAGAATGGTCAAGTTATCTTAGCTGATATCAATGATTCCATGATTAAAGTGGGACGCTCGAAGTTGGTGGATAACGGTATTGTTGGTAACGTGGATTATGTACAAGCCAATGCCGAAAGTTTACCATTCCCAGATAATTACTTTGATCGCATTACCATTGCCTTCGGTCTGCGTAATGTCACTGAAAAAGACAATGCGCTCAAATCTATGTATCGTATTTTAAAGCCCGGCGGAAAGTTATTAGTATTGGAATTTTCTAAGCCAACCATTCCAGCGCTTTCAAAAATCTATGATACCTATTCTTTCACCTTACTACCTTTTATGGGTAAAGTGGTTGCCAATGATTCTGAAAGCTATAAATATCTTGCTGAGTCAATTCGTATGCACCCTGACCAAGATACTTTAAAAGGTATGATGGAAACTTCTGGTTTTGATGAAGTGGAATATACCAATCTAACTGGTGGCGTTGTAGCTTTACATATTGGCAAAAAGTACTAGCGATTATTTTCAATGCTAATCTCATTAATTGCCCCAACCATTGAGACTCTTATCAATCAAGTCTTACAGCTTGATCCTGATGCGCAAGCTCGCCTCGAACCATTAAATGGAAAACTTATTAAGTTTGAATTGTTAGATTTAAAACAATCCATCTTTTTTAAGATTGATGAGCAATACATTATTGTTAAAGATACTTTTGAACAAGAGCCTAATGCAGAGCTAAAAGGCAATAGCTTGTCTTTTTTCAATTTAGCGCTATCAGAACAACAAGATCCTTTATTTAAAGGTGAAGTGTTATTTTCTGGAGAAATCCAAACCGCGCAAAAGTTCCAAACTTTCTTCGAACATTTGGATATCGATTGGGAAGAACATTTATCAAAGTACACTGGCGATATTGTCGCCCATGAGTTATTCAAAGCAGGTAAAAGCTTTCATGGCTGGGCGATGGAAACTTTAAATACCGCCAAACTCAACATGAGCGAATACTTGCGCTTTGAAGCAAAAGCTACACCAGCGTCTATTGAACTTGAAAATTTTTACGACGATGTTGCCGACTTAAAATCAGATGTTGACCGCTTAGAACAAAGAATCAATCGTTTAGTCGCGCTCAAAGAAAACGCTAAAAAAGAAAATACTGACCAATAATGGGCAAGCTCAAACAACTGCATCATGCCATGACCATTAACCGCACTTTAATTAAGTACGGTTTGGACGAATTTTTAGCGCCAACGCCATTAGCTAAGTTTCGATTCATTGCTAAGTTATTTTCTTTCACTGGGGCTAAGCATCAAGATAAATCTCGCGGTAAAAGACTAGCACTTGCCTTAACCGAACTTGGTCCAATTTATATCAAGCTAGGACAAATGCTGTCCACCAGACGCGATCTGGTTCCAGAAGATATCGCCAATGAATTGTCGAAACTGCAAGATCAGGTTGAACCCTTTGCCAGTGAAGAAGCCGTAGCCTTAATTGAACAACAACTTGAGTCACCAATATCCGATATTTTTAAAAGCTTTGATAATAAGCCATTGGCATCAGCTAGCGTAGCTCAAGTGCATAGCGCCAGCTTACAAGATGGCCAGCAAGTTGTGGTCAAAGTTTTACGCCCCGGTATCCGAAAAAAGATCCAAAAAGATTTAGACATGATGCAATCGCTTGCCCATTGGGCTGAACTGTATTCTAGTGAAGCCAGACGTTTTCGTATCAAAGAAGTGGTTGCGGATTATGATAAAACTATTAAACGCGAAATCGACTTAACCATAGAAGCTGCTAATTGTTCCAATTTAAAAAGTAACTTCGCAGACTCTGAATTGCTCTATGTTCCGACTGTCTATTGGGATTATTGTCGACCAAAAATCATGGTGATGGAAAAGATTTCTGGCGTACCCATTGGTGAAGTTCAAGCTCTGCGCGATGCAGGCGTCGATATGAAAGAGTTAGCCAATCGCGGTGTTGAGATTTTCTTTACCCAAGTATTTCGCGATAGCTTCTTCCATGCAGATATGCACCCTGGCAATATTTTTGTTGATATTAGCGACCCTAAAATGCCTCAATACATCGCCATTGATTGTGGCATTATGGGTACTCTTAGCGAGTCAGATAAACGTTATCTTGCGGATAATTTTTTAGCTTTCTTCGCCCAAGATTATCGCCGTATCGCCGAACTCCATATTCAATCTGGCTGGATTGATAAAAACGTTTCTATTACTGAATTTGAATCCGCCATTCGGTCAGCTTGTGAGCCCATCTTTGGTAAAAAAATTGCTGAAATATCTTTTGGGCATTTCTTAATACAACTTTTCCAAACCGCTCGTAAATTTAATATGCAAGTTCAACCTCAACTGGTACTGTTGCAGAAGACTTTACTGTATATTGAAGGTCTTGGACGCCAACTTTATCCTGAACTGGATTTATGGGAAACGGCACAACCCTATTTAAAACAATGGGTTAAAGAGCAATATTCACCAATTAACTTTTTTAAGCAGATGAACAAAGAAGCACCAAAAATACTCGAAGAATTACCAAAGGTTCCGCGTAAAGTGATCAAAGCCATTGACCAGGTGAATCATATTGCCGACTCATTTGATGATGTTAAAAAGCAAATGGTGGAATTAGAAGCTCATAAACTCCGCCAACAATACGCCCAAAAGCACGCCATTATTGGTGCCAGTTTAGCGATAACCGCAGGCTTGATTTATAGCGCTATGCCCAATAATTACTGGCCAGCAGTAGGACTGGGGCTTGGCGCGGCTTATTTCTTTATAAAAAGCCTGTGGCCAAATAAATCCTAATTCGTTAATTAGCCTCTAATTTTTAAACATCCATAAAATCAGGGCAAAAGTCAGCATTGATACCCACATAATTGGGGAGCGCAATAATGGAATCGGCTTTTGCGCCTGCTCTTTCGAGTATGCATGAACATCATTATCGATATTCAATCCCGCAGGTAAAAAATGCGCCCAAACTAAGCCAATGATCAGCATTAGTGCCGCCAATTCTTTTGTAATATAAGGTGGACTCCAAACAAGTCCAATAATCCCAGCGAACAGCAAACCAATTGCCAATAAACGTCTTAGCCAATACATAGTTATTTTAGATTTATTCTGAGCGGTTTTCTGTATAATAAGAGTCCAATGAAAAAATTGAAAGCAATATAAGAGCTACGTCAATGAGCGACTGTATTTTTTGCAAAATCATTAATGATGAAATCCCTAGTAGCAAAGTCTATGAGGATGACAAAATCTTGGTGTTTAAAGATATAGCACCGAAGGCGCCAGTTCATTTATTGATGATCCCAAAAAAGCATATTCATAGCTTGGCGGAAGTCTCTGCTGAAGATAGCGAGTTAATGGGCTATATGATGACCAAGGTTCCTGAAATCGCTAAAGATGCAGGTTTAAAGGGCTTTAGAACCATCATCAATACTGGTAAAGATGGCGGGCAAATTGTTTTTCATATTCACATTCATATTTTAGGTGGCGGCGGTCCGCTACCTTTTTAAGATTCTCTTATAACGAGGTTTATTATGGGCTTTAGTGTTTGGCAACTTTTAATCATTTTATTAATTGTAGTTTTGTTATTCGGTACTAAAAAACTTAAAAACATGGGCGGTGATTTAGGTGGCGCTTTAAAGAACTTCAAAGATGCGGTTAAAGATGAAGACAAAAGCGACACTCAGCCTGAAGCGGTAGAAAAGCAAGATGCTGACTTTACCGATGCTAAAAGTGAAAGCAAAGAAGAGTCTCCTGTAGATCGTTCTTAGCATTTCTAATTAACCTATATTCATGCCTTTTGATACTGGAATTTTTGAATGGCTGATCATTTTCGTGATCGCCCTTTTGGTGCTTGGCCCTGAGCGTTTACCCAAAGCTGCCCGCACCGTTGGTCGCTGGTTTGGTAAAGCTAAATCCACTATGACCCAATTCAATCATCAAATAAATCGTGAGCTAGAAATTGAAGAGCTCAAAAAGCGCGTTGCTGAGCATGAGAAGATGATTAAAGAGCAAGCTGCTGGTACTGAGCTTGAAGAGTTGCAGCGTCAAGCTGAGGAAACGCTTAAGCAAGCTGAGCAAAGAGCGGATTCAGAATCATGAGCGCCGAGCCAAACAACAAACAAGATCAAGATATGCCACTAATTTCGCATCTGGTTGAGTTGCGTGATCGACTATTGCGAGTAGTCGTTGTGGTTGGCCTAATTTTTGTAGTCTTTGCAGTTTTCGCCAATCGCTTATATGAAATTCTTTCTATTCCATTAACCAATAATTTACCTGAAGATTCAAAGCAAATCGCTACCGGAGTCATATCGCCATTTTTAGCGCCACTAAAACTGGCTTTTGTCAGTGCCGTTTTTATTGCCATACCCGTAATTCTGCATCAGGCGTGGGCATTCGTATCGCCCGGCTTATACGCCAAAGAAAAGCGCTTTGCATTTCCTTTATTGATTTCTAGCGTATTTTTATTCTATGCAGGTATCGCTTTTGCTTACTTTGTCATACTGCCGATTTTATTCCAGTTCTTACCCAGCATAGCGCCCGATGGCGTTGTCTATATGCCTGATATCACGAGCTATTTAGACGTCTCGATAAAACTGTTCTTTGCTTTCGGTTTAGCGTTCCAAGTTCCAATTGTAACTTTACTTTTGATATGGTCAGGCATTTCTTCGGTAGAATCATTGTCAGCAAAACGTCCTTACATAGTTGTCGGTGCTTTTGTATTTGGCATGCTACTAACTCCGCCAGACGTTATCTCACAAACTTTATTGGCGCTGCCCATGTGGTTATTATTTGAAGTTGGATTATTATTTGGCAAAGCCTTTCCAGCCCAAAAAGATGAACCCCAAGAAGAAGTTACCGAATGAAGATGACGCCGCGTAAGTTACGATTTGGACTAAATATCTGGTTTCCCTTTCGTTTTACCGGTATTAAAGTTCTAGAGTTTCGTGACGACTGGAGCTACGCCAAAGTCCGACTTAAAAAATCTTGGTACAACCAAAATGCCGTAGGGACTCATTTCGGTGGCTCTCTCTTCGCCATGACCGATCCCTTCTATATGCTGATGGCTTATTATCAAATCGGTAAAGACTATTTAGTCTGGGATAAAAAAGCAGAAATTAAATTTATCAAAGCCAGTAGAAAACCTGTTTTCGCAGAGTTTCACTTACCCAATGAATTATTAGAAGACTGGAAAACTCAACTCCAAACTGAAGATAAAATCGAACCCAAGTTTGAAGTTGATATTAAAGATGCAGAAGGTAATATGATTGCTAAGGTTTGGAAGACGCTTTATATAAAGGATAAAAGGAATGCACCTTAAAGACATTCAAAGCAAAAAAATCAAAGACCAAATTAATCAATGCTCTGAATTATGGAAATTAAACCCTTCTGACAAAGTTATTTATCGTATCAAAGACTCCGCTATCAAAGAGCGTTTTCCTTTTCTAAAACAAAAAATGGCCGTTGAAGCATTGTATCGATGGATTCAACACAGCTTAAGCACTACGGAATACTTATGGCTAAATAGCATTATAGAGCGGGACCAAATCTCTATACGAGATGACTACCCCCGAGCGTATAAACTATTAGATGATTGGACTATTTCTCATTCAGATTTAAAAACACTAAAAAATGGTCCATTGTTTGATTCTCAAGGAGTCGAAATCGTGAAGTATGCCTCCACAATTAATCTTTTAAAAAAATTGAAGCTAGGACATATTTTTGGAGCTATATCTTTTATCGCAGCAATATTAACAATATATACTTTCTTCTTTAAATAAAACTAAGATCTTCAGACAAAGCTTTTAACTAATCAAACTCTAAGCAGATCAAAACTACTTCACAAAGTGCCATTCAGTTTGACGACCACCTAGATAAATAACTTTCTCACCATCAAAATACGCAGACTGCTCTAAGGGTATTTGGATCAATTGATTGTCCCACTCGGGTAACTTTACTTTAACATTGCCTTCGATCGCGTAGGCAGTGTTTGGAAAAAGCTTCCAGTCACCTTGAATTGGCGTTTGGCCTTGGTTATCCCACATCCCTATCGTTGGGCCAACGGCGTGGCCTACAAAACCTAGTGGATGCGTATAGGTACTGGATATTAAGCCTTTACGTTTTGCTTTGTCTTGCGTCGCTTTTAGGATTTGATTGCCTGTTTTTCCCGTGACATAAGAACCTGTCAATAAGTCTTGCCATTGATTGCCTTTGGCTAAAGCATTTTTAAAACCTTTTGGCACTTCAAACTCGTCATTCTTAGCCACATAGCCGACTTCTTGAGTATCAGTACATAACCCCAAATAACAAATCCCAACGTCAGTATGGATTAAGTCACCCGGCATTATGGTTCTAGCAGACTTACCAAAGAATGGTGCTTTAGGATCATTCTTATCACCTTGTCTTTGAATGGTGACATATGGCTGGAACCAAGGCTTCATTTGTAATTCTTCAAAACGCTCGCGGATAAACCAAGAAAGATCGTCGCTAGTGGTTACGCCAGGAGTGATAGCTTTAGTTGAGAAGGCTTCGGAAATAACCGAGCGTGCAATTTTGACAATGTTTGGATACAAGGCTAACTCTGGTTCCGAGCGTGTTTCCATCCAACGGATCACCATTGGCTCAGAGCTAACTAAGCGCTGTTGATACCTTTCTGGTAAAAATTGATTGAGACGTTGATAAAGGCCTTCACTTAAACCATCGGCTATTGCCCAATCTTGGCTAACGTTAATGCCAATTTTTTGCGGATCGTATTCGCCAATAATTTCCGCCAGTCTTTGCCATTGTTGATCTTTAGTGCCTCCATCCCATCGAGTCTTATAAACATCACCAATGCTATATCGACTGACACTAAAACGCTCTACCTTGTCATCTTTTAATGTAAACACTAATAAAGTTGTTCTACGGGCGGCAAAAGTTGGTTGCGGAACAAGCGTATAAAAAAGTCTATCTTCGCCATATTCACGATTGATAACCAGCCACATATCCAAACCTGATTCTTTCATCAGTTTGGGTAATAAGTTATCCAGACGGTCATTTAAAATTTCATTTTGCACTTTAGCTCGTTCTTTAAAGTTCAAAATCTCAGGCGTGTTATTCACCACCAAGCCTTGCTCGAACTCTTTGGCTTGAATTGTGAATGCCATGACTAATGCAATTAAGCTGATAAACTTTTTCATAATGAATACTCTTTTAAAACTAACGTCATCCCCAGATTGACTGGGAATCATATTGATCTTGGTAGCGCCGTTAAACTTAAATGCCTTTAGAGCGTTATGTGCGACGCATAAGCTTCTAACAAAGAAGATGCTTGCTAAATAGCTCTAAAGTCATTTATCACCCAGCATAATCCCTATCCATCTCGTCTCTTCATTCGCATCGAGAATAATCTTGACGATGATGGTCAATGGAACTGATAACAACATTCCAACCGGTCCTAAGACCCAGCCCCAGAATAATAAGGATAAGAAAACAACCAGTGTGGACAAACCTAAACCTTTTCCCATAAATTTTGGCTCAACAATATTACCGACAATAAAGTTCACCAACAGATAACCCATGGCTACTAATATTGGGGTATAGAAGGTACTTTCCGGCGACAGCCAAGCTAGTATCACCGCTGGAACCGCCGCGATAATCGAACCAATATTTGGAATAAAATTAAATAAGAATGCTACTAAGCCCCAAAGGAATGGATACTCCACATTAAATGCCCAAAGCCATGCAGATATGAATGCACCGGTCATTAAACTTACGATCGATTTTATAGTCGCGTAGCGTTTTATCTTGGCGATAACTTGATCAGTTCCATCTTTAGCTTTGCTGCTTCCTAAATCGTTAGTTGGGAATGCACGATGCAATTTATCTGAAAAAACACTCGCTTCCATCAATAGAAAAATTGAAGTAAAAATAATCAAAAAAGTATTACTTAATAATGACCCTAGCCCATTTAGGACTGAAGTGGAAACATTCATGATCATACCTGGAGAGAAATTCTCGGAAAGTCCATTTTCAGGGATGGGCAAACCTAGCTGTTTTAGCGAATTAATGAGTCCTTGTAACTTGGTAGTTAAAGCACCTTGATACTCGTCTAGATTATTCGAAAACTCTTGAACTGAATTCCCTACTAGCTTGCCAATGACGAAGAAAATAAATCCTGCAATCACTACCACTAAAGTAATCGAAAGCCAGTCCGGAATATCTTTTTTGGTAAATGGGACTTTGCTTGAAGCAAAAAAGAAATACAAAGGACTTAAAATAATGGATACAAAAATCGACAGGATTACGGGCACGATAAAACTACTGGCGGCCTTCATTCCTGCAATAATAATAAAAGTAGCAGCTATCGCTAATAGTACATTGGTCGAGCGACTAATTTGCATGCGTTCTTATTCCCCCTTGTTTTTATTAGTTTTAGTTTATACCATCTAACAAAGAAATTTCTAATAAAATCATCTATTAATGTGATGGGTAACTATATAGACATTGGGGTCAACCTTACAAACTCAAGATTCGATAAAGATCGTGAGCAGGTCATTGCTGACGCCCTCTCGGTAGGTGTTTCTAGCCAAATTATTACCGGCACCAATGCCAAAGAAAGCCTAAAAGCATTTGAGCTAACCAAGCAACATAACCCAATATTTTCTACTGCTGGATGCCACCCTCACGATGCTAAGGACTTTACAACCGAGGACTTTAAATCAGTAGAAAGCTTGTTAACACATGACAAAGTAGTGGCGGTTGGCGAGTGTGGCTTAGATTTCAACCGTAACTTCTCCCCTCCAGATATTCAAAAAAACGTCTTTAAACAGCAATTAGATTTAGCTTGTAACCTGCAAAAACCTCTGTTTCTGCATGAAAGAGACGCCACCGATGCCATGTTAGCCATCCTTGGGCAATATAAAGGACAACTGCCAAAAGCTGTGATTCATTGCTTTACTGGCAGCCAAGAGGCTCTAGAGGCTTATTTAGAACGGGGACTATATATTGGAATCACAGGCTGGGTGTGTGACGAAAGGCGCGGTAAGCCTCTAGCAGATATAGTTCATTTAATCCCTGATGAGCGCCTGATGATTGAAACCGATGCACCCTATTTAATACCACGCGATATGCGCCCTAAGCCAAAGTCTAGCCGTAATTTGCCACAATATTTACCCCATATTGGACAGCGACTGGCTGAAATTCGCCAACAATCTGCGGAACATATTGCTAGAATCACTAGTCATAACAGTAAGCAGTTTTTTAATTTGCCACATAAGAACGAACAACTTAAGGAATAATATGGCTTCACAATTTCAACTATTTAAGCAAAAGTTCTTTTCTTCCTACTTTATTACACAAGCCCTTGGTGCTTTTAACGACAGCACTTTTAAGCAAGCTTTAATTACCCTAATTACTTATTACTCCGCAGGAAAAATTGCTTTAGAACCGCAAATCATGACCAATGTGGCGGCAGGTTTATTTATTGTTCCTTTCTTCCTGTTTTCCGCAACCGCGGGGCAGTTTGCCGAAAAATTTGAGAAATCGTGGTTGATCCGAAAAATTAAAATCCTTGAAATTGCCATAATGCTTTGCGCTGTTGCCGGCATCTATTTAGATAATATTTACTTCTTGTTGATCGTTCTCTTTTTACTAGGACTGCAATCCACCTTCTTTGGCCCCATAAAATACTCGATATTGCCACAGCACTTAAAAGAAGAAGAGCTTGTAGGCGGCAATGGCATGGTAGAAATGGGGACTTTCGTTTCTATTCTTGTAGGCACAATTGTTGGTGGAGCTTTAATTGGTTACAACGAATTAGGAAAAACCATATTATCAGTGCTCATTGTCTCCATTGCTATTATTGGTTACTTATCAAGCCGTCGCATTCCAATGACCAAAGCTGTACAACCCGATCTCAAGATTAATTGGAATCCAATTACTCAAACTTGGAAAACTCTGAAATTTACTAAGCAAAATCGCGTGGTGTTCTTATCAATCTTAGGCATTTCATGGTTTTGGTTCTATGGCACTATTTTCTTAACTCAAATTAATACTTTTGCGAAAGTCAGTCTTGACGGTAACGCCTTTACAGCCATTCTATTACTCACCGTCTTTTCCATCGGCATTGGCGTAGGTTCTGCTTTATGTGAACGTTTATCAGGTAAACGAGTCGAGCTTGGACTGGTTCCGTTTGGTGCCATTGGCATGACTTGGTTTGCTCTAGACTTATACTTTGCCAACCCGCAAGTCGGTTTTAGCGGAGAATTAGGTCCTTGGGAATTTATGGCCCAAGCTGGCTCTATTCGTACCCTCTTGGATTGTACTTTGGTGGGCATATTTGCGGGCTTTTATATAGTTCCACTTTACGCCTTGGTGCAGGAGCGTTGCGATCGCAACTACCTATCTCGAGTCATTGCGGGTAATAATATTTATAACTCACTCTTCATGGTAGTGGCGGCTTTAATGGCAGCTATATTGTTAATGCTAGGTGTCACCATTCCAGAGTTGATTTTTATTACCGGTATATTAAACGCCGTGGTCGCCATTTATATATTTACCCTAGTTCCAGAATTTTTAATGCGCTTTTTGGTATGGTTATTAATCAGCACCATTTACAAAGTAAAAGTTAAAGGGCTCGACAATATTCCTGAAAAAGGCCCCTGTATCTTAGTATGTAACCATGTCAGTTTCGTTGACTCATTAATTATCGGTGGCTATATCCGTCGCCCAGTGCGCTTTGTTATGTACTACAAGATTTTTCAGATCCCAGTGCTCAGCTTTATTTTTAAAACCGCTAAAGCCATTCCAATTGCTGGTCGTAGTGAAAATCCTGAATTACTCGAAACATCCATGCAACAGATCCAACAGGCTTTAGATGCAGGGGAAGTTGTTTGTATTTTCCCAGAAGGAAAGCTGACGAGCGATGGTCAAATGAATGAATTCAAATCGGGCATTGAAAAGATAATCGAAAAAAGCCCTGTGCCAGTGGTGCCAATGGCCTTACAAGGTTTATGGCATAGTTTATTTAGTCGTAAGAAAGTGAATAAAATCATTGATCGGGTAAAACGAATTCGAACTCGTGTTGGGCTGGTTATTGATACACCAATCCAAGCTGAAGAAGTTAATAAAGAAATGCTTTACGATAAGGTAAAAACTTTAAGAAACGATAAACCTTAAACATTTAGACTAAACGTTACAGGCCCATCATTTAATAACTCAACATTCATGTCGGCGCCAAACTGACCGCTAGCAACATGAGCATATTGTTGCTTGGCGGTTTCCACCAGATATTCAAATAACTCTTTGCCTATCGCTGGGGGAGCAGCACTTGAAAAGCTCGGTCTTAATCCTGAGTTGGTGTCGGCTGCTAGGGTAAATTGAGGGACTAATAATAACCCGCCTTCAATATCCTTTAATGATAAATTCATTCTGTCATTGTCATCACTAAATACTCGATACTTTAAAAGCTTGGTTAATAATTTATCTGCCGTGGTCTTATCGTCGTGTTTTTCCACGCCAACCAAGACCATTAAGCCTTTACCAATTTCACCCATTACCTCGCCATTGACGGTTACCCTAGAGTGAGTAACTCTTTGTAACAAACCGATCATTGCTCGTCCTCAGAACTTGAGCCTTCTTCCTCACTATTTTCTGTTCCATCAATAATTTCATCTTCATCGATTTCACGAACTGTTACTGTGCCACCTAAATCTAAGTCTTCATCCAAACCTTTCTGTTCTTTTACTTTTGCAACGGCAATTTGTATACATTCAGCTCTAAGTTCAGCATCTTTATAATTACCATCAAGACAAACACGCATCTCATGTTCAAGCGCTTCTTTCACGGAAGGTTCTAAAAATGCTGAACGAGGTTGATCACCACCCGTTAAACCACGCGATATTTGGGCAGCTTTTTGAACTTGGCTAGCTGAGCAAGCTGATAAGAATAAAATTGAACCTAAAATTAGAACGCGCATTGGCATGATAGCACCGTGAGAATTAAGAATGACTATAAGACCAGTATAGCAAGAAATGGTTGCAAGAAAAGACAACCGATGCAGCATAAATCACTACAAAAAAATCCCCGCTGTTGCGGGGATTCTAATTTTAAGCTTTTGGCGGTCTTGCAGCTCGCTTACGTTCACTTTCCGTTAGTAACTTCTTACGGATTCGGATCGACTCAGGAGTTACTTCTACCAGTTCGTCATTATCAATAAATTCTAATGCTTGCTCTAAAGTCATTTTAATTGGTGGCGTTAACACCTGTGCATCATCGGTACCTGAAGCACGGACGTTAGTTAACTGCTTACCTTTTAACGCGTTAACCGTTAAATCATTTGCTCGACTATGAATACCAATAATTTGACCTTCGTAAACTTCATCACCATGCTTGGCAAACAAGCGACCACGTTCTTGCAAATTAAATAGCGCATTGGTTAAGGCTTTACCTTGACCATTTGAAATCAAAACACCATTAATCCTTTGTCCAATCTCACCACCTTTGTGCGGACCATAATGTTCAAAAGTGTGATACATCAAACCGGAGCCCGAAGTCATAGTCATAAACTCCGTTTGGAAGCCAATTAAGCCACGGCTTGGCATAATAAAGTCCATACGAATACGGCCTTTACCATCTGGTGACATATTGGTTAACTCAGCTTTACGCAAACCTAAGTTTTCCATCACGCTACCTTGATGCTCTTCTTCTGCATCAATGGTAACCGTTTCATACGGCTCCATTAACTGACCATCTTCTTCACGAATAATTACTTCAGGACGCGATACCGCAAGCTCGTATCCTTCGCGGCGCATATTCTCAATCAAAATACCTAAATGTAATTCGCCACGACCAGAAACGCGGAACTTATCTGGGTCATCCGTTTCTTCAACACGCAAGGCAACGTTATGCACTAACTCTTGATGTAAACGCTCAAGAATATTTCTCGAAGTAACGAACTTACCTTCTTTCCCTGCAAACGGTGAAGTGTTCACTTGGAAAGTCATGGTTACTGTAGGCTCGTCCACACTTAATGGTGGTAAAGCTTCTACTTCATTAACATCACAAATTGTGTCTGAAATTTTTAAATCGCCTAAACCAGTGATAGCAATAATATCGCCTGCTTCTGCCGTTTCAACTTCGTGGCGCTCTAAACCTAAGTAGCCCAACACTTGTCCTACTTTACCATTTCGCTTTTTGCCATCAGCACCAACAATAGTAACTTGCTGATTCAACTTCACACTACCGCGCTTAATACGGCCAACACCAATTACGCCTACGTAGGAGTTGTAATCAAGTTGCGAAACCTGCATCTGGAAGCCACCATCACTATTTGCAGGTGGAGGAGATACATTATCAATGATTGCATTGAATAAAGGCTCCATATTTTCGCCACTAGTCGCTTCTTCTTGGCTAGCCCAACCGTTTAATGCTGAAGCATAAACCACATCAAAATCTAATTGCTCATCGGTCGCACCTAGGTTATCGAATAAATCGAAGACTTGATCCATTACCCAATCAGGTCGTGCGCCCGGCTTATCAATTTTGTTGATTACAACAATCGGCTTCAAACCTTGAGCAAATGCTTTTTGTGTCACAAAGCGAGTCTGTGGCATTGGACCTTCAGCAGCATCAACTAAAAGCAATACTGAATCCACCATAGACATAACACGCTCAACCTCACCACCAAAATCGGCGTGACCAGGTGTGTCCACGATATTAATACGGTAATCTTTCCAAGTAATGGCGGTGTTTTTCGCCAAAATGGTAATACCACGCTCTTTTTCCAGATCATTAGAATCCATCACACGATCTTGTGCGCCAGCACGCTCGCCTAAAGTTCCAGACTGTTCAAGCAACTTATCTACCAAGGTTGTTTTACCGTGGTCAACGTGGGCAATAATCGCAATATTGCGTAATTTTTCGATCATGGGATTCTCGTTAATCTAGTTGGAGCATCAAAAGTGGCGCAATTCTACACTAGATAAGCCCATTCGGATAGAAAATAATCACTTTCTACGCATTTACTCGCAAGCCCTCAATCCCTTATAATTCGCCTGTTCCCGCAAAATACGAGCCTAATCATGCCAAAAATCACTGAAAGCCAATTTATCAAACTAGAATCTTCTCAATCTTCGATGGAAACTCTCGAATGTAGCCGCTTGCTTTGTCCCATGCCAGTGATTAAGACTCAGAATAAACTAAAAGAGATGAAGGAGGGCGACATACTAAAAGTTATCTGCACAGATCCAGGTACTATGGCTGATATCCCTACTTGGTCTAGAATTAACCAAATACAAGTTTTAGGTTACGCAGAATTTCGTGATCATACCATTCAGTTTTTACTTAGAAATACACTTTAATTCCTTTAGCCAATAATAAACTAATCTTATTTGTTTTGATTGTTGTCAAAGGCTTGGTATAATTCCTGTCCATTTTTTGAGCACTCTGCTCCTTACAACCTTGATATGCGCATGACAGATACTATTCCTTCAAAACCTACTAAACAACGTAAAGCTGTAGCCCTCATCTCTGGAGGCCTAGATTCTCTTTTAGCAGCGAAAGTTGTCCAAGAGCAAGGCATTCATGTAGAAGGCATTAACTTCTATACAGGTTTTTGTGTCGAGGGCCACACTCATGCCATACGCAAAAAAGATAAAGAAAAGCAAAAGCGTAATAACGCTCTTTGGAGTGCTGAGCAATTAGGTATCAAGTTACATATTTTAGATATCTCAGAGGAATATAAGGACATAGTTTACAACCCAAAACATGGTTACGGTGCGAATCTTAACCCTTGTTTAGACTGCAAAATCTACATGGTCAATCAAGCGCAAGATTGGGCTGATGAAAATGGTTTTGACTTTATAATAACTGGTGAAGTTATCGGTCAACGACCAAAGTCTCAGCGTAAAGAGACTATGCCCATTATTGCTCGCGAGTCCGGCGCAGAAGATAGACTGTTAAGACCTTTATGTGCCAAGAATTTGATACCTTCCTTGCCAGAGCGTGAAGGCTGGGTTAACCGCGAAGAACTTTATGACTTTTCAGGACGAAGCCGTAAACCACAATTTGAATTAGCTGAGAAATTTGGCTTTGAAGATTATGCCCAACCCGCAGGAGGATGTTGCTTCTTAACTGATGCTAATTACTCTAAAAAGCTTGCAGATTTATGGGCGGCTCGTGGTGAAAAGCGTTATGAGCTTGATGATATTATGCTTTTAAAAGTTGGTAGGCATATTCGACCAAAGCCAAACTTCAAATTAATCGTAAGTCGAGAAGAAGGTGAAAATAATTTCTTACGCGGTTATAAAAAAGAATTCACGTCGATACATACAGTTAGCCATGGTGGTCCGTTAACGTTACTCGAAGGTACTTTTGATAAAGAAGATATAAAACTTGCAGCGCAAATTGTTGCCCGCTATTCTGGCGGTAAGAATGCCGAGAAAGTAACTGTTGAAGTCGAAAACTACAATCAAACTTCATATGTTATGGACGTTACTCCAATGCAACCTCATGAAGTAAAAGAAGACTGGCATATTTAATTACTGAGAAATAAGTCATGAATTATCAAGAGTCTATTGAAACTCACTATCCTGTCACCGTTCTTACTAGAACGTTTAGCAATAATAATGAATTAAACTCTAAACTGCTTAATAATATTTTAGAGCTTGAAAAACAATCTATACAGAATAACAACAATGCTGTTAACAGTGGTGTAATCACTACTGAAGGCGGATATCAAACACCTTTAAACTTTAACTATTTTGAGCAAAATGTTGATGCGGTGAAAGCACTTAAAAAAGATTTTCTAGAGCCGGCTATTAAACAATATCTGTCAACTGTATTTTCCGAACAATCCAAACAAATAGAGCCTTGGATTGTTGGGTGGGCAAATATCTTGCGCGAAAATAACTGGCAAAGACCTCACTTCCACCCTACTCAAAAAAATATAATTAGTGGGGTTTACTATGTTAAATTGCCAGAAAACCTTAATGAACCCGAAGGGGCAATTGAGTTTATTAATCCTATTCCTATTTCTGTGCATCATGGTTATTCTAATACGCGAAGAATTGCTCCTAGAGAAGGAATGTTACTATTATTTCCTCCTTATTATATGCATTATGTTCACCCCGTACTATCAAAAGAACATAGGGCTGTTATAGCTTTCGATGTATTACTCGAATCTCCTAAAATAAAATTTGTTTTCTAATTTAAACCCTGATTTTCACTAAGGGGGATTCGATCCAATAGTTAGTTGCAATTGTTATTCGTGTTCCATTTTGCATATACGGTGAAACTTCATGCATTAAAAAAGAAGGGAAGAAAATCAAATCCCCAGTTTTCAATTTTATATTAAGTGGAGAACTATTAAATGGATGCTTTAAATTTACATTTCCTGCATCTATATAACAATTCATTTGCGGATAGGGGTGGCAAAAGCGTGTAACTCCAAAGTCATCATTATCATTAATTCCACCATCATCAACGCAATACACCGAAGACCAAGATGCCATTGGATGATTATGTGCCGAAAAATATCCTCCTTTTCTGGTCACATGAAACCATGATTGTTCTTTTATCTTTAAAGTATCAATTATTTTTTGATCATAACTATTTAATTGTGAAACTAATAATATAAGCTTTTCACTTAGTAATTCGTTAAGCTTGTTTAAGCTAGGCTCATTTCTTTGAAAAAGATTCCATTGACTCTCAAATAAACCTTTTTTTCTCGCTTGAGTAATTAACTCGTTTTCTTTCTCATGCTGCTTTTCAGCAGACAGAATATACTCTTTAATTGAATTATTTGTATTTTCAAAACCAATCAATCGATCTATTACAATCGGCACAGAAAACCACTGCTCTAACTTCATTTTTACTCCTTTCAAAAAAAGAGCGGCATAAGCCGCTCTTCTTCATTTCAAAATAGTTAAATCAACTATTAGAAATTAGTGCTTAAACGCAAGTAGTAAGACGCACTATCTGGAGCATCATACTGTGTTGGGTCGAAGCTGTTAGCAAATGCAGCATAAGAAAGTGGTGGTTGCTTATTACCAACATTTCTAATACCGAATGCTACTTGTGTATCCCAGTCAGCGATATCATAAGTTACACGTAAATCATGATAAGTAGTACCACCTAAACGCTGTTGATTATCAGAAGTGTCAGCTACATCATTCAAAATATTACATAATGAATCATTTACTGAAGCACTACCTAGATCACAAGACTCAGTTACTGAGTGGATGTAACGTGTAGACCATGAAACACCCCAGTCGCCATAGTTCCAATCAACGTAAACGTTTGAACGCCAGCGTGGAATTAAACCACCACCGAAACCAACGCCAACACTGTTAAAGAATACAGAGTTACCGTTATCATCTTCAACAGTAGTACCGTTTGTATCAACATAAGAAGTATCCCAAGTTACTGCGAATGCACCCATGTTGTCAGTATCGAAGTTGTAACCTACCGCTAAGTCAGCACCTGAAGTAGAGAAGTTACCAGCGTTGATGTTACCGTTAAATAAATCAGATACGTTACCAGCTGGAGTACGTGTAATGAAATTACATAGCGCACGCTCACTAGGGTCAGCATCGTAACAGCTGTTTAAGATATTTTGAGCACCAACTGTAGTTACAGCGTTGTCAATTTCAATATCATACCAATCTACTGCAACAGTAAAGTTTTCAATAGCGCTTGGGCTGTAAACAAAACCAAATGTCTTACTTTCTGTAGTTTCTGGACCTAAGTCTGGATTACCACCGATAGTAATACGGATTTGAGAGTTTGCTTGAACATAAGTCGTTGGAACGCCATCAGCTGTACAGTTAGCAACAACGTTAGCATTAGTGCTTGATGCATAGCCACTACATGGGTCAACCAATGTAGGGAAGCTATCACCTTGACCACGGAACAACTCAGTAATAGATGGTGCACGGAAACCTTCAGAGAAAGTACCACGAACAACAACATCATCAACTGGCTGCCATCTTAAACCAAACTTACTGTTTGTAGTGCTACCAAAGTTACTATATCTAGAGTGACGAGTAGCTAATTGTACGCCTAAAGATTTAGCGAAAGCAGCATCTTCTAATAAAGGAAGATCAAGCTCTAAATACGCTTCTTCTAGGTCGTAAGCACCTAAAGTAGGTTGACGAGAGTTACCAGAAGTAATACCAGCAGCAATCAATGCGTCAGGTTGGTCGAAACCTTCTTCAAAACGCTTCTCTAAACCGAATGCAAATTTTGCAACGCCAGCAGGCATTTCAAATAAATCACCAGCGATGTTGAAAGTATAATCTTGAGATTCAGTTTCAAGAGTATCTTGTGCTGTGAAAGTGATGTAATTGATCATATCTTGAGTTATCGTGCCTGTGAAGCTAGCAGGATCTGAACCACCAAATAAGTTTAATGGAACACAAGATGAGTCAGTTACACAAGCGTCAGATAAAGCAGCGTTAACACGTTGCATATTCAACAAGCCGTCAGTCAAAGTGTTTTGACTAATACGTGCATATGTATAGTTGAAGTCCCAGTTAAATACGCGGTCTAATGCTTCAAACTCACCATCTAAACCACCGCTAAACTGCCATTGGTCAACGTCTTGTTTAAAGCTACGGAAACCAGCTTCAATCATACGACGACCTGTTAATAATAAACAGCCAGCAGCAGGATCAGAACAAGTTGAATCTAACGCATAACCTAATGGGTTGTAAGGGTTGTTAGCACCGATTACGGTTTGAGTACCTAAACCAGAACCGAATAAACCAATGAATAATGGAGTTGGAGCTAATAACTGCTCTGACTTACGGTTGCCGTAAAATACTTCTGCACGGAAGTTCAAAGTATCATTAATTTGATGAGAAGCTTGTGCATATAAGTTAGTACGATCTTGTGGAGTAACTAAGTAGTTAAATGGAGCATAGTTAAAACGACTTGCTACGTTATCCCAAGCTTCAAATCCACCAGCGCCATTACCAGCGTTATTGAAGAAGTTACCACTTGGATCATAATGTAAGAAACGGCCATCTGGAGTACCAGAAGAACCAGCGAAACCATCAGGAGCACCAAATACTGGTACCGCAGAGATTTCACGATCTCCAGCGAAGATTGGCTCAATTTGAGTGTAAGAAACATTCATATATGCAGAGCTACGATCGCTTGCTGCACCCATGCCAACACTAAAGTTTTGAGTTTCGCCGTCACCTTCGAACGTTTCGCCATAATAAGCTGTAGCGTTCATACCTTCAAATTCAGTAGTTGTAATTACGTTTACAACACCCGCGATAGCGTCAGAACCATAAATTGCTGATGCGCCATCTTTCAAAATTTCGATTCGCTCAATAATTGATACAGGAATGTTATTCAAGTCAACAGAACCACCTAAACCAGGAGTCCAACGACGACCATTAACCAATACCAATAAACGGTTAGAACCTAAGTTACGTAAATCAACAGTAGTTGAACCATTACCACCATTGTTGAATGTAGTATTAAGCGCAGAACCTGCAGCTGGGATATCTTGTAAGATATCACCAATGTTTTGAGAACCAGTACGCTCAATATCTTCTTTTGTTACAACTTGTACAGGATTAGCGTCTGCTAAATCTACGCCTCTAATACGTGTACCAGTAGTAACAACAACATTATCATCTTCATCTGCACCTTCTTCAGCAGCAAAAGCTGTTGGAGCAGTTACAGAAAGCGAAGCAGCCATACCGCCGAATAAGGCAGCTTTAACAGCTTTAGCTATCATTGTCTTATTAGTCATAAAATCCTACCTATAATATGTAGTTAGTAAATTTACTTATTACACCATTTATGTCATTTTTCTTTGGACATAAGACACGCCCAATGAAAAATAACCTTGGTGACGGTAATAAATATCATACTGAAAGTCGATCGGTCAACAAAATTTACGATTTTATCCGAATTTAATTGAACTTTTATTAACATCTGTAAATGTCAATGTTTATTTTTATCATTTTTATAAAAAATCAAACACTTAGTAGAAAATCCTAGCTTTTTGCTCAGCCCCCTTTGTTGCACCTTATTGGTGCAAATGTCTAGCTTTCAAACCTTCTTATAATCCCTTTTTCGCGTATAATGCTTATTATTATTTTTACTCTCATTTGGAGATAACTATGTCTATTGAAGCTGTTTTAGAAATGATTAAGGAAAATGAAGTTCGCTTCGTTGATTTACGCTTTACCGATACTAAAGGTAAGGAGCAGCACGTTACAATTCCTTCACACCAAGTTGATGAAGATTTCTTACAAGACGGTAAAATGTTTGATGGCTCTTCAATCGCTGGTTGGAAAGGTATCAACGAGTCAGACATGGTATTAATGCCAGATCCGTCAACTGCGGTTATGGACCCTTTCTTTGAAGATCCAACTTTGAATTTGCGTTGTGATATTCTAGAACCTTCAACTATGACGGGCTATGACCGTGATCCTCGCTCTGTTGCAAAGCGCGCCGAAGAGTATCTAAAGTCTACAGGTATTGCTGATACTGCATTCTTTGGTCCTGAGCCTGAGTTCTTTATGTTTGAAGATGTAAAGTTCAAGACTGATATGAGCGGCTCAATGGTAAAAATTGATGACCCTGAAGCGGCTTGGAACTCAGACAAGAGCTATGAAGATGGTAACACTGGCCACCGCCCGCGCGTTAAAGGCGGCTATTTCCCAGTACCACCCGTTGATTCTTCTCAAGATATCCGTTCTCAAATGTGTTTAGTCATGGAAGAAATGGGCTTGGTAGTTGAAGCGCATCACCACGAAGTAGCAACTGCAGGTCAAAACGAAATCGCCACTAAGTTTAATACCTTAGTTAAAAAGGCTGACGAAGTTCAGATCCTAAAGTACGTAACGCATAATGTTGCTCACGCTTATGGCAAAACAGCTACTTTCATGCCTAAGCCAATCGTTGGTGATAATGGTACTGGTATGCATATCCATACTTCTTTATCAAAAGACGGTAACAATATCTTTGCTGGTGATAAGTATGGCGGTTTATCTGAAGAGGCGCTTTACTACATCGGCGGTGTTATCAAGCACGCTCGTGCATTAAATGCGATCACTAACCCATCAACTAACTCTTACAAACGTTTAGTTCCCGGTTTTGAAGCACCAGTAATGCTAGCTTATTCTGCTCGTAACCGTTCTGCATCAATTCGTATCCCACACGTTCCTAGTGTGAAAGGTCGTCGTATTGAAGCGCGTTTCCCAGATCCAATGGCAAACCCTTATTTAGCTTTTGCAGCTATGATGATGGCTGGGCTTGACGGTATCCAAAACAAAATCCACCCTGGCGATGCTATGGATAAGGATTTGTATGACTTACCAGCAGAAGAAGCGGCTGAAATCCCAACGGTTGCCTCTTCATTAGAGCAAGCATTAGATGCATTAGATGCGGATCGTGAATTCTTAACTCGTGGCGGCGTTTTCTCTGATGATATGTTAGATGCCTACATTGCTTTGAAGCGCGAAGAAGTTGCAACTCTGAACATGACAACTCACCCAATCGAGTTTGAAATGTACTACAGCTTATAATTTCTAAGCACGCTATATTGAAGCCCAGTTAATTCTGGGCTTTTTTATGCCCGAAACTGTTTGAAGCATTATGTCATGCACCACACTGGTGCAATCTTACCTCTATTGACATATAATTAACCTAAAATTTTGCTATTCAACGTCTTATGAAATCCCCATTGGAATTGCTGAATCAAGTCACCACTGCCACTTTGCTATTGGATCTCAAAGGTCAATTTTATTATTTGAATGCTAGTGCGGAAAAAGCCATGGGGATCACGGCCAAAAACTTGATTGGCAAACCATTTGATTACTTTATAGACAAGCCTACTTTTCCAATCTATGAGTGGCTAACACTGCTTGATTCTGGTGAAACCAAGATTTATGACAATAAACTTATTGCTTTAAATAATGAGCGAGAAATTGAAGCCGAATTATGTGTACAAAAAATCCAAATAGATAATGACTTTTATTTGCTCATAGAATGGCAAGACAGTTTGCTGACCAAGCGACATCAGCAAGAGCAAGAGTTATCCAGACAGCAAGAAATCCAAAGTCAATTACTACAAAATCTAGCGCATGAGATAAAAACCCCTTTAAGCGGTATCTCTGGCGCTGCTCAGTTAGTTGAACTTAGCAGTGATGATCCTGAAGTAAGTCAGATCATCCAAAAAGAAGTGCTACGACTTTCTGAGCTAGTCGATCGCATGTTATTAGGGCAGAAAACCGCGAGTCGACTCATAACCAATATCCATGAAGTGATTGAAGATGTTCTACAGTTTATTCAGCTTAAAGCTCCTTCAAATTTAAAACTAAAGCGCGACTATGATCCCAGTTTGCCCGAATTAGAAATTGCCCCTGAACAGATCTATCAAATATTTTTAAACTTGGCACAAAATGCTTTAGATGCAATGCAAAATGTTAAGTCCCCCAAGCTGATCTTTAGAACTCGAATCACTTCAGAGCACCCTTTAGTGCACAATGGAAATCAAGCTATCTGTATCAGTGTTATAGACAATGGGGGTGGTATTCCTGAAGAACTTAAAGCCAACATTTTCTTCCCGATGATTAGTGGCAAAAATAGTAGCGGTTTGGGACTAGGGATCGCGCAAAGTTTGATGCAACAACATCAAGGAATGATAGAGTTCCAGTCTGAAGCTGGGAAGACTCAATTTCATTGCTATTTACCTCTAAAAGCAACCAGAGCAATGGCAGGAGAAAAGCATGGATAAGCCATTGGTATTACTAGTAGATGATGACAGCTCTATCCGTTGGGTTTTAAGCAAAGCATTGAGCAATGCAGGTTTTAAGGTGGTAGCTGCGGATAATGGGCAAGATGCTCTTCATTTGCTAGCCAAAGAGCTTCCCAAAGTGATGATTACTGATGTTCAAATGCCGGGGATGAGCGGCTTGGAATTAATGGAAACGGCCAAGAACCGTTATCCGCAATTACCTATAGTAATTATCACCGCCAATGCCAATACCCACATGGCGATAGAATCCCATCAAATTGGAGCTTTCGATTATCTACCCAAGCCCTTTGATTTAAACCAAGCAGTGTCCATTTGCCAAAAAGCTATTGCCGATGATTCCGAGAAACAGCTACCGCCATGGCAAGAACAAATCAACAAAACACTTATGGCAGAATATCACCAAGGTAATCAAATTATTTTTGCTAAAATACAAACCGAATTCGAACAATTTATGGTTAAGCAAGCACTAGAACTTTCCCAAGGCCATAAGCAAAAAGCAGCAAAATTACTCGGCTGGGGTCGCAATACTCTGACTCGTAAATTACAATCATGGCAGCTCAACGATAACTCCACTAAAGAAGATAAAAGCTAATGTTTCATATCGTATTATTTGAACCCGAGATCCCACCAAATACAGGCAATATCATTCGTCTTTGCGCCAACACTGGCTTTCAATTGCATTTAATCGAGCCGCTTGGTTTTGAGATTGATGACAAAAGAATGCGCCGCGCAGGCTTGGATTATCATGAATGGGCTAACGTTAAGATCCACAAATCTTACGATGAATTTAAAGCATCGCAAAAGCCTAATCGTTTGTTTGGATTAAGCACCAAAGGCAAAGCTTATTATCATCAAATTAACTATCAAGATGGCGATTACTTTATCTTCGGACCAGAAACACGCGGCCTGCCTGATTGGATCTTAGAAGATATTACTGAAAATCTACTCCGTATTCCCATGAAAAAAGATAGCCGAAGTTTGAATTTGTCAAATACGGTAGCGATATTGGCTTATGAGGCGTTGAGGCAAAAGGATTTTGAAGGACATGTAGAAGAGTTTATTTAAAGCACTAATCATTAGTAGCGTACTTACATTGTTAACTTTTCCGTTTAGTTATAATTACTGTATGGGCGGAGATGCTTATGGGGTACCGTCTCCAATAATAAACTCTTATGTTGGATTGTATTAATAGGGTTTAAAAAGAGATTAAGCCGTAAGAATGATTAAGACTCTTCCTTCAAATCCCTAGTTAACAGCTTATGTGCAACTAATTTAGGATCAACCCCTTTATAGATAATCTGATAGATGGCATCACAAATAGGCATTTCCACGCCAACCCGTTGCGATAGCATTTTGACTTCTTTGGCATTGCGCACACCTTCCACAACTTGCCCTATTTCAGCTTCTATCTCAGCACGCTCTTTACCTTGTCCAAGCGCCATACCAAAACGCCGATTTCGCGACTGATTATCAGTACAGGTTAGTACTAAATCGCCCATACCCGCCATCCCATTGAAGGTTTTACGCTTACCGCCTAGCGCTTTGCCCAGACGCATCATTTCAGCTAAACCGCGAGTAATTAAGGCGGTTCTTGCATTAGCACCAAAGCCCAAACCATCGGCGATACCTGCGCCAATAGCAATGACATTTTTCACCGCACCACCAATTTGCACGCCGACCATATCTTTACTGGTATAAACGCGGAAACGATCGTTATGCAGTGCTTTAGCAAAACGCTTACGCAATTTTTTATCTTTTGAAGCTAATGTAATAGCTGTTGGCATCCCCATCGCCATTTCTTTAGCAAAAGTTGGTCCAGATAAGATCGCATGCGCGACTTTAAAACCTAACTCTTGCTCCAAAGTGCTACCTAGTAAGTCACCCGTTTCAGGGTTTAGACCTTTGCTTGCCCAAACCAATTGACTCTTTTCATTTAAGAATGGTTTAGCCAATTTTAGGCAACTCATAAAGGCATGACTTGGCACCGAAATTAAAACTGCATCTGCATTTTGCATAGCCGTTTCAATATTATCAGTGACTGAAAGTGTTACGGGGAAAGCTACATCAGGAAGGTATTGTTGATTGACTCGATCTTGTTGCATCTGAGCAACCTGATCAGAATTTCGGGCCCACAGAATAACTTTTTGATTTTTTCCTGGGTTGGCATTATTCGCTAATAATACCGCCAAAGCGGTTCCGTAAGAGCCAGCTCCTAGAACCGCAATGGTAGATATTTTAGACATATTATTGATTTAAAATGTCCGCAGTCAGCCGATTAAGCTTGGCCTTCTGCCGGTTGGCCTGCTTGTTGTTGCGCTTCATGGCGCGCTTGCTCATATAAAGAATTAAAATTTACTGGGGTTAAAATGAAGCGCGGGAAACCGGCTCTAGAGATCAGTTCAGAAATTGCTTCTCTTACATATGGAAATAACTGCTCAGGGCAGAAAGTTCTTAAGATTTTAGCTATTGTTGCCTTATCGTAACCGCTAATGTTATATACACCGCCATACTTAACTTCAGCAATAAATGCAGTTTTCTCTCCAACTGTAGCTGTAACTGTTACCTGAAGATCAGCTTCATAAGCATCGTTTTGTAATTCTTTAACTCCATTACCTAAACTCACTTTCATATCTGGAGTATATTCTTCAAGAAAAATTTCTGGAGAATTAGGAGTTTCCAGCGAGATATCTTTCGCATAAATAGTCTGCATATGAAGTCTTGGTTCATTTGATTCAGTTGTTTGCTCTTGAGGGTTTTGAGCACTACCGTGTTCTTCTGCCATTGTCTTTCTCTCTTATAGTTTCAAATTAAATTAAGCTTTAGCCGAAACTAATGCTTCGAATTCGCCTGCACGATGCATAGCGAATAAATCATCACAGCCACCAATGGGTTTATCATTGATAAAAATCTGTGGCACCGTACAACGACCAGCAAGTTTTGCCATCTCGTCTTGAAGCTGTGGCTTACCGTCCACCGAAATTTCTTGGTAGTCCAACTCCAATGAATTCAAAAGGTGTTTTGCTCGAATACAAAAAGGACAATAAGCCTTTGTATAAACTACGATTTTTGCTTGTTGCTTCACCATTAAACTCTTTAACTCTGTTTGTTTAACCTTTCTTTAGAGGAAGGTTCTCAGCAGTCCAAGATTGGATACCGCCTTTTAATTTATGAACATCCTTAAAGCCTTGCGAGCGTAACATGGTTGAAGCGGCACCCGCTTGCATCCCAGTGTTACAAACCATAATCATGGGGCTATTTTGATACTTTGCAAGATCTTTCATACTGTCTTTTAGTTTAGTAAAAGGCACATTTACAGAGCCCGAAATATGGCCCTTGTTAAAATCTGCAATCGCCCGCAAATCAACCATAACTCCGCCATTACGATTAACCATTTCAGTTAAACCAACCGTGGTTAAATTTTGTGAACCACTGGTCGCACTTTGTAAGTAACTTACTGCTAATAATATAATCACCAAAATCCAGGCGCCGCCTAGAAAGTAGTGATTGGAAAAAAATTCAATTAATTGATCCATCGCTCTACTACATTGATTAATAGATGTCTGCTGATATTGCCAGCCAAACAAGATAGTGCATTATACACAAATGAAGACTCAAACCTAGTTTTTCAAGTCCTTTCCAAAACTAATAAACAAAAAAGGCAAACCTTACGATTTGCCTTTATTTTATGCCCAATTGTCTTAAATATTAAACCTCTACTACCTTCAAGCTAGCACCTTCAAAACCTATGACTTTTACTCGGCTTTCTACCGCCATATCAGCGCCAATCACGCGCCAATGAGTATCACCAACTTTAGCTTTGCCAACGCCATTAATAATCGCTTCACTTAAAACAAACTCTTTACCTATCAAGGCTTTACCGCGCTGGTTTAGCGTATCGTTCTCATCGCGAACATCAATTTTGTTCTTCTTTGCGTAAGACTTCCAAGCCACAATACTAACGATTGAGAAGATGGAGAACAGTAGCCATTGCAGTTGTGGCCCAAGCAAGTCGCCAAAGATTAGCTGTAAAACACCTACCACCAAACCTGCCACACCAAACCACAACAAAATCGCGCCAGGGGCAAACATTTCAAGAATTAATAGCACCAGCCCTAAAACTAACCAGTGCCAATATTCCATCTGCATAAAGAATTCCATAGTCACTCCTTATCGATTAATTATGATTTCTTGCCAAAGGCTTCTTTCGCCAGCTCAGCAATACCTGCTACCGAACCTATCACCGAAGAAGCTTCTAATGGCATCATCAAGACCTTCTGATTATCTGAAGTGGCGATTTGACCTAAGGCATCTACATATTTTTGTGCCACGAAATAGTTAATCGCCTGCACATTACCTTCAGCAATCGCTTTCGATACCATTTGTGTTGCATTGGCTTCCGCCTCAGCTTGACGCTCACGAGCCTCCGCTTCACGGAATGCAGCTTCTTTTTCACCTTCAGCTTTTAAGATTTGAGCTATTTTCAAACCCTCAGCTTCTAAAACTTCCGCTTGCTTAGTGCCTTCCGCATCCAAGATTTGTGCACGTTTTAAACGTTCTGCTTTCATCTGGCGCGCCATCGCGTCAACCAAATCTCTTGGAGGTAAAATATCTTTAATTTCAATACGAGTTACTTTAACACCCCATGGGTTAGTTGCTTCATCAACAATACCCAAAATACGCGCGTTAATTTCGTCACGCTTAGAAAGCATTTCATCCAAATCCATTGAACCTAACACTGTACGAATATTAGTCATCACCAAATTCTGCATCGCGCGGTGTAACTGATTCACTTCATAGGTCGCCTTAACAGGATCAACCACCTGATAGAAGCAAACTGCATCAATAGTTACGGTCGCATTATCTTGTGAAATCACTTGTTGTGCAGGGATATCTAAAACCTGCTCCATCATATTCACTTTCGCGCCAATTTTATCGATGACAGGTACAATAATGTGTAAACCTGGAGATAAAACGCTCTTTAATTTACCAAAACGTTCCACGGTATATTCATAACCCTGAGAAACGGTTTTAACCCCAGAAATGATTAAAAAGATAGCGAATGCAGCAATTGCACCTATTACGATTTCCATAGCAAGCTCCTATTATAGTTATATAAAACATCGCCTAATTAGCGATTTATCTGCCTAATATATGGGGATTCTTAGTCTAATTTCAATCACTTTTGTGTTACCAATTATTTACACAAATCCGTAAAACGTTATGATTGATGTACCTACAGACATGGCAACATATGTAAATCATGAATATCCCTCAACTCATAGAGCATTTTTTCTTACTTTTTAGCAATCGCTCGCAAAAGGTTGCCTCTTTCGAAAAAGCCTCCGCGTTATTCATTCCTGAAGTTACTGTCACTCGCCTTCTTAGTGATTCATCTCCAAATGAATATGAGACTATGAATCTTGAGAGCTTTCTATTACCACGCCTTCAAATGTTACAAGACGGCACCTTAACTAACTTTGAAGAGTGGCAAACCGAATTTAAAACGCAAGAAGTTTCCGCAGTCGCCCAACATTTTTGTCATTATGAAAAATCCGGTACTTTTAATGGCGAGCCCTATTCCGGAAAAGGTACAAAACTCTTTCAATTAATAAAAACCAATACGGGTTGGAAAATAAGTGCCATTGTTTGGAGTGATTTTACTTAAATTTCCAACATTAGATTTAAACTAGCCTAGTTTTTATGCAAAAGGTACAATGTCCATATCGACATCAATAATCTTGATCTATGAGCAATTCACCTAAACCTATGGCCCTTATCATTCTTGATGGTTGGGGTTATTCTGAAGATCCAAAAGACAATGCCATTATGGCAGCCAATACCCCTAACTGGGATAAATATTGGACGCAATATCCTCATACCTTAATTTCTGGTTCGGGAACGGACGTTGGATTACCAGAAGGTCAAATGGGCAATTCTGAAGTTGGCCATTTAAATCTTGGTGCGGGGCGTGTAGTTTATCAAGATTACACAAGAATTAGTAAAGCCATTCAAGATGGTGACTTTTATGAAAACCCTACCCTTGTTAGTGCCATTGACCAGGCAGTGTCCAAAGGTAAAGCCGTTCATTTAATGGGCTTACTTTCACCGGGTGGCGTACACAGCCATGAAGATCATATTCATGCCGCTATCAAACTAGCCAAATCACGTGAGGCTAAAGAAGTTTATATTCATGCTTTCCTTGATGGTCGAGATATGCCACCACGCTCAGCCCAGCCCAGTATTGAGCTATTAGAACAGGTTTGCGATGAACATGGTATTGGCCGAATTGCCAGTATGACCGGGCGTTATTATGCCATGGACCGTGATAACCGCTGGGATAGAGTTGAAACAGCTTACGATATGCTAACTCTTGGAGAATCTGAGTTTACTTTTGACACAGCAACCGAAGCGCTTGAAGCAGCCTATGCTCGTGATGAAAATGATGAATTTGTGAAAACTAGTATCATCGGTGATAAAGCCACCATTGAAGATGACGATGCGGTTATTTTTATGAATTATCGTGCTGATCGCGCCCGTGAAATCACCCGTGCTTTTGTGGATACGGATTTCTCAGGCTTCACTCGCAAAGCGACACCAAAATTAAGCGACTTTGTGATGCTGACACAATACGCAGCTGATATTGATACCTCGGTTGCTTATGCGCCAATTAGTATGAAAAACGTTTTGGGCGAACACTTGCAAAAGCTAGGCAAGAAGCAATTGCGCATTGCTGAAACGGAAAAATATGCGCACGTGACCTTCTTCTTTAATGGTGGTATTGAAAGTCCTTTTGAAGGTGAAGATCGAGAATTAATTCCTTCGCCTGATGTGGCTACGTACGACTTGCAGCCTGAAATGAATGCTTCAATCGTAACTGACAAATTGGTGAAAGTGATTGAAAGCCAATCACACGATGTGATTATTTGTAATTTTGCCAACCCTGACATGGTTGGCCATACGGGTAATTTTGAAGCTACCGTAAAAGCCATAGAAGCATTAGATACCTGTATCGCTCGAATTGTTAAGGCGCTAGAAACGGTCGGTGGCGAAGCATTAATTACTGCCGATCATGGTAACGCTGAAAAAATGGCGGATGCTTGCACTGGTCAAGCACATACCGCTCACACTTCCGAGCCAGTGCCATTGCTATACGTTGGGCGTAATGCCAAGCCGACCATCAGTAATGGCGTTTTATCGGATCTAGCACCAACTATGCTTAATCTAATGCAGCTGCCGATTCCAGATGAAATGACTGGGCGCCCTATTTTTGAGCTTGTTGATTAATTTGCGCCTAGCCTCCTTCTTATTAACTTTAACGCTACTAACGTTCGTTGGTAGCGCTCTTGCTGATAAAAGTAAAACTCAACAAGAGTTGAAACAGTTACAGCAAGCAATTGAGTCTGTTAAATCTGAACTAAGCCAAAATCGTCAACAACAATCCAAAGCAGAAAAACGTTTATCTCAAGCTGACAAACAACTTTCTAAAGCCATAAATGAGTTACGTCAAACCAATCAATCGATAAGCAAGAAACAAAGTGAATTATCCGATTTAGGAATTGAACAAAAGCAAAAACAAAAAGCCACCCAAAAACAAAAAGTTTTATTGGCCAATCAACTTAAAAGCGCTTATAAATCAGGTGACCAAGAGTATTTAAAGCTCTTACTTAATCAGGAAGACCCAGCGAAAGTTACCCGCATTCTTAAGTATTACGATTACTTGAATAAAGCAAGAGTTGAAACCATAGAGGAACTTCAATCCAACCTAAAACGTTTATCAGATATCGAGCTCGCTATTAACGCCAACATTTTAGAGTTAAATCAGTTAAAGACAAATCAAGAGCAACAAAAAGAACAGCAAGCGGTATTAAAACAAGAGCAGCAGAAAGCATTAGCGCAACTAAAAACAGAATACAGCTCCAATAATCAACGGCTTTCTAAGTTAAAGAAAAATGAGCAAGAACTTCAAAAGCTTTTAAATCAATTAGAAGAAACCTTAAAGAACTTTAGCCCACCTCAAACTTTAAATGGGCTTGCTGATTTTAAGCGTAAATTAAACTGGCCAACAAGAGGCTCGGTGCTACATCGTTTTGGTACTAATAAGGATGATAGCTCACTTCGCTGGAATGGCATCATAATTGCAGGTAAAGAAGGTCGCGATGTTTATTCTATACAACAGGGACGTGTTGTTTTTTCAGATTGGTTGCGGGGTTTTGGATTAATGACTATTATCGATCATGGTAAAGGGTATTTATCATTGTATGGCCATAATCAATCATTGCTTAAAAATGCAGGTGATTTTGTAGAAGCTGGTGAGCCGATTGCTACAATAGGCCAAAGTGGTGGTTTTCCTCAATCAGCTTTATACTTCGAAATTCGCCATAAAGGTAAGCCAAGAAACCCGCTTCAATGGATCAAACAATAAACGGTTATTTTATGCGTAAATTTTTATTTTTAATTCTTCTTTCGCTAACTTGTTTTGCCAGTACTGCTGAGCATAGGGAAACACCTAAAACTAATGGAAAAGCGGCTATCGAAGAGTTGCCATTGGATGAGCTTGCGACTTTAACCGACGTATATGCGCAAATTAAAAAAGTTTATGTTACGGAGCTAACCGATAAAGAGATATTAGAAAATGCTATTAAAGGAATGCTTAGCAATCTTGATAAACACTCCGCCTATTTAAGTAGTGATAGTTTTACTCAATTAGAAGAGTCTGCAAAAGGTGAATACGGTGGTATCGGGATACGAGCTGAACATTTAGAAGACGCTATCTATGTTCGATTTATTTTCGATGATTCACCCTCAAAGAAAGCAGGCTTAAAAGTTAATGACAAAATTGTTGCTATTGATGGTCAATCCACCGAAAACATGAGCGTTGAAGACGGTAGTGAATTATTGAGAGGAAAGCCCAATTCAAAACTGAAGCTATCCGTAATTTCAGAAAATGAAGACACCGTTCGAGAAATTTCTTTACGCCGTAAAATTATAAAGTTTACAAGCGTAAATTATGAACTTTTAGAGCCTAACATTGGATACGCCAGAATTGGAGAATTCCAAACTAGAAGCGCGCAAGACCTCACCCAAGCCATAACCAAAATGGAAAAAAGTAATAAGGCTCCTCTCAAGGGCTTTATATTAGACTTGCGAAATAACCCAGGTGGAATTTTAGACATGGCTGTAGCGATCAGCGATTTATTCTTACAAGAAGGAATCATTGTTTCAACTAAAGGACGTTTACCAGACTCTAATCAAGAATTTATGGCAACTTCTGGTGACATATTACGAAATAGACCCATGATCATACTTATCAATGGCATCAGCGCATCTGCTTCAGAAATTGTTTCGGGCGCATTGCAAGATCATAAACGCGCACTAATTCTTGGCAGTCAGTCCTATGGTAAAGGTTCAGTACAAACTATTTATCCTTTACACGGCAAAGGTGGGATTAAAATAACTACCGCTTTATACTTTACTCCTAATGATCGTTCCATTCGTGATTTAGGAATCACTCCAGACGTTAAACTAGAATATATGGACTTTGAAGGTGAGCTCGCTGAAGGCGATGCTCAATATAAAGTGGACAATCAAGTAGTAGCGGCTGTAGAAGAGCTACAAAAATTGATTGATAAAACAACTCTTCAAGATAACTAGTTATCTTGAAGAGACTGCTGCATTAAATATAATGCAGCAATACTGCGAGCTTCGGTAAAGTCTTCACGTTCTAAAAGTTGGTCTATTTTATCAAAAGGCCATTTAATCACTTCAATAGGCTCAGGTTCATCCCCCTTTAACTTAGAGGGATACAAATTCTCAGCCAACACAATATCCATTTTGTGACTTAAATATCCCGGAGCTAAGCTTATCTTTTTTAGACTCCTGAGTTTTCTAGCGGCAAAGCCCGCTTCTTCTTGCAACTCTCGATTTGCAGCATCAAGAACTGGTTCATTAATTTCTACTAACCCTTTGGGAAAAGCTAATTCATAAGCTTCCACACCTGCTGCATACTCTTTAATCAAAAGAAAATACTCCTTATCATATATAGGAATAATTAATACTGCGCCACTTCCACCCGCTTTTAGACGCTCATAAATTCTTTTTTCACCATTTGAAAACTCCATCGCTAATTCTTCAACCGCAAATAAACGTGTTTTTGCAATTACTTTAGAGTCTGCGATTTTGGGCAATTCTTTCATCGAATAAACCTATAATTCTAGTAACTCATCTAGCTGATTAACACTTATGAAGTTTTCAAATTGTATAGCCATTTTTGAAGAGTCAGGATTGCTAATTCCGACTGCATTCTTAATTCCAAACTCTTTAGCTTTAATCAATATGGATTCACTGTCATCAACAAATAAACTTATGTTTTTATCAAAGTTCCAACGTTTTTCTATACTCTTCCAAAACCTGATGTCTTCCTTAGGATAAGTTGTAATATGGCTAGATAGCAATTCTTTGAAATAGGGTGAAAAGTCTTTTTTAGAAAGTTTTATTGCCAAAGTATCTGGATGAGCATTAGTGATTAAATATAAATCTTTACCTTGTTCTTTAGCTTGTTCCAAAAAATTAATAGAACCATTACGAAAATTAACTCTTTCACTGACAGAATTCTTCAAATCTATAATATCAAGCTTGAGTTTTTCCGACCAAAAATCTGTGCAATACCAATTAAGAGTCCCATGATATTTGTTATAAAAAGCACTTAAAAAGGCTGAAGATTCCTGTTCACTTAATTGATGCTTTTTTGCATATTTTTTTGGCACTAATTCAAGCCAAAAATAATTGTCAAACTCGAGGTCTAGTATGGTTCCATCCATATCCAGAAGAACTGTTTCAATGGAATCCCAATCAATCGGATTTATTTTAGTTTGCCTTTCCATATTACTCGATAACGGTTATTTTCAAGCTTACCCAAACGCTTTACCCATGTAGAAATATTATCAGGAAGCTGCTGACTAGTAGTAAAATCCAAGTGGTAATTTTTTTCTGGCGTCAACTGGAATTGACCCTGCAGATCCATAGCACCTTTGTTTTCGATAATTTGCAAGTTTATATTATTCGCTTCATCAGTTGTAATGCCAAATTCAATATCGCCTAATACAAGCTCGTTATTAAAATAATAAACTTTTGCATCATTCCAAACGCCACTGCCTTGTATATATTGCCAAACTCCATTTTGTTGAAATCTCGCCTTAGATATATCAACCTTTAGCTCTCCAGTTAGCCCCTTAACCGGAAATTCCATAAATGGATTTAATCGTCTGGATTCAATAACTCCATTCAAACCCTGAAGAACTATTTCTTTGCCATCTATTGTTAAGCTCCCATTTAAATTCAAACTGGGGTCATTTACATTAAAAGCTGTAACCAATTTACCTGCTATCAACCCAAAAAGTTCTAAATCTAGAGCCACATTGTTAACCTGGTGTTCTTTATAGGTTACCTTCTCAATTTTTGGTGACCAGATACTACCTTCTACCTGATAAAATTGTACGCTTTGAAATTTAGAGGGGAGTTTTTCCTGCAAAAATGAAAGAATCGTTTTCGCAGGCGCCATTGCCACTATGATAAACAGCAATACCAACAAACTCAGCAAAACGCCGAGAATTTTTTTAAACATAAACTATCCCGCTCTTAATATTTTTAGCGAGACATCCACTTTCCCTGTTACATCAGTTTTAGAAACTCTAAAATTTTCTACAATCAATCCTTTATTCTGCTCTAAGTTGGCCACCCATAAAATTAACTTATCAAATTCGGCATCATCTAAGCGCAACTGTATTTCCTGATTACGTTTTCGTTCTTGAATATTTGACAATTTAAGACCAAATTGCCTAGCCGTTTGGTTAACCATCTGATTAAGGGGCTGGTCAGATGCAGTCGAAACTCCTCCCGCTTGCAATGTCGCAACTTGTTTTTGCAAAGTGCCTATCTGGTTCGCCAAGCCATCTCGGTCACTTGCTAAGCTGGCTCGATAATCTTTGATTGGTAAAATAACTAACAAACTAATCAAAAGTAGCCCTAAAGCAACTGCCAAAACATTAACCATTAGGCTTTCACGCTGATTTAGGCCAGCATACCAATTTTTAATTCCGCTCATTAGTTCACCTTTACCACTAAACGCGTTGTCCAACTTCCATCATTGTCGCGTGCATTTCGCATTTCAACATTCAAACCTGACTTTTCTAGAGCTTGTTGAGTCGAAGTCAGTTGTTGATAATCCGTTGCTCTTACATCTAAATTTAAGTTACCTTGTGTAGAGTTATAGTCCATTTGCTCCAATTTCACTTGTTGCGGATTAATCTGGCTATAAACTTTATCCAATAGGGTAACGAATCCTGAAACTTTACCATTACCACCCGAGGCTTTACGATAGGTATTACTAATTTCGTAAATCTTAGAATCTAATCGTTCCTCAGTAATATTGGGACTAATCTTTTGCACTTCCATCAATGCTTGCTGGCGATACGCATCCCTTTCAGACTTCAGAATAAAAATATCGCTGATTAAGTACACCAAAGCTGCAACTAAGAAAAAACTCGCAGCCATCATTGGGAGTTTCCATTGAGATAAATCCGAAGACGATTTCTTTGTTGGCGTATAGGATTGTTGTAATAAATTAATACCTGCATCAGTGTCCTGTGATGCTAACCACAAAAGCTCATCATCTATTGGCATTGGTTGAAGCGCTAAACCAGCTACTGATTCTATGTTTAATGTTTTATCTTTAGCAGAAAAAACTCTCATTGCTTGAGTCAGGCTTTGCTCTTCTTCAAAAACATTGCTTAAGTTCCAACTTAGTAGCTCTTTGGTCATGGACTGTGGTGCAGACCAAAAGGTGTCCTTATCTTGTCGAACCAATACTGGTTCCGAATCGAGCATCGTCCAAGCATCATCAAAAACTGGCAAACAAGCTGCATCTGCTAGTAATTCGTCAGGTTCGATTCCTGCATCTTTTAAAGTTGCCAATAAATCAGTTAGAAACTTTTTACTGACTACATTGACGGATAGCAAAGCATCCGAGTCAAAATCACCTAGTGCAAAATGCTGGCTTTCTACTGACTCGATAACTTGTTCTTCTAATAAAAAAGGTACCGCTTTTTCTAAGTGCTTGCGATTTTTAGTTGGTGGGTCCACCTTGAAACTGCGCACTTTTTCAGACGGAATAATCATAGTGACAGGATTGCTTTGCGCCATTTCCGCCAAAGCAACTATATCAGCTACTAATAAGCTTCCGCGGTCTAAAAAGTCCGCCGTAGAATCTTGTGAGTTTATTAATCCCCACTCAACCGACTCTTGATCAGCCTTTAATCGAATAAATAATCGATCTCTCATATTAATCTCCAATGTGGCGTGCTACCACCTGAAATTGATTATTGTTTTTTAACAATAATGATTTTGTTTCAGCCTTCCCTGTATGTATTACTGCTCGAGCTGTCATCAGCATATACTTACTATCAAACGCTAATCTTCCAGCGGCTTCTTTTGAAACTTTGCCAGAACCTAAAGCAGTAAAAAAGTCACCTTCACTATAGCCCTCTTCAGGCATATCTTGCAATGCTTGTTGAACAGTTGCCAAATCCACACCATCCAACAATGCCCAAACAAGAATTGCCTGCTCAGGTTTAACTGTATTAACATTTATGGTGCCTTCTTTTACTGGTAATACACAAATATAATCTTTAATTGCATCATATATTTCTGGTGTATAACCTTTAATAACCATTAACTCACTACTATGTGCTAATAAATTATTAGCACTACGATAAGGTATTTGATAACCCGTATAAGTATAATCTTCTGCTCCATCGGCACCTGAAACTTCCAAATCATCATCAACCCAGTCACGTAGAGTTGCAGCCAATTCTGCTGGACTTGCCTCGGTTTCACTAGGTAATAAAGTTTCTATTAATTTAACAAAAACCTTTTCACCCGGTAACTGCTTTCCGAATTCTATATTTTGATTCGCAGTGTTGGTAGTTGTATCAGCCAAATTTGAGTCAGCTTCTTCAGCGCTAACATTTGAAGTCGCTTCCATTAAAATCGAGTTCAAATTAAAGCAACCATGCATATCCTTTACCTGGCCCTCTAATTTCCCCAAGTTATTCTCTATCGGGAACTGCATTGGCGCGGTAGCCCAAGGCTGAGTTCTTACTACTCGCTTAGCTTTTGATTGTTCGAAATATTGCTCTAATATACTTTTCCCAAATACTTCCGCTCCCACCATATATTCGGCTGCACGAGCATTATTAATAATATTAAAAGTTCTACGATCACTGACTTGGCGATCATTGATAATAAAAGTAGCAAACATTATTAATACCGCAGCAACCATTAACACGGTTATTAAAGCGATACCTTTTTGCTTGCGATACATCAGCAATTATCCTTTCCCGCCAGAGACATCATTATTTTCCTCAGAGCCAGTATTGCCTGGTAACGCCCCTTCGAATGATGCTATTGGAAAAACACGGTAAATTTCTCCAAAATCTTTTAACTTCAAACTAACTTTTATCGCTTTTGGCATATCCATTAAATTGTCTTGTTCCGTTTCCCAACTCTTTTGCCAATCATCTTTACCTTTTAAAAACTCAAACTCTAGCTCTTCAACTTCTTTTAAAATGCTTCTAGTCAGCTCTTGGTTTTCTAATGCATTATCAACATACAACCAATGCTTTCGAATCAACTCTTCATCTTGGAATTGATATAATAAATGTTGTAAGTTACTTCGTTGCAACTTTGCAGGGTTACGCCAATTTGTTCTAGTAAACTCTAAAAAACTGTTATTGGTCGTGCTATTTCCCTGTAATAATGCCACTTTGTCACCATACTCATTACGTCTTTCTCTATACACCAGATGTTGGATATCATCTTCTATTTGCCTAATGGCTAGTTGTACTTCACGTAAACGATCTATATGTTCTTCATTAGATTTCATCGTTTTTTGAACTCCATTAAAAAGCTCCATTGCTAACAAACCGACTATTCCCAGTATCGCTAAAGCGACTAAGACTTCGGTTAAACTAAATGCTTTTGTTTTTTTGATATTCACAATTCTAACTTACTTATCTTTTTTCCCAACAAATCCAGTCATGGTGAAAGTACCATCCTGACCATATAAAACCTTTACTGTTACACGACGCATTTTAGGTTCACTGGTTTCAATTACTTGATGCTCTATTTTCCATTCACGGTTAGCTAACTCTACTTCTGAATCTTTTCTACCCACTGATGGCCAGTTTTCATCTAACTGAAGTTCGGCAATATAATTCTTAGCAACATAGCTAGCTAAAGTTTTATCTCTATTAGCACTTATGCTTTGCGCGCTTGAGTTAAACAGCCCATAGACTAATGGAACGATTAAAATGCCTGTAATTAACATAGCTATTAATAATTCCAATAAAGTTAGACCCTGTTGCTTATTTTTGCTCAGCATAAAAGTCTTCCTTATCTAAGTCTTTATCCCAATCACTTTGATAGTCACCTTGAATAATGGATTTGCTGATTTTAAAGTCACCTAAATAATTACCGCCAATTCGATAAAAATAGCCATCGGACTCATCCAGACCAATCGTTAAATAAAAATCATTTAGCTCACCACTAGATAGCATGTAAATTTGTGGTGGTTGAATTGGCTTTGCTTCCTCAAGTTCGGATTCTTCTTGCTCACCATCACTTTTACTAGAAGCGCTTTCTGAGCTTGCGTTTTGCAATAATGATTCTTGCCCATCAACATTGACGTATAAAGCAAAAGGCTCATCAAATTCTTGCCCTTTTAAAAATTGATGATCTTCTAAAGGCTGCCATTTTTCTTGGTTATAAATTAAAAATTCATAACCATCGTCTTCTACTCTTAAGCCAAATTCCACGCCTCGAATAATGGACTCTTCATGCGCGATTTCTAATTGACCTAATAGTTTATAGGCATGATTTTTTAAATCGCCTTTCTTATTAGGGCCAATAAAAGCTGTAGCCATCGCCACCATAATGGCGACAATCGCTAAAGCAACAACAATCTCGACAAAGGTAAATCCCGATTGCTGATGCTTTGAAAGTTTCTGATAGCTACTGATTCTCAGCATTGAAGTTAATTGCGTTCATATTCCAAACACCAATATCTTGGAATTTACCCTCACCACCTGGGCGACCATCAGCCCCCATTGAGAACAATTCATAATCGTTTTCAATGCCTGGAGAAATATATTGGTATGGCTTACCCCAAGGGTCATTTACAACGCCACCACCAGAAATATAACCACCACGCTGGTAATTGTTTGGTACTGGTTCTAGAGTTGGCTTTCTAACCAAAGCATCTAAACCTTGATCAGTTGTCGGAAAAAAACCATTATCGTTATAGTAGCTCATTAGTGCCGACTGCAAGTTGGTTAGATCACCTTTTACGCGTGTAAATTTTGCTTCTTCCGTTTTCCCTAAAAAATTAACCGCAATTACAGTAGACATAATGGCAACAATTGCCAAAGCTACTAATATTTCAGTGATTGTGAAACCTTTTGCTTTATTTAATACTAGTTTTTTCATTTTTTCTCTCTTAATAGAACACTTAACCGATGGAGCTAGTCAATTCAAAGATTGGCAACATCATCGCCAATACAATAAAGAACACCATTCCACCTAAACATAAAATAATCATTGGTCCCATAATATTCAGCGCGATATCCACACTGTTTTCAAATTGGGAATCTTGATTATCAGAAACTTGTTGCAGCATATCTTCAAGCTCACCACTGGCTTCACCACTACCAATCATATGAATCATCATAGGAGGGAAAAGTCTGGTTTGCTCTAAGGCATTTTTCAGGCTAGCGCCTTCTCGAACTTTTAGTGAAGCGTCATAAACCGCTTCACGCATTTTTAAATTGGTCAGTACTTTGCCACCAATATTCATCGCTTCCAATAAAGGAACGCCACTGGAATGAAGAATACTTAAAGTACTCGCGAACTGAGAAGTGTTTAAGTTTTTCGACAAACGTCCAATCACAGGCAACTTCAATAGTTTCGCGTGCCAGCGTTTTTTATTTTCTGGATTTCTAAGCCATAATGAAAATAAAACTATCGCGCCAATAATCCCTAAGCCCGTAAACAAACCTGCATATGAGGATAAGAAGTCACTCATGCCAATTAATAGTTTGGTAGCAAAAGGTAGTTCTTGGCCGGAAGTAGTAAACTGCGCAACAATTTTTGGTACGGCGAATATCATTAATAAGACCACTACTGTTACCGCTACGGTAATCAATACAATTGGGTACACCATTGCTGCCGTAATTTTCCCGCGGATTTTATGACGTCGCTCTGTATAATCCGCCAAACGATTCAGTACCGTATCTAAATGGCCGGCACGTTCCCCTGCAGCAACCATCGAGCGATATAGCTCATTAAATACTTTAGGGAATTCCGCCATACCATCTGCAAGCGTATGACCTTCCATAACTTTAGCGCGAACACCTAAAATAATACTTTTTATCTTTGGCTTTTCGGTTTGTTCAGCTACAGCTTTTAATGCTTCTTCAATCGGTAAAGCGGCTTTTACTAAAGTTGCTAATTGACGAGTGACAAGCGCCAAATCAGCAACACTCATAGAAGCGCCACCTATTCCATAACCTTTTTGAGATTCTGGTTTAGTGCTATCACCAATGTGCAAAATTTCTAGCGGTGTAAAACCTTTGTCACGTAATTGCTGGCGAATTTGTTTCGCCGTATCGCCCTCAAGCACACCTTTTTTTTCGCGACCTTTCGAGTTTAACGCAACGTATTCAAAAGCAGCCATAAATCTTAACCTCTAACTTTTTCTTTACCTAAATACGTGACATTAGTCTTCACGAGTAACGCGCAAGACTTCTTCGACTGTGGTTATTCCTTGTAAAACACGATCACGACCATCGGAACGAATACCTGGAGTAAATTTTCGAGCGTGACGCTCCATCTCTTGCTCACTGGTATTATCATGGATCATGGTTCGCATAGTCTCATCAATGACTAACAATTCATAAATACCTTGACGACCGTTATAACCTCGATAGCTACAAGCTTCACAACCTTCTGGGTGATAAATAGTTGGAGGGTTATTTTTATCAAAGCCCATTAACTCACATTCTTTTTCGTTAGCCGTATCTGAACGCTTACACTCTGGGCACAATCGACGTACTAAACGCTGAGCTAATACTCCAAGAATGGACGAAGACAATAAGAAAGGCTCAACACCCATGTCTTGCATACGGGTAACAGCACCGACTGCGGTATTGGTATGTAAAGTTGAAAGTACCAAATGGCCGGTTAAAGATGCTTGTACTGCAATTTGTGCAGTCTCTAAATCACGGATCTCACCAACCATCACTACATCTGGATCTTGTCGTAAAATCGCGCGCAATCCACGAGCAAAAGTCATATCAACTTTTGGATTAACTTGGGTCTGGCCAATGCCATCAATCAAATACTCAATGGGATCTTCAACCGTTAAAATGTTACGACTTGAATTATTAAGCAACGATAAACCTGCGTATAAAGTCGTAGTTTTACCAGAACCCGTAGGACCCGTTACCAAAATAATGCCATGAGGTTTATGCAATAAACCGCTCATTAAGTCCATACTGTCTTGTTGCATTCCAAGGGCAGAAAATTCTAAGCGACCTGCTTCTTTATCTAATAAACGCAAAACAACTCGCTCGCCATGAGACGATGGCATCGTCGATACACGAACATCAACAGCGCGATTGGCAATTCTTAATGCAATACGACCATCTTGGGGGATACGTTTTTCTGCAATATCCAGCTTTGCCATAACTTTAATACGAGAAACTAATAAAGGTGCTAATTTACGACTTGGTTGTAAAACTTCACGCAGCACACCATCCACACGAAAACGTACGGATAAGGTTTTTTCAAAAGTTTCAATATGAATATCTGAAGCGTTTTCTTTAATGGCTTCTGTCAACAAAGCATTAATAAGTTTAATGATAGGTGCATCATCTTCTGCTTCGAGCAAATCTTCTGTTTCAGGCAACTCTTCGGCCAACTTAAACAGATCCATTTCTTCGCCAAGATCATCCATCGCTTGTTGCGCACCACCCGTTCCTGATTGGTAATAAGCGCTGAGTTCGGATTCAAATTCTTCTTCAGCTAACTTAATCACTTCAAAATCATTATTGCAGTGGCGTTTAACTTCTAATAAAGCAGTTGGAGGAGTGCCTTCACGTAAAAAGCAGTTTAAGCCATTACCTGTTTGCGTTAGAAAGACTCCGTGCCTTTTAGCAAAACTAAAAGGCAGGGGTCTAAAACTGTCGAAAACTGACTCAGTCGTTTCCATTTCTGACAATAATTGCTCGGCCATAATTAATCCTTGCCGTTGTCATCAGCATCTTGCTGATTTTCTTTATCCATATATTCTTCAAAACTAGGTGGTAACACTAATGCTTCATCATAGGTTGGCATTACATGTGCATCTTCACCTGGCATCAAGTTTATTCCATCCGCTAATTTCTCTAGCTGTTGAGCACGCATATAACTGTACTTTGCTGAACTCACTTGTCTTAGTTCGGCATCGTCTTTTAATACGCGAGGATGGATAAATACCATTAAATTACGTTTTTCTTTAGTGGTACCGCGCGACTTAAACAAATTACCCAGCAAAGGAACATCACCTAATAGCGGTACTTTTTGTTCACTTTCATTAATAGTGTCATCAATTAAACCACCTAACACAACCATACCGCCGTCTGGAACTAATACAGATGTCTTCACTTTACGCTTATTGGTAACTACGTCCACTTGAGTAGCGCCTGCTAAAGATGAAACCTCTTGTTCAATGTCTAAACGAACGTGATTGCCTTCGTTAATTTGTGGCTTAATTTTTAAAGAAACACCAATATCCTTGCGGTCGACATTTTGGAATGGATTCGAGTTATTATTACCTAAAGTTGCGCCTGTAATAATCGGAATTTCTTGACCTGCACTAAACTCGGCTTCGGTGTTATCTAAAGTAGTGATACTAGGACGCGCTAAAGTGTTTGAATCAGTCACACCTTCCAGGGCGTTAATAAATGCACCCCAGCTTAAACCTGAATCAGAAGTTCTTGCTAACCCTATACCAGCTCCGGATAATCCAGCCAAAACTTGTGCTAGCGCTGCTCCACCGTCGCCTCTAACAGTAGTTGAAACACTACCAGTTACAAAACCGTCAGTATCACGAGTTACCGTTTCTTCTGTATAATCACGTCCTGACTGAACACCACCAGCTATTTGACCAATAGAACCAAAGTTAATAATGCCTGCAGGGCGAGTGCCATCACCCGAAGGTGAGAACAACCACTGAATTCCTAATTCACGCGCCTTACGATCAGAAATCTCAACGATAATCGCTTCTACATGTACTTGTTTGCGACGAATATCCAAGCTATTCACCACTGACTCGAATTCACGCATCATATCGGGTGGTGCAGTCAAAACTAAGGCGTTAGTTTCTTCATGCGACTGGATACTGTATAAAGACTTTTGCGAACGTGCACCTGCTGGTGATTGGCCTGCAGCTCCAGATTCCTCTTTTTGCTTATATTCGCCGATGCCTGAGAGCACTTCTTTAACTTCTTCTGCTTTGGCGTATTTTAAGAAAATTGTTTTAGTATTACCGGTAGAGCTTTGTTGGCGATCTAAACTAGCGATTAAAGCACGTAGTCTCACTCTCGCTTTGTCAGTCGCACTCAACAAAATCGTATTCATTCTCTCGTCAGCAACAAATTTAGGCGCTTGAATTTGGTTAACTTGTTGTTGACCACCACCATCTTTGGTAATCGCATCCAGAATTCTAACTACCTCGGTAGCTGATGCGTGTTGCAAGGGAACTACTTCTATCTCTTCGTCATTTGCTCTATCGGTTCTAGCGATAATATCTTTTAATCGTTTAACGTTAGAAGCAGAGTCATGCAAGATTATCGTGTTAGTGCCTTGAACTGCCAACATCTGTCCCGAAGTGGCAGAAACCATTGGTCTTAAAACATTCACTAATTGTTGAGCATTTACATTATTCACTGGAATAATTTGAGTGACATAAGTATCGCCATAACGTAATGGATTGCTTGGATTTACCGGACCTGGCTCAGCTCTCGCTTTGGCTTCTTGAATAATTTTAACGGTATTTTTATCTACTTCAATTGCTTGGAAACCGTGAATTTTTAGTGCTGCAATAAAAGTGCGATAGATTTCAGCCTTGGTACTATCCTGATTAGAAATAATGGTAATTTTCTTCTGTGAAACCCGAGGATCCACAATCATATTTTTGCCAGTGATCCTAGCTACTGTTTCTACCACTTCTCGAATATCTGCATCGCGAACATTTAAGCGCTCAGCATCAGCAGCGAAGGACGCTAGTAACAATCCTAAACTAGTTGCCGTTGTAATTAATTTATGTTTTGTATTCATACACTCTACTCTTATATGTTTTTAGTCCTTAAAAACTATTGAATTGATAATTCTCTACTTCTATTGCCTGGCTTTGTTTCCGTTTGATTGGATGTTTGCCCTGCCCCCATATTCAGTAATAAAGTAATGGGCTGTCCATTACGTTCAATATTAACTTCCAAAGTCTCTGCCGTTTGTAATTGCTCAAGCATGGTCCAATACGCTTGGTTGCTCAAGGCTTGACCATTAATAGAAGTTACTACATCGTTACGTCGCAAACCTAAGCGACTAAACATTCTCGGATCTTTACCAGGAGCGACTTTAAACCCAGACACTTGACCGGCATTATCAGTTACCACTTCAAACTTCGCTAAATCAGCATAAGATTGCGGGCTTTGAGTTAATTTATCTCTAATATCTGCTAAATCTTTGCTTAAACGCGAATCACGGCGCTTATCAATGGTTTTACCATCTGTCTCGCTTTTTACTTCTTTTGGTTTAGCAGCAGAGTTTAATACTTTCTTATTTAACTGCTCTAACAAGGTTAAAGTCTCATTTCTACCGCTGTTACGGATTATTACTCTTAATGGTTCAACCTTTTTTAATTCTACTTTTCTACTACCGACACCTTTTAACTGATCTCCAATCCAGTAGACTTTTTCTTCTGCGCCACTTCTAATGATAGCGCTGCTAAGCTTGTCGTCAGAGTCCACATAAACACCGATCAATTTTAGACTCAGCTTGGTTTCTCCACTGACTTGCTCATCAACGACTTCTTCGGCACTGGATTGACCAAATAAATGCATTTGAACAATCTTATTTACATTTACATTACTTTTAGAAGAAGTTACTGCTTGTTCACTTGAAGTTTGTTGAATGAGTTTGGGTTGATTATAATCCACCCACAACCATACCAATTTCGCGAGAACATAAAGTGCTAAAAGCAAAAAAATGATGGCAACGGCTTTAGTCAAGAGGCCAGAATTTGCTTTCCAAAAATTAGAAATGTTTTGATTTGACGTATTCATTAGTAATATTTATAGATTAACACTATCCTTAAGTATTGGCTTAATACTATCCCCATAAGCCGAGTCCCTTAATTTAAGCTATCAGCTAATATTGATTAACTTAAACTTAAATTATCAATTTGATTTATAATTAAATCTTCCCATGCAAAATAAAATAATGCAAGTATATGATACGTAAAGAAACTTATAGAATAGTCATAGTAAAGTCAGGAGATTAGATAAGTGGTCGATACTCATGCCATTGGCAGTGTAAGATTAGATAAGTGGCTTTGGGCTGCTCGTTTCTATAAAACTCGCTCTTTAGCAAAGAAAGCGATTGATGGTGGCAAGGTCCATTGTGATGGTGTCAAAGGTAAAGCTAATCGCCAAGTATCTACTGGTATGGAAATTCGCCTCATGCAAGGCCATCAACAAAAAACCGTTGTAGTTCAAGCTTTATCAGAACAACGCGGTCCTGCCACAGTCGCCCAAGCGCTATATAAGGAAACAGCAGAAAGTATTGCCAAAAGTGAAGAATTACAGGTTCAACGACAGTCAATGCCATTTTCCAATGCTAAACCTGATAAGAAACAAAGAAGACAAATCCATAAATTTCTTCGCGAGCAAGAATAAGTCTTATATAATTGAAACATTACATTGAAAAGATAAATCATCATGAGCGACCAAATTCAGCGCTTCAGCTTTGCCCAACTTCCTATTCGAGGCGAAATAGTTTCTTTAAATAACAGTATTGATACTATCTGTGATCAACACCAATACCCAAAAGAAGTCCGTCATTTATTATCAGAAGCACTCGCAGCTTGTTGTTTATTAGCAGACATCATTAAAATTGAAGGTCGAGTGGCACTGCAATTGCAAAGCGCATCGGTTGTTAAATTATTGTTAGTTGAATGCGATCATCAAGGCAATATTCGTGGTTTATTGCAAATTAATGAGGATTTTGCCGATCTGATTACTGATGAAACCTTCGATTTTGCAAAATGGACAGCGAATGGACAATTAGCGATCACCATTGATCCAGACAAAGGCCAACGCTACCAAGGGGTTGTTCCTCTTGATAAATCAACCCTGGCTGAATGTTTAGAAGACTATTTTAATATGTCAGAGCAATTACCTACTCATATCAAAATCTTTTCGGATCATCATCGTGCTTTTGGGATCTTTGTACAAACTTTACCGCAGGCCGCTGATTCAAGTATCGGTAATGAGGAAACGCAAGAAGCATTTGATCACGTTATGGCATTGGCTGGAACTATCAAACCAGAAGAAGCTTTCGAATTAGAACATCAAGACTTACTTTATAGGCTCTTTCATCAGGATGAAGTAAGTATTTACCCAGCTAAAGAAATAAAATTCCAATGCAGTTGTTCAAGAGAGCGCAACATGGCAGCCCTAACCACCTTGGATCCTTCGGAACTGGTCAATATTATCGAAGAACAAAATGAGATCGAAATGGTTTGTGATTTTTGTAGTAATAAAGAAGTTTTCACTCGCCAACAAATAATGGAATTATTAACCGCGAAAGCAGATCAAGGTTCTATCAATTAAACTTACTAACTAGTTTCTTTGTATATGCCAAGATAATAATTATCTTGGCATTTCAAATCTTGCTTCTAATCCACCTTCAGGGCGATTAATTAAACTGACTTTGCCTTTGTGCATTTCAGCAATACGACGAACAATCGCTAGCCCCAATCCAGAACCGCCACCTGAACGAGCAGTATTACCTCGAGAAAACGGTTGAAACAGTCTTTCAATTTCATCCTCATCAATTCCATCGCCTTGATCAAATACCGATATTCGAATGCTATTTCCATAAACGCCAGTCACTACTTTTAGAGGTGCTCCAGCGTACTTTAGTCCATTTTGAATTAAGTTGGTGGTCAATCTTTTCATGGCCAATGGCTTAAAAGCAATTTGTTGCATCTCACCAAGTTCAAAGCTAATGTCTTCCTCATTCAAGCGATTTGCCAGAACACACTCTTCAACTAAAGCATTCAAGTCACCAGGTTTCGCTCTTTCATCACGCCCATCGCGGACAAAAGATATAAACTGGTTAATGATCTGGTCCATATCTTCAGTGTCACGAATAATACCTTCTTTTGTTTCAGCTTCTGCTTCGCCCATAAACTCAGTAGCTAAACGAATACGTGTTAAAGGTGTTCGTAAATCATGAGAAACACCTGCCAATAATAAGGTTCTATCTTCTTCTAGCTGTTGAACATTTCGAGCCATTTGATTAAAGGCTCGAGTTACTGTGACCATTTCCTCAAGGCCTTGTTCGCGTAATTGTCCCGGATTGTCACCACGACCAATTTCTCGAGCGGCAAATTCCAAGCGTCTAAGCGGCCTAGATATTTGCTTGGTGAAAATCCAGCCGCCTAAAATACTCAACAATAAAATAGCCGTGAAATAGACCAATGGTGGGTGAATGTTAAAACCTTCAAAAGGCTCCATCGCCACCCTGATCCAGATATTGGTATGGCGCGGGGACTTAACCCAATAATAAATTTTGTCCGACTCTTCCACCCGCATTTCAGTCCTTTCAACAGGGATCTTCAAATACTGAGCTAAGTTCTCGGTTAAGACTTGATAAGGTTGGGCTTCACGCAAGGCTTTCGGTTCGCCATTTCGAGTAGAAACCAGCTCCATACTCTGCGCAGCCATGATTTCTTCGCGTTCTTCTTGCGAGAATTCATTGCTTTGCACCAATATAGCGGTATTCACATCCGATGCTAACAACTGCACCAATTGCTTCATGGAGGGGTTCGTGACATACCAAGAAATGGTAAAGTAGGAAACCAATTGGTTAATCACCAAGAGGCAACCTACTAATAATGCAATTCGACCGAAAGCAGTTTTAGGTAATAAGCCCATAGAATCGCCAGCTACATCTAGCTAGCTTCGCCACCATCTGGAACAAACACATAGCCCACGCCCCAAACGGTTTGAATATAACGTGGATTTGCTGGGTCTTCTTCGATTAATCGTCGTAAACGCGATACTTGAACATCAATACTGCGCTCTAAAGCAGAGTAATCGCGACCACGTGCCAAATTCATCAACTTGTCACGTGATAAAGGCTGGCGGGAATGCTCGACCAAAGATTTTAATACTGCAAATTCACCACTAGTCAAAGAGATAGATTTACCATCGTCGGTCATCTCACGAGTAGCCAGATTAAGAGTAAAGCGGCCAAATGCCACCACGGTTTCAGAATTACTAGGAGCGCCAGGAATATGCTTTGCCTGACGACGCAATACCGCCCGAATACGTGCTAACAACTCTCTTGGATTAAATGGCTTGGCTAGATAATCATCTGCACCCACCTCTAAACCGACGATACGGTCCACTTCGTCGCCTTTAGCGGTTAACATAATGATGGGGATTGGATTATTGTCAGATCGTAAACGGCGACAAATAGAAAGTCCGTCTTCGCCAGGCAACATTAGATCTAAAACCATTAAATGATAATTCTCACGTTCTAAAAAGCGGTCCATTTGCTCAGAATTTTCTACGGTACGTACAATAAAATCTTGCTCTTTGAGATAGCGCTCTAACAAGCTACGTAGACGCACATCATCATCGACAACTAAAATTTTGGGAGTTTCTTCAGTCATATCTTATCCTTCTCGTGTTTTTAGACCGCAAATGGATAATCTCAAAGATTTATTCGCTTGCCAACTATTTGTTATTAAAGAGGTCTTTTTTATCTTAATAAGCTTTTTTTAATGGCCTCTTTTCAAAACCACACAGCTACTATACTATGCCGATTTATTTTTCCCAATAAGTCCTAACAAGATGTTACAAATTAATCAGCAAATCGCCAATGAGCTAAAAGTAGCGGTAAAACAAATCGATGCCGCCGTAAATTTACTAAACGAAGGCTCGACAGTTCCTTTTATTGCTCGTTATCGTAAGGAAGTCACTGGAGCGCTGGATGATGCGCAATTAAGAGACATCGAACAGCGTCTGGGTTATTTGCGAGAATTAGAAGATCGTCGTGGCGCCATCTTAAAAAGCATTGAAGAACAAGAAAAGCTGACCCCAGAATTGGCAAAGTCCATTAAAAGCGCTGAAACCAAAAGTGAATTAGAAGACTTATACCTTCCTTATAAGCCTAAACGTCGTACCAAGGCCCAAATCGCTAAAGAAGCGGGGTTAGAGCCGTTAGCATTGGCTCTATGGCAAGATCCTAGTCTTGATCCTGAAGTTGAATCAGCAAAATATCATAACGAAGAGCATAAGATATTAACCAACAAAGATGCTTTAGATGGTGCTAAACAAATTTTAATGGAACAGTTCGCCGAGAACGCTGAGCTGATAAAGAATCTGCGCGATTACTTATGGAGCAACGCTTATTTGAAAGCCAGCGTAATGCCCGGCAAAGAAAAGGAAGGCATTAAATTTTCAGACTATTTTGAACATCATGAAGCGATTCGCTCTATTCCATCCCATAGGACCTTAGCCCTACTACGCGGACGAAATGAAACTATTTTGAGCTTGCAGATGGTTTCAAATTTAGCATTAATTAAAGATGAGTCTGCAACGGACCCTTGCTTGGGAACTATCGCAGAACACTTTGATATTCGCGATCAAAAGCGACCAGCCGATGCTTGGTTACAACAAGTAGTCTTATGGACTTGGAAAATAAAGCTGCATTTGTACCTTGAAACAGAACTAATGAGCAAAATTCGCGAGCAAGCAGAAGCAGAAGCAATTCGAATCTTTGCCAAAAACCTCAGTGATTTATTAATGGCCGCCCCAGCAGGCGCAAAAGTCACCATGGGAATCGATCCTGGTTTGCGTACCGGCTGTAAGGCGGTAATTGTTGATGAAACAGGTAAATTATTGGCCCACAGCACTATTTTCCCACACGCCCCACAAAAGCAATGGGATCAATCCTTACGCAAGCTCCAAACCATGTGCGAAATGCATAAAGTTGAACTGATCAGCATTGGCAACGGTACTGCTTCGCGCGAAACGGATAAGTTAGTTGCTGAATTATTAAAACTCTCGCCTGAATTAAAAATGCAAAAAATTATGGTTAGCGAAGCAGGCGCATCCGTTTATTCGGCTTCAGCGTTAGCATCTCAAGAGTTTCCAGATTTAGACGTTAGCTATCGTGGTTCAGTATCTATTGCCCGTCGCTTGCAAGATCCTCTACCTGAATTAGTAAAAATCGATCCGAAATCTATTGGTGTTGGCCAATACCAACACGATGTTAGCCAAAGCCAACTGGCTCGTAGCCTAGATGGCGTGGTAGAAGATTGTGTAAATGCAGTTGGTGTAGATTTAAATATGGCTTCTGTGCCATTACTTACCCGAGTTTCAGGACTGAGCAAAACCCTAGCACAGAATATCGTTAATTGGCGTAACCAAAATGGTCGCTTCGATTCTCGTCGACAGTTATTAGAAGTTGAGCGTATGGGGCCTAAAACATATGAGCAAGCAGCCGGTTTCTTGCGAATAACAAACGGCGCCAATGCTTTGGATGCTTCTGCGGTTCACCCTGAGTCTTACCCCTTAGTTGAGAAAATCATGCAAGACTTAGCACTAAAAGATTTTGCTCAACTGCTTGGAAATAACGATAAGTTAAAAGCTGTGAATGCCGATAACTATATTGATGAGCAATATGGTTTGCACACGGTTAATGATATTTTGAAAGAGCTTGATAAACCTGGTCGCGATCCGCGTCCTGAATTTAAAATGGTTCGATATAAAGACGGTGTTGAAACTTTAAATGATCTGAAGCCGAACATGGAGCTTGAAGGCGTAATTACCAATGTGACCGCTTTTGGTGCTTTTGTGGATATTGGTGTTCACCAAGACGGTCTAGTCCACCTTTCTAATATGGCCAACCAATTTATCAAAGATCCAGCCGATTACGTCAAAGCAGGAGATATTGTTAGAGTTTGGGTAATCGATGTCGATATACAGCGTAAACGTATCGGCCTTTCGATGACAGGGCCACAAGCTGGTGCTGGCAAAACTGAAGCGCCAACAAGAAATCATCAAACTCGTCAAAAGCCGAAAAACACCAAGCGCCAATCATCGCCACAGGGTGCTTTTGCCAATGCTCTTGCTGATGCTTTGAAAAAGAATTGATACATCTGTTTACCTACTTTTTACAGCTTGTTTCACTATAACTTAGGTATTTTTCAGCGCCATTACTTGAACTTTTGAAAAGTTAAGAGTAGTGTGCGCTAAATTACTTAATCTAAAACATTTTCAGATTTAAGGTTATTAAATGACATTAAATACTAGACCATTAAATTTTCTAGGCGCATTTATCTGTTACCAGCTATTGGTCACAGCTTATTATTTCCAATACGTTGAGTTTATGGACCCTTGTCCATTGTGTATATTCTCAAGGGTGGCAATCTTCAGCTTGGGCGTCATTTTATTATTAAATGCTATTTTCCAGCCTAGACATGAATCAATCTTTAACAAGCTTTTTCAATTACTAGGTATGATTGCCGCCGCTATGGGCATCTGGATTTCTGCAAAGCACGTTTATATCCAAAACTTACCAAAAGATCAGGTCATGGACTGTGGCGCTCCGCTGGAAATTTTGATGGACGTAATGCCAATGTCGGAAGTAATCAGTACTGTATTAATGGGCGACGGTAAATGTGCAGAAGTGAACTTCGAATGGCTAGGACTGACTATGCCGGGCTGGATGTTGTTTATTTTTAGTGTAGCATTTATCCTAATGGGCTATCGTTTATACAAAGCTTTTAAAGCCCCTAAACACTTCTAAAGGTCGGATAATATGATTCGAATAATTATTGAAAGAGCTATCAACCCTGAAAAAGTTGAGGAATATCATTCTCTTATCCGTCAAGCAAAAAACAAAGCCAGTAATGTGCCAGGATTTTTGTCAGGCGAATTATTTAATGTTCTGGGTAATAGTAATCAAGTGGTAGTGATGTCTTGTTGGGACTCATTGGATGCTTGGGAGGTGTGGGCAGAATCAGAACAAAGGCTTGAATTATTAGAAGCAATGCGCCCCTTTTTAGAATCGGACGAAAAAATAACCGTATTAGAATCTACCTCTCTAAAATAAACATTCAAAAAAACGCTGGCAAATGCCAGCGTTTTTCCTTTCTTTATTATTTGCTATCAGGGTTAATTTCCAATAACTCAACTTCAAATACTAAAGTTGAATTTCCAGGAATAGAACCGCTACCACCAGCACCGTAACCAATTTCCGGTGGAATGACAAATTCAAATTTATCGCCGGCTTTCATGTATTGCAGACCTTCGGTCCATCCCTTAATAACTCCATTCAATGGGAAGGTCGCCGGGGTGTTTCTTGAATAAGAACTATCGAATTCTTTACCATCGATAAATGTTCCTTTGTAGTGAACCTGTACACTGTCTTCTGCTTTTGGATTTACCTCACCTTCGCCTTTTACTAAAGCTTTGTACATTAGACCTGAGTCAGTTGTAGTAACGCCTTCCTGTTTTGCATATTCAGCTCGAAATGCATCCCCATCGGCTTTATTTGCTTCAGCCTTGACCTTCGCTTCTTCAGCTAAACGAGCCTGTTCAGCTTTCATCTTTTCCTGATAGAAACTATTAAACTCTTGCATATTAGTCATCAAGTCTGTTTCTGAGTATTTACCATTACCAGCAAAACCTTCTTGAATACCTTGAATAACGAGTTCTTTATCGATTTCAATATCATACTCTTTTAAGCTTTCAAAATTATGGCTCATTTGTTTAGCAAAATTTTGACCAATGGAATAAGAAGCTTTCTTCACCATATCATTTTCATCAAAACTCGCTGTTGAAGCCGTTGCCGTAGTTTCAGTTTCCACTACCGCATCTTTTGTAGCTTCGATGTCTGCTGACTCTTCTGTTTTACATGCGCTTAACGTTGCCGCGATTGCTAGCGCCACTGCTATTTTTTTCATATCAATGCCTAATGGTTATTAAATTTTCAGTACGCATTTTGCTCAGTTAGTCCCGTAAAATCAAGGGCTATAAGCTGACGTTTTGCACCAATTGGCCCAACTGCTGTACCGTTTCTTGATCTTGAGAACTAATCTGATTGGATTCCAGATACTGTTGCAAGTTCTGGTTAGAGCTTTCTATAAACCCTTTTTTTCCATATTGTTGAGACAAGGCCTGAATTGCTTGTTTTTGATGCTCTTGTTCTGCTTTCAACTCAATTAACAGAGCTTGCTTATAAGCTTCTTCAGATTTCCCTTTTAAGGTCAGTCTTTTTTCTCGAATATATAAAACCGCGTCTTGAGCAGCTTTCGCATCTTCCGATATTTGTAGCCAAGTTGAACTATCAATCCCTAAGTTTTGTTGCTCAGCCCACAAGGCTAAAAGCATATAATTGACATTAAGCCCTAGGGTATCTTGCACTGCAAGACATAACTTGGCCACTTCTTGATTTTGATAAATATGGCAAGACCATTGCCAAAAATCATCGATCCATTGCGAAACATCTTCAGGCGACTCCTTCTTAGCTAGCTTAGTCATCGCTTCGAACTCCTTTGTTCTTACTAAATATGGCCCATACCACACTCAACCAACTAGCAATTAAGCATAAGCCTCCCACAGGAATAATATACTTAATCATTGTTATTCCACTTAACGCGTAAGCATATAAACCGCCACTAAAGCACACAATACCAATAAACATTAAACGCCCTGCAAATTGCAATTTCTCATGTGGAGCTTGATTCATCATAATTCCAATGGCAATCAGTCCAATTGCATGATAAATCTGATACTGAACGCCGAGTTGAAATAGATTCAAAGCGCTGTCGGAGAGCGAATTCAAACCATGTGAGGATATTGCGCCTAAAATAACGGCTAGAGCCATAAACATGGCTCCATGTAAAATAAAATGTTTTTTCATAATAATTATTGGCTCATCGTATAAGAGCACTTTGTAATTCAATCAATAATCGCTAAAATGCATTTATCGAACTAAAAAATTAGTCTAACAATGAAACCAACCGAAGCACAAGCCACCATTACCGAAAAACCAAAAGGTGTAGCAGTTTATGGCTATGGCGTCGTCTTTGGATTTCTAAAGCTTGTTGGTCGCCTACCCTACCCTATAATTAACTTTATGGGATCAGCAATCGGTAAACTGCTTTACCAAGTCAAAAGTCGACGCAAAATTGTTCAAGCTAATCTTAATTACTGCTTTCCAGATCTCTCCGTCAAACAGAAACAGCAACTCTGCAAAGATCACTTCAAGCAATTAGGTATCGGTTTCGTTGAGCTTTGTGCCGCTTGGTATAAACCCTTTAAAGACTTAGAGAAATATCACGAAATTCGTGGCCTTGAGCATTACGAGCAAGCGCAAGCTACAGGTAAAGGAGTATTGTTTTTGGGCTACCATATCACCAGTTTAGAGCTCGCTGGTGCTCTTATGGCGAAATATTTAGATTTTGCAGCCTTTTATCGCCCAAATAAAAACAAAGCTTTGGATTATCACATTCAAAAAGGTCGTAATAACCGTACAAAAACGCTAGGACGTAATGATATTCGCACTATTGGTAAGTGGTTAAAAAGCGGAAATAATATTTGGTTTATGCCTGATCAGGATAAAGGGTTAAAAGGAGCAGTGTTTGCGCCTTTTTTTAGTCAACCGGCCGCTACCTTAAATTCCCCTGCAAGAATTGCTAAATTAGGGCAAGCGACAGTGCTTCCTGTGCATTACTATAAGAACTCGAATAAAATGGTTATTGAGATTCTACCTGAAATTCATTTTGGTGAAGATTCTGTCGCAAACTGCACTAAAGTTAATTCAATACTAGAAGAGGCTATTTTAAAAGCGCCCGAGCAATACTATTGGGTACATCGTCGTTTTAAGACTAGACCTGAAGATTTTCCAAGTATTTATTCCTAACCTATGCGCTTTTACATTTATTTATTAACACTATTTTCAAAATTGCCAATTAAATTTCAATATTTTATTGGCAATTATATTGGTCATATACTACGTTTATTTAAAGTAAGATATAAAGTTGTAAGAGCAAATATAAATTACTGCTATCCCAGTTTAGCTCAAGCAGACAAAGCTAGATTAATAAAAGATCACTACTGCTCGTTAGGAAAAAGTATTATTGAATTGGGTCTTGTTTGGTTTCAACCGTATGAGAAATATAAATGCAAAGTTAATCTTGTCAACTTTCAAAATTTTCAGAATGCTAAAAATTCTCAAAAGAAAGTTTTATTACTTGGTCATCATACAACTCATAGTGAATTGATCTTAATTCACTTATCAAAGATTATCGATACTGCTGTTTTATACAGACCAAATGATAATAAAGAACTAGATCATATAATTCAAACCGCTAGGACCCGACATCTAAAGTGCATTTCAAAATTTTCTTTAAAACAAATGATTCGCTGGTTGAAGAATGGAAATAACTTATTTATTACTCCGGATCAGGACCCCGGTAGCACCAATGCACCATTTATACCATTTTTTAATAACCCTACAGCTACTTTAAATTCGCCAATAAAAATTGCTACAAGCTGTAAAGCAGCATTGGTACCCATTGCTTATCATAAACTATCGGATGAAGAGGTTGAGATCGAGTTCTTACCAAATGTTGTTCTTACAGGAGATGAGATAACAGACTTAACTTCGTTAAATAGTATTTTAGAGCGAAGTATAAACAAAGCTCCAGCACAATACTACTGGGTTCATCGCCGTTTTAAAACACTCCCAAAGGGCGTGAAATCGATTTATTAACAGTCAAGAGCTTTTGTAATCTTGGTTTTTACCACTTCTATATCAATTAAATCCATAGCCGCTCTACTATGAACTCTTACTCCCCACTCGATACTTTCTACATCTTTATTTAAGAAATGTTTTACAGCTGCTTGATACTCATCAACAACATACTCTTTATAATTATATGGCGCAGAAAGCCACGAGGGAGCAACAGCAAATAAACCAACAACCGCTGTCCCTAAACCATTGGCTATATGTGCAGGCCCCGTATCCGGTGCCACCACTAACTGTGCTTTTTTTAACAGCCCAGCAAGTTCTATTAAGTTGGTCTTGCCGACCAAGTTTTTTATTTTAGCTTTCGATTGTTTTTCGATTCTTTTTGCTAACTCTACTTCAAATGACGCATTTGATCCCGTTAAAACGACCTCCACTTCATATTCAGAGTTTAACCACTCAATTAACCTGGCATATCTTTCTGATTTCCAACTTCTTTCTAATTTACTAGCTGCAGGGTTTATAACTATAAAATCATGATTGATTCTGTACCGCTTTAGCACGTTACTATCACTTGGTACAACAATTTCCCAGTCCAGGTTGCTTGTTGAGACCCCTAATAGATTAGCAAACTGACAAAAACTCTCATGCAAATGCTCTTTTTTAAATCTTATTTTTTCATTTGTGACAAGCCACTGTAATTCCCTTGCCCTCTTAGTATCAAAACCAACCTTCTTATCTGCGTTAATAAAAGGGTAAATTAAATTAGCTCTTGTTGAAGCTTGCATTGCAAGTAAATAATCAAACTTTTGATACTTAAACTCTTTCCTTATATTCAAATAATCTAAGATACTTTTTGGCTTTTTAATAACCTTATATTCTAATCTTGGGTGCTCTGAGAATTGCAATAATTGATAAGCAGCCTCACCAATTAACCAACATATTTTTGCATTTTTATTTTTTTCTAATATTGCTCTGACAACTGGCAAAACTAAACAGCAATCCCCAATTGCTGATAATCTTACAATTAATATATTCATAATGACATATCGCTCTTTTTCAGATTTATATATCGACCTTTCCTTAGTCCTTTCTTAAAGAAGTACCATGAGCTCATGGCTCGCATCATCATAAAGCTAATAAAAGCTAACCATATTCCGTGATTATCTAAATCTAAACTCAAAAAATACAATGGGATAAAGCCAATCAGCAAAGCAATAATCATGGAGTTTCGCATAGTGGTAATCGCAGACGCTCCTATAAATATTCCATCTAACCAAAAACTGGCGACACAGACTAGCGGGATTAAAATACTGTAAATCCAAAATTCGTTAAATGTATTTTGCAAGCTGCTTATATCTGTAATTAAGCTGACAAAATATTGGCCAGCGATTAAAAAACCAAAGCTCATTAAGACACTTATAGCTAATGACCAGAAGCCTCCTATTACTACTGATTTTCTAAAATTTGTCCAACTCTGCTCTCCAAGCGCTTTTCCAACTTTTGCTTCAACAGCATTCGCCACACCATCTAAGCCATTAGAAACCAATAATAGAAAATTTAGAATTATGGCATTAATGGCCATGGTTTCAGCTCCAAGCTCAGAACCCCTAGCATGGATAGTAAAAAATACTGCCTCTAAGGCCAAGGTCCTGATTAATAAATCTTTATTAAGATTTAATAAATATAATAATTTATGCCATGCCAATTTTAATTTCTCGGCGATTGGGTACTGCTTTAGTAGCTTAGGAAGGTAAGCGAGTCCAATTAATAAACCAAGGCTTTCAGCAATGACACTTGCCAGCGCAACCCCGTCCACATCCATGCCATAATTGACGAATACCAGATCCAATATAATGTTGGTGGCATTGGTGACGATTAGCATGATAAACGGCAGTCGTGCATTTTGCATTCCCAAGTACCAACCGATCAGCACTGCATTTAATAGACTAACGGGCAAGCCATAAATCCGAATATTCCAATACTCAATAACTTTCTCTTCGACGATAGCTTCGCCTTCTATCCACCATAAAATCAACTCAATCAACCATGGGTTAATTAATAAAAATATACTACTTATAATTAAAGATAAAATTGCAGACAAATAAAGCCATTGCCTGATCATTGGATTATCTGACCGACCTAAGGATTGTGCCACAAGACCTGTGGTTATCATCCTTAAAAAGCCCATGGTCCAAATAATAAAAGTGAATAATGCGGAAGCTAAACCAACGGCAGCTAGATAATGAACTTCATCTAGGTGCCCCATCACCGCCGAATCAACCAGTCCAACCAAAGGAATGGTCATGTTAGATAAGATCATTGGTGCAGCCATCTTCCACATGGACTGATGATAGCTGCGATCTTTTAAATCAGATTTGAAATTTGAAAATAGATATAACTGCATTAACCACGATTAGCTTGAGCGCGAAGGTTATTATAATCTTCAATAACCAGTGGCACTAAACCTTCGCTCTTCCCGTAAGCATCCGTAGGATTTATTAATGCATATCGACGACCTAAAGGATCGATAATAAACCAACGTGCGGTGTGATCAACCATATAATTATCAGGGTTATTATCATGAGCAGGAGTTTTCATAAAAGCAACCCCAAGATTTTTGGTAAGCACTTTAGTTTGTTCTAAATCCATTCTGATCCCAATAAATTCAGAATTAAATGCTGGAACGTAACGCGCTAGAACCTCTGTGCTATCGCGCTCAGGATCAACTGATACAAAAACAAACTGAGTATCTTTTTGCCATTTCTCATCAATACCTTTTTGAACTTGATTCATATCCATCATAGTTGTCGGACAAATATCTGGGCAAGTGGTAAACCCGAAAAAAACAATACTCCATTGGCCAATAAAATCTCTTTCTGTAAAAGTTTTATTAGTATGAGTTTTGGCGTTAATATTTGGCAATGCATTGAGCTTTTCAAAAGTAGTTATCATCACTAATGGTTTTGGCTTTGCAATATACTGATAGGAATAAAAACCTACACCCAAAGCAATAAGCGCCACAACTAAGTAAACAAATGCATTACCTTGAACTTTATTTTTCATCATTAGAATCCAATTACAGGTTTTAAATAGTGGTCAATTAATAGCACTACAAATAGCAATGTTAAATAACCAATAGAAACACCAAAGGTTTTCATCGCAACGCCTTCAGTTTCACGATACTTCAATACCAAACAGTAATATAAGAACCATAAACCTAGTGCGATTGCAGCTACTAAATAAATCACGCCACTCATGCCCGTCAAAAATGGCAAGACGGTAGAAAGAATTAATAAGATGCAATACAACAAAATTGAGGTTTTAGTAAACTCTTCGCCATGAGTTACTGGCAACATGGGGATTTCAGCTTTAGCGTAATCTTCAATTCGATGGATCGATAGCGCCCAAAAATGCGGCGGTGTCCAAGTGAAGATAATTAATACCAATAACCATGCATTTGGATCGGCAGATGCTGTTACTGACGTCCAACCTAATAGTGGCGGAATCGCACCTGACAAACCTCCAATAACGATATTCTGTGGTGTCGCGCGCTTTAGGAACATGGTGTAAATAAACGCATAGCCAACTAAACCACCCAGGGTTAACACTGCAGTTAAAGGATTAACTAAGAACCAAAGCATGACCATGGCGATTGATGCCAAAACAATGGCAAAGATTACTGCTTTTTTAGGTTCAACGCGTCCTTGAGCCACTGGGCGTTGCATGGTTCGCGCCATAATGGTGTCAATTCTAGCATCAACTACATGATTCACTACCGCGGCGGCTCCTGAAGCAAAGCCAATACCAATTGTGCCCCAAATTAAAGCGTTTAGTGGCGGTAGCCAGCTTTGGGTCACATCATTGGCTAAAAACATTCCCACAACTGCAGTGAATACCAAAAGGTAAACCACTTTCGGCTTGGTCATTTCATAATAATCGCGCCAAGTGACAGGGCGATCGATTTTATAACTTGCTTCAGTCATTATTGATTACCCTTTAATTTGAACTGCCAATTAACCACATAGTTAGTCGCAATCATTGTCAGCAATAACAAAACACCGCCGCCGTTATGTGCCACTGCAACTAACAATGGTAAGCTAAATACGATATTCGAAATACCCAGCGCCATTTGCAGTAATAATACAAAAGCTAAAGCCTTACCAAATTGACGCAATAACACACTGTCTTTTTCACGTATTAATAGAAATGCTAATAGGCCAATAATTAAAAGTACTAAATAAGCGCCAAAACGATGAGTCACGTGAATTGCGACTTTACCTTCCGAAGATAAAATACCACCCTCATAATTAATAAAGGGTTTGCCCTGCGCTTTGTTTAAATCGGCTTGTTGTTTCTCTTGTTCATGGATTTTAAATTCATCGAATTCAAAACCTTTCTGCCACAGATCAAACCCTTCTTTGAAGTCGACATTTTTTGTCCAGCCGTTATTACAGACCGGTAACTCAGTACAAATTGTCGCGGCATAATTAGAAGCAGTCCAACCGCCTAAAGCGATTTGCAAAATAACTAACACCAAACCTGTTAAAGCCAAAGTTTTGAATTTCTTGGCGACTACTTGTGAAAGTGAAACAATTTTTGGACGAAGTTGTAAATAATACAAGAACAATAAAGAAATAGTGGTAAAACCGCCCATTAAATGACTCATCACAATAAAAGGATGCACTTTCAAAGTTACCGTCCACATCCCAAGCAAACCCTGGAAAATAACTAATGGTAATAAAATACAGGGAAGCACTATCGGTAAACTTGGATCTTTTCTTCTACCCACTAAAGCGCCAATGAAAATAATCAAAATCACTAAACCAATCGCTTTTGCAAAATGACGATGAATCATTTCTGGCCAAGCTTTTTCTGCTTCAAACTTTTGGTTGTATTCAACTTCTGCCTTCGCAATATATTCAGCATCTTGTGGCACAGTAAAATGACCGTAACACCCTGGCCAATCTGGACAACCTAATCCTGCATCTTCTAAACGGGTCCAAGCGCCTAATAAAATCACCGTTAGCGTTAATAAAATTCCAAAGGCAACTAAATTTCTTAATGCTTTTCTGCTCATCTTAGCACCCTCTTACAAACCTGTGTTGCGCATAGCGCGAACAATATCATCTCGCAAATCTTTAGCTTTCATGCGTGCTTCTTCTTCAGTTGCCACCGGCTCATACTGCATAAAGATATTGCCATGGACATCCATTGCATAAATCTTTCCAGCTTCAAGCTGCACACCATCACCAATATGCGCTTGACCAGTACCTTTGGCTAAGCGTAATTGCTCAGCTTTTTCTACTCGATCAGCATATTGGATATCACTTGGAAAAATGGCCATACGCGTTAGCTTTTCGATGCGTTTGCCTAAACCTTGATGTGTTCGGGTTAAAAACGCCATGTTCAATTCACATTCAGCATCACATTGATTTGTTTTTGGAAAGTAAATCCACCACCACTGAGTTTCGAAATCTTTAAAATGTAATGGCTCACCAGCTTGATTCATCCAAGTGAATTGCTCAAACCGCGGATAAGGTGACTCTAACAAAGTCCCTTTATTTCGAGTAGGTTGTTCAAACCAACCCATGTAGAAAGCGGTATAGGCCAAAACCACAGGAACTACGAACAATAAAACTAGACCTGAAATTACACGTCGATTCTGACGTTTGGTCTGCTCATCAAGAGGCTTCAATTTAGTATCACTCATCACTTGTCTCTTCTTTTTTCGAATTCAAATTCGAACGTTTGAGGTTTACAACTATAAAAATAATTATCAATGCTAACGCCATAGCAAACCATTGCACTGCATAGGCGGTATGCTTGGCTGGTGGGCTTGCCACTACAGGCCAATCGCGTACGAAAGGCGAATTAGTTTCAGCTTTTTGGCGAACCACAAAAGGCGCGATATGATACCCTATTTGCAAGGCTTTTTCCTCAAGAGTTTGCATATCAAAACCACCGATTAGTAATTTATTATCAAACTGTTCCCATTGGGCATTAGCGGCCACCACTGGATTGGCTCCTTTGGGGTAATAAAGACTGCCTTGAAGCAAGGATTCGGTAAATTCGGGTACCTCTGGTACTTTTTGATAAAAATCTTTTCGCGCTAACCAGCCTCGACTAACTAACAGTGCTTTATCATAATTTTCAGGCTTGAAAAGCCCCATTACTTCATAGCCCAAGCGGTTGTCTTGTTTTTTATTATCAATGATAAAAAACCAGTCGTTTAAGGGTGTACCTAACATCACTACGACTGTTTGATCAGGGTTATTCGAATCCAGTGCTTGCGTTAAATCAATGGCCTCCTGTTTTGACTTAAACTCTAAATTAGCAATTATATCCCGCTTTTCCTGCGCTCTATCCAACTGCCAAAAACCAAGTCTAAACAATTGAATTAGAACAAGAATAAAGACTAAAGTTGGGATCCAAGTAGGCATAAAAGTCCTTTCACCCACTTTCAATGAAAATATCGGATCATTTAAAAACTTTTCAAATAGATTGTGTTTCATACTTTCTGCCTATGCTCGCTCAAGAATGACCTTAGATTGTCTATGTATCCTGAAGACAATGCCGTATAATCAAAACCACACAAAAACCAAGCCCAAGGTAATGATATGGATTGGCTTAAATTAATTGTAATTATATTCATGCTGATGATTTTATTCAGCCTATTTCGTGGACTTTTCTTCTTAACCAAAGGTGGTGACGAGTCTAAAAAGCAACTTTTAAAGTCGCTACAATGGAGAATTGCTTTAAGCACTTTATTATTTGTCGCCATTTTGGCACTCCACTACTTTGGCATTATTGATTTGCGCACTCAACTTTTGCCTAACTAGCTGATTTGCATTAGTATTATTGAGTAATTTCATCTTTATAAATCTAATACAAGGATTACTGTGAGCAGCTCAGCTAAACCAGATAAATTTTGTGGTCAATGTGGTCAAAAGAACTTTCGCCCCAATCGAAGCTTAAAAGAGTTATTCACAGAATTTGTAGAAGACTGGCTGGGTTACGATTCTAAAATCTACAAAACCGCTGCAAAATTGGCAATACCAGCAGCTTTGAGTCTTGATTACTTCAGGAATTCACACCATAAAAATCATTATATTACCCCGATAAGGTTGTATTTATTACTCTCTATCATCTTTTTCTTAATGACCAACTTTGGCGGTTTAAACCTCACCGAAATAGACTTGGGAGGATTAAATAAACCGACAACTCAAGTACAAACAGATGCACAACGAGAAGAAGCCCAACAAGAAATAGCTAAAGCAATTGCTGAAACAGACTCAGAAGAAACCAAGCAAATTCTTGAAAATGCCCAAAACCAAGTCGCCAATGGCGAAGTCGAAGTTAATGATGGTTCATCTTTGAACCTATCGATTACTGGCGAATCACAATTTAATGGAAAAGATGGATGTCTTGCAGATCCCAAGGATATTATTAATGTTTGGCCCAGTTGGCTAGACGCTAGATTTGACTCTAGCATGGAATCACTTTGCGCGCGATTTGATGCCATCAAATACCTTCCCGAGGAAGAAAGAACCAAAGCAAAAGCAGAATTCGGTCTTTCCGTGGCTCAAAACTTTATAGAAGTTTTACCGCAAGTATTCTTCATGAGCTTACCTTTTCTAGCTTTACTTCTCAGCCTATTCTATTTTTTATCTAAAAAAATATACGTTCAGCATCTCGTACTATTAATGCATAGCCACAGTTTTCTATTTGCATTAATCTTGATTTATTTGGGTTGGTTTCAGTTAACGACGGTATTTCCAATATTAAGCAAATTTCCTTTAGACGCGATATTTTCAATAGTTGGAGTTATTTATTTGTACCTTTCGCAGAAATGGTTTTATCAAAAAGGATGGTGGGCAACCCTTTGGCGCTTTGGTATTTTTGGGTTCCTTTATTCTGTGTTACTTATTTTTATAGCTGTTTTGGCCATGTTTATAGGATTTTTGTCATTCTAGTCTGTTTCTATAACTCCATAGCCAAATAAAAGTTGCGCCCAATCTTGCTCTTGCCAATGAAACTCAGATTGCTTTTCTTGTTCTTTACGTAGGGAACGAAGCAAACGTTCTAAATTATGTTCTAATTTTTTAGAATTAGGTTCCATTAAATAGCATTTATCAAAGTCGATTAACCATAGCTTTCCTTTAGCGTTTAACATGATATTGTGGATATTTAAATCGCTGTGATACAAACCATTATTATGAAAATGCCTGATCATTGCGCCTACCTGTTGCCATTCATCTTGTGTTAGCGAGCGCTTTTGTAAAACCGTAAATAGATCATCTGCGTTTTTAATGGTACGCATAATGATAGAAGCTTGATAACTATTACCATTAACTGTCACCATAACTGCAACCGGCTTAGGTACTGGTAATTTATATTTTCGAAGCTCTTTAAGAAGCTTTAATTCTTGGTATGCACGAGTTTTTTTAAGCTGAGTAAAGAAGTAACTTCTTTTAACTAATTTTCCTACTAAGCCACCTCGGCGATAATGGCGAAGAATATAAGACTTCTTTTTATGATTAAAAAAATAGGCAGTACCACGCCCCAAGGATTGCCCTTGTAGCGCATCAGTGTCTTTCCAATAACTTTCATCAAACCAATCCTTTGTAATTAAGCTCCGATACTTCTTTGTACAAATTAACCAAGTATCGTCCGCGACTTGTATTTTCTTCAAAAAGAAACTCAAATGAATTTGGCTTATATCTAACTATACATTAAACTTCTTTCATAGCTCAAATAAAAACAAATGCCATCATGATAAATCTAAAGCCAAACGCTGAAATTTGCATAATGCGACTATCTGCTATTGGTGACGTTTGTCATGCGGTATCAACCGTTCAAGCCATTCAAAAACATTATCCTAATAGTAATATCACTTGGATCATTGGGAAAATTGAATATCAATTACTCAAAGATCTGGCTGGTATTAGCTTTGTTGTATTCGATAAGTCACAAGGAATAGGAGCTTATAAGGCACTTCGTAAAGCTCTTAAGGGAAAAAAGTTCGATATTTTGCTGCAAATGCAATTAGCTCTACGCGCCAATATAGCTGCGGCTTTTATTCCTGCTAAAATCAAACTGGGATTTAGCAAGCAACGGTCCAAAGAACTTCACTCTCTGTTTACTAATACACATATTCAAGATGAAAAAGGTTTTCACGTTTTAGATGGCTTCCGTGACTTTGCTAGAGCTATTGGTGTAAAGGATTCAGCTCCATCATGGAACCTGCCCCTAAGCGATCAGACTATCGAGTGGGCAAAAGCTCATTTACCTAAGAGCGACTATATAGTGATTTCACCAGCTGCTAGTAAAGCAGAAAGAGATTGGCTAATTGAACGTTATGCTGAAATTGCAGATTATTGTAATGAGCTTGGTTATCAAGTATTACTGACAGGTAGCCCTAGTAAGCGAGAAAAAGCTTTAGCTGACTCTATAGAAAACCATTGTACTCAAGAGATTAACAACTTAGTCGGAAAGACCAATCTTTCACAGCTTCTCATTGCTTTGAAACAAGCGCATTTTGTTTTAGCACCCGACTCTGGTCCTGCTCATATGGCTGTAACCCAAAGAACTCCTGTCATTGGTCTATATGCCCACAGCAATCCCAAGCGGACTGGCCCCTATCTTTTTCAAGATTGGGTTGCCGATGCTTATACAGCTAAAGCTATCGAGGTTTTCAATACAACAAAGGAACAGCTCGACTGGGGGCTTCGCCTAAAGGGTGATGATTTAATGGCCAACATCAGCACTGAACAAGTTAAGCTATTAGTGCAATCAGTTATTAACTCCATCAACACTAACTAATCCAAACCCCGTAAAATATCGCAAAGGCCACTAACATTAAAATTAACACTCGGCAAAGGTCTAAAAATAAATCTTCTGCATCGAAATCCTCATCAAAACCACCTTCTTTATAATGATTCACGAATTTTTCTAATCTTGCTTTGGAATCCTTATCTAACGTCGCCATAACTAACTCCTTTCATAATCGTTACCAATAAAGTTTAAGCTTTATTATTAGATACGATTATTTCGGAATTTAGGGTCAGCATATGTAACCAAGCATGACAAAAGTGACAAAAACTTAGAATGAACTATCTAGATTAGATTAATATGTCTATTTGTAAACTCTAGACACACTCTTTAAAGTCTCTTTACTAAAATTGAGTTCTTACAATAACACTAACGTCAAAATCTTTAACAAAATCTGAATTCAGTGGCTGAGAAAAATTGACGCTAATCACATTCCTTCCACTTGAACGCGTTAAAAAGAACCTTAAACCAAACCCAGCGCTAGCTAAAGGACCTGTTTCTTCGTTGACATACAAGTTCTCACCAAAACTTCGTCCAACATCTAGGTAACCGACAAAAGCTACATCTAACAACTGCCAAATATTAACCTTCGGGTAAAAGCGTTTCTCTAAATTTACCAACCATTGCTTATTCCCATGTTGATACTCTAATGGAAAACCTCTTAGTCCTGTTTCGCCACCTAAAGACATTGGGCGATCAATATAAGGATTTTCAGAGACACGATAACTAGCCCTTCCATACCAAGTTCTGAAATCATTCACTCGGAAAAAATGCTCATAATAACTATTGTAGTACGCATTGGTTATTTCATTAGCGGAATGAACACCGTTTCCAGAAATGCCTGCTCGATACCAGTTGTTTTCATTCCATTGCCCAAAATAACTAGAGTTTAATTGCCAAACCCAAGCATTATTTCGGTAGCTCGATTCCAAGTTAAATCCTACTTTTAGATAATGATACCAACCTAATTGAATATCCTCGGTACGTTCTAACAGATATAAATTTTTCGTCTTTTTAAATTTATCTTGTTGATACTCAAATGCAATCCATGGATAAGTTAGATCTCGATTTCCAGCTATCAAGCTTGTTAAAGCTAACGATTCAAAGTCATATTTTTCATGCGTAACGCCTCCTATCCATCGATAAATTCCTGTGTCGGTTTTACCTGTCGAATAGCCAAAAAATAGCTCGGCAAACTGCCTGTCGCTAGCAAATTGATTTACTAACTGTTCATTTACATCAATAGATACATCTTGCTGGTGACTATCAAAATTAATTCCTACGCTGTGTCTTTGATCTAAAGTATAAAAAGGTTTGTTTAAAAATATTTTTACCTGTTCGCCGTCAGAATTATCGGCCAACACCAACCCTGCTCGTAAATGGTCATCACTGATAGCATCCGAACTTAAACTTAATATATGACCCGAGCGATCACTTTCAGAGAAGTAGGCGATATTTGCCGCTATCCCCATTCCTAATAAATTGTCATCCTTTATACCGTAACTGTACTCTGTTTCTCCTCCTTGTCTATTTACATCAAATGTTGGAAACAAGGTCCAGTTTTCCCATGTATTTACGATTAACTTGGAACCATTGATTGCTTTGCTCAATTCAATTTTCGCATCCCGTAAATAGCGATGACCTCTTAGTATCCTTTCAGCTTCTTCTATATCTTTAACGGTAATCTGATCACCAACCTTAATAGGTAAAACTCTTCGAATGACCTCTTCCTTCGTATCGATATGCAATTTGTTAGTCGTTTTATATAGCCAACCATCATTTTGGTCCAGATCAAATATTGGATTAATGTTTATCTCGATTTCCGTAATTTGGTAATAGATGTTTTCTTTGGCCATTAATGAATTTGGGTAAATTGCTAAACTTAGCAATCCCCAAAAAAAGCAAATGATTTGTCCTTTTAAACTGTTAATATTGATTTCCTTCTTTATTGACCAATCCACTATACCTTTTCTTGCTTCCAAAAAAAAACCGCCAAAAGGCGGTTTTCTTTAATCTGTGATTTGGATCAGGAATTTATCCAATTACATCATGTAAACGAAGATAAATAAGAATACCCAAACAACATCAACAAAGTGCCAGTACCAAGCGCCCGCTTCGAAAGCGAAGTGCTCTTTTGCAGTAAAGTGGCCTTTGGCTGTACGCAATGACAATACAATCAAGAAGATAGTACCAATCAATACGTGCATACCGTGGAAACCGGTTAACAAGAAGAATGTTGAACCATAAACACCACTTTGTAACGTTAAGCCGTAATGCGCATAAGCTTCATAATATTCATAAGCTTGTAAGCCTAAGAAGATAATACCTAACATCGCAGTAATAGAAGTGAATAGAACCAAAGTTGGACGGTTCTTTTCAAGTAAAGCGTGATGGGCAATTGTTAAAGTCCAAGACGAAGTTAATAAGATTGCCGTATTAATCGCAGGCAAACCCCATGCGCCCATAGCTCTCCAAGAATCTGCAGCAACACCTTGTTGCAGTTTATTGTCACTGAAACCTTCACTAGGTATAAAGTCACCAGGCATTTCAGTCATTGGCCATGCAGGCGTATATTCTGGGAACAACTGGTCATGGGTTGAAGCGCCATTAAAATCACCGCCTAACAAAGGCAGTACAAATGCACGGATATAGAATAATGCACCAAAGAAGGCGAAGAAGAACATCACTTCTGAAGTAATGAACCACATCATCCCTTGGCGGAAAGAACGACTCATTTGCGAGCTATATAAACCGCTCATTGATTCTTTAATCGTATAGCTCCACCAAGTTGAAAGCATACCTACTAAAATCGCGATACCGATTAATAACATCCAACCGCCAAAAGCTTCGTCGTTCATCATACGACCTGCGCCCATAGCAGTAATGAATAAGCCAATTGAGCCTACAAATGGTAGCTTACTCTTTTCTGGAACATAATAGTTTTCGTATTCACTATTGGTTGTTTGTTCACTCATAATATTTTCTCCATTCACAGCGATTAGTCCGCTGTAACTGTGTTCTCAATGTTAAGGCTTGCCGTTTCCGCGGTCACATTATGTAAAGTATAAACCAAAGTAATTGCTTTATATTCCTTTGGAATATCTTTATCAATAAAGAAACGCATTGGCATATCTTCACTTTCACCTGCTAACAAGGTTTGTTGATTAAAGCAGAAGCACTCTGTTTTATTGACAAATTGACTTGCTAGCGTTGGTGAGAAGCTAGGAATAGCTCGCCCAACAATATTTTTTCTTGCTCGATTTTTTACTCGGAAAGCCACTTCGTACTCTTTACCCGGATGTACCGTGATTGTACTTTGCAACGGTTTAAAGTCCCAAGGCATGTCGTTCTTGGTCTCGGTTACAAAGCGTAATTTAATCTCACGGCTGGTATCAACTTCTTGATCTTCATAGACCGCTAGGCCTTGATTCAAAGAAGCATTCCATCCGGTGATTTCACAAAATACATCGTATAAAGGTACTAAAGCAAAGCCAAAAGCCAACATAATAAACGCCACTGTGACTAACTTCTTAGTCATGACTTTGTTCTCTTGTTGTGTTTCTTGTGAAACTGGCTCTTGGCTCATTTCATATTTCCTTAGTCGTTATACCTAATCTTAGTCTACTTTTGGTGGAGTAGAGAAAGAGTGGTAAGGAGCTGGCGATGGCAAATGAGTAAACTCAAGGCCTTCAGCACCTTCCCAAACCTGATCAGTTGCTTTTTCACCTTTCTTCAAGATACAAACCTTGATTAAGATCCAAGCGAATAATAACTGCATCAAACCTAAACCGAATGCACCGATACTCGACATCATATTGAAGTCTGAGTACATAATCGCATAGTCAGGAACACGACGTTGCATGCCCGCTAGACCTGAGAAGTGCATTGGGAAGAAAGTTAGGTTTACAAATACAATCGATAACCAGAAATGGATTTTCGCCAACTTCTCATCATACATACGACCTGTCCACTTTGGTAACCAGTAGTAAACTGCCGCCATAGTACCGAAGATCGCACCTGGGAATAATACATAGTGGAAGTGAGCTACTACGAAGTAAGTATCATGATACTGCCAATCCACTGGAGTAATCGCAAGCATTACGCCCGAGAAACCACCGATAGTGAATAAGATTACGAATGCCAAAGCGTAAAGCATTGGAGTTTCATAAGTAATCGAACCTTTCCACATAGTCGCAATCCAGTTGAAAACTTTCACACCTGTAGGTACGGCAATTAACATAGTCGCAAACATGAAGAATAATTCAGCTTTAACTGGCATACCCACGGTAAACATGTGGTGCGCCCATACGATGAACGATAAGAATGCAATCGAACCCGTTGCGTAAACCATTGAGGCATAACCGAATAATTTCTTACGCGAGAAGGTTGGGATAATCGCAGAAGCGATACCAAACGCAGGTAAGATCATGATGTAAACTTCAGGGTGACCGAAGAACCAGAAAACGTGCTGGAACAATACAGGGTCGCCACCACCAGCAGTATCGAAGAACGAAGTACCGAAGTGGATATCTGTTAACATCATAGTTACCGCGCCAGCCAATACTGGCATAACCATCACTAACAAGAATGCTGTGATTAACCAAGTCCATACGAACAATGGCATCTTCATTAATGTCATGCCTGGAGCACGCATATTAAATACAGTTACGATAACATTGATTGCACCCATGATGGATGAAATACCCATCATATGCACACCAAAGATAAAGAAGGTAGTGCTAGGTGGAGCATACGTTGTCGATAATGGTGCGTAGAAAGTCCAACCGAAGTTAGGAGCGCCGCCTTCCATACCAAGTGATAATAATAACAAGGTGAAAGCGAACGGCAGGATCCAGAAGCTCCAGTTGTTCATTCTTGGTAATGCCATATCTGGCGCACCAATCATCATAGGAATCAACCAGTTAGCAAGACCAACGGTTGCAGGCATCACGGCACCAAATACCATGATAAGACCATGCAGGGTCGTCATTTGGTTGAAGAAATTTGGATCTACGAATTGTAGACCTGGTTGGAATAGCTCGGCACGAATTACCATTGCCATGCCACCACCAATTAAGAACATGATGAACGAGAAAACAAGGTACATAGTACCAATGTCTTTGTGGTTCGTTGTAAATAGCCAGCGTGAAATGCCGGTTGGTTTATGGTCACCCATGATTATTCTCCCCCACCATTTTGCTGGTCATGAACGTCTTTAGGCTGAACTTTATCACCCATATCGTTACCCCAAGCATTACGCTCATAAGTTACGATTGCTGCGATTTCAGCCGGTGTTAATTGTCCACCGAAAGCTTGCATTGCAGTACCAGGAACACCATTAAGTACGATATCAACGTGCTTAGAAATATCACCTTTAATTGACTCCGCGCCAACTAATGATGGGAATGGACCTGTACCTTCACCGTTTGGCATGTGACATGCTGAACAGTACTTCAAGTAAGCGGCTTCACCATCTTTCATTAATTGAGCAGTTGATAACTCAGTTAAATCAGGACCTTCATTAGCTTTCTTCTTCGCTTCGGCAAACCACTCATTAAACTCAGTTTGCTCAACGACTTTAACTACGATTGGCATATAACCGTGGTCTTTACCACAAAGCTCAGCACAAACACCGCGATATACGCCCGTTTCAGGGACGATGGTCCAAACGTCATTGATTAAGCCTGGAACCGCATCTTTTTTCACTGAGAAATCAGGAACCCAGAAAGAGTGGATAACGTCTTCAGCCGTTACTAAGAACTTCACCTTAGTATTTACTGGAATAACTAGTGGGTTATCAACTTCTAAAAGGAATTTTTCGTCAGTGATTTTCTCAGCGCTAAAAGTATTCTTTTCAGAATTAACGCTTAAATCACGAGAGTTTTGATCTAGGTTAGAGAAGAAGCTAACATCACGACTTTCGTCATCGTTATCTAGATATTTATATTCCCACTTCCACTGCCAACCTTTAACGATGATTTCCATATCGAATTCATCAGTTTCAGCAACTTCCATACGGTTCAATAAGCTTGCTGCTGGCCACGCCAAAGCAATCAAAATGATAAATGGAATAATAGTCCAAATTAACTCAACAGTTGTGCTGTGAGAAAACTTAGCTGGATTTGGATTTTTACTCTTGCGGTGCGCCCACATAGAGTAGAACATAGCGCCGAATGTGAATATACCGATAACTACACAGACCCAAAATACAATCATGTGTAATTCGTAAACTTCTTTACTGATCTCGGTCACACCTTCGCGCATATTATACGCTTGCTCAGAACAACCCATCAGTGTAAACACTGATAAAGCCGCAACGGCTAAAGCGATTTTGCGGAACAATGACATGCTTCTCTCCACTAGTTTAAAGAAACCCCAAAAGGGAAATATTAAAATTATCAATGACTTAGCAGCTAGCTCTAACCTTTACTGCCTCAAGGGCGAAATCCCCAAGATATAAAGCAAGATTGATTTAAGTCAATTTTAGGGGCGATATTTTACTGTAGATATAGCATATAAGCTAGATCCAAATGACTTTATTACCAAAGAAAATCGTGATTTTTTAAGGGGTTGCGATAGAGAAGTAGGAGTACAAAATCGACTAAAAATCAGCCGATTTGTATATTTATAGCCCCATAGATTTCAGTTTTGAACTTAAAGCTTCGCTAATGAAGTATTCTGGATAGGTATTTTTAAATTGAGACCACTCTTCGCGAGCCTCTTCCAATTTATCTTGTTTTAATAATGCTTCCACCTCAGCTAGCCAAGCTTCTGGCTTAGGAGTATCCTCTATCGCCTCATCCATTACACCAGCAATATGCTTGGAAGTTTTTTCTGTCGCAGGTTTTGACATAGCTATGGAAGCTGGCGATTCCGTATCAACTCTTTTTACCCTAGAGCCCACCACTAAGTTTTGCTCTTCTTCCAAAAGCTCCTTTTTAGCTTCATTGGTAGCAAGTCGCTCCGTCTCTGCTAGAATCTCACGCATCTCATCGTTAGTAACCAATTCTGGCGCTTCCATCGCTTCAGCTTTTTTTGCTTGATAGCGAGATTGAGACGACGGAGTTTCATCCACCAATTCGAAAGCATAATCATCGGCAATGACTTCATGCGATACTGATTCACTTGCCACCAAAATATCCGAGTTTTGCGCAAGCCCTTGATCTGTTTTACCTAAATACACCATAAAGCGAGCGATTCCCACAGTCATAACCAATGCGGCCGACATTGAAACCGCATATTTCATCTGCTTCGATCGAAACAAACGGTCCCAAAAGCCCAGTTTTACTTCATGCTGGGCTTCTGCCATGGCTAATATCGATTGATCGAGTTTGTTGGAAGTAGTTTCACTGGAAACCTCTTTCCAAGCTTTATTAACACTTTTTTCAAACTCTTTATTGTGATCTTGGTGACTCATGATCTTACTTCCTGCTGATTCAACATCAGCTTGTTACTAATTCATCTTTGTTAAAAAAGCCTTTTAAGTTTGCCACACAATAACGCAAACGGCTTTTCACTGCTTCAGGATTATCATCTAACACTTTTGCAATCTCTGGTACGCTCATACCCGCCTCATACTTCAATAGAAATACTTCTTTTTGCGCCACGGGCATCGCTTCCAGCGCTTCTAATAATTGGGCTTTTAATTCTGCGGCACCAATTTGAAACTCTGGCTGCGACATTTCTTCTGCCGCATATTGTTGACTCGATTCATTATCTATCGATTCGAATTCTGCTCGACCATTTTTGCGATAAAAATCCACTAAGCGACTATGCGCAATGGTGTATAAATAAGTAGTGAATTTTGCAGAGCTTTTATAACTGGCACAATTTTTAATTAGACTCTGCCAAGTCTCTTGAAACAATTCCTCCGCTGTAGCGCGAGAACTTATTTGCCGTAAAAAATAGCGAAGCAGAGGATCTTTATGTCGCCCGTATAACTTTTCGAACGCTTGCACATTCCCTTGAGCATAAGCAGCCATTAACGCCTCATCGCTTAATGAGGCGTTTTCCAATACTGGCGATGAGGATTCTACTAAGTTCAAAGGCGTTAAAACGTCTAAAGTTTGATCTGATTTGTCCTCATAATGACCATTTAATCTAAGGCTTTCAAGCATTTATTTTTTATCACCTACGAACTTTTGCCAATATTCATACTAACTTTATTGTTAGTATCACTTGTTGAATCGCCTGATAATAACTGTGCCATTTCCATCAATTTAATCATCTCTGCACGATAACCCGATGGATCGTCGCCACGTTCTTTGCGACTATATTCAATCGCCTTTTGCCAGTTCCAATCACCTAAATAATCACTTCCTCTTAGCAACTGACCAAAAGCTGCAACACTGGCGGCAAACTTAATATCTCGATTGGCTTTGCTGTTACCCAACTCGCTTGCATACACAGGTCTTTCAATTAAGCGACTGCTATCTCCATCAGGTAATTTATAACGCAGCTTCACCATAGCGGCTTCCAAGGCTAATCGACGATTCGAGATATCAACTTCTGCTGTTTCTGTTTGGTAACGCAAAGGATCCACTCGCTTGCCTTTTGAGTTTTTGAGCACCACCTCATACAAAGCGGTTACCGTGTGACCCGCCCCAATTTCTCCAGCATCAACTTTATCGTTGTTAAAATCTTCACGCTTAAGAATACGGTTCTCATAACCTAATAAACGATATTCACTTACGATTTGCGGGTTGAATTCCACTTGAATTTTGACGTCCTTTGCAATCGTCAACAAAGTACCAGCTCGCTCATCCACTAATACTTTCTTCGCCTCCAATAGGCTATCGATATAAGCTGCATTGCCATTACCTTTATTGGCAAGCTGCTCCATTAAATGATCGTTATAATTACCAGACCCAAACCCCAAGCTACTAAAGAAAATATTAGTTTTTCTTTTTGACTCAATCAGATCAATCAAAGCTTCATGGTTAGTAAGACCGACATTAAAATCACCATCAGTTGCTAAAATCACTCGATTAATACCATCTTCAATAAAAGCTTGTTCCGCCATACGGTATGCTAATTCAATACCCGCTCCACCATTTGTCGAACCGCCCGCTTGTAATTGATCAATCGCCTGCTCAATTTTCATTTTTTCTTTACCGGAAGTTGGCTCCAGTACAACACCAGAAGCACCGGCATAAACAACAAGAGAAACTTTGTCACTTTCTGAGAGTTGCTTGGTTAACAACTTTAAAGATTTTTTGACCAGCCCTAACTTTTTTGGATTTTGCATTGAACCCGAAACATCTACTAGAAACACCAAGTTAGAGTCTGGCATTTTTTCTTGAATCGGCTCATACCCTTTAATACCAACCTGTATCAAATGTGCATCTTTATTCCATGGCGCCACCATAGTTTGTGTATTCACACTAAAGGGCGTTTCAGAATCACTCGTCATTCGATAATCATAATCAAAGTAATTAACAAACTCTTCTAAACGTACCGCATCTTTTGGAGGTAAATAACCATCATTCAACATTCTACGTACATTGGCATAAGACGCCGTGTCTACATCAACACTAAAGGTTGAGACCGGCTTTTCCATTACTAAAGATATAGGGTTACCTTCAACCTGGTGATAATTCTCACCCGACAAATTTTCTGGCAGCAAATGCATATCAACAGCCCTAGATTGATAGTGCATACCATTAGCCGTAAAGTTCGCCTCACTTTTCTTATTAACTTGCCTTTGTACATTACCTTGCTTTCTCACTTCATCCAGCAAGTCTTCAATGTTTGTGCCTGACTCAGTTTCTTCACCGCTATTTCTAGGAGACATATGAATTGGCACAGGCTTTAGAGGAGCTCGTCTTTCTATACGAGCCACTGGCTTTTCTTCAACAATTACCAACTCCACCAACTCTTTTTCTTGTTTCGCTTCTTTCCGCTCAATCTGCTCATCTTGCTCTAAATTCTGACAAGCTGTTAAAGCAGTGGTCACAGCTAAAGTAATCAACGTTTTTTTCATCATAGGTTTCATATTGATATATCCTTCTTTGTTCAATTTAATCCTATAAACGTCAATTGTTTAAAAAAGGGTTATTTTTGAAGTCTAAATTGTTATCCTGTTGCCAATTTAATAATAGATTATCGTCATGAACGAAAAAGAATTAGAGCAACTATTACACCTAGAAATCCCCATAACTCAAGCACTTGGAATTTCTGTTTTAAAACTTGATGAACAGCGCATCGAAGTTAGCGCACCTTTTGAGAATAACAAGAATATCCACAACACAGCTTTTGCTGGTAGCATTTATACCACCGCAACTTTAGCAGCATGGTCCTTAATGACTAATTTCGCAAAGCTAAACGATTTGCAGGGCGCTGTAGTCTTAGCTAAAGGCGAAATCAAATATTTGAAGCCGATAAATGGCGATATAGTGGCTCATTCCGCACTGCCAGAATCTAGTGATATAGAATCGTTTATTACTCAATTAGAAAATAAAAATTCCGGCAGAATGACTTTAAAAGTATTAGTCAAAGAGGATGGGGTTAGTAAAGCAAGATTCATTGGTCAATTTGCTTTTATAAAACAAAGTTAGATTAATTACTTATTATTAAGAGTTCAAATAGCCGTTTTTAATTGAGTTAACCATTACTCTAAAGATTCGAATATATTCGATTGGACCAACTTTTTTTGATAATAAGAAGGGATCTTTTATTTTTAGCTGTTCATTCCAATCTTTTAATATTGGCTGAGTGCGAACCCAGTTTAGCTCCCTATATTTCCTCACGGCTTCCAATAAGTAAAGGCATGCTTCAGCCTGAAACTGAAAGTGACAACTTAATTTACTGCTTATCACTAATAAATCAGTAATCTCAATTAAATCTTTGCTGAAAGATTTCCTTAAACCCTTTGTTATTTTTTCAAAAGCGTCCACATCAATTAGCCCCTTACTTTTCGAATAAGGTAGCCCATTAAACAGCAAGGGCAAAGAAGCTCCTTTTGCATTTTGATAACAATCGAACTCAGGCAATACATCCCCTTCCAGCACTGTTTTATTAATAGACTTCTGTTGAATATCGGCTTCTACCAACTGTAGCAAGTTATCCGAAGTAGTTACTTCTATGGTATGAGTGAAAGGAAATCCGTACAGCTTAAGGAATCCATGTTTAAAGTCAGTCGCTAGCAATAATCCTGCGTTAAGAATTTGCTCTTCATTCTTTTTGCTCAGATCCCAAATACTGATAATTAACTGTTGACTTACTAACAGCGCGGAATCATCAGTAATTAATGAGTGCTCTGGATAGGTTCCTGATGATGAACAAATTCGGTACTCAAACTTTCTTATTTTTTGGCTATCCTTCTCCAAGCTTCCCCCTATTGCTTTTCCCACGGATCAACTAATCGATATTCAATTACTTCACCAGTCCTATTATCAAGTAATGCGATAATATCTTTTTTCTTTCCAACCACAGGCGCAAAATTAATATGCTCAATCATATCTATTGGCCCAGCATCCACTGGTATTTCTTTTGCAGGCTTTGTTCCCCGAATGACATTAAGCTTATTCGAATTATAATCACGATAATATTTAGGTAGTCGTTCTAAATCAGGGCTTTTTCCCTCTAACACTAAAAATAGTAAATCATTGCCTTCTTTACCTTCTGGTTTTTCTGCAAAGACAAATATTGGTCGATTAAGAATCCCAACAGATTGTTCCTTTATATCGCTACCAGAAATATCAACATCACTTATCGTAACTACATCAAACATCCCCACGTTGTATACAATATAAGCTGGGCGCTCTTTATAAATCACAGCTCCACCATATATCAATGCAGCAATTTGAACTGCAGCAATAACCGACAAGTCAAACTTTAAACTTTTCTTTCCAGCTTTATACACTATCAGTGTCAAAAGTGGTCCCAAAACCACATCTACACCAGCCATGAGATAAACTATCTCAGCAATGCCTTGAGTATAATTAAATGGCCATGGATACCATATAAAGAATACCAAAGACAAAAATAACGAAAACACTAACACGCTAATGCCAAAGTGAGTTAAAGCTGCGCGAACTCGAGTCATATCAATTTATTAATTATCTAACTTATTCAAAATACTAACTTTTTTCAGCCATAAAAAAAAGCCCTTATAACAAGGGCTTCATTCAAAACTAGTATCCACCTTACTTCTTTATCTGCATCGGCTTATCTTGGCAGGTTAATGTATAACCTTTCTTCACACTATTAACACCTTCTTGATTTAAAATATCAACTCGATACCAGCCCGTATAATCAAACTTACGTTTATTACTAGAACTAGCCCTTATTGCTTTAACATCAGACTCCTTATTAATAGTACGTTTCCAAACCCTGAGTTTTTTAGTTCCAGCTTTATCGAACTTCAATTTGAATTTTGGAGATTTGCGCCCGTCATGACTGACATATTGATATTCAACCATTCCAAATCGATTAGCCGTAATAGAACCATTGTATTCAACCTGCGCAGGACATTTTCCGACAATGTGCTTTACGTTAGGCCCAAATTCGATTTTCTTAATCAATTTTGCCAGTTTAACTTTCTTGATTGGTACAGGTTTTGGTTTCGGTATCTTCTCTTTTGCCAAATCGGACCCTTGGCACTGGATCTTGGCATTGATCTTAGTTGATTTAGTTCTAGAGTCAGAAAACCCAATTCCTGTTGGTTTACACAACAATGAATAGCTAGCATTAAAAGCCGCAGGGTAATCAATAGTGAAACCTTTTGCTAAAACATGATACTTCGTTAAATCTGCGTTTTCAGATAAACGCTTTGTTAACTCAGTATTACAGGCTTTAACAATATTCAAATTTGTATCACCTTGATATCTAAATTTACTAGAGGCTTTTTTAGAGTGAGGAATTAATTTATTTGATGGTGCCAAGGTTCCTACTCGCTCAAAACCAGAAACCCAGAAATTGCCTTTATAAGCCTTATTGCCCTTTCCCTCATACTTACATTTAGCATTCAGGTTAACCGCAAACAAGCTTTCATGCGTGTTATCCACACTGGTCCATTTCTCACCATTAGTGGAATAAACTTTCACCACCGCATCTTTATGGTATCCATCAGGAGCGCTAACCGACAAAGTCTTTACCTTGTTCGCCTGCGCAATTGGTGTCAGAGATAGAAGAACTATCGTTGTGAACAATGATTTTTTCATAACAAACCCTCCTTTTATCAATAAGATACACTCTTATTGTGCAAAAATCATCCATCTAACCTACTCTCCCCTCTCTGAACAAAATCTGAACAAAAAAAAAGCCCCTAAAAAGGAGCTTTTTAAATCGAGCAGTATTTTTGTCTAGATTTTTGTTTACTGACGCGGCGTGATGATTATCGAGTTGCGGAGCCTATGTCAAATAGGTGAGCAACGCAGTAATCATCACAACAAAGTCAGTGAATCAAAAAGATGACAGAAATTACATCATACCAGGCATACCACCCATACCACCCATACCGCCCATACCACCCATATCAGGAGCAGCTGGAGCTTCAGGTTGTGGTAAGTCAGTAATCATTGCTTCTGTTGTGATCATAAGGCCAGCAACTGACGCTGCGTTTTGTAATGCTGAACGCGTTACTTTCGCAGGATCTAGGATACCCATTTCCACAACATCACCGTACTCACCGCTTGCTGCGTTGTAACCAAAGTTACCTTCGCCTTTTGCAACTGTGTCGATGACTACTGCTGCTTCGTCGCCTGAGTTAGAAGCGATTTGACGTAATGGAGATTCCATAGCGCGTAATGCGATTTGAACACCAACGGTTTGGTCGTCGTTGTCGCCTTTTAAGTCAGCGATTTTAGACAATACGCGTACTAATGCAGTACCACCACCAGCAACAACGCCTTCTTCTACCGCTGCACGAGTTGCGTGAAGCGCATCATCAACGCGGTCTTTCTTTTCTTTCATTTCAACTTCAGTCGCTGCACCAACTTTAATGACTGCAACACCGCCAGCTAACTTAGCTACGCGTTCTTGAAGTTTTTCTTTGTCGTAATCAGAAGAAGTTTCTTCGATTTGCGCACGGATTTGCGTAACACGCGCTTCGATGTTTGCTGGGTTACCAACGCCATCAATAATAGTCGTGTTTTCTTTGCTGATTTGAACGCGCTTCGCAGAACCTAAGTGGTCAACTTCAGCCGCTTCCAAGCTCATGCCAACTTCTTCAGAGATAACAGTTGCGCCCGTTAAGATAGCGATATCTTCTAACATCGCTTTACGACGGTCGCCGAAACCAGGAGCTTTAACCGCAGCAACTTTCACGATACCGCGCATGTTGTTTACAACTAAAGTTGCCAACGCTTCGCCTTCAACGTCTTCAGCAACGATTAATAAAGGACGACCTGCTTTAGCAACGCCTTCTAAGATTGGTAATAAATCGCGGATGTTAGCGATTTTCTTGTCGACCAATAATAAGAATGGGTTTTCTAATTCAGCAGTCATGTTCTCCGCGTTAGTCACGAAGTAAGGAGACAAGTAACCGCGATCGAATTGCATACCTTCAACAACGTCTAATTCGTTGTCTAAGCCAGAACCTTCTTCAACCGTGATAACGCCTTCTTGACCAACCTTGTTCATCGCTTCAGCAATGATGTTGCCCACAGAAGCGTCAGAGTTTGCAGAGATAGTACCTACCTGAGCAATCGCGTTTTCGTCCGAACATGGAACCGAAATCGCCTTTAATTCTTCAACCGCCACAGAAACAGCCTTGTCAATACCGCGCTTTAAATCCATTGGATTCATGCCAGCAGCAACCGCTTTCAAACCTTCATTAACGATAGATTGCGCCAATACAGTCGCAGTCGTAGTACCGTCACCAGCGATATCGTTAGTTTGCGACGCCACTTCTTTCAACATTTGTGCGCCCATGTTCTCGAACTTATCTTCTAATTCGATTTCCTTAGCAACAGAAACACCATCTTTAGTGATCGTCGGAGCACCGAAAGACTTGTCTAAAACTACATTACGACCTTTAGGGCCTAAAGTTACGCGAACCGCGTTCGCCAAAGTATTAACACCACGCAACATGCCTGCGCGAGCTTCATCACCAAAACGTACGTCTTTAGCCATGATAAAATTCCTCTAAATTCTTTTAAATTCGGTTAAAATCTATTAAATGGTCGATTATTCTACGATTGCGAAGATTTCTTCTTCTTTAAGCACTAAGACTTTATCGCCATCAACTTTCACTTCTTGACCAGCATATTGGCCAAATAAAACTACATCGCCTTCTTTAACAGCTAAAGCACGAACGTCGCCGTTATCCAACGCTTTACCGTTACCCACAGCGATAACAGTACCTTTGTTAGCTTTCTCTTTAGCGTTATCAGGAATTACGATACCGCCAGCAGAAAGAGCCTCTTCTTCGATGCGTTTAACGACAACGCGGTCATGTAATGGACGTAAGCTCATTTTTCTCTCCTAAACTGCCTCTATTTATACGATTTGAGGCTTAAATTTAAATAAGTGAACAAGATATGGGGACGAAATTTTAGCACTCAAGGGGATTGAGTGCTAATATTTTAAGTCTGACTGATACAGAGCTACTTAGCGAGATTACTTATACCAAGTCAGATAAACGGAATTATTAAGAGTTATACGCAGAAAGTTTAAGTATACTCGTATTAAACACATACAATCTTTGATAAAAGAACTTCTAAAGGACTTTAGGAACATGCTGTCAATTGAAATACAACTATTATTAAAATAGTGAGCTTTCATGAAACTCTTATCGGCGAAAGCGTCATTATATGAAGGAAAAGTTAATGCTAAATAGAAAACAACAAGGTGAACTATTCATAGAATTATCAAATGCTCGAATTCGTTTCGGTAACAACGTTATTTGCTCTAACTCTCTAGCTGGAATTTTTTTTGCAGCGCATGATGTAGAAGATGATGACATAAAAGGCTTTATTGATGATTTAGATGAAGCACTCGCAGACTCTGATTTTGTAGCTAGTGACTACGTTTCTGGCCAATCTTTAATAGGGATTATAAATTCAATTGAGATTTTCTTTTCAGAAATTCTTGTGGCTGTACTAAAAAGATACCCATTAAAAATGAAAAAAACTAAGTTTCCACTTGATGAAATTATTGCGTACAGCAATGATGAATTAATTTATGAATCCGCCAAAAGAACCGTAAATGAACTAATGTATAAAAAACCAATGGATTATTTGTCCGGATTTTGCGAGATATTATCGATAAACTCTGAAAAACTCAAAGATATATGGCCTAATTACATTGAAGCCAAGGCCCGCAGAGATTTAGGAGTCCATAATAATTGGATGGTAAACGATATTTATCTCCGCAAGGTTAGCGAAGCGGGGATAGATTCATCCGTAAGTATTGAGTCATCGATTTGTCCTAATTTTAATTATCTAATTATTTGGATGGAGAAATCTAAGGAAATTGCATACACGGTCTTAGATCTAACATCTAAAGTGTTTTGCAAAGATATTATTCAAGAAGTAGGCGGATTACCCACTCAGGAAAAAATCTCTGCAGAGATAACATAATATAAATAACCTAACCTTCAACGGCGAAAATTAAAAATTACACATGGACATCGATAAAATATTAAAAGCATCCAGCGAGAAAGAAGCCAAAGCGGCGCTGGCTTACTTTTTGCAAAGTTATACTTCGCCAGCTTTTGGTGCTTTGCCGAAAGGCGAAATTGAATTAGTGGTGCTCAATGTTTTAGAGCAACTCGGCGCCATTGACTCGGAGCCTGAATTGTATGAATTAGTATCCAAACTAAAAGTCACCCGAACCAAAGCCCGTAGCCTGATCTACAACCGTGAATTAAGACGCTCTTCCGACGACGAACTCAACCAAAAAGTCATCAATCTTCTAAAAAGACCTTTAATTCAAAAAGACGGCAACCTGTATGTACTCGAAGTGGAAAACCCACTGGTTTCCGATCACCTACGCTCACAAGTCAAAAAACTCGGCTTTGTCTCCGACGGCTCCTTCTCGCCCAGCATCGTAAAACTTGGACTCGACGCCATAACCTCGCTCATCGAATCCAACCTAACCACCAAAGAAAAAACCGCGGTCAAAAAAGCCCTCATTAAAGCAGGCGCCCCCGACAAATCCTTCCGCGGCGTACTAAAAGCCACCCTGAAAAAGATCGCCAAAAAAGTCGCCAGCAACACCGGCGAAGCCCTAATGGACCAAACCTCCGACTACCTAACCCCAATCATCGACGCCGGCATCGAGCGCATCAAAGAAACCGCCGAAGAATTGTTTGAAGATAAGAAATAATTAACTAGAAAGACTATTGGCTTTAGTGCGCCAACGTTCCGTCTTTGGCAGAGGTAGGTCTTAATTGAACACTTTTCCTATGCTCATTCGGTGTATAGCCAAGTTGTTTTTTAAACACTCGATTAAAAGTAGCAAGAGAGGAAAAGCCACTTTCAAGCGCAATGGATAAAATACTCCACTGTTGTGATTCTGGTTGTTCTAATATTTCTTTTGCATGCTCGATTCTTAATCGGTTTATATAGTGATTAAAGTTTGGCGCATCAAAATGATAACGAATGACTCGACTGATTTTATATTCGGAAACCTTAAGTTCGTTGGCTAAATCAATCATTTTAAGGTTTGGAGTCAAATACCTTTTGTCTTTATTCAGCAAAGTATTAATACCTGAAATTAATGAAGGTTCGATATTTATTATTTCGCCCTCATGGCAATCAACAATTGGTTCAGCAACCTCAACCGTGTTGTTGAATTGCTGCCACCATAGAATACCTTGAGTAACCGTCATCACTTGCAGTGCAGAAATCACCACCAACCATGGGAACACGACAGCCAAGCTTTCCGGTGAAACAAAAGCTTTGGCGACCACTGTACACAAAACAATTCCAACGACTGCTGAGCCCAAAAATAAAACTCTTTGCCAAAACTCATCTTTAGATTTGTTATTAATTCCTTTGATGGCTTCCCAACAAATTAGAAGCAACACCGTAGAAGACAATAGGTTAATAATCTCGCTTAACGAATTACCAAATAAGGAATAAGCACTACTAGAAAGAACGGACAGCTCATTAGCCATTCGCATCGAATTATCAATAAGAATCAGTGCAGTGAGAACTACCGCAAAAAGGATGTGCCTTTTGGAGATTGAGTCTTCTCCCGAAAACAATGATTTAGCCGTTAGCCACATAGCATTACAAGTTGCACAAGCCCCAATGCCCACTAGATATTGATAAGGGCCTAACGCATCAGCAGATAATTGTTGTGCCGCTACAAATGCCATAGAACCGCAAAAGATAGCAAAAAAGAGATGCTCTAACTGTTTCTTTTTTACCAACGACTGCAATAACATAAAAGCCACACCAGCAATCAATAGTAGAAAGTAAGCGGAAGTTAATGCCATAGCAAAGTCTCTGTCTTCTAGGTTAGGGGTTTCTAATAAGGATTGTAATCTATTGGTGAGAAACTGAGCAAACTTCTGTGTAAGCAAGTATTACGAGGGTAAATTACCAATAACGTAGCTCAAAATCTGAATCTGATAAGAATTATTTCGCGCAGCAACCAATAATACGGATAAATAATCAATCAATTGACTCTAATGAACCAAAACAAAAATTTTATCTCTAGATTCTTTAATGCTCAGACCTGCCTCAAGTTCCTAACTCATAGCTGGGTTTTAGTTGTACTTATTGGGCAGTGGATATTTGCTTTATATATCTTTATTCAGTTTGGAATTGCAGCCTTAAGTGGCGATCCAACCAGTGCTGACACTTCAGGAATGATTAAGGGTTACACTCAAGGTGATCACCTTGGTAATGGCGTATTAATGCTACATTTGTTGCCTGCGATATTACTCAGCCTAAGCGGAGTTTTTCAATTATTCCCCTATTTACGAAATAAATACCCAGTGTTTCATCGATGGAATGGGCGCATGTTTTTAACCTTAGGGATACTAGGCGCTTTAACAGGACTCTTTTTAACTTGGGGGCGAGGTACTCGATTAAGCGATATTGGCTCAATCGGATTAACCTTAAATGGTTTATTAATATTAGTCGCAGGGGTATTGGCATGGCGATATGCGATAAAACGCCAATACCAAAAACATATGCGCTGGGCTATTCACTCTTTTATCTTAGTGAATGGTGTCTGGTCATTCCGCCTATACCTAATGGCATGGTTTATATTAAATCAAGGGCCGAATGGCAATAATGCCAATATCGATGGTCCCGCTGATATCGCACTATCTTTTGCTTCCTACTTATTACCAATGCTAATCGCTGAAATCTACTTCTGGGCTAAGCGACAAAAAAGCACCTTTAGAGTCGCAGTCACCAATGTATTCATGTTGCTAGGTCTATTAATTACGACTTTGGGAGTGTTCGCTGCCACCATGTTTATGTGGTGGCCGTCGATAAGTGCTTAAAATGATTTACAATTAATAAAAAAAGGCGAGTTATTCCTTCTCGCCTTTTTCATTCTTAGTTAACAAATACACGAACGCCATTACTAAAGCTGGAACAAGAACTGCCTTTGCGAAAAGGAAAGCAAGATTTATTCCATCACTAACATCGGTACGCTCAATAACCTTATAAAGTAACTCGCCATAAGGTTGATTCGGGTAGAAAATTGCTTGTGCTTGATTCCAGCCTAAGTGCATCCCTAATGGCATTATAATCGATCGTGTTTTTACAAAGGTATAAGCCCAAGCAAGTCCCATCAAGCCTGTGGTTATAAACACATAAATCAATAAAACAATTCTTATCTCACCGTTAAAAAGCCCAAAAGAGAACCAATGATAAATGCCGAAGGCTATTGCAGATAAAGCTATACCTATTTTCGGCCCTAACCTTTTCACTAAGATATATAAAATTGCACCACGGAATACTAAATCTTCAGTGAGTACTGCTTTAAAGTAATACCAAATCGAATTACCGAATAGCTCTAGTGTAAAACCTTCCTGCTTTTGCCATTCAAATTGGTACCACCAGGTATCCGCAGCAGCTACTATTAACAACAAAATAACCATTAATAGAATGCCCAAAAAGAACTGCAACAATCTTTTCGGAACAGGCGTGAATCCTAAGACCAATAAATCTTTCTTAACGGCAAAATGCAATAATAGCCAAGACACAGCTAAAATAACGAGGATCCCTAACATCTAATTTTCCTATAAAAATCTGATAGTTAAAGAATAGTCGCAACCTCGCTCACTTTCAATGGGATGATAAAAAACTGATAAAAATTAATTACCTGCAGTTCTAAGCACTATTTTGCTATGCTATTTGACAGGTATTCTTAGCTAGGAGTTGTCATGAAAATCAATCTTACAGGTGTTCCCGTTCACGATCAGGAGAAGGCTTTAAAGTTTTATACAGAAATTCTTGGCTTCGAGAAAAAAGAAGATGTTCCTATGGGCGAGCATCGATGGCTTACAATAGTTTCTCCAGAAGGGGCCGATGGCGTAGAGTTTTTATTAGAGCCAATGGGTTTTCCTCCAGCTGCAGAATACTATAAGTCACTTTACGAAGCAGGCATTCCTGCAACCTCGTTCGGTTCAGACAATGTCGATAAAGAATATGCAAAGCTTAAAAGTCTTGGCGTCGAGTTTAAAGGTGAACCTATAGAAATGGATGGTGCTAAATTCGTGGTGTTTGATGATACTTGTGGTAACTGGATCTGTTTAGCTGAAAAACTCGATTAATCTCGTAAAATTCACTGCGCCAGACTACAATAGAACCAATTTAATTATTCAGTAATCTTTTATGTCATTACCTCCTTGCCCCCAATGTAATTCCGAATATGTCTATCAAGACATGCAACAATTGATCTGTCCTGAATGTGCATACGAATGGAATCCCGATGAAGCGCAAGAAAGCGACGAGCCAACTGCTAAAGATTTTAACGGCACAGAATTAGTGGCTGGCGACAAAGTCACTTTTGCTAAAGACTTAAAAGTAAAAGGCAGTTCATTAGTTTTAAAGATTGGTACCAAAGCGCTTATCCGTCGAATTAAAGATGGTAAAGATCATGAGCTAGACTGCAAAGTCGATGGCGCAGGTGAAATGATGATCACTGCTGCTTTTGTTAAAAAAGCCTGACTTTCTCGCTATAGCGTTATGTGACGAAATTCACACATCCAATTAGAATGTGGTATCTTATGAGCTCAATTTAGGTAACCGTTTAGTTCAAATGCGCCAATTCTTCACGTTTCTTACTATATTAGCTCTTTTAATCAGTTCTGTTTTTACCGGATCTGTAAACGCAGTCGAAGTCACTCCTTGGAAATTTAAAGGTGATAAAAAATGGACTACTTTAAATGGCAAAGGCAGTCCTCGTCCTGTTTCTTATGCGGAAACTACTGTCGACGATGATACTTTATCGATTCTGTATGATAAGGAGTATCGCCAGTGGTATTTGCAATTTGAATATATAGCTGATGGTAAGTTAGTCCATAGTAACAACAAAAAACCTGAGTTTTTTGTCAGAACTCGCGATAACAGTAACTCGGGGCGTTATGATACTGACCATGTCATCTCTAACGAAGCTAAGGTTTATTACAATAAACCTGGTAAACCTCAATACGTTATCATGCCCATTTCAAGGGTGGATCTTCCGCACTTAAAAGTAAATTTTAATATTGGTGTTGGCTATTATTTAGCTGCGGGCTGTGCTGAGCTAATTGAAGGCGAGTGTATCGATCTTGGTGAATTCAGAACCTATTTATTTTCAGGCGACAATGCGAGTGAAGCTATTTCTGCTATTGAGCGTAGTAACAATCAAACCGTAACCAGAGCCACCACAATCCAATCACGAGAAGAAAGAATAAAAGAACAAAAAGAAAACGATAAAATTGCTCAGATTTTAAAATGGTATCAAGGTGATTGGGCTCAAGTCACACCTAAAGGTCCACTTTTGGGAGGATGTGACGTTCAGCATGAAATAGATTTTGACCAATTTCCTAAGTTAATGCAGCAAGGTAAATTCTTTGGATACACGTTTAAAGGAATGATGGCTATTAGTTCATTAGGAGCCACCTCTCATGACCATTTATATTTTTCAACGGGTTATGATACAGGTGCTTTTGGCTCTAAGAAGTTTGCGCCCACAAAGAAAATAATACTCTTTACCTCACAAGGTAAACAGTTCTATCGAATCCGCTTAGGATCTGAAATTCCGGGAATTCCATATAAGAGAGTGATCGAAACCGATGGTAAATTTTTACGCTTAGTTGCTTGGGATACAAACGGTAAAGATGTAGATCCTTTGTACTTCGCGCGTTGCGAATAATTCAATTTTTATTTAGGGGGGAATAACAATGTCAGAAAAGAAAAGCAAGAAAGGTCTACTTTTAATCATCGGCGGTGTTTTATTAGCGGCAATCACATTGGGTGGCTTTTATCTTAGTAAAAACCCCGACATTATCGCTTCATGGAAATACAAAAGAGATTCTGCTAGACAAGATTCCATGCGAGATACTTTGCTTACCGCTAGCCCTGAATGCCAATCTGTTTCTACGGATATCTTTACTAATGCTTGTAAGATTTTAGAAACCCACGATTACGAAACGGAACTTGCATGGGACAAAGGCTTTTCCGAGCAAGCTAAAAGCTGCGCTTTAACTAGTTTCAGAGATACTACTCTATTCAAATTAGAATATGAAGGCAGCCCTAAGTCACAACTCGAAAATTTAGAGGATGCTGAAGGAATTACTCTTCACCTTTGTGGCATTGTTGAAAATTTAGAATTTTATCATCCCGATTTTAAAGCCAATAACGCAGCGGAATTAATCAATAAATGGCACCAATGGAAACATAGCGAAGGAAACTATTATAATTAACAACCTATAGTTTCAAGCTAGTTCTCAAGCCCGATTAATTCGGGCTTTTTTAATTTTGAAACTAAAGCAGATGTATCTTATAAGAAACTGTTAATTTCATAATTATTGATATGGCATTTGGTATTATTTGATTATAGCGACCTATAAGGTACTATTATTAGAATTTGCCTTTGGAGACTTACATGGATTACTTACTACAATTTCATTGGTGGTATATTTTAATTGGCATTTTCCTTTTTTTTATTCTTTTCGGCAAAAAGAAAGGCGGTGTGGTTTCAACCCGTTTAACTGCGGATTTTCAAATACTAAGTCAGCGTTTTGAAGGTTGCAAACCTGAGGCTGATTACGCCACTTTCAAAAATGATGGTCCTGATCATATTGATATTGAAATAAAACGACTACCTTTAAATGAAGACGAACAAGTCGAATTTTTAATTAATGGAACTCTTTTAGCGAAAGTTAAAGTGAAAAGGAATAAAGAAGCAGAGTTTGATCATTGGGCGGATGAAAACATCGACTTCCCTGTTATTCATGAAAATGACGAACTTATCGTAATTTACGATAATACTGAAGTGCTCAAAGGTTCATTTCAATTTAATCATTAATGGGAGTTGAAAAATGGCTAATTATATCGACGGCTTTACATTGCCGATTCCTAAAGACAAATTGTCTGATTACCAACAATTAGTAAAAAGCATTGCCCACATATGGAAAGAGCATGGTGCGATCGATTATCAAGAATTTGTTGGCGACGACATGAACATGGAAGGCGTCGGTTCTTTCGAAGCAATGGTTAAAGCCAATTCCTATGAAGTCGTTATTTTTGGATGGGCAACATTTGATTCAAAAGAGTCAAGAATTAAAGCTAACGAAAAAGTTGCCAGTGACCCAAGAGTTGCTGAAATTATTGAATCCTTTAACTCTGGTTTTGATGCTAAACGAATGGCTTATGCAGGATTTAAGCCTTTGATCTGAGCCCAATGAATATATAAAAAACGCCAGCATTATGCTGGCGTTTGTGTTTCAAAGAAAAGTTTATGACCTATCTAAGTTCATCACTTTATGCCAAGCTTTGACAAAGTCATTCGTAAACTTATCAGCGCCATCGTCGGCGGCATACACTTCAGCGATAGCCCTTAGTTCAGCATGCGATCCGAATAATAAATCTACCGGCGAAGCTGTGTATTTTTGCTTACCATTTGAGCGATCAGTACCATTATACAAACCTTCTTTATCTGACTTACTCCATTCTGTAGACATATCTAATAAATTCACAAAGAAATCGTTAGATAAGGTACCTACTTTATCAGTAAAGACACCATTTGATGAGTCACCAGCGTTAGCACCTAATACTCGTAATCCACCAATAAGGACTGTCATCTCAGGAACCGTTAGATTTAAACGACCAGCTCTGTCGATAAGCGCATCCGTTGGACGGTAGAAACTATCATCTTTCGAAAAATAATTTCTAAAACCATCAGCAGTTGGCTCTAGCACTTCGAACGACTCCGCATCGGTTTGTGCCTGACTAGCATCTACTCGACCTGGCTTGAATGGTACATTTAAATCAAAGCCACCAGACTTTGCTGCTTTTTCAATTGCAGCCGCGCCACCTAGAATAATCAAGTCTGCTAATGATACTTTTCTATCACTTGAACCATCATTAAAATCTTTCTGAATAGCTTTTAGTGCTGATAAGTTTTTCGCTAAAGCTTTGGGGTTATTCACTTCCCAGTCCTTTTGCGGAGCTAAGGCAATTCGAGCCCCATTAGCACCACCACGACCATCGGTTCCGCGATAGGAACTCGCAGAAGCCCAAGCGGTTTGAACTAGATCAGTAACACTAAGCTTATCTAACAAATCAGCTTTTAATTTTGATACGTCAGCCGAATTAACCAAATCATAATCACGTTTTGGTAAAGGATCTTGCCAAATAAAGCTATCAGCAGGAACATCATTACCCAAATAACGATGATTTGGACCCATATCACGGTGGGTCAACTTAAACCATGCACGAGCAAAAGCTAATTCAAATTCTTCAGGATTATCTAAAAATCGTTTCGATACTTTACGGTACTCAGGATCTTCTTTTAAAGCCAAATCAGTTGTTAGCATTATCGGGGCATGACGCTTCGATTTATCATGCGCATCAGGCACTAGATTAGCTGCTTGTCCATTGACTGGGATCCACTGAATAGCTCCGGCTGGACTACGAGTTTGTTCCCATTCAAAATTAAATAGATTTTGTAAGAAGTTATGGGTCCATTCAGCTGGACTTACTGTCCAAGCACCTTCTAAGCCACTAGTAATGGTGTCTGCGCCTTTGCCGCTGCCACACTTACTCGTCCAACCAAATCCTTGTTTTTCTAATCCAGCTGCAGCAGGCTCTTTACCAATTTCGCACTTTTTAGCTTTGCGTGCGCCGTGGGCTTTACCAAAAGTATGGCCACCAGCAATTAAAGCCACAGTTTCTTCATCATTCATAGCCATTCGAGCAAAAGTTTCACGAATGTCTTTTGCTGCTAACAGTGGATCAGGATTTCCGTTAGGGCCTTCAGGATTAACGTAAATCAAACCCATTTGAACAGCAGCAAATGGTTTCTTCAACTTGCGCTTTCCTTCATACCTATCACCATCAGTGAGCCACTCTTTCTCAGAACCCCAGTCGACGACTTCTGCTTCCCAGTCGTCGCTACGACCACCCGCAAACCCAATGGTTTTAAAGCCCATTGACTCCATAGCGACATTACCAGTAAGTACCATCAAATCTGCCCAAGAGATCTTACGGCCGTATTTCTTTTTAATTGGCCAAAGCAAACGACGAGCTTTATCCAAGTTGGCATTATCAGGCCAACTGTTTAACGGTTCAAAACGTTGTTGACCACCGCCTGCACCACCGCGCCCATCGAAAATTCGATAAACGCCTGCGCTATGCCACGCCATTCGAATAAAGAAAGGACCATAATGACCATAATCCGCAGGCCACCAATCTTGTGAATCAGTCATTACAGCTGTTATATCTTTTTTTAAGGATTCTAAATCAAGACTTTCGAACTCTTTGGCATAATCAAAATCTGTGCCATAAGGGTTAGATTCAGCGGACTGTTGCCTTAACGGGCTTAGATCAACCTGCTCAGGCCACCAAAATTCATTTGTAGTACTCATAGCTTTCACGCCTCCAGCGCCACCACCTAGTACCGCGCTCAAAGCAATACTAAGGGCTAATGGTTTAATAGATATCTTCATGACAGTTACCCCCTTGGTTTGATATCAATATCATCAGGACATGATCAGTATCTGCCTAATTAAGGACTTTAGGAATTGAAGCTTTTCAATCTCATTGATAGAGAATTTATATTGACGGATAATATGTGATAGAACGCACATTATTTAAGAAGATGTTTTTTAAGGTGTTTCATTAACTCATTGATTTATCTTTCAATTAAGCTAAATTGGTATTTATTAATTGATTAGGGATCTTCTAATGAAATTAGCTAAAACCTTCACTTTAATTAACGCTTTAGTGTTCTTTATCTATGGATTGCTGTTTTTAATATTCCCTGTTGAGTCATCAAGTTGGGTGGTCGATACTGCGCCAAGTAATAGCTCAGGACTAATCGATATGCGCGCGACCTATGGCGGATTAGCAATTGCTGTTGGTATTATTTTCTATCTATTGGCATCAAAACCATCCACCATAAAAATTGGCTTAATCTCAGTTACCGTAACTTTAGCCGCTATGGCACTAGGAAGGTTCATAGGCATCGTTATAGACGCCAACCCTAACCCTAACATGTATATTTATTTAACTTTAGAAATTGTATTTGCTGTTATGGGTGCTATTGTAATAATACAAACAAAAGAGCACTAAGAAGGATTAATTATGGATTTAAAAATCGCTCAAGCCGAGGCTCGCTATTCGTACCTACGAGGTGGCACCGGAGCTTTTATCTCTGGCCTCATTTGGTTAGTTGCAGGGCTTGTTTCAGATTCCCTGGGTATTAGTACCGGCTTTATCGTGCTGTTTTTTGGTGGCATGTTGATTTTTCCTTTATCGATCGTTTTAGATCGATGGATATTTAAAAGACCGGCAGTTGCCAGTGGCCACCCTAGTGGGCAGATTGTTATAGAAACAATCTTCCCAATGATGGGGATGCTTTTTATTGCTTGGCTAATGATTCCTTTAAAACCCGACTGGGTATTTGCCATTGCAGCTATTGGAGTTGGCACTCATTATTTTGGGTTTAGATCAGCATATGGAGATTTTAACTATTGGATCATAGGCGGCTTATTAACACTAGTAGGGTTTGCTTCCATTTATATAAAACAGCCAAATGCCCAATACGTTCCTTATATTATCGCAGGGATAGAAATTGTTTACGGGGTCTGGTTGACCGCTTTAAGTATTAAAAATGATAAAGCGCCCTAATCCTTTCTTTCATACTCACCTTCAATCACGCCATCTTCTTTAGATGGGCTTTGGTCGTGAGGCTGATAAGGATTGTGACTTGATTGCGTATTAAAACCTGTAGCATTTACGGACTTAAACCAACCGAGCTTGATTAGCTTTTTAGCGAACCAATCTCGACTTTGCGGGATTAGCCATAAAAATCCTAGGGTATCCGTAAGAAAACCCGGAGTTATGAGAAAAGCTCCGGCAACTACCAGCAAAACCCCTTCTACCATCTCTTCAGCGGGAGCTTGCCCTGAAGCGAGTTTTTGTTGGAAGCGTGTAAAAACGCTTATACCCTGTTTTTTTAGCAAATTAACGCCAATAACACCGGTAAGAATAATTAGGAATATTGTCCAGCCTGTACCAACCAAGCCATCAACGCCTATCAGCACATAAATTTCAGCAATAGCAATTGCTATAAATAATAAAAGAAAGTGTCTAAACCACATATTTAAATATTTTTACTTAACGCACTGATATTACTGACAAACCTTTACGATAATTAAGTTAGCAATTCATGCGTTTTTGACTTAATACCCTTATAATGGCGTTTTTTAATAATAATACAAGCTCGCAAATTGTAACGAATTATAATGGTTAGGAAATAATGTCTTCACCCGAATATCAATTGTTATTATCAACTGCACCCGATGAAGCAGTAGCGAACCGCCTTGCTACTCAATTGGTGAAGTTGAAGCTTGCGGCTTGTGTCAACTTACTGTCTCAAACCAGCAGTATTTATCAATGGCAAGGGCAGTTGGAGAAGTCGCAAGAAGTGATGATGCTTATAAAAAGCGTTGCTAAAAACTTTGATGCTATTGAGTTGTTTTTCGAAAAAAATCATCCTTATGATGTTCCAGAGTTAATTAGTTGTAATATAAATCAAGTTTCGGCCTCTTATGGACAATGGCTTGCAACGAATATAGAAACCAAATCATGAATAAATTTTTAAGCTTAGTATTATTAATCATCTTCGGCTTTAGCTTGAACGCTAACGCAACTCCCACAATTGATCTGAATTCGCTAATCGAGAAAGAAGAAAAATTGTTAGCAGTAGATGATGCTTTTGTGCCAACTCTCGAAGTTTTAGACGACCAAGTTATCGTTAAATTCGAAATAGCGCCTAATTATTATATGTATAAGATGCGTCTTGGCTTAAAGTCGAATGATGTCACTTTTGGGGACCTAATCATTCCAGAAGGTTATGAGAAAGATGACCCTTATTTCGGTTTAACGGAAGTTTATTACAAGTTTATGGAATTTTCTGCACCAATCATTGAGGCTAATTCAAAGTCCATAATGGTTTCTCTTGATTTCCAAGGCTGTGCGGAAGACAGGCTGTGTTATCCGCCAACAAGTCGTGAGTTTGAACTGACAATTAGCGATAAGATTGCAAACACTTTACCAAAGAAACCCGTTGCGAACACTACAACGACTACCCAAGATCCTACTAACTTCAAGCCTGTTGATAATTCTGAAGCAAAATCTGGCTTCCAATCTGAAACTAATGTACTAGTCGATAAAATTAAAGCTAATAGTTTGTTATCTAATTTATTCCTATTTATTGGACTTGGCTTCTTAATGGCCTTCACCGCCTGTGTTTATCCAATGATCCCAATCATTTCGAGCATTATTGTTGGTCAAGGTGAGAAACTCTCGAGTCGTAAATCCTTCTTATTATCGTTAAGTTACACTCAAGCAGTGGCAATAACCTATGCCATTATGGGCATTGTAGTGGCGTTAATCGGTAAAAACTTTACCGCCGAGCTGCAGTCTCCAGGCTTTGTATTAGCTGCTGCAATAGTTTTCGTACTGCTAAGTTTGTCTATGTTTGGACTTTATGAAATCAAGCTTCCTAGTGCTTTGCAAGAAAAGCTAACCAACACCAGCAACAAGCAAGCCTCAGGCTCTTATATTGGCGCCGGAATTATGGGTGCTATTTCTGCCTTAATCGTTTCACCCTGTGTCACCGCACCATTAATCGCAGCATTTATTGTTATTTCAGCAACAGGCGACGCGGTGTTAGGTGCAATAACCTTGTATGGATTAGGCTTCGGTATTGGTATTCCATTACTAGTCATTGGAGCTTCTGGCGGAAAACTATTACCAAAAGCTGGCCCATGGATGACTAAGATCCGAACTTTCTTTGGCTTAGTCATGTTAGGTTTGGCGCTATATATCATTAAGCATTTAATTCCGCATTGGACTTATATGGGAGGATTAAGCATATTGGCCTTAGTCGCTGCTTACGTTCTTGGTGCTTTTGATTCAGCTCAAACTAAAGGTGCAAAAGTCGTTAAAGTATTTGGTTTATTAGTGGCAATTTATAGCGTACTTCTAGCCGTTGGAACTTATACTGGCAAAGGCAGAATCGGCAACCCTTTAAATGGTGTACTAGTTCAAACCCAGCACTTGGAATTTAAGAAAATCAAATCCTTAGCTGATTTAAATCGTGAAATTGAATTAGCCAAATCACAAAACAAAACCATAATGCTCGACTTTTTTGCCGAGTGGTGCGCTGCTTGTTACGAGTTCGAAGATCAAGTCTTCACGGATAAAAACGTCCAGCAAGAACTTAGCAATAGTATTCTTTTGCAAGCCGATGTTACTGCAAATGACGCACAGGATGTCGAATTAATGATGGCTTACGATATTTTAGGGTTACCAACCATTATGTTTTTTGACGTTAATGGTAAAGAATTAACCAGCTATCGTACCACTGGCTTTGAAAATGCTGAGCAGTTTCTAAAGCGAATTAATGCTGCTTTAAAATAAAGACTAAACTGGTTAGAATTGTTCTATGCACAAAACATTAGTTTCATTCATCACTATTTTGGCATTGCTCATTTCCATAGCTGTGCCAAAAAGTCATGCCATGATGATGGATGAAATCATGGTTGAAGCTAGTAATAACCATTGTGCTGAAATGATGAAACAAAATGACGCGGCTAAAGCCAAACAAACTGCCATGTCCGAATGTTGTGATGACTGCCAGTGTCTGATGGCTTCTTGCTCTTACATGTTTGCTGATTTGTTTATCAAACATTCTGTACCAACTTTATTAGGTGATCCATCAATTGGCAATAAGCCAATCTCTTACTCCGATCCGACTCATAGTTTTTTTATTCCTCCAAAAATTAGTTAACCCAAAATCGATCCCTCTTAATTTTGATCTATATAGATCTTGTTAACTATTTTTGGAAATACCATGAGTCATTTATTTAATAAGTCAAAAATTTCGCGCCGTCAATTTGTACTTGGTGCTAGCTCTACTTTAGCTGCCACTAGCTTGCCTTTTGCCAATGCCATGGCAGGGCAAAATCCTCAATCGCACCAACTCACTAGCTTAAAAGGCAACCAATTCGATTTAGATATTGGCTATCAGCTAGTTAACTTCACTGGCAATAAAGTTCTTGCCACCACAGTGAATCAAGGCTTGCCTGCGCCAGTTCTGCATTGGCAAGAAGGCGAAAGAGTTACTCTTAACGTTAAAAACAAACTCAAAGTTGATAGCTCAATTCATTGGCACGGCATTATTTTGCCCACCGAGATGGACGGTGTTCCAGGGTTAAGTTTTGATGGGATTAAACCTGGTCACACTTTTAAGTACGAGTTTGATTTGAATCAAAGTGGCACTTATTGGTATCACAGCCACTCGGGCTTTCAAGAGCAAACCGGCGTCTATGGTCCAATCATTATTCATCCCAAAGAACCAGAACCATTTGATTATGATTGTGACTTTGTAGTGATGCTTTCTGACTGGAGTGATGAGAACCCGCATGACATTTACGCCAAGCTAAAAAAGATGAGTCATTATTATAATTTCCGTGAAAGAACCATGCGCGATTTATGGAATGACATTAAACAAAAAGGTTTATCAGGTACCATGGCCGAGCGTGAAATGTGGAATCAAATGCGCATGAGCGAAACCGATATTGCGGATGTCACTGGCTACACTTATACCTATTTAATGAATGGCAACACGCCTGATACAGGTTGGCTCGGACAATTTAGAAAAGGCGATAAGGTTCGCTTACGATTTATTAATGCCGCAGCCATGAGCATTTTTGACGTTCGCATTCCCGGTTTGAAAATGACCGTAGTTGCCACGGACGGACAACTCATACAACCCGTCTCCATAGACGAATTTAGAATTGGGGTTGCTGAAACTTATGACGTTATTGTTGAGCCTGATGACAAGGCTTATACCATTTTCGCACAAAACATAGATCGCTCAGGCTATGCGCGCGGCACTTTGGCTCCAGATGTTAATCTTTCTGCTGAAGTGCCAGCTATGGACTATGCACCAATTCTAGAGCATCGTGATATGGGCATGGATCACTCGATGCATAATATGACCGGTATGGATCACTCCAAACATAACATGAGCAAGATGGACCATTCTAAGATAGACCACTCAAAGCATGATATGAATAAGTTAGATCATTCAAAACACCAAATGCCAAAACAAAATGGCATGCAACACCACAAGCATCATGATTTAACGGCAACCAAATCTAAGCTTGGCAAAGCAGGTTTTGGTAGTAATAGCCCTATTGAGCACGCAGAAACTGAATTTGGCCCCCATGTTGACATGCGCGCCGAAATGCCTATGGATGGTTTAGATGACCCAGGAATTGGTCTGAGAGATCATGCCAAACGCTATGGGCGTCGAGTTCTTAAATATTCAGACATCAAAGGTTACTATCCTACGCATGATAAACGCCAACCTAGCCGTGAATTGCACATCCATTTAACCGGCAATATGCATCGATATATGTGGTCAATGAATGGCGTTAAGCATATGCATGCGGAGCCTATTGACCTTGAATACGGTGAACGAGTTCGAATAGTATTAGTTAATGACACTATGATGACTCATCCTGTGCATCTTCATGGTGTTTGGAGTGAATTAGAAACCGGTGATCCTGACTATATTCCTAAAAAACATACCATCATTGTTCAGCCCGGCTCTAAAGCTAGCTACTTAGTCACAGCTGATGCAAAAGGCCGCTGGGCTTACCACTGCCACCTATTATTCCACATGCCTGGCATGATGCGCGAAGTAAAAATATCTTAGGAGTTAGAATATGAAGTATTTTATAGTTTTAATATCTCTAATGGCTCTTACTATTTCGACTTGCGACGCAGGCTCAAAAGATGATCCGTTACTAACTATGTTAAAAGTTCATAAGCTAGATTACTTTCAGCATGAGGGTGAAAGTGTTTTCGAACTTGAGTCAGATTTTTGGATAGGCAAAGACTTAGATAAGTTCTGGTTAAAGACTGAAATTGAACAAGAAGGTTCTGAAACTGAAGAGCTTGAAGTTCAAGCTTTGTATTCAAAAGCGGTTGCTCCTTATTGGGACTTTCAAGTTGGTGTCCGCCATGATTTTAAATTGCCACAAGAACGTACCTGGGCTGTGATAGGATTTCATGGACTAGCCCCTTATTATTTCGAAATTGATAGTGCCTTATTTATTGGCAAAGAAGGCGACTTTGCTGCTCGATTATCAGCAGAGTACGAGATGATGCTTACTCAGCAATTGGAACTAAGCCCAGAACTTGAAATCAATTTTTATGGCCAAGATGACCCTGTTAATCAAATTGGTTCAGGTATTTCAGATGCCAGTATCGGACTTCGATTAAAATATGCTTTTGTTCGAGAATTTGCTTTTTACATTGGCTTCGAGCATAAAAAAAAGTTTGGCGGTACGGCCCGCTATTCTCAACTCGAGGGTAAACCGATAGAAGAAAACAACCTCGTTATGGGTGTTAGTTTCTGGCTATAAAAAAGGCTTCCTCAGGAAGCCTCTTCTCTAATGACTAATTTTTAACTGAGACTTTAATTCAAAAATCATTTCTTTTGAACTAGGAATTTCTTCCCATTGGCGAGCAATTGCCGACTGCTCTATAAAGACAGTTTTTGCTTTCGGCTTTGTTTGAGACCAAATCACGCCTAATAACACTAACCCCGCAGCCACGTATTGCATAAATGCCAAGGTCTCGCCTAATAATAACCATCCAAAAAACAAAGTTCCTAAAGGTAATAAATTCATTAAACTTCCTACTTTAGAAGCTGGCATCACCTTAAAAGCAAAGTTATAACAGGTAAAGGCAAATATATTCACACCAAATGCCAAAAATAATATTGCTACAACTACTTGTCCTGAAAGATCAAAACTTATTGCTTCTGTTTGTATGAATAATAGCGGCAAAAAGAATAGTGATCCCGCTACGGTTTGCAATAAAGTTAAAAATATTGGCGAATACCTTTGCGCTAATTTTCGAGCAAGCAAACAATAGATGGTTGCCGAAACTATTGCTCCAAATTCTAATAAATTCCCTAACCAAGGGTTAGTGGCATGCTCATTTGCACTACCTGAAAGCGTTAACCAAATAACACCCACCATTGCTAACAAGCAACCCACTATTGTTCTGCTATTAATTTTTTCTTTCAAGAAGTAAAATGCTGCCACTGCAATCATTAAAGGCTGCAGAGCGGTTACCATTCCAGCTTCTGAAGCCGTAGTATAAGTCAGCGCATAACTTTCAAAAATGAAATATAAACAAGGTTCACATAAAGCTAATAAACCCAGTAGCCACCAATCACCTTGTTGATACTTTTGCTTACTTGCGATTGGCTTTAAGAAGAACAACAGTACCGCCATTGCCAATAACATTCTTAAAAATACTGTCAGTATAGGACCAAGCTCTTCTATTGCTAATTTCATTGCTACAAAAGAAGCTGACCACAAAAGAATCGCGACTATTAAACCAATCAATGCAAACTCTGATTGTTTTTGAGAGAAAAATTTCACGATGCTCTACCCTTATGATTAAATATTGAGCAGATTGTAAAGATTAATTCATGTTATTAAAAATGATGTTTTTTAATAATTCCTATTAGATTTATTCATCAACAACAATTAAGTGTGAAGGGAACTTCAGAATAAAAGTAGCGCCTCTGCCTATTTCACTTTCCACAGCAACTTGCCCCTCAAAACGTAGCATAGCGGCTCTTACAAAACGCAGTCCTAATCCGATACCTTTGATTTTAGCCATTTCGTGTTTCTGCATCCTTGTGAAAGGCTTAAAAATTGCTTCCATCTGCTCTGTACTAATCCCTTCACCCTGATCCTTTATTTTTAATTGAATTTCCTTAGAAGAGGTTTCAATATCGATTAAAACTTCACTTTCTTTTGGAGAGTATTTAATCGCATTACTAAGGATATTGGTAATAACTCGTTCCATTAAATCTTGATTGGTATTAAGCCAAATATCCTTATAAGCAAAAAAATCAAATTTAATGCTGATTTTTTTATTGGTTGCTTGCGGCATTACAATGGCAATAGCATTGTCGATAGTATCTAATAGCTCTACAGGATATATTGCTAACTGGATATTTGACTCAGTTCGTGAAAGCATTAAAAACTGCTCTGCCAAACTCAAACTAGAACGAGTTAACTTCTCAACCTCTTGGTATATTGCTTGGTGATTAACGTCACTATCTGTACTACTTCGGCTTAGTAAAGCTAAAATAGAGGTCATTGGAGACCTCAAATCATGCGAGATAAAATCTATCATTTCTAGTTGTCTACGCTGCTCTCTCTTAATCGCAGAAATATCAACAATGTTTAAAGAAAGAAAGTCTCGACCACTAACATTATCTAACAAGGATAAACTTACCTTCACATCCATTCCGCTTCCAACAGTGCCAATTAATTCGCTATGAACTCCAGCTTGTAACACTTTCCTTAACTGCTTTGGCCAAAGCTCGTTATTTTGCAACTTAATATCTGACAATAGTTCGAATAGATCCAAGTCCTCTTTTTCGGTTAATCTTGTTAAGAAACGTTTAGCTACTAAGTTACTAAAAAAAATACGGCCATCGGTATCTGACAAAATAATTGCATCGCTCATCCTATTCATGGTTTGCTCAACAAAACGACGCAAAAAATTCATTTGCTGAATTGCGGCCTCTAAATTCTTAATCCGATTTTCTATAACACCATAGGTTGGTCTTTCGTCCTTTAACTCGTCATTATTAAACTTTATTAACTTGTTAAACAATTGCTTTTCTGACTCTGAGTTATGCTTTAGATCTAACTCAGCTAAAGTAGCTTCAATTTCTTTTAAACTATATAAATCATCACTGTTAATGTTCTCAATCTCATGAGCATCTATGAGTTCTAATTTAGTTAAAAATTTTAGCTTAGATTTAATATCCTGATAATCATTTGGGCTTATTGAATGCTTCATCTCTAAAGACAAACGCTCAACTGTTGTCTTAAAGAAACTCATGTTAACCACTATCTTTTGCCAAATCCAAATCAAATAACCTGCCATTAAGGTTAAACATAAGGTTGCGGCTTTCGCCCATATATGCCAGTGATGTAGTAAATACCAGACAGTTAACAAGCATAAACTCAGGAATATTATTCCGTAGAAAAGGCTGCGTCTTGGAAGAGATTTAGGCAGAAGTATAAAAGCGATAAAACAAATAAAAGCTGTAATAGTTGAATTCAGCCACAAAGGTAACTCTGCTATGTTAGTTTTATTTTTAAGTGCTTCAAATAAAGTAGCATTAATTTCGACTCCAGGCATCACTTGGCCACTACGGTCTACAGGCACAGGTAGAAAATCTGCGTTTCTAGCTGCTGTTGCTGTAACACCTACAAAAACAACTTTCCCCCTAATTGCATCGAGTGCTTTAGGATCACTATCAACTAAGTCAACAAAACTAACCCTTTTAAAATGATTATGATCTTGTTTAAATGGTATAAATACCAAGTTATCCTTTTCTATTTTTGTTAAATCATAGGATGCCGCTGCTGTTTGGCTTTCGATTGGTATTTGATATCCATTTTCAAGAGCAACATCCAAAACTTCTACCGCGAAACTTCTCCAAAAAGGCTCCCCGAGTCCAACTTTCAAATAAGTTGAGCGAGCAATATTATCTTTGCCTAATTCAAAATGAACCACTCCTAACTTGTTGCTCGCTTGTATTAATTCCGGATGAGGCATTAATTCTATGAGCTCGCCACTTTGCGAGACCTTTTCAATAATTACGGGATAAACCACCTTGCCATTTTTCTTTGTAGCTCTTACTAGTGCTTGGTCTTCACCCTCCCTTACCTTGTCAAAAAGTACATCATACCCCACCGCTTTAACATTCATCTCAGTTAATCTATCAATTAACTGAGCATGTGTTTTTCTAGGCCAAGGCAAAGAACCATATCGCTGAAGGCTTTTTTCATCCATAGCCACGATAACCAGTTCCGTATTTTCTTCTGAAGCTTGATAGCGCAAAACTCTATCGTAAAGTAGTTGCTCAATGGGTAGTAAGCTATTTGTGTAGCTCACATAAAATGCAATAGCCGCAAAAATTGCGGCTAAAATTGGACTACTGTAGTTTTGTTTTCTTTGTGACGGTTTTGCCACGATTAGAGGGCCAGTAAAATTAACAATAGACTACTAAGCATAAAGGGGTTTTTACCGTTTCCTTTCTCATAGACTTCAAATTCTTGACTTTCACTATAGCGTTCGAGATTGTTAGGACCTTCTGCAGCCACTCTAACAAAGTAAGTGCCTTGCTCTAAATCTTCTAATAGTAGCTCAGGATTATTAGTCGTCCTACTTATGAGAATCTTATTAAAATCCTTATCTTTAGATATTTGCCATTGGTATGAATTCGCAAATGGGACTTTGCTAGTATAAACCGCAACACTATTTCCAACTTCAATGTCATCGACGTGTGATATGGTTGGAGTAACTGGAAGCTCTACTGAAATAATTTTAGACTGGCTTGGGTATCCTGTCCCATGTTCATTTGTTCCAGAAACTCTCCAGAAATACTTGCCAGGTGAAAAGGTTTCTTTCAATACCTGCTTAGTATTATCCGCTTCCTGGCTAACTACAATTGCTTGAAAACTTTCATCTCGTGAAATTTCCAACAAATATCCTTCTGCACTATTTGGTGCACCCCACTCAAACTCCAATACTTCACCCGACAACACCTGTTCTTTGCTTGATAAATTTTGTGGAGACTCTGGTGCCCCATGCAATTCAAAATAATGTTTAGCATCAATTCCTTCCAAACCGTTAACATCAATTGAACGAACTCTCAGTGCATACTTTCCTGTAGCAATATCATTTAGAGCAATTTTGTTAGCTTCTACTAAACGTGAGTCAATTTGGTTTTTGAATAATTTATCTGCAAAAATTTCAACTCTGTATCCTGTTGCTTCAGCATTAGCTTCCCATTCCAAAGCTACAGGCTTAGCAGGATACACATCTTTGGCTAGTGTGAAGTTTGGTGCTGGTAATAGCTCAATTGGCTCATCTGCTTTTTTCCCTTTTTCACTTACCGTTCCGAAACCTTGCGGTACTAATAATGGGGCAACATTATTTTCTACCTGAACTTTACCTTCACTTACTTCGTTGTAAGTAACTTCAGTGTTGTCTTTATTAACCCGAACACGAAACTCAGTACCCCTAACGGTAGCAACCGCTGATGGAGTATGAACTTCAAAATGAGCCCCAGGGCCGTCCAAAGTTTCAACTCGCCCTTCAACGGAACCACGCATAAGTCGCATTCGACTATCAACCATTCCTGTTCGGCCCCATTGAGTCAAAACATCAAAAATCAATTCTGCTTCACTTCCTAATAACAACTCAGATTTATCAGCAAAGCGAATCATGGTAGAACTATTTTTGCCCGTAATGATTTTATCGCCTAATTGAACACTACTTAATGTAGTAAGCGGATTTCTTTTGTTATTACTTATGATAGCCACATCACCCTGAACAGATAATACAAGTACTCTAGCTGGGCCAAATTTCAAATAATTTAGAGGAATTTTTAAGACTGTTCCGGCAGTTAATTTGCCAGGTTCTTCTATTTGGTTATATTTTAGAATTTCATCGATTCGATAAGGATTGACTAAATATTTATTGCCTATTGTTAACGCCTGTTCATTTGGACGAACAGTATAAAGCCAATCACTTGCGAATAACGGCAATGATAAGAAAAGGATGCTTACTAAAAGCAATCCTTTTAAGAGTTTCTTACAAGTCATAGATTATCAGAAATTTATTATGCTACTGCTTCTGACTCTAACAGTTTTTCTAAACGATATCCATGTTGATAAACGGTTTTTATCTGGTAGCCACTAGTAGCCCTGATACCCAGTTTTCTTCTTATAGAACTTACATGAGCATCTACTGTTCGAGTACTAATATCTGAGTCAATTCCCCAAATATTTTTTAATAAATATTTTCTTGAAAAAAGACGCCCAACATTTTTCATAAAGAGCAAACTTAACTCATACTCTTTTGTAGTCAAAGCAACTGCCTTACCAGCTACTAAGATCTCACGATGCTGTTGCGAAACGGTATAGGGACCAACTTCAATATCGGACTGATTATCGATGAGACCAGCTCGACGAATTAAAGCATGTAACCTTGCTTCTAATTCAGAACGTCTGAAAGGCTTCACCATATAATCATCCGCACCTTTTTCCAAAGCAGAGACAATATCTTGTTCAGCATCACGATTAGTAACGAACAAAATAGGTCCTTGCCAATGAAGGAATGAACGAATTTGTTCTAAAACTTCTATTCCAGTCTTATCAGGAACTTCCCAATCCAAAATCAATAAATCAAAGTCAGATTGTTCTAACTGTTCTAAGAAGTGAACACCTGTAGTGCAATGCTTATAGTGAAATCCTGACTCTTCCAAAACTTGCGTCATAGCTTCAGCTTGGGTCAGATCATCTTCTAAATAAAGTATTTTTATAGATTCAGCCATTGATTCTCCAGATATATTGCAAGACTTCTTATTGTTATGTTGGTTATTTATACAACCACTAACTTTCAGTTATTCTCACATACTTTACCTTAAATGATTTTAAACAAATGTAAAATTATTAGTAACCACCAACCTATAACCTTAAGTTATTAATGGTTAAATTATTTTGCAAGTGCTCCGACCAACAACAAATAAGTGGGCAAAAGCTTTTAAAATCCATTAAAATTCGCTAACTGTAAATTTGAGAAGCTTTTTTATTATTTATGCAGAGCGTTACACATTTTGATATTTTAAGAGCTTTTAACTGCAACTTAGTGTTTAATAGCTACCTATGAGCGAAATTTTACTTCTTAACGGTCCTAACCTAAATTTATTAGGCAACCGAGAACCAGAAACTTATGGTGTTTTGACACTAGAATCCATAGTTTCTGAGTGTAAATCACAAGTTGCGGCACATAATCATACACTTTCACACTTTCAATCCAACTCCGAATCAGAACTCATTGACTGCATTCAGAAGGTAAAAGACAGTAAAGTGTCACTAATTGTTTTTAACCCTGCTGCTTATACTCATACCAGTGTTGCTTTAAGAGATGCTTTATTAGCAGTAGAGCTCCCATTTATTGAATTGCACCTTTCTAACCCCCATAGCCGTGAACCATTCCGCCATCACTCTTATTTTAGTGATATTGCCCTTGGCGTGATTTGCGGCTTTGGGGCAGATTCTTATCGTTACGCGATAGATGCTGCAATTCAACATTTAAACCAATCCCTTTAATTGTTAACTAGGTAAGTAGTTATGGATTTAAGAAAAATTAAAAAATTAATCGAGTTAGTAGAAGAGTCAGGCGTTGCCGAACTTGAAATTCAAGAAGGCGAAGAGTCGGTTCGTATTTCACGTACTGGCACTAGTGTTGCAGCTCCTATGCCAGCTCAATACACAGTACCAGCAGCTCCTGCGGCTCCGGTAGCGGCGGCACCAGCAGTTGCGGAAGCTCCTGCAGCACCAGAAATTTCTGGCCATGCGGTTAAATCACCAATGGTTGGTTCTTTCTATGCAGCCCCTTCTCCAGGTGCTAAAGCATTTGTGGAAGTTGGTCAGCAGGTTAATGTTGGAGATGTTTTGTGTATCGTTGAAGCGATGAAAATGATGAACCAAATCGAGTCGGACAAAGCTGGTGTGGTAAAGCAAGTACTACATTCTGACGGCGACCCCGTTGAGTTTGATGAGCCATTATTCATTATTGAGTAATCCCAATCACGTACAGATTTTTGAGAGAATCTTATGTTAGAAAAAGTAGTAATTGCCAACCGCGGTGAAATTGCATTACGCATTCTACGCGCTTGTCGTGAATTGGGGATCAAAACGGTAGCGGTTCATTCCACCGCCGACGAAGACCTAATGCACGTTCGTTTAGCTGATGAATCCGTTTGTATCGGGCCAGCTGCAGCTCAAAAGAGTTACTTAAATATTCCGGCGATCATTTCAGCTGCAGAAATTACTGATGCTGTAGCCATCCATCCCGGTTATGGTTTCTTAGCTGAAAATGCTGATTTTGCCGAACAAGTAGAACAATCTGGCTTTACCTTTATTGGTCCCAGCGCAGATGTTATTAATCTTATGGGCGATAAAGTCTCAGCCATTGCTGCCATGAAAAAAGCTGGCGTTCCTTGCGTTCCTGGTTCTGATGGTCCATTGGGTGAAGATAAAAAGACCAATTTAGCCATGGCTAAGCGTATTGGTTACCCAGTGATCATTAAAGCCGCAGGCGGTGGCGGTGGTCGCGGGATGCGCGTGGTGCATGAAGAAGCTGAATTAATCAATGCTATATCTTTAACCAAATCAGAAGCTGGCTCAGTATTTGGCAACGACATGGTTTACATGGAAAAATTCCTTGAAACACCGCGTCACGTTGAAATCCAAGTATTAGCAGATGGTCATGGAAACGCTATTCACTTAGGCGAGCGTGATTGCTCAATGCAACGTCGCCACCAAAAAGTAGTAGAAGAAGCGCCAGCGCCAGGTATCACTGAACAAATGCGTCGCCACATTGGTGAGCGTTGTACTCAAGCTTGTATCGAAATCGGCTATAGAGGTGCAGGTACTTTCGAATTCTTGTACGAAAAAGGCGAGTTCTATTTCATCGAAATGAATACCCGTGTTCAAGTTGAGCACCCTGTATCTGAGTTAATTACTGGTGTGGATATCATTAAAGAGCAACTTCGTATCGCTTCAAACCAACCGCTTTCTTTTAAACAGGAAGATATTAAGTTAAATGGTCATTCGATTGAGTGTCGTATTAACGCCGAAGATCCAGATACTTTTATTCCAAGCCCAGGTGAGATTAAACGTTATCATGCCCCAGGTGGTCCTGGTATCCGTATGGATTCGCACATTTATGCTAGCTATAAAGTGCCCCCACACTATGACTCGATGATCGGTAAACTCATCACTCATGGTGAAACACGTGAAGTTGCCATAGCGCGTATGCAAATGGCATTGGAAGAAATTGTTATCGATGGTATTAAAACTAATGTCGAATTACAAAAGCGTATTTTAAAAGATCCAAACTTCCAGAAAGGTGGAACTAACATTCACTATCTCGAACGACATATGTTTGGTGAAGATTAGTAGTATTCCTTTACATCCAAAAGCAGGCTTCACGCCTGCTTTTTTGTATCTACTCCGTTTTCCAATCAAATTAGTCAAAAGCTCTTTTTTGAGCTAGACTAGCCTTCTGATCGTATCCCGATCAAATGGAACCATAATAAAAAACATTAGAAACATTAGAATAAGATTCATCATAGATGCTAGATAACACTTCAAAAGTAGAAACTCCTGAAGGGATTGAGTTGCCATTAGAGGTAGCTGGGGTGGTTCCTCGTTCTATGGCTTACTTTATCGATTTTTTAATTTTCTTAACCATTGCCTACATTTTAGCGCTCGTTATGGGTTTTTTAGGGAGTTTTGGCGAAGGTTTATTTTTAATTCTCTACTTTATAATCTTTTGGCTCTATCCAGTTATCTTTGAAGTATTTCGTAATGGACAAACTCCTGGTAAAAAAGCCATGGGACTAAAAGTTGTCCATCAAGATGGTACCCCTATTAGTTTGAATGCCTCTTTTGTTCGGAATATTTTATTAGTAGCTGATTTTTTACCTTTCTTTTATACAGCAGGCTTTATTTCCATGCTGTTTAATAAAGATTTTAAACGATTAGGCGATTTAGCAGCTGGTACAGTGGTCGTCTACACCGAGAAAGAAAACAAAGAAGATCCTATCCCTCAGCTAAAACCAAAAGCTCCTGCGCTACCATTATCCTTGGACGAACAACGCTCAATTTTAAGCCTTGCAGAGCGACATCAACAACTATCTGAAGCTCGCCAACAAGAGTTATCTGCTCTATTACCTGAGCAACTGTTTCCTGCCAAAGAAGAAAATCAAAGTCGCCTCAAGCAACTCCATGCTTTTGCCAATTGGTTAAGGGGGCACTAATGAGACAGCAAGAATTCGAAAACCTTTACCAAGCTAAATGGCTAGCTTTTAAAGAGCAGTGTGAATTATTAGAAAAACGAGAGCCTTTATCTTCAGAGATTGATTTTAGTGCAAACTATCGCGAAGTTTGTCATAACCTTGCACTTGCTCAACAAAGAGGCTTTAGCCCAGGTTTAGTGGCTTCCTTAGAAAAGCTGGCAGCTCGCGGACATCAGCAACTATATAAGAACCGCCAATCTATTTTTGGAAGAATCATACGCTTTATTACTCAAGGTTTCCCAAGATTAATTCGTCAAAACGCTTCTTTATTTTGGCTTTGTACAGCCATATGTTATTTGCCGGCATTTATTGTTTTTCTGATTATTTGGGCAGATCCAGACATGGCCTATAGTTTTTTAGGTACTGATACAGCCTCAAACCTAGAAAGCATGTATAACCCTTCTCATGAACGTATAACTGAAAATAGAGATATAGACTCTGATTTTCAAATGTTCGGGTTTTATCTTTGGAATAATATTAGTGTTGATTTAAGAACTTTTGCAGGCGGTATGGTTGCTGGAATTGGAAGTTTATTTATCTTACTTCTTAATGCTGTACTTCTAGGCGCTGCTTCTGGGCACATGCTCAACATGGGTTATGAAGATACATTTTTTACTTTTGTTATTGCTCACGGCGCTCCTGAACTAACCGGGATGGTTGTTTCAGCCATGGCTGGACTAAAAATTGGCTGGGGCATGATAGCTCCTGGTAATTACTCTAGAAAAGATGCGCTTTTGATTCGAAGCAAAGAAGGTGTTCGTTTATTATTCGGCGCCGTCTTTTTAACCGCTTTGGCGGCCCCGATTGAAGCTTTTTGGTCATCTATTGGCACTATTGAACCCAATGTAAAATATACTGTTGGTGCAATTTGTTGGGTTTTAGTATTTGCCTATTTGTTTTTAGCAGGCCGCAAAGGAGTGCAAGATGGATCTGAGTAAAATCAGTATCAAACTTCGTCCTCGCAATGGCTATGCCGCCATTGATTTAGGCACTCGGATGGCGCAAAAGAACTGGAAAAGTATGTTTTTAAGTGCCGTGATTTTTACTCTGCCATTGTTTGCGCTACTTATTTTTTTAATGCCAAATCACCCGATATGGGCAATTTTCGTTGTGTGGTGGTTAAAGCCTTTGTGGGAAAGACCTTTATTACTAATCTTGTCACAAGATGTTTTTCATCAAAGACCAACGTTAAAAGAAATCATTCTTCATGGATTTAAATTATTGTTTAAGCAATTGATTCCTAGTATTACTTGGCGTCGGTTCAGCCCTACCCGTTCTTTTGACGCTCCAGTTATGCAGTTAGAAAATCTTTCTGGAAGTGAGAGAAGAGAACGATTAACGGCACTTCATTCCAGAAGCCCATCTTCAATTTCGGGTATGACAATAATGATGCATTTAATCGAAAGCTTAATGGCTTTTGCGATCATGCTATTTATATTACAGTTTCTACCCACAGATGACATTGAATGGAAAATCTTTTTAGAAAACCTAGTCACTAACTCTGGACTACACTTATATTATTTACTATTCGCTATTGGCTGGTATCTAGCCATGGTTCTAATGGCTCCGTTTTATGTGGCCGGCGGTTTTAGTAGCTACCTTAACCAGCGCAGTATTCGAGAAGCTTGGGACTTAGAATTAGTCTTTAGGCAGTTAGCCGCTAAGCACAAAAGCAGATCCTTTGACTATAAAAATATCATTGTGAGCATTTTAGTATGTAGCTTTATTTTTATTACTCCTAAAACCTACTCCGCTGATGAGCAAGAAATTGATCTTTACGCCGAACAAAAATCAAGGGTAAAAGCTCAAATAGAGAACATCCAATCTGGACCTGATTATAAAAGAACTGAAACGACAACAGAGCTCCGCCGCATTAATCCACTTGAACCCAATAGCGATGAAGATGAAAGTGAAGAAGCTGATGAAAGTAAAAGTTCTTCTTCAAGTAGTTTAATTGGCAAAGAATTCGGTAGAGTTTTATCGTGGCTATTTCTAATCGCTCTCATTGTGTTTATTTTATTTAAGATCCCAGCCATGATTGAGTATTTTCAATCTGGTGCTCGCTCTAAAAATGAAAAACTTAGTAATAAGAAAAAGCCAGAACAGCTTTTTGGTCTTGATCTCAAACTGGAAAACTTACCAGATGACATAGTTCAAGAATCCAAAATTTTATGGCAACAAAGCCAACACCGAGAAGCTCTAGGTTTGCTATATCGGGCAAGCCTATCAAAATTAATTCATCAGTTTGATTGCGAGTTTGAAGATGGCTTTACCGAACTCGAATGTCTAATCATAGTTCAACAAAACCAATTATCTCTAAGTCCTTATTTTTCTGAGCTTACACAAGCTTGGCGCTTATTGGCTTATGGCCATAAGTTACCTTCCGAACAAACTTTTTTAACCTTAGCTGATCATTGGTCTAATAACTTTGTTCCAGAAACATCTGAATCAAATAAACAAAGAGGTGTTGATGAGTAATCAAACTCTTATAAGCCCTCCTTTTCGCTGGGTTGCTATCCTTGGCGGAGTAGCTTGTTTATTGGCCTATTGGTTTTTCAGTGTTTATGGTTATTATCCTGTACAAAGAGATATAGGCCCCACTGCCGAGATTCGTTTTACGCCTTACCATACTGCTGGCAAATTATTACAACTCGAAGAGACTAATGTTAGTCACCACCGAAACCTTAAGCTTTTAAATCAACCTATAATTGATGTTGATACTATTGTTCTTGCTGCTAAACCCGGACATATCAATCAAAAGAAACTCGATAATCTAATTGATTGGGTTAAATCTGGTGGCCATTTATTTTATTGGGCCAACCGCAAAACTGAAACCGACAATGATCGATTATTGAATTACCTTAATGCTGAGCTAATCAAAGACAAGATTGCAGAAAAAGATAAAGAAGTTGAAGACTTATTAGAGCTAGGCCAAGAAGTTCTTCCGATGTTAGGCGAATTACAAGCTTCCAAGCAAAAACCAAGCATTATACAAATCGAGAATATCGATACTAATATTCAGGTTGGTTTTAACCCCACTTGGCATCTTCTTGATTATTCCGGGGATGCTTATTATTTTGCTGAAGATGACAAAGATCACCTTTTACAATATTTGTTCAATGATGGCTCCATCACAATCATGAGTGATATGAATGTTTGGAATAATGCTAATATAGCGGACCATGAACACGGTTTCTTTTTGAAGTCGATGGTACCAAGCGGCGCTAACAATAATGTTTGGTTTATGTTCGGTGGAGATCATGAATCTGCTTTAAATAAAATCACAAAATATGCAAAGCCATTATTTTGGTTAGGCTTGTTATTTTTAGTATTTTGGTTATGGCGTCAAATTCCCCGAGTTGGTCCTAAGTTAGAACTTAATTTATATCAACGTCGCAACATCGGTGAGCATATCAATGCCTCCGCACAATTACGTTGGCAACAAAAGCAAACTCAGCAATGGTTACAAAGCCAAGCCAAGAAAATATTCAAACAAGCATCAATACGCAACCCAGGCTTCTCCAGTTACAGTCGAGAAGAACAAATTGCTTGGCTCGCGACTATTGGCTCTGTTGATAAAGATAAACTTAACTACTTATACGATCAGGCTCCTTTAGAGCCAATGAAAGAATTACAATTCCTTGAGTTAATGCATCAATTGCAGCAACTTAAGAATCGATTATAGGAAAAGCATTATGAATGAATCTAATGATCAAGAAATTTCACCAGCAACGGAGCCTAAGCCGAGCCCGTTTCAAGTTTGCCATAATAAAATTCAGGCAATTCGCTCTCAAATTAAGAAGGCGGTAATTGGTCAGGATAATGTCGTAGATTTAGCGCTGGTTTCACTATTAGCTTCAGGCCATTTGCTAATCGAAGGGGTTCCAGGTTTAGGTAAAACCTTATTGGTGAAATCCATCGCCAAAGCCATTTCAGGAGACTTTGCGCGAATCCAATTTACTCCTGATCTCATGCCAAGTGATGTCACAGGACATGCTTTCTTTGATCAAAACGATAGTAGCTTTAAAATCCGTAAAGGCCCTGCTTTTACTAACCTGCTATTAGCGGATGAAATCAACCGTGCTCCTGCCAAAACTCAAGCATCGTTACTAGAAGTGATGCAAGAGCAGCAAATCACCATTGAGGGCACTCCCCATATTATCGATAAGCCTTTTATGGTATTAGCGACTCAGAATCCATTGGAGCAAGAAGGTACTTATGCTTTACCTGAAGCTGAACTGGATAGATTTCTACTTAACGCTACTATCGAATACCCTGATGCCAGTAGTGAAGAAGCCATCGTTAAAATGATTACCGAAGGTCACGTTGGCGATAGTTTTGCTACTGAACAAATTGAAGCAGTTGCTAGTACCAAAGATATCTTAGCGATGCAAAAGGTAGCTACAAAAATTTCTGTTGACGATTCTCTGTACTCCTATGCAGTTCGATTAGTCCAAGCTAGCCGCCAATGGCCAGGGATACGCGCGGGCGCGGGACCACGTGCGACTATTGCGCTAATTCGCTGTGCCAAAGCACTGGTATTACTACGCGGTGGTAACTTTGTCACGCCTGATGATATAAAACAAATTGCTACTCCAGTATTAAGACACCGTATTAGCCTTTCAGCAGAACTAGAAATCGAAGGTGTTAAGGTAACCAATGTTATACATGACATCTTAGAGCAAGTAGAAGCTCCAAGAGGCTAAGCTAAACATGAGGTTACGTCCGAAACCGAGTCAACGACTGATCCAAGGTTTAGCCATAGCCGTGGTTTTTGCTTTTGCATTAGCGGTGTACCGCTTTTATGCAGTTTGGCAAGACCAAGCTGTTAATGATCAGCTATTAATCTGGATTTGTTTTGGTTTTCTAACTACGCTTGCCATTACCGCCCTAATCGACCTATTAAATTACAGTTATTTAAAACAACTGAGCGCCAAACGCGTTTTACCTAATAACATTGCCAGTGGCGCGCTTAGTCAAATTAAAGTTTTAGTACAAAATCATTCAGACACTTTTATTGACGCACAAGTCTTTGATCATTTCCCTGAATTGGTCGATGCTGAAGTTAAACCGCATCAATTAAGCCTTAACCCCAAACAAGAAGGCCAAGTGGAATATGCCGTTCGTGCTCATACTCGCGGTGATGCTATCTTTGGGGATATTCAATTAATTATTGAATCGCCTTATAAGTTTTGGCAATGGAGTTTGCAACTCCCTCAAAACGACATTATTAAAATCTATCCCAACTTTACTCAGATTTCTCACTTTAATATGCTCGCGGGTGAACATAATTTAGCAGATATGGGGATTCATCTTCGTCAACTTCGCGGCCAAGGTATGGAATTTCATCAACTGCGCGATTACCGTAAAGGCGATAGTTTGCGTCAAATTGATTGGGGCGCCACTTCCCGCCGTCACAAACTGATTTCGCGCGAATACCAAGAAGAAAAAGATCAGCAAATCATTTTCTTAATCGATTGTGGGAAACGTATGCGCACCAAAGACGATCACTTATCGCACTTTGACCATACCCTGAACGCCCTATTACTATTGGCCTATGTAGCTTTGAAACAAGAAGATGCGGTTGGCTTCCAAACTTTTGGTGGTCAAAATCGTGGCATCATGCCCATTAAAGGCCAACAGCAAATTAATGCTTTGCTAAATCAGTTATACGATGTTCACCCGACTTTAACAGCGTCAGACTATTTATTAGCGGCGCAAGACTTAATAAGCAAAACCAAAAAGCGCGCCTTAGTGGTATTGGTTTCTAATATGCGTGATGATGATCTGCCAGAACTTGATCCTGCAATTAAATTGTTACAAAAGCACCATTTGGTGATGCTGGCGAATTTACGCGAAGCGGTTTTCGATAAAATCCTCGATGAACCGATTGAAGACTTTCATCAAGCCGCGCTGCATGCTGAAACTGAATTATTTTTGGATAAGCGCCAAGGCTTGTTGGATTACTTTGCTGCAAAAGGTGTTGTCGCCGTGGATTCTACGCCACAACAATTACCAGCTCATTTAGTGAATCAATACTTCAACATTAAACGCTCAGGGCGTTTATAATAACCTATTAATCTCAATTACCCGTACGGTTAGCTATGGAAGACGTCATAGAGTTATTGCAAGAAAGTGCTGAGTCAGTCGCTTTTGGTCTAGAATTGCCTGATGAAGATGATTTGGTCATGATTGAAGAAGAGTTATTTATTCCACTTCCTAGCGACTTACGCCTGTTTTTATTAGAAGTCAGTAATCTAATTTTCGGCTCACTAGAGCCCGTGACCGTAACCGATCCCCAAGCCCATACCCATTTACCCGAAGTTGCCGCTAACGCATGGGATATTGGCGTTCCAAGAAACCTAATCCCAATTTGCGAATCCCCAAATGGCTACTACTGCATCTCCGAAACCAATGAAATTAGCCTATGGCAAGCTTCTCAACAACAAGAAGAAACCTGGCCATCCATATGGCATTGGGCTAAAGAGGTTTGGGTGGCTATATAATTGTTATCCTTCAATTTTTGACGGTAATTTAATGGAATGACTAGTACAATCATTCGCTTCATTAACCAAACCATCTAATACAGAAATAATTTCTTTGCTAGGGTTCACAGTTGAAAAGTTTGTACTCGCATATATCTTTTGAAGGGTAAAACTATAATATGAACCTCCATCTGTCATGATTATGTCTTCCAAATAGTCCATATTCCTCAACTCTTTTTTATAAACTTTTATTAATTCATCATATTTAGAAATTAATTTAGGGCAAGCGCTACTTGAAATACTTAAATTATTTGCATCCAAATTTTTCATGATTGTATCAATATTCTTATGCCCATTTTCAAAAAGTATAACTGCATCAAAAGGCATATGGACATTAAAGCTTATGATTTCCATATCAAAATATAAATCCTCCAATCTAGAATTACGCTCCCAAAGTTTTATCACGTATTCGGGGCTACTCCATGCTAATGGGCCACGATAAATAAAAGTAAAGCCTTCAGCATGTATTGGTTCGATATGAAAATATTTGTTTTCTAAATATAAAGCTATTTCATCTGAGGATTTAAAATCCTTTGTCACACACGATGTTAATAATAGTCCCAGTACGAGAGTAGTAATTTTATACATTTTCTTCATTTCTTAAACCATTATTAATGTACGATAGCGTATATACCTTTATACGCTATAATAAACACTTCATCTACATACCCTCTTGCTTCCTGTTATAATATTTTCAAATAATATACTTTTAACCTTATGTCCTGGATCCAATTAAAGTTCGATTACCAAAACCCTGATGCGGACACACTGAGTGACTTCTTAATGGAGCTCGGTGCGCTGGCGGTGTCTTTTTTAGATGCTGAAGATAAACCTATTTTAGAGCCGAAGCCCGGTGAGACGCCCTTATGGGATCATTTGATCGTGTTGGCTTTGTTTGATGCTAATACGGAAACGGCTTTGCTGGATAAGGTATTGTCCAATAGTGAATTCTCACAGCATTTTGGCGAAAGTTACCAATGGGAGATCATTCGTGATCAAGATTGGGAGCGTTCTTGGATGGATAGCTTTAAGCCCATGCAGTTTGGTCAGCGGGTTTGGATTGTACCGAGCTGGCATGAGTCACCTGATCCAAATGCTGTGAACATTAAACTCGATCCGGGTTTAGCATTTGGAACTGGCACTCACCCTACCACTGCTTTGTGCTTGCAATGGCTTGATAATGCAGAGCTCACAGGCAAAACTGTGATTGATTATGGCTGTGGTTCAGGGATCTTGACTCTAGCGGCTTTACTACTTGGTGCGGAAAAGGTCTATGCAGTGGATATTGATCCGCAAGCGCTTGACGCTACTCGCGAAAACCTAAAGCGCAATGAAATCTCCGAGAATAGATTAGTGCTCGGCTTACCTGAAGAGGTGGCTCTACCCCAAGCCGATCTAGTGGTTGCCAATATTTTGGCTGAACCTTTGCGCCAGTTATCAGAATCGATTGCGAATTCAGTGAAATCTGGTGGCGATCTGGTATTATCAGGCTTGCTTAATGAGCAGGCGGATGAGCTTTTACACATTTATCAACAATGGTTTGATATGGCTAAGCCTGCTTCACAAGAAGATTGGTCGCGCCTTAATGGCAAGAAACGCCACTAGAAAAATATTAAAGCTAAAGATTTTAATTCATGAGTGAAACTTTTTTAACTAACTGTCCACATTGCAAATCCGTATTCAAGTTGCGTAAAGAGCACCTTGAGATGGCTGGCGGCCATGTGCGCTGTGGTTCTTGTCAGTCGCTATTTTTAGCGACCGACTCGCTAGTTTCTATGGAAAAAGAAACTCAAAAAGCCACCATGGCAGAAAGTGTAGATGATGCTTCTGATAATATGATGACCCAAGCATTAGCGGATATTGCAGAAGCACCCGAGCTAAATACTGAAGAAATCGCTCAGCCGAAAGTTAAAAGTTCTTTTGTAAAAACAGCTCTTTATTCCATTGCTACATTAATTTTAGTGGTTTGCCTATTTTGGTACTTTTACCTTTGGCCAAATCGAATTAAGCTCGCTCAAGATCCTCAATGGCGTCCACTATTAACCAGCTCTTGCGCAGTATTTGGTTGTCAGGTGCCATCATTGCAACGTGTAGATTTGTTTCAAGTTAGCGGTATAGAGGTGGCGCCTAAAGTCCAAGGACAACAGGAAGTCAGTTTATTACTTAAAAATACTGCTGATTTTGCTCAACCTTTTCCAAAAGTTCGTGTAGTTCTTAGCGATATTAAAGGCGGCCAATTCACCACTCCTGATTTCACACCTGCAGAATATCTTCCTGAAGTGAACCACAACACCTTGATTCAACCAAATCAAACGGTACAAATTGGCTTTTCATTTCTAAGTGACGATAAAATTTATAGTGGTTACCAAGTACAAATCGTCGAATAAAGCTAACCTCAAAACTTGCTAAAAAAGTCAAGAAAAATATTGATGATTTTTTAATCAATTATCGTTCAAATCCCTTGTTAAACAGTGTATGATCGCGCCTCAAATTTGGTGGCATTGATCCTTTTTCGACTAATTACAGGCTAAATGATGCGTATCGGCAACTATCAACTCGATAACCCGTTGATTTTAGCGCCGATGGCTGGCGTGACGGATCAGCCGTTCAGGCAGTTATGCAAACAGCTTGGAGCTGGAATGACGGTTTCAGAAATGATAACCGCCGATCCAAGGCTTTGGGACAGTAAGAAAAGTCGTTTAAGACGCGTTCATAAAGGCGAAGTCGGTATTCGCTCAGTGCAGATTGCTGGTACAGAACCCGAAATCATGGCTTTAGCGGCACAACATAACGTTGAACACGGCGCTCAAATCATTGATATCAATATGGGTTGTCCTGCCAAAAAGGTTTGTAAGAAAGCTGCTGGTTCTGCCTTGTTGCAAGATCCAAAGTTGGTAGAGCGGATTTTAACGGCGGTCGTCAATTCAGTAGAAGTTCCAGTGACTTTAAAAATCCGCACGGGGCAAGATACTGATAATCGTAATGGGCTGACCATTGCCAAGATTGCTGAAGCCACTGGTGTTCAAGGCTTAGCGATTCATGGCAGAACACGCGCCGATAAATTTATGGGCGAAGCGGAATTTGAAACTATTGCTGAAATTAAGCAAGCAGTTTCAATCCCAATTATGGCCAATGGCGATATTGATAGCCCAGAAAAAGCCCGATGGGTAAAAGAGTTTACACAAGCTGATGGCTTAATGATTGGACGAGCAGCGCAAGGCAAGCCATGGATTTTTAGAGAAATCTGGCATTATATGCAAACTGGTGAATATCTAGAGTCACCGAGTTGGCCAGAAATACAACAAATTTTATTTCAGCATATGCAAGGTTTATACCAACTGTATGGTGAAGTAATGGGGCCTCGGATAGCCCGCAAGCATGTTTCTTGGTACCTCCAAGAACAAGCCGATGGAAAAGAGTTCCGCCGTACTTTTAATAAAATAGAAGACGGAGCGACTCAACTTGAAACACTTAAATATTATTTTGAACAAAAGCAACAGGCTAAAGCAGCATGACAATTTTCGACAACAACATTTCCCAAGAATCAGCTAACGGTTCTGAATTCAACCAAAATCAAACTTCAGGTTCTACTTTAAGAGAACACGTAGCTCTTTCTATGCAAAGTTATTTAAAGCAAATGAATGGCCAACCATTAAACGAAGTTTATGACTTAGTTTTAACTCAAGTTGAAGAACCATTATTAAATGCGATTATGGAACATACTCGCAACAATCAAACTAAAGCTGCTCAAGTTTTAGGTTTGAATCGCGGCACTCTACGCAAAAAATTAAAGCGTTATAACTTGCTTTAATCTTAATCTTTGAATCACTAGTTTCACTGAGGATTTTATATGTCCAACATTCGCCCAATTAAACGCGCACTCATTAGCGTTTCTGACAAAAATGGCGTGGTTGAATTTGCGCAAACTTTAGCGCAAAAAGATATCGAGATTTTATCCACTGGCGGTACTGCTAAATTATTACGTGATAATGGTCTAACAGTTACTGACGTTTCAGATTACACCAACTTTCCTGAAATGATGGCTGGTCGCGTTAAGACTTTACATCCAAAAGTTCACGGCGCTATCTTAGGTCGTCGTGGCGTTGACGATGAAGTAATGGCAGAGCACGATATTATTGCTATCGATTTAGTAGTGGTAAACCTTTATCCATTTGAAAGCACCATTGCTAAAGATAACTGCCGTTTAGAAGACGCGATTGAAAACATTGATATCGGTGGCCCAGCGATGGTTCGTTCTTCTGCTAAAAATCATCAAGATGTATGCATTGTGGTTGAGAATGAGGACTTCACAGAAGTCGCTAATCAGATCGAAAATAATGGTGGCGTAGATAAAGCGACTCGTTTCAAACTAGCGGCAAAAGCTTTCGCACATACAGCACGTTATGATGCAGCAATTTCGAATTATTTAGGCGTTCAAGCGGCTGAAGATTCTAGTGAATTTTCGCCAACCTATTCTGTGCAATATAAGAAAGCACAAGATATGCGTTATGGCGAAAACCCACATCAACACGCAGCTTTCTACGTTGAGCATAATGCTGAAGAAGCGAGTGTTTCAACTGCGACACAAATTCAAGGTAAGGAATTATCTTTCAATAATGTTGCTGACACTGATGCGGCATTGGAGTGTGTGAAAAGTTTTGATGAGCCAGCTTGTGTTATCGTTAAGCACGCTAACCCTTGCGGTGTTGCAATTGCTGAGAATATTGATTTAGCTTACGAGCTTGCATTCCAAACGGATCCTACCTCAGCTTTCGGCGGTATTATCGCTTTTAACCGCGAATTAGATGGCGAGACTGCAAAGAAAATCGTTGATCGTCAGTTCGTAGAAGTGATTATTGCTCCAATTGTTTCTGATCAAGCAAAAGCAGCAGTAGCCGAGAAGAAGAATGTTCGTTTACTAGAGTGTGGGCAATGGGAAAAAGCAATCCCAAGTTTAGACTATAAGCGTGTTAATGGTGGCTTGTTAGTCCAGGATCGCGATTTGGGTAAAGTATTCGATGAAGACTTACGCATAGTTTCAAAGCGTAAACCATCAGAAGATGAAATGCGTGATTTAACTTTCTGCTGGAAAGTGGCTAAGTTCGTTAAATCTAATGCCATTGTTTACGCCCGTAGTGGCCAAACTATTGGTGTTGGCGCAGGACAAATGAGTCGTGTATATTCTGCAAAAATTGCAGGCATTAAAGCTGGTGACGAAAACCTTGAAGTTAAAGGTTCAGTTATGGCGTCTGACGCTTTCTTCCCCTTCCGCGACGGTATCGACGCGGCTGCGGAAGCTGGTATTACAGCCGTTATTCAGCCAGGTGGTTCAATCCGTGATGATGAAGTTATCGAAGCAGCAAACGAACACGGTATGGCAATGGTATTTACTGGCATGCGCCACTTTAGACATTAATTACAGGGGCTCAATAAAATGAATGTTTTAATTATTGGTAGTGGTGGTCGTGAGCACGCTTTAGCCTGGAAGACGGCTCAATCGGAAAAAGTGAGCAAAGTTTTTGTTGCTCCTGGAAACGCTGGTTCAGCTTTAGAAGCTAAAGTGGAAAACGTCGCGATTGGTTCAGAAGACATTGATGCTTTAATTGCATTTGCTAAAGATAATCAAGTTGAGCTGACCATTGTTGGTCCTGAAGCACCATTAGTAATTGGAGTTGTGGATTCATTTACTGAAGCGGGCTTAAAATGTTTTGGCCCTACTAAAGGCGCTGCACAATTAGAAGGCTCAAAAGCTTTCACTAAAGATTTCTTAGCCCGTCATAAGATCCCAACAGCTGCTTACCAAAACTTCACCGAAATCGAGCCAGCCAAAGCTTATGTTCGTGAAATGGGTACACCTATCGTTATTAAGGCTGATGGCTTGGCTGCCGGTAAAGGCGTTATTATTGCCGATAGCTTCGAGCAAGCTGATGAAGCTATCGACGATATGTTAGCTGGAAATAAGTTTGGCGACGCAGGTCATCGTGTTGTAGTTGAAGAGTTCTTACAAGGTGAAGAAGCAAGCTTTATCGTCATGGTTGACGGTAAAAATATTTTACCACTAGCAACTTCGCAAGATCACAAAGCGCGCGATAATGGTGACAAAGGTCCTAACACCGGTGGAATGGGAGCCTATTCCCCTGCACCAGTGGTAACTGCTGAAATGCATGATCGTATTATGCAACAAGTTATTATTCCGACGGTTGAAGGCATGGAATCTGAAGGGCATCCTTATACAGGTTTCTTGTACGCTGGCGTAATGATTAATAGCGATGGTATTCCAAAAGTATTGGAATTTAATTGCCGTTTTGGTGATCCAGAAACTCAGCCGATCATGAGTCGTTTAGAATCAGACTTAAGCGAGCTTTGCTTGAGAGCGATTGACGGACACTTAGATTCCACTGAAGCTAAATGGGACCCACGGGCTGCGGTTGGGGTTGTAATGGCTGCTGGCGGTTATCCTGAAAGCTACCCCAAAGGTGATATTATTTCTGGTATCGACTCTATTACTGAAGGTAAAGTATTCCACGCAGGTACTGCCGAAAAGGATGGTAAGATCGTCACTAATGGCGGTCGGGTACTTTGCGTTGTAGCACTTGGTGACTCTGTTACTCAAGCGCAACAAAAAGCCTACCAGTCAGTAGCAAAAATATCTTGGGATAAAGTTTACTACCGAACTGACATTGGTCACCGTGCTATTGCTCGAGAAAATAGCTAATGACTTTTACAAGCTATTCATTGACCATTAAGAAAAAAGCCTTACACTGAAATGTAAGGCTTTTTTCTTGCTCGAAATAAACTTTGTTGGCGCAATTTAGTGATTAAGAAATTTACCAAATGGATTCTTATAAGCTTGCTGATTTCTTTAGCAGGGCTACTTATTGCTTATTGGAGTGCACCATATTGGGTTCCATCTAAACTACAACAATTTTTGCCCCAGACACTTAAACTGGATCATGTCGAAATTGAAAGGCCAGGGCTAACCAGCGCAAAAATCCCTAAACTAAGCTTTGCCATTGATGAAGAAAGCCCTGTTCGAATTGAACTAGAAAATGTTCAGCTTAACTATTCTGTTTGGAAGCAACAGTTAAACTCTATTACAGCCAACCAAGCAGTTATTGTTATTACGCCTAACAGTAGACCCAATAATACCTTTAGTAATAAAATTTCTATCCCCAAGCTGCCTCTTGAATATATTGAGATTTCAAAACTACGCTTATCAGGTCTTTTAGTTCAAGATATATTAGTTAATGATCTAGCCATTCAAAATAACAAGTCTGAGACTTCAGTCAAAGGAGCAGTATCGCTTTTTGGTATTAATTTCGATACTGAGCTAAAGCTTTACTCTCAATCACAAATACTAAATAAGCTAACTGCAAAAATAAACTTTTTAGGTGATGAGCTTAACGGCTCGATAAGCCCGTATAGTGATAATGGTTTTTACTGGGAAATTGATTCTAGTTTAAACAACCAGGCTATTTTGCCTATCGACGGCATTGCTCCCATCACAATTGCTGGCTCGGGTAACTTTACTAAGGACAAAAACTTATCAATCTCGCTTGAACCAAATTTTAGCATCCAAACTCAAGTAGATTTAGAAACGCTATCGGTTCAAGATCAACTTGAGACTTTTTTAAAAAAACAAAATATTTCTGTAAACTTATCAAGCCTAAAAGATTTAGCTAAACTTTCAATCCGTACACAGGAAAACTTAAGACTAACCATTAATGATGAGAATCACATTGCGATCCAACATGGCTCTCTGCCCTTATCGATCGATCATCCATTATTAACGCTTGCTCTAAACTTAAACAAGTTCGAATTAGACGCTAATCAATCACTTTCCGATCCAAGCCAATCCTTTGCTGGTAATATTTCTTTAAATAGCAGTTTCCCTGATTTTATTTATCAAGATAAAGCTACAGGTTTATTTACTTCACAAGTTAATTTGATCCTTGATACTGACTTTCAGATTCAAGACTCTTTATTAAAGGCTAAAAGTAAGAAAATTGAAGTTGCTTTAGAAACAAGTACATTAGAGCTTTCACAAGTTTCTACAAAGCTTCCTAATATGCAATGGGATGGGAGTTTTGAAATGGTTCAGAGCCTCGTTGGTGAATCAAAACCTGATCATCTATCATTAGATTTAAAGCAGATGGCGCCTATTAATTTACTATTAAAACATAAGGTTGATAATATAGCGTTAAACAATATCACCAATAACTTTAGTCTTGAGAATGATCAATTAAAGATCACCACTAAAAACAAAACGACTAAACTAGAGAAACAACCACTCACATCGAAACGCCTTTCTGCCACCACCAGAGTTAAATTAACAACCAAAAAAGTTGATGGTAACGCTTTAATCCAATCCATCGATTTTCTTAACTCTCAAGCTCATTTGGCTGACTTATCCACACAATTCAACTGGTCTTGGTACAAAGATTCATTTTCCGCCAAGGGTACAATTACTAAAGATGATTTAGCCATTCCATTTAATTATCATTTCAACCTCAAAAGTGGCAATCATCAAGTTGGAACGACCAATAGCAATATTAACGCATCGCAACTAGCAGACTGGTTAAACCCAATAGTCTCTAAATATCCAAAATTACAAATTATTGATGGCTTGTTCACTGGGAAGAATATTCAATTTGACCCAATTTCGCTAGCTGGCTCTGGGCAAGCCCATATCCAAAATTTGAACTTACTCTACGATGAGCTATCAATTAATAATCTCAACATTAGTGACGCTTTGTCTGATAGAGCTCCGCTTACTGGCAACGCCAACATTAGTATCGAGTCACTCCAATTAGCTTCAGGTATCAGCATCAATAATTTTGCCACAAGCTTAAATCATCGCAATTCAGTTTATCGCTTCAAAGATATCAAAGCTAATTTGCTCGATGGTTCAATGAATATCGACAAACTGACTATTTCACCTAAACTTATTACCCCCTTCACAGTAGAGCTCAATGCAATTAACTTTACGCCTTTGCTTGAAGCCTTCGAATCAGAATCGCTTTCGATTGCTGGCAAATTCGATTTTGTTCTTCCGATCCATATTAATGACAAAGGCCAAGCTATTAATGATGGGACCTTCAGCAGTATAGAAGCTGGTGTATTAAAGGTTAAAACAGCTCAAGCTACGGATGCTAATATCGCATTCCAAGCCTTGGATAATTTTCACTACAACAGCCTATCAGGAACTATCAACTATTCTGCTGACGGCATTTATCGACTCAAAGTCAATCTTGACGGTAATAATCCAAATTTATACGATGGATTTCCTATTGAATTAACATTAAATATTGAAGGAAATTTGCCTAACCTTTTGCATTCTATGGTGTTTAGTGGGGACATGGCGAAACCAATTATTGATAGGTACCATAGTGGCGATTTTGATTTGCCAGAAACCTCGGAAGAGCAATCTGATAATTGAAAATGATTCAGCACAAATTCAGGTTTTTATGCTAATCTGATGCTAACCCTACTTATTGGTGAGGATTTATGCAAAAGAAGTTGATATTACTTTTGGCAACCACTTTCATTCTATCGGCTTGTAACCCGACTGTTCGAATTGAAGCGCCAAAGGAGCCTATTAAAATTGAGGCTAACATTAAAATTCAACATGAAATAGTCGTTCGTGTGGAAAAAGAATTGGATCAAGCTCTGAGTGAAGATTCAGGTTTATTCTAAGGAGAAAACAATGAAAAAGTTAATTATTTTCCTAGTCGCTACTGTTTTCAGTGGTTCATTATTGGCCGCTTCTCTTGGCGATTTAAAAGGACAAGGCGTTATTGGCGAATTACCTAATGGCTACCTAGGTTTAATTAAATCTAATTCAGAAGCACAGAAATTAGTTGCGGACGTTAACGCTAAGCGAAAAGCTATCTATAAAAAACAGGCAGCAAAAAACAAGATTGCATTATCCGAAGTAGAAAAAATCGCTGCCAAAAGAAATTTCCAAAAAACCAAAGCTGGTCACTATATAAAAGTTTCTGGCAAATGGATAAAAAAATAGTCTAACTCAAAAAAAGGCCTCATAATGAGGCCTTTATTCTTTTGGCATTGTATCCACCAGTGAATCTCTACTTTTCCTTTCTTCATACCAGCTAAGCAACTCAGGATGCATCTGTTGCCATTCATAATCAGGATGTCTAAACTCTAAATAATCTAACACACAAATCAAGTTTATATCCAAAGCCGTAAATTCTTGTGGCAATCCATTTAAGCGCTTTTGGATATAATTTAGCCCTCGGTCAATGCTATTAATAAATCGCTTTTGCCAAAACTCTGAGCTTAAACCCTCGCCACGCATCTTGTCTTGCTTCCATGCAACACTAGAATCTAATATACCCCGAGTCAGTGAATAGAGTGTTTTTAAGTTCCAATTCTTATTTATTTCCGTAAATAAATTTCCAGAGTATTTATCATCCAAATATTCAGCGATTACCTGACTATCGAATAGTCCCTCTCCAGTGTTGGTAATTAAACAGGGGACTTTGCATAGCGGATTAAAACTTATTAACTGTGGCGGATTATCAAATGGGTGCTGAGCAATTTCTTCAACCTCTTCTCTTGTATCTAACTCACGTAAAACTATTCTCGTAGTTCGAGCATATGGTGAAGCATTCGAATATATCAGTTTCATCAATCACTCCTTCTTAACTTTAATTAGCGATTACAGCGCGACCATCAGCCCAATTCCGTAAGGCTTGCATCTTTTCAGCCATTACTTGTGAAAGTGGACTTGTAGATTCTATCTCATTTAATATCGTTTCGGTTTTTAAGGGTTCATCCGCATATAAAGAAGCATACAAACCTGCCACTACAGCTTGCTCAATTTCCGCACCACTGAATCCGTCAGTTGCTTGTGCTAATTTAATGAGATCAAACTCCAAGTGTACTTGCTTACGTTTACTTAAGTGAATTTTAAAAATTTCTTGGCGAGTTTTATCATCGGGTAAATCTACAAAGAAAACTTCATCTAAACGTCCTTTACGAATAAACTCTGGCGGTAAAGCACTAATATCATTGGCAGTAGCCACCATAAAAATTGGGTAGTCATTTTCCTGCATAAAAGTAAGTAATGTTCCCAAAACTCGCTTCGAAGTGCCACCATCGTTATCGCCTGTAGATATGCCTTTTTCCACTTCGTCTAACCATAGAACGCAAGGTGACATCATTTCCGCCAGTTTCAATGAGTCTCTTAAATTCTTCTCCGACTCTCCATGCCATTTATTATACAGAGCTCCAAAATCCAAACGTAATAAAGGTACGCCCCACATTCCCGCTACTGCTTTAGCTGCCAATGATTTTCCACCCCCTTGCACACCGACTAACATAATGCCTTTAGGCTGATCTAAGCCTAACGACTTAGCTTCAAGAAAAACTCTTCGTCTTTTTTCTAACCAATCTTTTAGCGCCAACATGCCGCCTACTTCTTTAAAATGGGCCGTTTCATATTCATAATGAACAGCACCTTCAAGGTCCAATAATTGATACCTTGCCTTATTTACGGATTCCATTTCATCTTCTGTAATAGCGCCGTCATCATAGATAATGTTTCGAATGATTTGTTTTGCATCTGCAAAAGTTAACCCCGCCAAGTTCTGAACTAATCGATGCATAATTTGTTTGTCAGTCCGAACTTTGATACCGCCATTGGCATTTGACCATCGAATAGCTTCTCGTTTTATCATCATTTCTAATTGATAAGCATCAGGAAGTTTTAATTCGAATCGTGCTCCATAACGACGTATTTCTTGAGGTAACCGCACTTTATGGCTAATAAATATTAATGTTTGTTGATAAAGCTCAAAATCTAACGCAATATCTTTAATTAAACGTATATTTTGCGGATGCTCTTTATCCATGAAAGGGTGAAAATCAAATAACACATAAACCCCTTTGCGTTGCATTTTCTTTATGTATTTTAGAGCTTCCGTTGGGTCTTCTGTATTCGGCAAGGATGACAAATCATCATCCTTTAACTCCATACGACGCAAACCTTCCGTTAAATGCCACCCAAATTGAGGTTGACCTAGAGTTATGGCAATTTTAGTTAAGAGCTCAATGATTCGATCTTCTTCATGAGTTTCTATCACGATGATCGGATTTTTTGATTTAATTAATAAAGTTAAATCATTTTGTTCTGTTTTAGCGGCCATGAAGTATTACAAGGATCCCATGATTTATATTTGTTATTTCGTGTATAAATAGGCAAAATTAACCTATAAACCAGTGTATCCCTTTGTGAGCTTATGCGTCAATTCAGCTTTTTTGATCGACTTTGTAATGTTGCCGACTCTGCCTTAAAAACCACCGTCGGTATCTATGATACAGAAACTAGGGTTAGCCCGGCGGCTTCAATTGATGAAAGCAACATGTCAGAGACAGAACAAAAACATGCGGCTAGTTTAATGAGAATTAATCACACTGGCGAAGTTTGCGCTCAAGCACTCTATCAAGGTCAAGCTTTAACGGCAAAACTCCCTAATATCCGCCAAGAAATGGAACAGGCTGCACAAGAAGAAGTGGATCATCTAGCATGGTGCAGTCAGCGCATCAATGAATTAGATAGTCGAGAAAGCTTATTAAATCCCATATGGTATGCCAGTTCTTTTGCTATTGGCGCTGTTGCAGGATTAGCTGGTGATAAATGGAGCCTAGGCTTTGTTGCTGAAACCGAGCGTCAAGTAGGAAAACACTTAGAGAGTCATTTGGAAAAGCTGCCTAAGCAGGATAATAAAAGCCGTGCTATCTTAAAGCAGATGCATCAAGAAGAATTACAACATGCGGAAAATGCCATCAACCATGGTGCGGCACAGCTGCCAAAACCTATTAAAACTGCAATGGGCTTAATGTCGAAAGTTATGACTAAGAGTGTTTACCACCTATAAACCAACCGATAGAACTCTCAAAATTGAGCCACAATCTAACTTGTGGCTAATAATATTCACATTATATTGACCACTACTAATTAAGAATATTCTTATATACTCCTAGCACTGTAATAATCCGTGATTTAAGCGTCTAAACAAGGTAAAATCTGGACACTTTTTGTTCTTTAGATAAGTAATTTCACATCTTGGCAGTTCGCCGAGACTATCATATACAGGTATCGAAATTAATGACTATAAACTCTATATTTACTTCTGAGTCAGTCTCAGAAGGACATCCTGACAAGGTTGCCGATCAGATTTCTGATGCGGTTCTGGATGCAATTATAGCCCAAGACCCTAACGCTCGCGTAGCCGTTGAAACCATGGTTAAAACTGGCATGGTAGTGGTTGCTGGCGAGGTGACCACTAGCGCTTGGGTCGACATTGAAGATTTAGCGCGCCAAACTATTCGTAAGATTGGATATAACAGCTCTGAAATGGGCTTTGACTGGGAATCTTGCGCTGTCTTAAATGCCATTGGTAAACAATCGCCTGACATCGCTCAAGGTGTTGATCGTTCGGTTCCAGAAGAGCAAGGTGCCGGCGACCAAGGTTTGATGTTTGGCTACGCGTCTAATGAAACTGACGTATTAATGCCTGCTCCAATTACTTATTCACATCGTTTAGTTCAACGCCAAGCAGAAGTGCGTAAACAAGGCGCTCTAGATTGGTTACGTCCTGATGCTAAAAGTCAGTTATCATTCCGTTATGAAGACGATAAACCTGTGGCAATCGATGCTGTGGTCTTATCAACCCAACACAGCGCTGACATTAAGCACACTGACTTACAAGAAGCAGTGATGGAAGAAATCATCAAACCTGTGCTACCTGCTAAATGGCTTTCGGCTGACACTAAATATTTTATTAACCCAACAGGTAACTTCGTAATTGGCGGGCCTATGGGGGATTGTGGTCTAACAGGTCGAAAAATTATAGTAGATACCTATGGCGGTATGGCTCGTCATGGTGGCGGAGCTTTCTCAGGTAAAGACCCATCTAAAGTTGATAGAAGCGCAGCCTATGCTGGTCGTTATGTTGCGAAGAACATTGTTGCAGCAGGATTATCTGATCGCTGTGAAATCCAAGTGTCTTACGCTATTGGTGTTGCTGAACCTACTTCCATTAGCATTAACACTTTTGGTACAAGTAAAGTTTCTGAAGAAAAATTGATTCAACTAGTGCGTGAGCATTTTGATTTACGACCTGTTGGTATTTTAAAAATGTTGGACTTGCTAAAGCCAATCTATTTAGCTACGGCCGCTTATGGTCATTTTGGTAGAACTGAAGAATCATTTAGCTGGGAAAAAACCGATAAGGCAGAAGCTCTACGCTCCGCTGCTGGAATTTAATCTATTTAAGAGAAGATCATGTCTGATTACATTGTAAAAGATATTAACTTGGCTCCATGGGGCCATAAAGAAATTGAAATTGCCAAAACTGAAATGCCTGGTTTAATGACCATTCGTGAAGAATATGGCGAAGAAAAGCCGTTAAAAGGCGCACGAATTGCTGGTTCATTACACATGACTATACAAACGGCCATGTTGATTGAAACCCTAATTGAGCTTGGTGCAGAAGTTCGCTGGGTTTCTTGTAACATATTCTCAACTCAAGACCACGCAGCGGCTGCAATTGCCGATCAAGGTATTCCTGTTTTTGCTTATAAAGGCGAAACCTTGGATGAATATTGGGATTATACTCACCGCTTAATGACTTGGCATGATGGCGGAACGCCAAACATGATCTTAGATGATGGCGGCGATGCAACTATGCTATTAATCATAGGAACGCGTGCTGAAAAAGATATTTCCGTATTGGATAAGCCTGGTAGTGAAGAAGAAATTGCTTTGTTTAATTCTATTAAAGCAAAGCTAAAAGAAGATTCGACTTTTTATTCTCGAACTTTGGCAAATATCCAAGGTGTAACCGAAGAAACTACCACCGGCGTTGCCCGTCTCTATCAATTACGTGATAAAGGTGAGCTACCCTTCCCTGCGATTAACGTTAACGATTCTGTAACCAAATCTAAATTTGATAACTTATACGGTTGTCGTGAATCACTAGTCGATGGCATAAAGCGTGCAACCGACGTGATGGTTGCAGGTAAAGTTGCGATTGTTTGTGGCTTTGGCGATGTAGGCAAAGGCTCCGCGCAATCTTTACGTGGTCTTGGCGCTAACGTTTGGATTACCGAAATTGATCCAATCTGCGCGTTACAAGCAGCAATGGAAGGTTACCGTGTTGTAAACATGGAAGATCCTGGAGTTATTGAGCAAGCTGATATTTTTGTTACTGCGACAGGCAATTTTGACGTTATTCGGTTCGATCATATGGAGCGCATGAAAGATCAAGCAATCGTTTGTAATATTGGCCATTTCGATAACGAAATTGATGTTGCAGGTTTAGAAAAATGTGAGTGGGAAAACATTAAGGATCAAGTCGATCATGTTATTTTCCCTGATGGTAAGCGTATTATCCTTCTAGCTCAAGGACGTCTTGTTAATCTTGGTTGCGCAACTGGTCACCCAAGCTTTGTAATGTCTAATTCTTTTACCAATCAAGTATTAGCCCAAATTGAACTTTGGCAACATGGTGAAAAATATGACAAAGACGTTTATGTATTACCAAAGCATCTAGACGAAAAAGTAGCCCGTTTACACCTAGATAGAATCGGCGCTAAATTAACCCAATTATCTACCGAGCAAGCTGATTATATTAACGTTAAAGTTGATGGTCCGTACAAACCAGAACACTATCGTTATTAAAACCTTAAAAAGCCAGCTTCTTTGCTGGCTTTTTTCTATGCTATAATTTTTTTAAATTTATTTAATATCCCATTATTTTGCGCCTTAATCGGATTTACCAACAAACTGATATCACTCTTAATCAAGAGCTAAATATTGATAAGGCTGCAAGCTTGCACTTATCTAAAGTTCTTAGAATGAAGATAGGTGATATCTTAGAACTATTTAATGGTGATGGCTACAGATATCAAGCTGTTATTGCCAACATTGAACGTCACAGAGTCAAAGTTTCTGTTACATCTAAAGATCAGTATCACTCCGAATCGCCATTAAGTATTCATCTTTATCAAGGTGTTTCCCGTGGCGATAAAATGGATTTAACTATACAAAAATGCGTTGAGTTAGGAGTTAAAACTTTCACCCCCATCATCACAGAAAGATGCGGCGTAAAACTCGATACGAAGCGCTGGGCTAAAAAACAGGAACATTGGAAAAAAGTTATTATTAGTGCTTGCGAACAATCTGGCCGTGACTCAATCCCGACTATATACTCTGTAACTAGATGGCAAGATGCAGTCTTAAAGCTAAGTACTAATAGTTATTTTCTTGACCCTCACGCTAATCACTCTTTTAGGGATTTAACAGCTCCTGACAATACAACAGAAATTCAATTATGGGTTGGCCCGGAAGGTGGGTTTACTGAGCAAGAAGTCCGACACATTAAGAACTTACATATTCAACCTGTATCATTAGGTCCGCGTATTTTAAGAACAGAAACGGCTGCTTTAGCAGCCGTATCCGCAATAAACGCAATTTGGGGGGATTTTTGATTAACGAATGGACTTGGCTAATTCTTCCAATGCGTCCATGTCTGGAACCATTGCTTTTCGTTCAGCGACTTTCACCCAGGCCATTGCACCCTTTTCAGAAGGGTTAGAATCGAGGACCTCATTATCATCACTTCCTACAGGAATCATTCGAGGAATACCTTGTACAGTAAAAGCCAAATAAGGAATTTCTTCATTTCCATTTAATGTATAAATCACGGCCACTCTAGATCGTCGAATATCACCTAAATCTTGAATACCATGCACCCTTTCCAACGAAATAACTGGAATAGTAGCATTTCTCCATGCAAGATTACCGATATGCCATACACCATTCGACTCTGAATTATCAAATAAACTTACATTCATAAAAGGTACAATTTCAGCAACTGCTTCGCTAGGCATCAAAAGATTATCTTCCAACATTGGAATCAGAAAACTAAATACTTCTTTGCTTTTTTCAATATTTTTTGCCATATCGTTTCTCAACTTCTAATTCTATAATTCCAACATTTTTTCAATGGTCGCCAATAGGTTTTCTTCGTTATATGGCTTACCCAGATAATCATTTACCCCAATTTCTTCTGCACGTTGACGGTGCTTTTCTCCGGTACGCGAAGTAATCATAATAATTGGAATTTGTTTCAGTCGAGAGTCATGGCGAATTAAACTTGCTAATTCAAATCCATCCATTCTTGGCATTTCAATATCTAGCAACATAACATCTGGTATAAACTCATTTAACTGAGTAACAGCATCAACACCATCTTTGGCTGTAACAACTTTGTATTGATTACGCTGTAACAAGCGCGAGGTTACTTTACGTACCGTAATTGAGTCATCCACAACCATAACCGTTGGGATCTTATCTTCTTCAACAACTTCTTCTGTAAACTCGGAGTGGTGAGTAAAGTCCCATTCATGGAATCTATCAACCAAAGTCTGCATATCTAAAATCAATACAACACCACCGTCACCTAAAATAGATGCGCCAGAAATACCAGGTACCGTACTCAATTGTCGACCAACTGATTTCACTACCGCTTCACGAGAACCTAGAAGCTCATCTACATAAACCGCAATTGGCTTTTCCTCGCCCTCAATAATTAGTACTGGCACTATCTCTTCAGAAGGTGCAATAACTTGAGAGTTTCGATCTAGAATTTGTCCCAAGTAGCGTAACTCATACTCTTCGCCCAAATGATTCAACTTTGCAGATTCGCTAGAATAAATACGCTTTATTTCCTCAGCACTTACTCGTGCAACTGTCGAAATATTTGATAATGGTATAGCGTAATTTTCGCCTTTTACTTTAACCATTAACGATTGGCTCGATGAAAGAGTGAATGGTAAACGTACCGTCATACGAGTGCCCTTACCTTCATCTGAATTGATGGTTAAAGACCCACCTAACTGAAGAATTTCACTATGAACAACATCCATACCAACGCCACGACCAGAAATTTGTGTTACTTCCTCTGCCGTTGAAAAGCCTGCTTGTAAGATTAGTCTATAAAGTTCTCGATCCGTTGGCTGGTAAGATTGATCAATCATCCCTTGTGCCACCGCACGCTTTTTAACTTTAGTCTTATTAATACCCGCGCCATCATCCTGAATTCGAATGAATACTTCATTACCTCTTCTTTGTAGAGACAAATCAATTAGACCAACAGGATCTTTACCAGCGGCCTGGCGCTCTTCTTTTGACTCAATGCCATGGTCAATTGCGTTACGAAGCATATGATCTAATGGAGCAACCATACGCTCAATAACCGTTCTATCCATTTCACCTTCAGAGCTTAAGTTTAATTTAACTTCTTTATTCAACTCTTTAGCAATCTGTTTAACCATTCGATTCAATCGACTTTCGATACTATCAAATGGAACCATCCGGGTTCGCATTAAACGATCTTGTAACTCTGTATTTACCCTAGCTTGTTGCAAAAGTGCAGCTTCGGTATCACCAATTTGCGCCTGCAAACTTTCTTGCAAAGAAACCATATCACTTGCAGCTTCAAGAAGTGAGCGCGTTAATTCTTGTTGACGTGTATACCTATCCATTTCCAGAGGATCGAACTCATCAAAATCAACACCCGATATTTCTCGACGATATAGTACCTGTGCTTCTGTTTCAATTTCCAGATTACGTAACTGTTCTTTCAAGCGATCAATCGTGGAACCTACTTCTTTTAAGTTAAAGTTTAAATCAGCAATTTGCTGTTCAAGTCTTGCTCTAAAAATTGAAGACTCACCAGCCAAATTCACCAAATTATCTAAAACTTCTGAACGAACACGAATAACATCGCGAGTTTCAGCTTCTTTTGTCTCAGACTCTTTAAGTTTTTGTCTATCCAACAAAGAGACTACTTTAACATCGACTTGTTCATCAGGCGTTACCTCTTGGCGTCTCGCTAACTGATCAAGTTGTGCTTGAATAGTCTCAATATCTCTATCAAGTTGTGATAATAGATTATTAGCTTCCTGAGGATAGTCTCCATTACGAACTTCTAGAACCATGCTATGAAGTTGTCCATGACATTTAACTAAAAGATCTTTCCAGCGAGACTGACCAACTCTAGAGTCCCTACTTAAAAGTTTAGTCGCTAATTCTGTTTTTTCTGCAAGATTAGCAATTGGCGTTAGAGTCGAAAGACGTGCACCACCTTTAATGGTATGCATACTCTTAACAGCGGCAGAAAGAACATCGTGGTTACGCATATCCTTCGACCATTCTGCAATCGTTTCATCATAGTTCGCTAATAACTCATTTGCTTCAGTTAAGAATATCTCTGCAAGCTCTTTATCCCACAGCTCTTCTTTTTCTTCTTCAACTGAAAGCTCATCAACCTCACTTTCAACTGGAACTTGTTTTGCAAGCTTAATATATTCGTTAATTTTGTTTAGTTGTTCAGTATCAAGAGCAACCACTTGGCCACTTTTCCTAGCATTAAACATTGCCAACAACTGCTCTTCCGATTCCTGAGCTAAAGCCACGGTTTCTTTATCTGCAGTAAATAAATTGTCAGCTAATCCTGTATATAAATCTTCTAAGCTATGTGCCAAATCACCTATTTCAGCGAAGTTAGCCATTCTTGCACTACCTTTTAAGGTATGCAAATTACGTTGAAGTTCGAGCACTTTACTCATATCTGAAGGATTCTTTTGCCATGCATCCAATAGTTCAGAATCACTTGCAAATAACTCCTCCCCTTCTTCTATGAAAATTTCAAGGATTTCATCATCCACTTCTTCAGCTACTTCTTCAGCTACTTCTTCGGCTACTTCTTCGGCTACTTCTTCGGCTACTTCTTCGGCTACTTCTTCGGCTACTTCTTCGGCTAC
>CANNCW010000005.1 GCA_947503345.1 uncultured Kangiella sp. | reverse complement strand
TTAGCAGGAGCCTTTTTCTTAGCTACCTTCTTTTTAGCAGGAGCCTTTTTCTTAGCTACCTTCTTTTTAGCAGGAGCTTTTTTCTTAGCTACCTTCTTTTTAGCAGGAGCTTTTTTCTTAGCAGCCTTCTTTTTAGCAGCGGCAGCTTTTTTCTTGTCTGCAGCAACCTTCTTCTTAGCAGCGGCAGTAGCCTTCTTCTTAGCAGCGGCAGCTTTTTTCTTGTCTGCAGCAGCCTTCTTCTTAGCAGCGGCAGCAGCCTTCTTTTTAGCTGCGGCAGCTTTTTTCTTATCTGCAGCGGCTTTACGCTTAGCAGCAGCGGCAGCTTTTTTCTTTTCTTTGGCAGCCCACTCTTTTTCGAATTTAGCAACAGCTTTTGCAAGAGCTGCATCTTTAGTAGCAACAGCTTTAGCATTTGCAGCTGCATCTTTTGCTTTAGCTAATGCTTTTGCAGAAGCAGTTGCAGCTTTACTTGCTTTAGAAGCTGCGTCTTTTGCTTTTTTAGCGGCAGCTTTAGAAGTTTTAGTTGGTTTAGCTTTTGCCTTAGCAGCAGTATCTTTTGCTTTAGCAGCGGCTTTAGCAGCAGCAGCCTTATCTTTCGCTGCAGCTTTCTTAGCTTTGTTCAATGCAGATTCAGCTGATTTAAGAGCTGCTGCAGAAGTTACTTTCTTTGCCATGATCAATTCCCCTGTCGTGGATGTTTGGTTAAATTCCAATCAAATTATACGAAAAGAATTTTAGAAAGTTAAATGAAATCTATGATAAAGTTGCATTTATCATAACTTTTTTTAGTTTTTTCTTCGTTTTTATAAAAAAAATGCAAAAAATAATTTTTTATACGACTTTTGGCTGTCATTTATGCGAAAAAGTTGAACAGATGTTTTCACAGTTTTTTTACGAAAATAATAATCAAATTAATTTTGAAGTCGATGTTTTTGACATCATAGATGATGAAAAAATTATGCAGCAATATCGAACTGAAATTCCAGTCCTAAAAAATAAAAATACTAATCAAGAATTACATTGGCCTTTTGATTATACAACTTTCAAAAATTGGCTTCCTGATTGAAAATTTTTGCTAGCATTTTTTTTCATGCAAAGTTTATTCTTCTTTCGAAGATATTAAAATATTTTCACTTTTAACTTAATTACAGTCTTATCAATAAATGGTCTAATCTCTTGACAAGAACTTGTTTTATACGTATGTTTCAAACAGGTGTTTGATTTTTTTGTTAAGATGAATAAAAACGATACAACGAAAACCAAAATTCTAGACGCAGCTGAACAATTATTTGCTGAAAGAGGCTTTGCTGAAACCAGCTTAAGAACTATCACGGCACGAGCTAAAGTTAACTTAGCCAGTGTTAATTATCATTTTGGCTCTAAAAAGTCTCTAATCCAAGACGTTTTTGACCGATTTTTGTCGGCCTACACGGAAAATTTGACTGCTGAACTTAGTCTTTTAGAAGATAAGCTTGATAGTGATTTAGATACTAAAGTGATGTTAAGCGCATTTGTTAAGCCGCTTTTTAGCTTAGAGAATAGACGTAAAAACTCAATTTCGACCTTTATGCGTTTATTAGGCCGTGCCTATGCAGAAACACAAGGGCATTTGCGTCGTTATGTAACCGATAAGTATGGATTTGTATTACTGCGATTCATGGTTATTTTTCAAAAGGCTTATCCTAACTTGTCTAATGATCAAATTTTTTGGCGCCTTCACTATACGTTAGGTAGTTTAATTTTTACATTAGCTGCTAGTGACGCATTAAGAGAAATAGCGGCTTCAGACTTTGATAAAACTATGGCTATAGAAGATGTTATCGATGAAATGATTCCTTTTTTAGCTGCTGGAATGAAAGCTTAATTTATATATTTAACGAGGTAATTAATAAATGACTGGATTATTACAGTTATTAATAATGGTTTTAGTGGTGGGTGTATGTGCTTATAACCGCTGGCCAATGAAAAAAGTAATGATGGCAAACTTAATCGCTATTGGCCTGATTTGGTTTACTAGTGATCTTGCTTGGGGCTTTTATCTTTCAATAATAGTTTACGGCATCGTCGCGTTATTTTATTTGTTGCCTGATTTGCGTATCGATTGGATATCTCGCAAAGCTTATAGCTTTATGCAAAAAGTTTTGCCACCGATGAGTGAAACTGAAAAAGTTGCTTTAGAAGCTGGTGACGTTTGGTGGGAAGCGGATTTGTTCCAAGGCAATCCAGATTGGAAAAAAATGTTAGCTATTGCTAAACCAAGCTTAACGGAAGAAGAGCAAGCATTTGTTGATAATGAAACTGAAGAGCTTTGTTCGATGCTAGATGACTGGGATATTGTTCATAAGCGTAAAGATCTGCCTCCAGAAGTTTGGCAATTCATTAAAGATAAAGGCTTCTTAGGCATGATTATCCCTAAGGAGTACGGCGGTAAAGGCTTCTCAGCTCTTGCACACTCAACCATTGTCACTAAGATTGCAACTCGTTCTGGCAGTGCGGCCGTTACGGTTATGGTCCCTAATTCTTTAGGGCCTGGCGAGTTGCTAATGCACTATGGTACTCAAGAGCAAAAAGATCACTATTTACCAAGATTAGCTTCTGGTAAAGAAATCCCTTGTTTTGCCTTAACTTCTCCAACCGCAGGTTCTGACGCTGGTGCTATTCCTGATAAAGGAATTGTTTGCATGGGTGAGCATGATGGAAAAGAAGTTTTAGGTATTAAAATTACTTGGAATAAGCGATATATCACTTTGGCTCCAGTGGCGACTATCGTCGGTTTGGCTTTTAAACTATATGATCCTGATGGCTTGCTTGGTAATGAAGATAAATCTGATTATGGCATCACTTGTGCTTTGATACCGCACGATCATCCGGGAGTTGAAATTGGTCAAAGGCATTTGCCTATGAACCAAGCATTCATGAATGGTACCACTCACGGTAAAGACGTCTTTATTCCAATGGAAATGCTGATCGGCGGGCAAGAATACGCAGGTCAAGGCTGGCGTATGTTAATGGAGTCTTTATCAGCGGGGCGTTCTATTTCTTTACCAGCAATGGGTACAGCCGTTTCAAAATTATCGTACCGTATAACTCCAGCTTATTCGATGGTGCGAGAACAATTTAAAACACCAATTGCTCGTTTTGAAGGAATTGAAGAAGCCTTGGCTCGTATTGCAGGTAAAACCTATTTAATTGAGTCAATGCGAACTATGACGGCTGGCGCTGTGGATTTAGGTGTTAAACCATCAGTGGTTTCGGCGATTGCTAAATACCATATGACAGAAATTGGTCGTGATGTGATGAATGACTCGATGGATATTCACGCTGGACGCGCTATTATCATGGGTGAGCGAAACTATTTGGCCAATGGCTACATGAGTCAACCGATTGGTATTACGGTTGAAGGCGCCAATATCTTAACGCGTAATTTAATGATTTTTGGTCAAGGCGCGATCCGTTGCCATCCTTATGTTTTGCGTGAAATGTTAGTGGCGCAACTTGAAGATAAAGAAGAAGGCGTCAAACGTTTCGATAGTCTATTGTTCCGTCATATTGGTTATGGCGTTAGTAACTTTGCGCGGACTTTTGCTTTGGGTTTAACCAATGGCTTGTTGGCTAAAAAGCCGGTATCAGGACAAACGGCTAAGCATTATCAACAATTAACACGTATGAGTTCTGTATTAGCCTTAACTTCTGATGTGGCCATGGGTGTTTTAGGTGGAGATTTAAAACGTAAAGAGCGATTATCTGCTCGATTAGCTGATGTTTTAAGTTATTTATATATGGCTTCGACGGTCTTGAAGTATTATGAAGATAATCAACGTCCTGTGGCTGATTTGCCTTATGTACAATGGAATATGGAATATTTGTTGGAAAAAACACAGGAATCTTTCTATGAGTTTTATGCGAATTTCCCGAATAAATGGATTGGTAAAGGGTTACGTTTTATCGCTTTTCCATTTGGAAAAAGTTACAAGAAGCCAACAGACAGACTAGATCGTGAAATCGTCAAACCGATGTTGAGTAATAATGAGCTACGCGATCGCTTAACTAACTATTCTTATGTTGGTGAATCTTCTGATGATGTCACTGGTCGTGTGGAGCAAGCTTTCTATAAAGTATTAGCCGCTGATGAAGTACGTCGCAAATTACGCAAAGCAGTAAAAGCTAAAGAAATAGATAAGCACGTAACTAATATGGAGCGAATTGAACAGGCCATTGATAAAGGTATTATTAATGAAGAAGAGCGCCAAATATTGGTTGATGCAGAAGAAGCTCGAATGGACGTGATACAGGTTGATGATTATTCGACGGAACAAATTTCTGGAGTGATTGAAGATAAGCCTAAGAAGAAAAAGTCGAAAAAATCTTAATATCTACTCTAATGTTTCTTATTAGCAGTTAATAGGATTTACAAATGAAGAGTGCACCAGATAAAGAGACTATACAACTAGCGGAGCGGGTGGCTGATGATAAATATTGGCTACTACCAGCTCCAGCAAAACTGGAAAAGTACTTTACTTGGCAAAACTATGATAAACGGACTCTTCATTTTCGTATAACTCTGTATTTAGGTGTTTTTCTATTAGCTATTTATGGTATTGCAGAAATCATAAATATGAGGGACGGGAATTACACTGCCGCAATAATTAGATATGGCATAGTGGTTCCTACTACACTTGTAGCGATAAAATTTTTTGATAAACCTAGGTTTGCTTTCTTACAAGATTGGTTGATAGCGTTTAGCATGGTGTTTATAAGCGCATTAATTTTTGTAAGTCGTTATGATGCCTATTTGTCTGGAAAGATATTTTACTATTACGGATATTTGCTGACAGTTTGTTATGTAAACATCGTTGTGCAGCCACGATTTATTCCTTCTTTAATAGCGTCTTCAATAGTTTGTATTGGCTCTATCGTCTTTTTTTCTTTGTTAGATTTACCAACGAACCAATTTACATTTATTGTTTTCGACTCGACCTTTTTTATATTTTTAAGCTTACTCGCAAACTATTATATTCAATTGCAAATAAGGAAAAATTTTGCTCGCTCGATACTACAGCAACAAGCGATTGAGAATGAACAAAAAGTGCAAAATCAATTAAAAGAACTTTCTACTAAGGACGCTCTTACCCAATGTTATAATCGTCATTATTTTGATGATTTAATTTCAAAAATGGATAACCAGAATGTTGGGATTTTGTTTATCGATATAGATTATTTCAAGAAATATAATGATAGTTACGGCCACCTTAAAGGTGATCAGTGTTTACAATTAGTTTCCGATTGCATTAAAACTAACGTCCGTCAAAATGATATTCCCATTCGTTATGGAGGTGAAGAATTTGTAATTTTAATGCGAGATACAAATACAGAATCCTCAATTCAAACAGGGTTGAGAATTATTGAACAAGTCGCTACGTTAGCAATTCCGCACGAAAGCTCACCTTTTGGTAATATATCTATAAGTATCGGTTGTTCAGTATCTGGTGACGATACGTCTTTAAAAGACTGTCTGGAAACAGCGGATAAAGCTCTTTACGAAGCAAAAAAACTTGGAAGAAATCAGCTTTTTACCTATTAGAAGTTTGGTCTGACTAGTCATTTTGTTTTTACCTACCGTGGTAATGTTTGGTATCCTTAATAGTAATATATTGACATGTGGTTAAACATTAACCAATCGTGGCTAAAAGTATTCACTTATTGCGCCACTACAGGAGATTATAGTCTATGAGCCAAAAAGATAAATTGGTTATTTTTGATACAACTTTGCGTGATGGAGAGCAAAGTCCTGGCGCTTCGATGAATAAAGAAGACAAATTAGAAATTGCGCGTCAACTTGAAAAGATGCGAGTGGACGTGATTGAAGCTGGATTTGCGATTGCAAGTCCAGGAGATTTCGAAGCAGTAAAGCTGGTGGCGGATAATATTAAAGACAGTACCATCTGTTCACTTTCACGAGCTATGGATAAAGATATACAAGCGGCGGGTGATGCGATTAAAGGTGCTAATTCTGGTCGTATTCATACCTTTATTGCCACCTCACCGTTACATATGAAACACAAGCTCCAGATGCCTCCTGAACAGGTGATTGAGCAAGCAGTTAGATCAGTAAAGTTTGCGCGTAATTTATGTGCTGATGTTGAGTTTTCTTGTGAAGATGCTGGTCGCTCTGAAATAGATTTTATGTGCAAAATTATTGAACAAGTGATTGATGCGGGTGCTAGCACTATTAATATCCCTGATACCGTTGGTTATAACATGCCAGATCAGTATGCTAACACTATAAAACAATTGATTGAGCGCATTCCGAATTCGGATAAAGCTATTTTTTCCGTGCATTGTCATAATGATCTAGGTTTGGCTGTTGCAAATTCTTTGGCCGCAGTTCAAAGTGGTGCTCGTCAGGTTGAATGTACTATTAATGGGTTGGGTGAAAGAGCCGGTAATGCTTCTTTAGAAGAAATCGTTATGGCAGTGAAAACTCGTGGTGATTACTTCAATGTTGATGCCGATATTGATACTAGCCATATAGTTCCAACGTCTCAGTTAGTGTCTAAAGTCACCAACTTCCCAGTGCAGCCTAATAAAGCTATAGTTGGGGATAATGCTTTTGCCCATGAATCAGGTATCCATCAAGATGGTGTGTTGAAGCATCGTGAAACCTACGAAATTATGCGCGCTGAAGATGTAGGTTGGGCGAACAATAAAATGGTTTTAGGTAAACACTCCGGTCGCAATGCTTTTAAGAGTCATTTGGCAGAGCTTGGTCATAAGTTCAATAATAATGATGAATTAAAAGATGCTTTTATTGCATTCAAAAAATTGGCTGATGAAAAGCACGATATTTTGGATGAAGATTTATTGTCTTTAGTAAAGAGCTAATTAAATTGAGTTGGAATCAAGCCTATCTCGACGCGGTCGGCGTACCGCGTTGGATCCCTCGTCAATCCGATGAGGAAATAGAAGCTGTAGTTGAAGAGAAATCTACTCCTCTTGAAGTTATTGTGGAAAAAAGTACTGCAGCTGAAACTTCTAATGAGCCACAATCCAGCCTTGGCATTAAAGCGTTAGTGAATAACCCTGATGCAAAACTTGCCATATTGGTTTCTCAACATGAAAACAAGGCTGACCTACAAAAAGCTTGGAAACAGCTGAAGTTTGCATGGAAGCAATGGCAAAATGAAGAGCTCCCAGCTAGTTTGTTTCAATTGAACTCAGAATCAACTTACTCTTTAGATAACCTTGAGTCTCAGCAACTCATCGTTATTGATACCTGTAATCAATCCGGTCAGATACAAAAAATTGAAGCGCCAGCTATGCTGAATGATAAAAAAGCTTGGTGGCAATTATTACAATTAGCCCACGAAAAATCACAACTGCTGTAAGCTGGCTTTATTCTTGTCACAACTTCATTTTCGCAATATCACTAAGCAAAATTTACCGGAGCTTTTGGCTATAGAGCAAGCAGCAACTCCCTTTCCTTGGTCAGAAAAAGCCCATGCGGATGCTATTCATTGTAACTATCCAAGTTTATTGCTGGAGATAGAAAATAAGATAAAGGGCTTTGTAATTTTCAACTGGCTAGCTGATGAATGTCATTTATTGAATATTGTTATTGCACCTGTGTCACAAGGCCAAGGTTTGGCAAAAGCTTTAATAATGCAAATGCTGGAATTGGCTGATAGTCAAAATATGAGTAAGGTTATTTTGGAAGTCCGAGCTTCTAATACGCCCGCAATGGCTTTGTATAAAAAGCTCGGGTTTGAGCAAATTGGTTTGCGTAAAAACTATTATCGAGGCAATTTAACCCAAGAAAGCGGCCGAGAAGATGCCATTGTGATGAAAAAAGCTTTATAATCGCGCCAAGATTAAGTATTTCACCTTATATATTGCATGTCCAAACTCGTTGAACAAATTGAAAATCGCCGTACCTTTGCGATTATTTCCCACCCAGATGCGGGTAAAACCACCATTACAGAGAAGGTTTTATTATTTGGTAACCAAATCCAAGAAGCGGGTGTGGTGAAAGGCCGTGGCGGAAAACATGCGACTTCAGATTGGATGGAGTTGGAAAAACAACGTGGTATCTCTGTAACTACCTCGGTGATGCAGTTTCCATATGGTGGAAGAACTGTAAATTTATTGGATACTCCTGGTCACGAAGACTTCTCGGAAGATACCTATCGTACTTTGACTGCGGTTGATTCAGCGCTAATGGTGATCGATGCTGCTAAAGGTGTCGAGGCTCGAACCATTAAATTGATGGAAGTCTGTCGTTTAAGAACCACGCCTATTATCACTTTTATGAACAAAATGGATCGGGATATACGTGATCCTATTGAAGTGCTCGATGAAGTTGAAGAGGTTTTAAATATCAAGTGTTCACCCGTGACTTGGCCAATCGGAATGGGTAAGCAGTTTAAAGGTGTTTACCATATCCTTGAAGATAAAACTTATTTATACCAATCAGGACAGGGTCATACCATTCAAGAAGAGCGTATTATTGAAGGTTTAAATAATCCTCAGTTGGATGAGCTAGTAGGACCTTTGGCGGATGATTTGCGTGAGGAATTAGAGCTGGTTCAAGGGGCTAGCCATGAGTTTGATTTACAAGAATTCTTAGAGGGTAAATTATCCCCCGTATATTTCGGTACAGCGTTAGGCAACTTTGGTGTTAACCATATGTTAGACGGTTTAGTAGAGTGGGCACCAAGTCCACAGCCGCGTGAAGCTGACGCTAGAGATGTGACTGCTGCAGAGGATAAGTTTTCCGCTTTTGTTTTTAAAATCCAAGCAAATATGGATCCGCAGCATCGTGATCGTATTGCATTTGCTCGTATTTGCAGTGGTAAATATCAAAAGGGCATGAAAATGCATCATGTTCGACTGAATAAAAATATTGCGGTCAATAACGCTCTAACTTTTTTAGCAGGTGACCGGGAACATTTAGAAGAAGCCTTCGCCGGTGATATTATCGGTTTACATAATCATGGCACTATTCAAATTGGCGACACCTTTACAGAAGGCGAGACTTTAAAGTTTAAGGGGATCCCTAACTTTGCACCTGAGTTGTTTAGACGTGTACGCTTAAAAGATCCGATGAAGAATAAAGCTTTGTTAAAAGGTTTGGTTCAGTTGTCGGAAGAAGGCGCAACTCAAGTGTTTAAACCACAAGAATCTAATGAACTTGTGTTAGGTGCTGTTGGTGTCTTGCAGTTTGATGTAGTTGCACATCGCTTGAAAAACGAATATAAAGTAGAGTGTATCTATGAACAAGTCAGCGTTGCGACTGCTCGGTGGGTAGAGTGCGATGATGAAAAGAAATTTGAAGAATTTAAACGTAAAAACTCTCAGAATTTGGCGTTAGATGGTGGTGAAAACTGGACTTATCTGGCTCCTTCCATGGTTAATTTGAATCTCGCTATTGAAAGGTGGCCAGATGTTAGATTCTTTGAAACAAGAGAACACTAGAAATAAAACTATTTATTTAGAAGCTAATCAATAAGGGGTGCTAATGTTTTTTAATAAGAAAAAACAGACACAGAAAGTGGAAATAAAGCTTTTCGATAGCATCACCCATCTAGACAACTCTATTTTTGATAAAGAAAGAGATTCAATCTTTGATCGCATGTCTAAGGTCGGTATCGAAGGCATCTTAATTGCTGGAATTACTCAAGATAAGTGGCGTTTTATACGTCAGTTAGCGGCTTTGAAAAAAAATGTATACTCTGCTATTGGCTTACATCCGAGTTTTTTAGAGCAACATAGCAAAAAAAATATAAAAGACTTAGAGTTGGCGGTTGCGGTCAAACCTTTATGGGCGATTGGTGAAATCGGTTTAGATTATTATGAAGAAAAGTTTGATCGAAAATCTCAAATAGACTTATTAAGCGCTCAAATTCAAATTGCTAAATCAGCAACATTACCCGCTATCTTGCATGTAAGAAAAGCCCACGAAGATATGTTGATTTATTTAAAAGCTTTAAACTTTCAAGAAGGTGGAATAGTTCATGCCTTTAATGGTAGCTTGCAACAAGCTGAACGCTATATCGACATGGGCTTTAAGCTAAGTCTCGGTGGTGCTATGACTTATCCAAACGCGGTAAAGCTTCGTAAATTAGCTGCTGAATTACCTTTGGATTCGATCGTTCTTGAAACCAATTCGCCGGATATGAAACCTTATAATGCTAAAAAGGCTTATAACACTCCTTTTCAGATATTTGATGTTTATAATGAATTATGCAAATTGAGAAATGAAAGTGCATCCGAAATTGCACGAGTTACTTGTCAGAATTCTAAAGACGTTTTGCGTATTGACTCATAAAAATTAGCCTTGTCAACTTAGCTAAATCATTGGCATTACTGTACTTTTAGTTTAATCTGTTACTAATTATTAAATAAAACTTAGGGATTAATGCTTTCTCATGCTTTCTAATTTTCAAATTTTAGATGCTCTAAAAAAAGCGGAATGGATTACTGATGAACAGTTTCAAGCTGCTAGAGTTCATTTGCGACAAGTTAGTCATGATTTAACGCCAATCGAGCAAGTAGCAGATCTCAGTTTGACTAAACATGACGATAGTCGACAAATCCTAGATGAAGAATTAATCACAAAATTCGTTGCTCACTTAAGCAATATTCAATATTACAAAATTGATCCATTGAAAATTGATGTGGACTCGGTTACCCAAGTGATGTCATTAGCCTATGCTGAACGTCATAAAATTTTGGCGATGGAAGTTAAAGCGGACGTTATAATTATTGCGGTTTTAGAGCCAGAAAACTTGGGTTGGGTTCAGGGTTTAGAGCAAACTAATCGTAAGAAGATCATTCCAGTACTAGCCAATCCGGCGTTAATTAAGCGTTATCAAAGAGAGTTTTATCAACTATCGGCATCAATAAAAGGTGCCAACCAAACTAAATTGCAAGCTGATAATACTGTTGGTAATTTGGAACAATTAATTGAATTAAAAGGCGCGGAAGAAGCAGATGCTAATGATCAGCACATTGTGCAAATTGTAGATTGGTTATTACAATATGCCTTTAAGCAAAGAGCTAGTGATATTCATATTGAGCCCCGCCGTGAAGTTGGCAAAGTGAGATTTAGAATTGATGGTGTTTTGCACGATGTTTATCAGTTACCAATTTCAATTACGCATGCAGTAGTTTCTCGCTTTAAAATTTTAGGGCGTATGGACTTAGCCGAAAGACGAAAGCCTTTAGATGGCCGTGTCAAAACTAAAAATCCTGATGGTATGGAAATCGAACTGCGTTTGTCGACTTTGCCAACGGCTTTTGGCGAAAAATTTGTAGGGCGAATTTTTGATCCTACCGTTTTGGATAGAGATTTTTCACAGCTAGGTTTAGAACCAGCTACGGAAGCTTTGTGGCGCGATTTAATTTCAAATCCAACAGGGATTGTATTGTTAACGGGACCTACGGGTTCGGGTAAAACTACCACGCTTTATACTTCCCTAGATCTGTTAGCAACTTCAGAAGTCAATGTATGTACCATTGAAGATCCGATTGAGATGGTTGATCCAAAGCTCAATCAAATGCAGGTTCATCATGATATTAATTTGGACTTTGCAGCAGGTGTGCGTGCTTTATTACGTCAAGATCCCGACATCATTATGATTGGCGAAATCCGTGATCAAGAAACGGCGCAAATGGCGGTGCAAGCCGCCTTAACGGGACACTTAGTGATTTCTACTTTACACACCAATGATGCCCCCTCGGCAATTACTCGTTTAATGGAAATTGGCGTAGAGCCTTATTTACTTAATGCCACAATGCTCGGAGTAATGGCGCAGCGCCTGGTGAGAACCCTATGTGAGCGTTGTAAAACACCAGCTAAATTAGATCATGATGCTTGGCAATCTTTGGTTGGTGCTGTTGATAAGGTGCCAGTACCTGAAACGGTTTATGAGCCTGTTGGTTGTGACTATTGTCGTAATACTGGCTATCAAGGTCGACAGGGTATTTATGAATTGTTAAATGTCACAGACGAACTAAAAAGTCTGATTCATGAAAATACGGATCTTCGTGAAATTCGTCGTCAAAATATGAAAGACGGTATGAATCTATTACGCATTAGTGGTGCTTATAAGGTGGCACGGGGCATTACTACAATTGAAGAAGTTTTACGAGTTGCGCCAAAAGCGACTTTATAATATTGCTATTGTTCTTGTATGTTTTGATGGATTAAAACTATTTCGCTATTAACTAAAGTCACTGAGTAGCTTTCTGTCTTTGGTTCGGACTCCAAATTGTTCACAATTTTAAGGTTGAATCCTTCTTCCGCACATTCGACTTTACTTAAAGTCCATAGCTGCTCCAATGGCAAGGCCACTTCTTCATCGTTGTAAAATAGTTTTTGTCCGGATTCTTCATTTGCATTAGTGACAATCTTAAACTGGTCCTGATGTTGCTCGCAATTCACAATTTCAGGCTTGTATTCTTCCGCTTCGCGTAAACTTCCATCGGTATTGAAAAGCTGAACTAGCACTGCGTAATATTGACGGATATTGCTGACATAACGAACTGGTTCATTTCCTCGAGCATAGCCGAAGCGGGTTTTTGAGTACCATTTCTTCTGACGTAACAAAGGTAAAAACTCTTTAATAACTTGCCATTTATCAGGGTTTTGATTCTCGGCATCGGCTAATCGTCTTGCATCTTCTAAGTGACCAAAACCAACGTTATATCCTGCTAAAGCAAACCAATTACGATCAGGCTGGGTTATTCTTTCGGGAATTTTTTTACTGACCAACCTAAAATAATCGGTACCACCAAAAATACTTTGTTTTGGATCCAGTCGGTCAGCAATCCCCATTTGTTTTGCAGTATCATTAGTTAGCATCATAATGCCTCTAACCCCAGTAGGGGAGCGGGCATCGGCTTTCCAATGAGATTCTTGATAACCCATGGCCGCTAGAAAGCGCCAGTCTAAATCATTACCAGAGGCTTCGATAAAATAGTCCTTAAGCTCTGGTAGTCGTGAATTAATCGCCTTATGAAACTCTCGACTATCCACATAATCAAATTTTTTCAAGTGACCATAATAACGTTCAATTAAATAGTCTAAAGTTCCATTAGCACGAATATGGGCAAAAAACTCTATGGTTTTTGCATAAAAGCTATCGTCGTCAGATTTTGTTAACGCCCAAGCCAACTGTTGTGCATCAGAAATGCTAAATGCAACTGCCAATTCTGGCTCTATTTGTCTTGCCAAATCTAGAGCGTTTGAATCTGCTACGGTGTATTTAATGTCTTCGCTGACTACGTTTTCAAGAAGATCAAAACTTCCAAGGGTATTGGACGTTTGCCATTGAAGCTCAGGATAAGTTTCTTTATTTTTCTCTAATAAATTCAAATGAGAAGAGTTAGCCATCACCATTAATCCATCGGTAATTTGGGTTAGATCTCTGGGGCGACGTTGCCCTTGTTTGTATACTAACTTGCTAACAATTTCTTGATAACTGGGGGCAAAACGGATTTTTCTTTTTCGTTCTTGGGTGATAGTTAAACCGGCGGCAATTAGATCTGCATGGCCCTTTTCCAAGTCCTGAATCATTTTACCAAGATTATTTTCAGTAATAATTTGCACATCAACTTCTAGAAAATCTGCAAATTGTTTTACTAGCTCATATTCGAAGCCCGTAAATCCAACATCACCTACATACATTGTGGTAGGCGCTATTCGAGTATAAACCTTAAGGTAACCACGCTTTTGAATTTGCTCTAATTGATTTTGCTGGGGTTTTGGTTGGCAACCAATGGCAAAAATCATAAATAATAGCCCTAAACCACTCAAAAAGAGCTTGTTTAAAAGCTTAGCCTTTGGTTTGATTAAGGTATATAGCATCAACTTCTATTGATAATTCAATAACTTAAAAGATAATATTGCTTATTATGCTTGGAATTTATAGAAATGTACAAATTTCGCAGTAAATTGTTATTTATCAGCCTCTAGGTCTTATCAAAATCACTGTTTTAGAGTAAAATTTGCGCTCCTTGTCGTAGCCCAATGACGCTCAACAAGTTACGGCCCAATAATCACGCTATCGGTAGAGAATTTTATGCTCATTTTACGCGGTAATCCTGCTTATTCTGAATTCCAAACAGCCAATTTATTAAAAGAAACCCAAGCCATTGAGCCTCGAGTTGCTCAAGTCTATGGTGAGTTTGTCCACTATGTGCATACCAATGCCGAATTAACTGCTGACGAACACTCGGTTTTAGAGCGTTTATTGGAGTATGGTCCATCAAGAGCTGCCAGCGAGCATTCTGGTCGACGTATGATTGTCGTTCCGCGTCCTGGCACCATTTCGCCATGGTCATCAAAAGCGACTAACATTGCGCAAAACTGTGGTTTGGAAAAAATTGAACGCATTGAGCGTGGTATTGCGGTTTATTTTATTAATCCAGAAGGCGAGCCGATTAAAGATGAAGTGGCGGAACGTTTAAAGCCATTAGTTCATGACCGTATGACTCAAGCGATTTTAGATCAGCATGAACAAGCAAAAGTTTTATTTGTTCAAGAAAGCCCAAGAGAATTAGCTAGCGTTGATATTTTAGCGGGTGGTCGCGACGCTCTAGTAAAAGCCAATATCGAAATTGGATTAGCTTTAGCAGAAGATGAAATTGATTACTTGGTTGATAGCTTCAACAAACTAGGCCGTAATCCGACTGACGTTGAACTGATGATGTTTGCCCAAGCAAACTCTGAGCATTGCCGTCATAAAATCTTTAACGCTTCTTGGACCATTGATGGCGAAGAAAAAGATTTATCGCTATTTAAAATGATTAAAAACACCTATGCCAATAATTCGGAAGGTGTTTTATCGGCTTACAAAGATAACGCTGCGGTTTTTGAAGGCTTTAATGCCCATCGCTTTTTTGCGGTTCCAGAAACCAATGAGTATCAATACCATTTAGAGCCGGTACACGTTTTAATTAAAGTGGAAACGCACAATCACCCAACCTGTATTTCGCCATACCCAGGTGCTTCCACAGGTTCCGGCGGTGAAATTCGCGACGAAGGCGCCACAGGTATTGGCGGTAAACCAAAAGTAGGTTTAACAGGCTTTACGGTATCAAATTTAAAAGTTCCAGGTTACGAACAACCTTGGGAAACGGATTATGGTAAACCTGCGCGTATCGTCACCGCATTAGACATTATGTTAGAAGGTCCCATTGGAGGTGCAAGCTTCAATAACGAATTCGGCCGTCCTGCGGTTAATGGCTACTTCAGAACTTTTGAAGAAGAGTTTGAATTTGAATATGGTTCTGAGGTTCGTGGTTACCATAAGCCAATTATGATTGCTGGCGGTATGGGAAACATTCGCGAGCAACATGTTGAGAAAAAAGAAATTAAACCTGGTTACAAAGTAATTGTGTTAGGTGGACCAGCCATGTTGATTGGCTTGGGTGGTGGCGCAGCTTCTTCTATGACTTCAGGTTCGAGTGCTGAAGATTTAGATTTTGCTTCAGTGCAACGCGATAATCCTGAGATGGAGCGTCGCTGTCAGGAAGTGATTGACCGTTGTTGGGCATTAGATGATCGCAATCCGATTGAATTTATTCACGATGTTGGAGCGGGCGGTTTATCGAACGCAATTCCAGAATTAGTTCACGATGGTGAACGTGGCGGTAACTTTGAATTACGTCGCGTTCCAAATGCTGAAAAGGGCATGGCACCAGTAGAGATTTGGTGTAACGAAGCGCAAGAGCGTTATGTGTTAGCGGTAGCGCCTGAAAACCTAGAGCACTTTGAACAGTTATGTGAGCGTGAACGTTGTCCGTTTGCGGTAGTGGGCGAAGCAACTGAAGAGTTGCACTTAGGTTTGAGTGATGAACATTTTGATAATAATCCAGTGGATTTACCAATGGATGTGTTATTCGGAAAGCCACCAAAAATGCATCGCACAGCGGAAACTTTAAAAGCGCCTTCAACTGAACTGCCACAAGTTTCAGATATAAATGAAGCTATCGATAGAGTTTTAGCACTTCCAGCGGTTGCTGATAAGACTTTCTTAATTACTATTGGCGATAGAACTGTTGGCGGTATGGTTTCGCGTGATCAAATGGTGGGTCCTTGGCAAGTACCAGTAGCGGATTGCGCTGTAACCACGTCAACCCACAATAGCTATACAGGTGAAGCTATGTCGATGGGAGAGCGTACTCCAGCAGCGTTATTGGACTCAGCGGCAGCAGCAAAAATGGCGGTGGGCGAAGCCGTAACCAATATTGCCTCTGCAAAAATTGATGACATTAAGAAAATTCGACTTTCTGCAAACTGGATGGCTCCAGCGGGTGCGCCAGGTGAAGATGTGAACCTGTATAACGCGGTCGAAGCGGTAGGCATGGACTTGTGTCCAAAGCTAGGCATCACCATTCCTGTGGGCAAAGACTCAATGTCGATGAAAACGGTTTGGGAAGAAGATGGCAAGCAAAAGTCAGTAACTGCACCAAGCTCATTAATTATTACTGCATTTGCGCCAGTAACCGACGTTCGTAAATCATTAACGCCTGAGTTGAAATCCAGCTCTCCACATGGTTCTGGCAATACAGAGTTATTGTTACTCGATTTAGGTCGCGGTAAAAACCGTTTAGGCGCAACCGCCTTTACTCAAGTTTATAAATTACTAGGTAAAACCCCTGCATCGGTAGACTCAGCAGATGATTTACGTAATTTCTTTAACGCAGTACAAGCGCTTAACCATAATGAGCTGGCTTATGCTTACCATGATCGCTCAGACGGTGGCTTATTATCAACATTAGTTGAAATGGGCTTTGCAGGTAACTGCGGTATCAGTGTAGATTTATCAGAGCTTAATGGCACTGCTGAAGAATTGTTATTCAATGAAGAGTTAGGTGCGGTGTTGCAAGTTGCTGCCGATAAACGTGCAGAAGTTGAAGCGATTTTAAAAGAACATAATGTTGCTGATTTTGCCCACTTTATTGGCGAACCAGCAGAAACTAAAACATTAAGTGTTACTAAAAACGGCGAAGATATTGTTTCTCGTGACATGAAAGGTTTACGCCAAATCTGGTCGCAATTAACTTTCGAGATGCAAAAACTTCGTGATAATCCAAACTGTGCCAAAGAAGAGTTTGCCACTAAGTTAGATCTAGAAAACCCAGGCTTATCGGTAGATTTAAGTTTCGACCAAAACGAAAACATTGCAGCGCCAATGATCAATTCTGGTGTTCGTCCACGCGTTGCGATTCTACGTGAGCAAGGTGTAAACAGTCAGCTAGAAATGGCGGCGGCGTTTACTAAAGCTGGTTTTGAAGCGATTGATGTTCATATGAGCGATATTCTTTCTGGTCGTGTAAGCTTGAGTGACTTTATTGGTGCAGTAGCATGTGGCGGTTTCTCTTACGGCGACGTTTTAGGTGCTGGCGAAGGTTGGGCAAAGTCGATTTTATTTAATAATCGAGCGCGTGATGAGTTTGAAGGCTTCTTTAAACGTAACGATACTTTCAGCTTAGGTATTTGTAATGGCTGTCAGATGATGTCGAACTTAAAAGAATTGATCCCAGGTACAGAACATTGGCCACATTTTGTTAGAAATCAATCGGCTCAATTTGAAGCCCGTGTTGCCATGTTGGAAGTAGCAAAGTCGCCATCACTGTTTATGGATGGTATGCAAGGCTCTAAAATGCCAATCGCCGTTTCCCATGGTGAAGGACGCGCTGAATTTAAATCTCCAGAATTAGCGCAAGCCACTAATGAGTCAGGCTTAGTAACCGCGAGATTTATTAACAATTATGGTGATATTGCCGATACTTACCCTGCTAATCCAAATGGTTCATTACACGGTATTACTGGCCTAACATCAAAAGATGGTCGTGCTACTATCATGATGCCACATCCAGAGCGGGTAGCTCGTGCCGTGCAAAACTCATGGCGTCCAGAGGAGTGGAGTGAAGACGGTGGCTGGCAACGTATGTTCTATAATGCTAGAAAATTTGTGAACTAAATATTAAAAGGTAATCATAAGATTGCCTTTTTTGTATTAGTAAAAAAATATTTATAAGTATGTTTGCTTTCATAATGCCATTGCTTGCTATATATTAAGACGCTAATAATAATTGGGGACTCTAATGAAAAAAATATTATTCTCTAGCTTAGTTATTTTATTAATTAGCCTATCAGGCTGTGATGCTTCAAGTGTATTGAACCAAGAAGATAAGACAGTTAAATTTTATAATGATCAATACCAAGTAACGGTGCCTGGACATTGGTCTAATATGAATTTGCATGATGATGCAGATTTTCAACACGGTCATGGTCGCAAAGAGGCTTATATGATTGTGTTTACTGAGCCGAAAGTGGATTTTGGTGATGATTATACTTTGCAAGAGTATAAGGACTTAACCTTTGGAATGATTCAAGAGAGTTTAGAGAACTCAAAAATAATAAAAAACACGAATCTTCGATTAAATGGAAATGATGTGTTACAGGCTCAAATTGTTGGTTTGATAGACAATATAAAAATACATTATTTGTTCAATGCTATTGAAGATGAGAAGAATTTTCATCAGGTGATTTTTTGGTCATTACCATCAAAGTATGAGTCAAACCAGAAGGATTTCATTAAAACTCTAAGAAGTTTTAAAAATTCTGGCACATAAAGAATATTGAAATAAGGCTACTTCTTTAATCCTATAAGTTTATTTTTAAAGTCTAATAATAGCTTGTGTTTTAGAAAAGGCCTATTGCCAATAACTCCTGATACTCCTGCATTTTTAAAAGTGTTTTCAAAGCTCTTTTTTGAATTATACCAGACGAATTCTATATTTTGACCGAAAAGGTTATTGGCGGGTATTTCACTAATGTCAGTGCGATAAGCATTATTGATCTTCCCCCAAGAGCTTATTGGGAAAGCGTTTATTTCGGATTTTTGCTCTCTCCATTTTTCCCACAATTGTTTTGAAGTCCATATGTCAAACATGCTCGAACCGGTATCAAATAGAAAGGTATGATTTTCTCCTTGAATGTTAAGCTGGATTATCGGGCGACCTTTAGTAAGACTCATGCTTTGCATACTATACTCTTTTGAGTCGTACTCTTTTAGAACTGCTAATCGTTGATTTAAAAAATCAATTTCCACAATACTATTTTGTAAAATATCTGAGCCGATGGTACCAATAAATGTTTTGTTATCCTTAATGTAGGTGCTGTTTGATTTAGCAGGATTTAAAACGATATCGCCGATAGAGGTAGATAAATGAACTTTTGTTTTTATTTTTTTAAGTAAACCTTTGTCACTATTGGGACCTGTATAAAGATAGGACTTGTTAGCTCCCGTATCAAATTGAAAATAATAGGTTTTATCATCATTCTCAAATAGCACTGGAATATGCATTGAGGATTTTTCAACCTTCATATTATTTAGTGTGGAGTCAAACCAGATGAAGCCTGTGGATTTAAAGTTTTTGCTCGTTGGTGTGCATGATGTCAGTAAACATACTAATAATGTAATTGCTATCTTCATGATTATTATTAGGCTCTTAAATAACAAATATGAATTTAGTCTAGCACGCTAGCATTTTTGATAAAACTGGTATAAGTCATACTATTGATAAAACCTTTAGCTGAAAGAAAGGCTTGAATTTATGACTTGGATTCAACAAATGAGTCTAAACTGTAAAGAAGCTTTAATAGGATATAATTATTTGTATCCAACCCCTTTTGACTGGCATACTATATTCCATTAGCTCACTAATAACTAATAATATTAATATGTTAAAACCTCTGCTGGATGCTAGCGCTTTCGCTTTCGTTAAAGAACAACAATCAAATGCTTTAACTAGGCTTAATCGAGGGATTGAGAAGGAGAGTTTACGGGTTACTCCTGATGGATATCTTTCTCAACGTCCGCACCCAGAAACATGGGGCTCAGCTTTAACTAATAGTTACTTAACAACGGATTACTCAGAAGCTTTACCTGAGCTTATTACACCTGTGTCTAAGGATCCTGCTGCACCACGCCGATGGCTCAATGATATTCATCAGTTTATGTATCAGGATATGGATGGTGAGGTTTTATGGGCTGGTTCAATGCCTTGTATCATGACAAAAGAGGATGAGGTTCCTCTTGCTGACTATGGATCTTCTAACGTTGGTCAGATGAAACATGTGTATCGCCGAGGTTTAGGTTATCGTTATGGACGCTACATGCAAACTATTGCAGGTGTTCATTATAATTTTTCACTGCCTGATGATTTTTGGCCTGCTTATCAGAATTACAAAAACACTAATGAAGACCTAAGTAGCTTTATCTCGAAAGAGTATTTGGGGTTAATTCGTAATTACTTACGTTATTGCTGGGTTTTGCCGTATTTCTTCGGTGCATCACCTGCAATCTGCAAATCGTTTATGAAAGGTCGAGCGGGTTCTTTATTAGAAGACTATTCTGACTGTACTTTAATGGGCAAGCATGCAACTTCATTGCGTATGTCAGACTTGGGGTATCAGAATAATGCTCAGTCGAAATTTACTATTTGCCATAATGATATCAATGACTATATCGATGCCTTAGAGCAGGCCATTAGAACACCTGATGAGTTTTATCAAGAGTTGGGTGTAAAAGTGGATGGAGAATATCGACAGTTAAATGCTAATTTATTGCAAATCGAAAATGAATATTATGCAAAAATTCGTCCAAAAAGAGTGATTCATAGTGGTGAGAGGCCTACCTTAGCGCTTAAACGTGGTGGGGTTGAGTATATTGAAGTTCGCTCATTAGATCTTAATCCGTTTGATCCAGTAGGTATTAGCCAATATCAAATTGATTTCTTGGATGTGTTTTTATTGTTCTGCTTGTTACAAGAAAGCAAAGACCTATCGCAACGTGAAAATGCAGAAAACGATGAAAATTTCAAAAGGGTAGTTAATTTTGGTCGAAAACCAGATTTACATTTATTGATGCACAATCGTTCAGTTTCGTTAAAAGAAGTGGCAAAAAATATAGTCAATGAAATGCTGCCTGTTGCAGAACTACTGAATGATGCGAACCAGACGAAAGCTTATACAGAAGCATTAGATAAGATTAAGCCCATGATTGATGATCCCGAAGCCACTTTGTCTGGTCAGTTTATGCAACAGTTGAAAGCTACTGATAAGGGTTATTATAATTTTGTTTATCAATTGTCAGATGGCTATAAAAAAGAATTTTTAAAACAACCAATCAATCAAATTAATCGTCATTTATTCGCTGAAGAAGCAACCGCTTCGATGCAAAAACAGAAAGAAATTGAAGCTAATGATATTATGACGTTTGAACAATATTTAGAAAATTACTTTAAGTAATGGGGATATAGAGGAAAAAGAAGATGCCAACTGCGACGCTGATGACTTTTGGGGGCTATTTATTATTTATGGTGTTGATTGGCTTGTGGGCCTATCGTCGCACTAACAGTTTGTCTGACTATGTTTTAGGTGGGCGCACCCTTGGGGCTGGTGTAACTGCTTTGAGCGCTGCGGCGTCGGATATGAGCGGCTGGATCTTAATGGGCTTACCTGGTGCTCTGTACGCTTCAGGGATCATTGAAGGTTGGATTGCGCTTGGCTTAGTTGTCGGTGCCTATCTAAACTGGAAATTTATAGCAGGGCGATTACGCCTTTATACTGAAATAGCGGATAACTCGATTACATTACCTGATTATTTTGAGAACCGATTCCATGACAACTCTAAAGTTCTCCGAATAAGCTCTGCTATTGTCATTTTATTGTTTTACACTTTCTATACAGCTTCTGGCATGGTCGCTGGTGCAACTTTGTTTGAAAGTAGCTTTCAAATGGATTATCAACAAGCCTTGTTTATTGGTGCCGCAGTAATTGTGGGCTACACCTTCTTAGGTGGCTTCTTAGCGGTTTCTTGGACGGATTTTTTCCAGGCAATTTTAATGGTTACTGCTTTAGTGGTGGCTCCAATTACCATTGTTATTGAATATAACGGTTTAACACCATTGTTAAACCAGATTGAAGCGGTTAAACCTCCCGCATTAGAGTGGACTACAGGATTGACCTTAATAGGGTTCTTATCACTGCAAGCTTGGGGCTTAGGTTATTTTGGCCAACCACATATTTTAGCGCGTTTTATGGCAGCTGAAGGCGTTCATACCATTCGCTCAGCGCGTCGTATTGCAATGAGCTGGATGATTATTAGCTTATTGGGCGCTATGTTTATTGGACTTGCAGGTATAGCTTACTTTTCTAATGACCCGAATGCAGTTGCTACTTTAACCGAAAATCCAGAGCGTATATTTATAGTTATGAATAAAGCTTTGTTCAACCCTTGGTTAGCAGGCTTTTTATTAGCGGCAATTTTAGCGGCTGTTATGAGTACCATTGATTCTCAGCTATTGGTTTCTTCGAGTTCACTAACCGAAGACTTTTATAAAAGTTTATTGCGCCCAGAAGCGAGCGAAAAAGAACTGGTATGGGTGAGTCGTTTTGGTGTTATTGCCATCGCCCTGATTGCAGTATACATTGCAATGGATCCTGAAAGTCGAGTCTTGGAATTAGTCAGCTATGCTTGGGCAGGTTTTGGTGCAGCATTTGGTCCACTAATAATATTGTCACTCTTTTGGCAAAAAATGACTCGTTGGGGAGCTTTAGCGGGTATGGTGACAGGAGCATTAACAGTACTGATTTGGAAGCAACTCTCGGCTGAACAACACGGCTTAGCCATCTTTGATTTGTACGAGATGTTACCTGGGTTTTTGTTGGCAACTGTAGCTATTTTTGTGGGGAGTAAATTAACTAGCCTTGATCAAACAACCTTCAATCAATTTGACTGGTTTCGCTCACAATTTAAAAAAATGGTGAGCTAATTTATGGTTCTTATTCGAAGCGCCGTAAAAAGTGATGCGCAAACTATTGTCGAATTGATCAAAGGTTTAGCAGAATACGAAAAGCTAGCGGATGAAGTTGAAGTAACTGCATCGAGAATTGAGCAAACCTTGTTTGGTGACTCGCCAAGAGCTTTTGCTTTAATAGCAGAGGTGGATGGCGAAACTGCAGGTTTTATGTTGTATTTCTTTAATTATTCCACGTTTTTAGGCAAGCACGGCATTTACCTTGAAGACTTCTATGTTAAGCCGGAATACCGTTCTCAGAAAGTTGGTTTTGAGTTGTTCAAAGCGCTTGCAAAAGTTGCCATAGCCAATGATTGCGGTCGGATTGATTGGTCGGTACTGGACTGGAATCAATTAGCTATTGATTTTTATCAACGTCTAAAAGCTAATGAACAAACCGAGTGGCTTGGCTATCGCTTAGAAGAACCGCAAATTCGAAGTCTGTCACAATTGTAAGATATTGTTATATTTGAGAATTGTGCCTTGGCATATTGCTAGAAGTCACTATATAGTTATTACATATTTTTTCGAACTAGAGGATATAAACATGGGTTTATTTGATTTTGCATATAACATGGGTAAGACGTTATTTGGTAAAGATGACGATGGTGCTACTGAAATTAAGAAGCATATTGAAGAAGATAATCCAGGTGTTGATGATCTAAATATTGAAATGAACGACGATGGAAAGGTCGTTATGACGGGTAAAGCCAGTTCTGCTGATGCTGTTGAAAAAGCGGTATTAATGGCAGGTAATGCTGAAGGGGTAACTCAAGTAGATACTTCAGGCGTTGAAGCTCCAGAACAAGAAAAAGAAGTAGAATTTTATGAAATTCAAAAAGGCGACACTCTATGGGCAATCTCGCAAAAGTTCTTAGGTAACGGTGCTCGCTATAAAGAGATTTTTGAAGCTAATAAGGAAGTTATTAAAAATCCTGATTTAATTTATCCTGGTCAGAAAATCCGTATACCACTAGATTAATATCTTTTAAGGTATTTAAGGTAGTTAGTAGGGCTTCTTTGGAAGCCCTTTTTTTAGGCTTATATTTCAGGAAGTAAGCAAGTTAAAGAAATGGAGTTTTTTAAAAGGGTATAAGTTGATACACTTTACTTATTAAAGTTTATCAATATTAGGAAAACAACCATGGCAACAATTGGCACGCCTTTATCTTCAACTGCAAAAAAAGTAATGATGCTTGGCTCTGGTGAGTTAGGTAAAGAAGTTGTGATTGAACTACAACGTTTTGGTGTGGAAGTGATTGCTGTGGACCGCTATCCTGACGCTCCTGCTATGCAGGTTGCGCATAGAAGCTATGCTTTGAATATGCTAGATGGTAATGCTTTACAAGAACTGGTTTACAAAGAAAAGCCTGATCTAATTGTCCCCGAAATTGAAGCCATTGCTACTGAAAAGTTGTTAGAGCTTGAACAAGAAGGTTTCAATATAGTTCCAACTGCACGCGCAACCCGATTAACCATGGATCGTGAAGGTATTCGCCGGTTGGCGGCAGAAGATTTGGGAATTAAAACATCACCTTATAAATTTGCCGATACCTATGAAGAATATCGTGCAGCGCTAGAAGAAATTGGTTTACCTTGTGTGATTAAGCCTGTGATGAGTAGTTCTGGCAAAGGCCAATCAACCGTTAAAAGTGAATCTGATATTGAGCATGCTTGGAACTATTCGCAAGAGGGTGGTCGTACAGGTGAAGGAAGGATTATTGTTGAAGGGTTCGTAGATTTTGATTATGAGATCACTTTGTTAACTGTTCGCTCGATTTCTGGCACTCATTATTGTGCACCTATTGGCCATATTCAAAAAGATGGAGATTATCGTGAGTCTTGGCAACCACAAGCGATGTCCGCGGAAGCTTTAAGGCAATCCCAAGCAATGGCAAAAGCCATCACGGATGATTTGGGTGGACATGGTTTATTCGGTGTGGAAATATTTATTAAAGGCGATGAGGCCATTTTCAGTGAAGTTTCTCCGAGACCTCATGATACAGGATTAGTAACATTGATATCTCAGGATCTTTCTGAATTTGCGCTCCATGCTAGAGCTATTTTGGATTTGCCCATTCCAGTGATTAATCAAGCTGGCCCTTGTGCATCAGCCGTAATTTTAGTGGAAGGTGAATCAAAGCAAGTTAGTTTTTCAAACTTGGAAAACGCACTAGCAAAACCAAATACACATATTCGACTATTTGGGAAACCAGAAGTTAGTGGGAAAAGACGTATGGGCGTAGCCTTGGCTCATGGTGGCTCTATTGATGATGCGCGCCAAACAGCCAGAGAAACGGCTAATTTAGTATCGATAAGTTTATAGTTAAAATTTGATTTAAATCAATTTGCTGTGCTCAACAAAGTTTAAACTAAAGCTGTGGTTTAAACTTTTGGAGGGTTTTATGGCTGACTATAAAAATATTCTTATCGCTCTAGATTTTAGTGATGAAATTGATGCGATTATCAAGAAAGCTTTAACGTTTTCTACTGAAAATACCAAGTTTTATGTAATTCACGCCATTGATCCGATGGAATTGGGTTTATTCGGAGCCCCCTATACAGGTGTTTTAGTCAATACTGCCGAGATAGAACGAGAAGTTTTAAATTTTCGCAAAGCGGAGCTAATTAAAATTAGTGAAAAGTTTGAATTAAATGTTGAAATGCCTAAATTGGCCATTGGAAAGCCCGCCAGACAGATCAAAAATTATGCTGAAGAAATCAGTGCAGATCTAATTGTGCTAGGAACTCATGGCAAACATGGGTTGGAGCTTTTATTAGGCTCAACTGCTAATGGTGTATTGCACGGCGCACCTTGTGATGTGTTAACCGTGCATATTAGAGCTAATAAACAATAGATGTTATTTAAACGGTTTTACAGTTACCAACATTAATGGCAATAAAGTTAAATTTAGGAACAGTGCCACAGCCATAGCCAGTCCTGTTAATAGTCCAAAATAGATCGATGGAATAAAGTCGGAAAGGGCTAGAATAGCAAAGCCTGCGATAACCGTAACACCTGTGTAGTAGATGGCTTTACCGATGCTTGAATGACATCTTTTCATGGTAGCTAGATAATTCGCATCAGTAACAAACTCGGCTTTAAAACGGTGCACATAATGGATTGAGTTATCAACTGCAATACCAATGACGATAGCGGCAATGGTAATTGTCATCATGTCCATAGGAATACCGGTTAAACCCATAATGCCAAGTACCATGGCAGCCGAAAGCGCATTCGGAATAGTTGCAATAATGGCAACTGATAAAGAGCGAAATAAAATTAAGAACATAATGAGAATAGCTATATATACTGCGCCGATGGTTAAAATCTGAGAGTCGAAAAGGCTTTCTAGCATATTATTATAAAGAACTAGCATCCCAGTAATTTTAACGTTCTCTGGCTTTATATTTGCTTCGTTGACGATATGCTCTCTAATATTATTAATGAGCTCTGCTCTTTTGAGGTTTTTATTGGTTTCTTCGACTCGAATATTTATACGAGTTTGATTACCATCTTTTGATAAGTAAGGACTTAGCAAAACGGACTTAACCTCATCTGGAAACTTTTGATGAGCTAAGCTTAAGGTCACTTGATCGGGAATGTTTCCTTCATTCATTTGCTTCAAGACTTTAGCTGTAGTAGCTAAAGATTGAACTTTACCTGTAACTTCTAAGCTATCGATATAGTCATGGATAGACTCTAACTGCTCAAGTTTATTTGCGGTAAACCAGTAACCTGGGTCGTATTCGGATGCAAAATCATCGCCAAAGTCATCTTCTTCAAAATCGTCAGAAAACTCATCATCAAAGCTATCGTTAGCAGATAAATCGCCATCAATAATAATATCCAGAGGAGTTGTGCCACCAAGCTTTTGATCAATAACTTTCATACCCTGATGAATTTCGGTTTCAGGCTTGAAGTAATCAATAAAGCTATTTTCAACTTTAAGCTGTGAAATACCGTAGGCGCTTACGGCAATCAGCGCAACAGTTAAACTAAACACTAATGGCTTGAATTTCACACTGAAGTTATAAATCCAATGAGTAATCTTATAAGTAATACTGGTTCCAGAGGAATGTGTGTCAGCTTTCATTAGCTGTATAAAACTTGGGAAGATAATAAAGGTTAAAGTAAAACCTAAAACAATTCCCATAGTCATAATCCAGCCAAAATCTATTACCGGACGGATACCGCTTATAAGTAACGATATAAATGCAACGATGGTTGTTAAAGCAGTATAAAAGCAGGGCCAAAACATGTGAGTTACAGTGGTAATAACGCGCTGTTTTTGCTCAGACTCAGGGTTTTGTGCAATATAGTCCCTATAGAAAACTACTAAGTGCACAGATAAAGCCAGTATCACGATTAAGAGTATGGATGGGAAATTTGACGATATAACGGTGATTCGCCAATCAAGAAAGCTGAGCAACCCTGCTAAAATAATAACGGTAGTTAAACAGGAAAACAATGGCAAAACTACCCAACGGAGTTTGCCAAAAAAAACAAACAGCGCCAACATAATAAATAAAATAATCCCAATACCAAATACAGTAATGTCATGCTGAATAAAATCGAGCATATCATTGGTAATCATTGAGACTCCGCCAAGATGAAGCTTTGCTACATCACGGTAATCTTGCATGATGGCTCTGACTTCGGTAATGATTGCATTGGTGCGCTGTGAAGTAACGCGACTGTAATTATCAAACTCTTGCTCAAGTTGAGTAAGTTTGAATTGTTCTTCAGAAGTTAGCTCTCGGCTCCTTTTTTCTTTGCGTAATGAGTCGCGGCCTTCTTGTAGTGAAAAGTAGCGTTCATCGCGTATAAAATTGATTTGAACCGCGCTAGTATCGCCATCTTCACCTACCAACAAATCTTTATATATTGGGCTAGTGACAAATTCTTTGAGTGCTTTTTCTTTGTCGATGCCTTTAGAACTTAAAGTCGGTATATTACTAAGTGCGTCGACATCTAAAGTGAGTCCATCCAACAAAGGTACATTAAGGATACTATTTACGTTAGCAACGGTTTGTACTTTTTCTAAGCGTTCTACTAATTCTTGTAGCTTATTTAAAGCATTATCATCCATTAAGCCTTTTTCTGGTTGCCATGTTATTACTAAAAAATCATCCGAACCGTATTTTTTTGTTGCTTCTCGGTAATATGCAAGGGAAGTGTCATTTTCTAAAACTAATGAATCTCCAGAGGCGTCTAATCGAAACTTAGGTAGTTGAGTTGCGGCAATAATGGTGATTATAATTACTGCAATAATCGAGATTAAAGGCTTATCGATAATTAGCTTTTTATATAGATTAAAGAAAAAATTATTGTTGTTTGAGTTCATAATTATTGCACTTGGTATAAGTTAGGAATGATGCGGACACTTTTAATTAAATTATCCTTCACTTGTAAAACTTCCATCGGGTAGCCGTGTAATCGAACACAGGTTCCCGATTGAGGAATTGCTTCTAAATGTTCGGTAATTAAACCATTTAAGGTCTTTGGGCCTTCAGTTGGTAATTGCCACTTAGTGGAGCGATTTAGATCTCGAATAGTAATGGTTGCATCCACTAATAAAGAGCCGTCTTGTTGTGGCTGAACTTCTTTATTTATCGCAGATATCTCAGTCGTAAAATCACCAACGATTTCTTCAAGAATATCATCTAGAGTTACTAGACCTTCAATATCCCCATATTCATCGACTACTAAGCCAACTCGATCACGTTTACGTTGAAATTTCATTAACTGAGTGTGTAGTGGAGTTCCTTGGGGTACATAATAGATAGGATCTAAATGCTCCAATAAATCTTCAGGCTTTGGGTCTTCAGTTTCTAATACACGACCAAAATTTCGGGCGTGCAAAAATCCTTGTACTTGATCCACATCTTCCCTAAAGACTAATAAGCGAGTATGAATGGAATTGCGAATTTGCTCAAAAATAAATTCGATATCATCATCTAAATCAATTCCTGCAATTTCATTCCTTGGCACCATAATGTCATCAACAGAGACTTTTTCCAGATCTAATATGCTTAGCAACATATGTTGGTGACGGCTCGGTATCAGTGCGCCAGCTTCGTTAACCACACTGCGCAACTCATCTTGGCTTAGTTGGTCTCCGGAGTTATCTTCGGGTTTAACGCCGAACATACGCAAGATCCCGTTAGATAAAAAGTTGATTAGTTTTACCGCAGGATAGAATATGCTGGCTAGGAAATTTAAAGTGGGTGCTGCGAAGAAAGCTATCTTTTCAGGAAAAAGTGCAGCAAGTGTTTTTGGAGTGACTTCGGCAAAAATCAACACCACAAATGTCAGCATTAAGGTCGCGGCAAAAATTCCGCCTTCACCCCAAAAGCGAATAGCTATCACAGTGGCAATAGCAGAAGCTAAAATATTAACAATATTATTGCCGAGCAATATCAATCCCAATAATTTATCAGGGCGTTTAAGCATTTCCGATACACGTTTGGCTTTGTTATTACCCTGTTTTGCTTGGTGACGAAGTCGGTAACGATTAAGCGACATCATGCCCGTCTCTGAGCTTGAGAAAAATGCAGAAAGCAGTAGCAATATTCCTAAGAAGATAAACAGGGTGCCAGTGGACAATGTTTCCAAGGATTAGCCTCTTTGTAAAATGATTTCTATGACTAGTTTGCTACCGACAAAACCCAGTGCTAATAATGTAAAAGCCATTAGGGTGTAGCGTGCAAATTGAATGCCACTAATTTTTGAGCTTTTATACATGAAGATAAATGTACAGAAGCTGAACCAGGCAATTAGCGTCAGAATGATTTTATGTAAAGCTTGTGCTTTTATGACCTCAGCGGGTAAGAAAAATCCTAACCCCAATGCAAAGGTTAAACAAATAACACCAATTAATACCAAATCAAAATTAAACCGTTCCATTTGTAATAATGGGGGCATTAGTGGGTGTATCTTTGCTGGTTGGCTTCTGAGTTTTTTATTGAGGACTAAAACTAGCATGGCTTGTACCGATGCCATAAGTAATAAACTGAAACTGATAATGGCTAGCCAAATATGAGTAATGCCAATGGTATCGCCCGACAAACTGAGAATTTTCTCTTGATGCGGAATTAAACTAGCGAATAGGCTTAATGCTGCAAATAGAGCTATGTATAACATTAAATGGGGAGCCTGATACCGAAAGCGATATAAAGCTATAATTAATACTGAAATAAAAGCAATTAAAGATAACAAGTTGAATAAGGATAAATTTTGTCCAGCGCCTGTTTCTATTGCTAAATAGAGAGAATAGAGATGAAGGCCCATTGGAATAAATGGTAAAAACTTACTCCAAGAAGGTAAATTTTGCTCTGGGTGTTTTAACCGATTGGCAAAAAAGCCCATAAGAGCTAAATAGGCCAGCGCGCTGATAATGTTTATGCTTGGTGACATTGCGTTAACTTGTTGTATTCTTAGTGGTTTTGTCCGTGGGATTATTAGAAATCCGATTAGCGTAAATAGTATCACAAAATTACTAATGATCCGCTATAATGCGCTCAATTGAATTATAAATATACCCCTAGTAAAAATAGCCCAAACAAGCTTGCGGCTCCTAGGTTTGAGGAAATCGAATGTTTGAAAGTTTAAGTGATCGTCTTTCTGGCGCGCTAAAGGCCATTCAAGGCAAAGCTAAAATTACTGAAGACAATATCAAAGAGACGCTTCGTGAAGTCCGTATGGCGCTTTTGGAAGCGGATGTTGCCTTGCCAGTTGTGCGCGAATTTGTTGGCGCGGTTAAAGAAAGGGCGGTTGGTACGGTTGTTGGTAAAGCGCTCGATCCTGGCCAAGAGTTCATCAAAATCGTTAATGATGAAATGGTTAAAGCCATGGGTGAGGAGAATGACTCTCTCAACTTAGCCGCTAAACCTCCTGTCGTAATTTTAATGGCAGGTTTGCAAGGTGCGGGTAAAACCACTTCTGCGGGTAAACTTTCGCATTTATTAATTAATCGTGAGAAGAAGTCAGTGATGGTCGCTTCGGCAGACGTTTATCGTCCTGCGGCAATTAAACAGCTTGAAACTGTTGCTGGTGAAGTAGGCGCTACTTTCTTCCCAAGTAATGTTGAGCAAAAGCCAGTAGATATTGCTAAAAACGCGATTGAAGAAGCTCGTAAGAGTTTTATGGATGTGGTCATTATCGATACCGCTGGTCGTCTAGCGGTTGATGAAGAAATGATGGATGAGATTAAAGCATTACATGCGGCGATTGATCCAACCGAGACTTTATTCGTGGTTGATTCCATGACAGGTCAAGATGCTGCTAATACCGCAAAAGCTTTTAATGATGCTTTGCCATTAACGGGTGTAATTCTGACTAAAGCGGATGGTGATGCTCGTGGTGGTGCGGCGCTTTCGATCCGACAAATCACTGGCAAACCAATTAAGTTTATTGGTATGGGCGAAAAACTTGACCAATTAGAGCCTTTCCACCCAGAGCGTGTTGCTTCTCGAATCTTAGGCATGGGTGATGTTCTAAGTTTAATTGAAGAAGTTGAGCGCACCGTCGATAAGAAAAAAGCTGAGAAAGTTGCCAAGAAAATCATGAAAGGCAAAGGCTTTGACCTTGAAGACTTCCGTGAACAATTGGTACAGATGCAAAACATGGGTGGAATGGCATCTCTAATGGATAAGCTACCAGGCATGGGGCAAATCCCAGATGCTGTTAAGCAAAAAGCCATGGGCGATAAATCCACTGGTCAAATGATGGCTATTATCAATTCCATGACCCCAAAAGAACGCGCACGTCCAGAGTTAATCAAAGGCTCTCGTAAAAAACGTATCGCTGGTGGTTCAGGCACACAAATTCAAGATGTTAATCGTCTATTAAAGCAATTCACTCAAATGCAAAAGATGATGAAAAAGATGAAAGGCAAAGGCGGCATGATGAAAATGATGCGCGGTATGCAGGGTAAGTTACCACCAGGTATGGGTGGAATGGGCGGACCGGGCGGAATGCCACCATTTGGGCGCAAATAAACTCCCTAATAACTTCGTTAAATACTCTTAACTCAAAGGCTCGTTTACTTTTAGTCTCTGGGAAAAGTTGTTGTAGTACCGTCAGCGAATTTGAGTAGACCATCCCAGCTTAGTCCTATAATTACAGATTTCCCTTTTTGCCTGTTTATTACAATAGCTCCTGGGCGGTATAAGTGTTTGAGCCCACTTTCAGAAAAGTGTGTTAACAGTTCCGGAATGCTACCGCTTTCTAACCTATGTGCTAAGTCGTCGTGAAAAGATGCAAAAAGAGGCATACCGTGGACATTGACGTAGGCTCCCACTAGTATGGCTCCTTCGGAAGTGGGCAAGTGAATAGGTATGAAGCTTGCACCGCCAGACGAACGGTGTTTAGGATCGATACCATCTACACTGTATAGACCATAACCATTAGGGACTTTTTGTTTGCCAAAAATGGCATTCACTATTTCAGCAGATGGAAGCCACTTTGCTGACCCCGTCCAACCTGCAGCGGCGGCATTCACGACAGTTTTTAACAGCCAACGTTCAAGTAGTTCACCTTCAATATATAAAGTGTCTTCAAAGTTTTCTTCGTTAGATTCTGCTTGGAAAGAAGCTACTTTTCCAGCAACCCTATCAAGGGGGCTTAGAAGAGAATTGTGATGACGGCATAATATATTTGATTTCTCCGCACCATATGTTGGAGCGCCATTACGAATTCTTTGTACACCTTCAACGATAATTGGGCAGGAGCAACCAGCTTTAAAAATGGCACTGCTAATCACGTGCTCTCCTGACATGGTGTCACACCTGCCAAGAGTACTAGCCCAACATCTTTTCATTATGATCTTCCTTCAAGTATTTGCTCTTTTAGATTATAAAGCGAAATTAAGTTGAGGCTGATGTAGCTGCTACAACACCACCCGCAGCCGCTGCCTGTTGAGCTGAGGCGGCGCTTGCAGATGCGCCTGAGGTTTGATCTGAGCCTGCGATAATGCAGTAGCTGTAACCTAGACCTTTAAGTTCATTTTCCCATTGGATGTCGCCAGTGAGTGCGTTTAGGGCGAATAAATGGCCACCGGAGTAGGCGATGATTTGATTGCCTTCTCGAATAAGGTTGGTTAATGAACTGCCTTTTTTGATTTTGGTGCGCCAAACTTCATTGCCAGTGGATTTATCAATACAGGTTACATGGCCTGCCATACCGATATAAACGTAATTCATAAGTTATCCTTTTCGTAGTTAATTGCTTTATTTACAACAACTAAATTAGCATATAAAGGTTATTATCTATGCGAAAAATTTGTAACAACTAGTGAGTGGTATGTAAGGTGTAGAGACTTTGATTCTCTACACTTAAATATCGAGTTTTTACAAGTTAGTCTCCGATAAACCTTGTTTTACTGCTGTTTCTATATCCTGACGAACTTTTAAGATAGCATCGTCCAATAGCTGTTTATCATTGGCAAGCCATTGCTCTCTTAAAAAATCGCTTCTTTCATCTTGAGTAAATTTAGAGCGACGAGCTTTACTAAGCTTCTCATTTTTTAAAGTTCGATAGTAGTTATTTCTTTTTTGTTTCGCAGTTAAGTTTTCGAATTCCTTTTTAATTTTTACTACTTCCGAATCTATAGACTCTTGAGTTTTAATGGGTTCTTCAAGTAACGGTGTTTGATATTTTACAGTTTTTTTGAAAATAGGTTTCAACCGGAAGTCTTTAGTAGATGGATCCATTTGAGAATTTGGATTAAAGATTTCCACTGTAGCTAACAGAAACAAGCCTCTAAATTCATCAGTAAAATATCTTCTTGATGTAATAACTATATGAGGTTGCTCTAAAAAACCATCAACTTTTTGCTCTGGACTTGCTAATTGGGTGCTTACCCATGACTGATTATTAAGTACGGGTAGGATAGTATCAGCCACTTCTTTAGTTAAATCTCTATTTTCATAAGAATTTATAACAGGCCTTAGAAAGTAATCCATCTTTTTAAAATAATTCTCTTGCTCAGCTCCAGCAATTAATCCCGCCGCTAAGCCGGCAACGAGACCACCGTAAAGACCGTGAGATACGGAATATTGAGCAGACATTGATGATGCCAACCCTGAGTCATAATAAGGTGATGGCATACCATCGAAAGAACTGACTCCGTTAACAATAACTGGGTATGTTGTTTTTGTGCTGATATAGTTCTTGTTTAAAGTTAAATTTTCAGGTATTGGCGCGAGTGTTTTGCAACCAGTCAGAAAAGTAGACATCAAAACGAATATAAAAATATAGTTTCTCATTATTCTCCCCTAATTTTAAAATTCTTAGAATGTAATTATCGGGGAGAATATTACTGTTATTAATTAATTACTTCAATGTTAATTATGGATTTGCTTCTTTTTCCGTTTCACTGATAGTTACCGTAGGGTTGGACTTTTCTAGGATATATTCTCGAACTTGCTCTGAACTTTCTTTAATTCTAGCAATGTAGAAAGGGTCTAACTTCTTTGCATATTCTTTACATCTTTCTTCACTTTGAGCATTTAAAGAAAGATTCCCAATCCCGTTGCAAGAAGCTTTAACATTTCCGCAGTTACCACGTATTCTAGAGCCTGTGCACATAGGCAACTCTTTATTGAATATTAATCGGTATCTTCTTGCTACAGCTAAGTCGTTGTAATTGCGGTATATTTCTTCGTATCTAGACAGGGCAGTAGTTTTCAAGTTGTCCGCAATATTTTGACTTATGAACTTGTAATTGTTTTCAAAAGCATTAACTTGAGTCTCTGTAGATAGTTTTGACCATGCAAAGGATTCTATAATATCTTTGTCTACTCCATAGCCATGGTAATAAATTATTGAAAGCATATACTGCGCATGCTTATCACCTGACTTGGCTAGTTTCTTATATAAGTCCAAAGCTTTGTCAAATTGACTGTTTTGGTAATGCTTCATCGCTGTTGCAGGATCCTTTTTAGATGGAATGTAAGGTTCTTCTTTTCCTGCGAGTAATGCTTGGGTTGAGAGTAAAAATAGTATTATAAAAAATATGTTTTTGTTCATGGTTATGCCCTTAAAAAAATAATTTCACCTAATTTATTTGTTAGGTATATAGTAAAAGAAGTGATTTGCAGTGCAAAATCATTGTTCTTTTTCAACAGTTACAAGAGGAGTGTATTTTTTTTCAATATAGTCAGCTACTATTTTTTGACTATCTTTACTGTGCTCTATTTTAACTATATTCATATCAAATTTTTGTTTAATACATTTAACTTCATTTTTCTTCGTTAAAGGGATTATGATACCTTCATGGCTTCTAACGCCGCCACAGTTGATTTGAATATTCCCGCAGTTTCCTTTTATGCGTGAACCAGTACACTCAAGTGTTTTGTCTTCAAATAACTGACTATATCTATTAGCTATCACCAAATCACTAAATTTTGATTCAAGCTCTTTATAAAGTTTCTCTCCATATTTAATTTCTTCCTGAGATAAAGAGTGTTTAATTTTCTTGAAGTTTTTCTGTAAAGCACTTATTTGACTATTTTGCGATAATTTTGCCCATCCATAAGCTTTTATAGGATTTTTAGCTTCCCCTAATCCGTGAAAAGATAAAATTGATAACATATACTGAGCATGATTATCTCCAATTTTTGCAAGAGATGTGTATATTTTTTTTGCCTGCTTATATTTTTTAGACTTGTATAGAGACATTGCATAAGCTGCATCTTCCTTTGTTGGTATTCGTTTTACAAGAACATTATCATCTGAGTAGATATCCATGCAAAAAGATAACAAAAGCATAGGGAAAAAGATTTTTTTTAGCATGTCGACATGTCCAAAATTAGTTATTTAATATAATGAGGAGTCCAAGCCGTTAATAGTTACAAATAAGCTTGTCATACTTTTGTTAGAAGCAACTTTTGTTTTACTTGGACTATCATATGTTGTTATTTGTTCGATGGAGGTAACCTTAATCTAGTAGGGAGACAGGTTTATAAAAACCTTCTTGTCCATCATCTCCATCGCCAACGAATTTTAAAGTTTCATGGGTTTTCTTCTTTTTTGAACCCGGTAACTTTGCACTTTCTCTAGATTTATAGAGTTTCCAATTTGAGTTGTCGCTCGCATGCTTTTTCCAACCAGACTTATTCGCTCCTGCTAAATTTTTCTGATGGTCTTGACCTTCAAAAGCTCCGTTGTTGGGACCAACAATAAATTGGCTTTTGCGCTTTTTAAAGGTTTCATCTTTTATATTTGAAACTTTTATCCAAGCGATATGAATAGTGTTATTGGAGCCATTGTTACCTTTTGGTGCTATGGGCTGAATACGCAAATTGAACGTGTCGGGTAGTTGCAAATCTACTGTAAGTTCTTGCCATTCCTTTTGAGATTTTTTGGCGCGAGGAATATTGACTTGAGCAATCTTTTGTCCATGCCCATCTTCGTTGTAGCTATCAAATACCAGCCTAAAATCGATTTCGTTCTTTAAATTATTTCGCTGCATCAAATAACGAATTTTTACAGTCACTGCTTGTGCTGCTCTTGGCTGACAGTTTGAACCTCTTGGGCCTGATGTGCCAATATAGTGAGTAAACTCGCTGGCCTCCATTGCTTGCCATGCCAAGTCACGGCATTTGCGATCGCGCCAAAAATAAGGCTTATACCTCTTTTTTACGCTCTTGCCATAGGCTGAGTCATCACCGGTTGCTAAATATGGTGCATCCTTATTTAAGCGATTTTTACCAACTTTTTCGCTATCACCGCCATAGGTATCATGGTGATCAATTCGATTGTCCAATACATTACCTTTCCGTGTGCTTTTGTCATTGATGTAGCCAGGATATTCCCAAGCTTGTGGAACCATAGCTCCATTATATTTATCGCCAGTGTAGAGCTTTACTTCGTCATTCAACCAACTTATCGAGACCAAGTTATTATTATGCTTCTGAATGTAGCCGTATTGGCCCAATGGTCCTGTAAAACTGCCTTTGTTTTTTGTAATGGGAACCTTGGTTCGCCCTGGTTGCGCAAAAGCCCAGAATTTAAATAAATCATCGTTTTGGTATCGAGTCGATACATGAGAAACAATATGAGCACCTTTACTATGACCGAAAACTCTAACTTTTTGCGTTTTTGGCATTTTCTCTTTGATAGCGTTCAATACAGCTTTTAATGCTTTAGTTCCGTTTATGACACTTTTATCGTAGAAACTTCGATCGTGAAGAGTTGAATTTTCATATTTGATACTGATATGGGCTCGATTATTACGACGGTTAAACATTGAGTTGAATTGGTTGTAATTACCATCTTCAGCACTGGTGCCTGGCATATAAATATCGACTGCTTTTAAGCAACTTGAATTGTTTTTAGAATAATAGTCTTGGATTCTATTTGCTATACAAGCAGAAGCCTTTTCATGATTTAGACAAGAGCTCTTTTTTTTAGTATCTGTTCTGACATTTATAATTAAAGGTTTAATTTTATTACAAACAAAAGAACTTTCGTCATTCCCAGGTATTTTAGTAGGTAAAACGCATGATTGAAGGAGTGTGAGTAAAGCCAGAAAGAAAATTTGTTTAATGCTCATTTCTAAGTCCTTGAAATAAATAATATATAAGGCTCATAAACTAGCAAAATTCAGCGACGTAAAATGTGTTCCGTAGCAAGAATTAAAGGTTATATATTTTTAACCCCGTAAGCGAAGAATTTGTTATAAACCATTTCCCAAAGCATGGGTTTTCATGTAAAATTCGCGCTCTTAAAAATTTGTAAGCCTTTGAAAACCTCGTAATATGGCGTTTTCGAGGCCTTTTTGTACTTAAAACAGAGGATTTAAACGATGGTAGTCATTCGTTTAGCTCGTGGCGGTTCTAAAAAACGCCCTTTTTACCACTTAGTAGTTGCTGATCAACGTATGAAGCGTGATGGCCGTTTTATTGAGCGTGTGGGTTTCTTTAACCCTGTAGCTCGCGGTCAAGAAGAGCGTTTACGCGTTAATGCTGATCGTGTTGAGCATTGGGTTGGTCAAGGCGCACAACCAAGCGCTCGTGTTGCTAAGTTGTTGAAAGATAACGCAGCTGCATAATTAGCTTCTTAATTAGTTAAGAGGTCGAAGATGTCATTGTCGGAAGATTTCAAACCATTAGTGGTTGGCAAAGTTAACGGCGCTTATGGCATTAAGGGTTGGATTAAGATTTATTCTTACACTGATCCAAAGGAAAATATTCTTTCCTATAACCCTTGGTATATGAAAGTGAAAGGCCAATGGCTGCCACTGGAAATCACTAATGGGCGTGAGCAGGGTAAAACCGTAGTGGCCCACATTAAAGGTTGTGATGATCGTAATTTAGCTGAAAGTTACCATGGTAATGAACTAGCAATAGATCAATCACAGCTTCCTCAATTAGAGGGCGACGATTATTATTGGCGCGATCTGGTGGGGCTATCGGTGGTTAACTTGCAAGGTGAAAACTTTGGCAACGTTAAGAAACTGATGGAAACTGGGGCAAATGATGTGTTGGTTGTTGAGACTAACGGGGAAGAGTTATTGATCCCATTTGTTCTGGATTACAGTGTTATTAAGGTGGATTTAACCGCGAAATTAATCACGGTTGATTGGCAAGCCGACTACATTTAAATGGTTAATCAGTGAATATTCATGTGATTAGCTTGTTTCCACAGATGTTTGATGTGGTGACTGAACAAGGCGTAGTAGGCAGAGCCATTCAAAAAGGTAAAGTTGGCTTTGAGGTGACTAACCCAAGAGACTTTACCAGTGATAAACATCGCACGGTAGATGATCGACCTTATGGGGGCGGGCCAGGTATGTTGATGATGACCGAGCCATTAACCCAAGCGATTCGATTTGCCGATTCTAAGTTGGCAATAGATGGAGAACCAGTACATAAAGTCTATCTTTCACCGCAAGGTAAGAAGCTAGACCAAAAATTGGTTCAAGAATTGGCTGAAAAGCCTAATCTGCTATTAGTAGCAGGGCGCTATGAAGGGATTGACGAGCGAGTGATTGAGTTGGAAATCGACCAAGAAATCTCACTTGGAGATTTTGTTCTTAGTGGAGGGGAAGTTGCGGCTATGGCCGTAATCGACGCGGTTGTTCGCGTATTGCCTGAGGTTCTCGGGCATGAGCAGTCGGCGGTTGAGGATTCGTTTAGTGGTGATGAGATAGCTTTATTAGACCATCCGCACTATACGCGCCCTGAATTTTTTGAGGGCAAACAGGTTCCAAACATATTGCTAACTGGTGACCACGAGAAAATTCGTCGCTGGAGGCTGAAGCAATCTCTGGGAAGAACTTGGGTAAGACGCAAAGACTTGTTGGAAGGCGTTGAGTTAAACGATGAACAGCAAACTTTGTTGCAAGAATTTATCGATGAGTACGAAGCTTAGTTTCATATTTATCAAACATTATTAGTTTTTATTCTATTGAAAAGTAGAGCTCAAGTGAGGAGCACAGCCATGAACATTATCGATCAGTTAGAAGCTGAACAAATGACTAAAGAAGTACCGACTTTCGGTGCTGGTGACACTGTTGTAGTACAGGTTAAAGTAAAAGAAGGTGACCGTGAGCGTTTACAGGCATATGAAGGCGTTGTAATTGCTAAGCGTAACCGTGGTCTTAACTCTGCATTCACAGTACGTAAAATTTCTTCGGGTGTAGGTGTTGAGCGTACATTCCAAACATACAGCCCATTGGTTGACAGTATTACTGTTAAGCGCCGTGGTGATGTTCGTCAAGCGAAGATCTACTACTTGCGTGAGCGTTCAGGTAAATCTGCACGTATTAAAGAGAAGTTGGATCTTAAAGGTAAAAACAAGTAATTGTTATTTACTATCCAATTGATAAAAGCAGCTCTTGAGCTGCTTTTTTTATGCCTGAGATTTAGGTATTGAATTAACAAAAATGATGATTCATGGTAGTTTATAACCTTGCAAATGATTCTATTGGGGACTTATCTATGGCGATGTTAAGAAAAATTATGATGATATTGGCAGTGATTATTTTGCTGCTGTTTATAGGAAGTTTCTTCCTGCCTAAAGAGGCAACGGTTGAACGCTCTACGGTGATCAACGCTAAAACAGATAAAGTGTTTAATTACTTAAATAGTATGAAAAACTTCAATGATTGGTCTCCGTGGTTTGAGATGGATCCAGATGGTAAATACGAGTTTAGTGGCGCAGATGTCGGAGTCACCTCTAAATTTACTTGGGACGGAGAAAACACTGGCAAGGGGTCTCAAGAAATTATTGAGTCAAACCCTAATAGTGAGATTAAACTGAAATTAATTTTTGATGGCCAGCCACCCTCAGCGGTTAGCTATAAGCTTGAACCAGTGGAAGATGGTACTAAGATGACTTGGAGCTTTAATACAGCGCTTAATGGTCCATTAGACAAATATATGGGGTTGATGTTGGATTCATTTCTAGGCGACATGTATGAAAAAGGACTGTCAAACTTAAAGAATAAAGTCGAAGCACTACCAGAACCCGCGGTGGTTCATAAAGAAAAGCCAACTACTGCGGGGCATCCTCAAATTGTGGATGTAGATAGCCAACACTTGATTTATATGGCTAATAAAGCTGATTTTGATGGAGATTTAATTTCAAAAGCATTGGCTGAATCTTATGGTGCTATGATCGCTTTTATGGCTGAAAAAGAAATCAATTTTGCTGGAGCTCCGTTGGCAATAACCACTGGTGGTAGTCCTGAGGAAGGTTTTTGGGCTTTTGAAGCAGCCCTGCCAGTCGATATCCCAGTTGAAGTAAAAACGGATAACGCTATTCAGTTTAAACTTTCTTACTCAGGCAGAGCTGTAAAAGTGGTTCATACAGGTGCTTATATGGACATGGCAAACTCCTATGAAAAAGCCCAATCTTATATTGTTAATAATCAACTGGAAATGAATGGTAATCCGTGGGAGCAATATGTCTCAGACCCTAGTGTGACTCCTGAAAGCGAATTGATAACTCACGTCTATTTTCCGATTAAATAGTGAAGTTAATTTCAATAACAAGGGAGTTGGTAGCTCCCTTGTATTGTTGTTATGAATATAAATCATTAAAGAGAAAGGATTTTGACTGAAAGTGATAAGCAATTCATAGAGCAATTTTGCGATCAAATCTGGATGGAGCAAGGGCTTTCTGACGCGACTTTATCTAGTTATCGCAGTGATTTAAAAAAGTTTTCGCAATGGCTTGGACCTCAAAAGATTCAGTTGATTAAAGCTGACAGAATGGTTATTCAAAATTATTTAGCTCACCGTTATCAGAAAGCATTCAACAGTCGTTCGACCGCTAGGTTTTTATCTTCTGCACGTAAGTTCTATCGTTATTTATTACAGAACCATATCATTGATGAAGACCCAACTTTGCATATTGATAGCCCAAAAATACAAGCACCAATACCAAAGTCATTGAGTGAAGATGATGTTGAAAAGCTTCTTCTCCAACCAGATTTAGAGACTGCTTTGGGTCTTAGAGACAAAGCAATGCTTGAATTGCTATATTCCAGCGGATTGAGAATTTCTGAGCTCGTTTCGATTGAGCTTAATCAAATTGGATTTCAGCAAGGTGTAATTCGGGTTATGGGTAAAGGTAATAAAGAGCGTCTTGTACCAATAGGTGAAATCGCATTAGAAGCTATGCAATCCTATATACAATATGGACGAGCAGATCTGGCCAAAGGTAAAATTACAGATGTTGTATTTTTAAGTGGCCGAGGAAAGCAGATGACTCGACAAACTTTCTGGCATCGGATAAAGCTATACAGTAAACAGGCTGGTTTAAATAAGCCGATTTCACCGCATACTTTACGGCATGCCTTTGCCACTCATTTGCTTAATCATGGTGCTGATCTTAGAACTCTACAGATGCTATTGGGGCACAGTGATTTATCGACTACCCAGATTTATACTCATGTAGCCAAAGAACGTTTAAAACAAATTCACTCAGAACACCATCCTAGAGGCTAAGAGGGCTTTATTCTCAGTTATTAAACCTATTGTCATTGCATGTAAATCTATGTAAATTGATGCTTTTTTCACTATAAAAGTCGTAGAATGTCATCATATTATGGATAGGCACATTTCTATATCTGCTTAATATTATGGAACTTTAGTTTAATTTGGTTATACATTATGAAAAAACTTACTAATCTCTTATTAATTTCGTTACTTAGCTTTTTTGTGACTACTTTTACAATAGAAGCAAAGGAGGCTGAGCTAAATCAAGAGGATTTAAAAACGTTAATGAAAGAGCGCTTTCCAAGTCTTAACATCAACTTGATGAACGATAGCGATATCCCCGGTTTTTATGCAATCGAAGCGGATGGAGAGTTAGTATATTTATCCAAAGATGGGCGCTTTTTTATTCAAGGAACTGCGATAGATCTTGAAAACCGTGTCAATTTGAATAATACGCAAAAAGCGAAATGGAATAGCCTTAAAGCTCCAATGAGAAAAGCTGATGTAGCTTCTTTGAAAGAAAAAGATATGGTGGTTTATAAAGCACCTGATGAAAAACACGTAATTACAGTTTTTACTGATATTGACTGTGGTTACTGCCGTAAATTGCATCGTGAACGCCAAGATTATTTAGATCGTGGTATTACTATTCGCTATCTAGCGTTCCCGCGTGCAGGTTTAGCTTCTTCTTCTGCAAAAAAACTTGAAGGTATTTGGTGTTCTGCCGATCGCCAGACCGCGATGACTGATGCAAAATTGAACCAAAAGTTCAGTAAAGCAACTTGTAATAATCCATTAGCTGAACATATGAAACTAGTGCGTAAATTTGGTTTAGGTGGTACTCCAAGTATTATTCTTGAAGATGGTAATCTAATTGGTGGCTATCAGCCAGCAGAGGTGCTGATTCAAAATTTAGATAGCATGAAATCTGAGTAATAATCCTTGAAGCTTATTTTATTAGGGAAATAAAATGGCTAAAACCTTGCGACCTTCATCGGCTAACACGGTGAAGGTTCTGCAAGCAGCTCCAGTTGACATGATCTCCAAAGGACTTCCCAAGCATTGTGCTTCTTCTATTAAATCCCAGCTTGGAAATTGTAATTTTTCACCAGTACCAATCAATATCACTTCAAAGCTTGTGAACTCTAGTGATTTTAAAAGCTTTAATTCTAACTCGTTAACGTTTTCTAAGTTTATTGGCGGGTGAATTAGTTCATTAGTTATGGCTATGGAGTTAGTAAAAGACACTCCATTTATAGTGATACTTCCAGCCTGATACGATTGTACTTTGATTTTACTGATTGATTGATCTAGTGAGATTTCCACTGGTATTTTATTATCGCATGTGAGAACTTATTAATAATCATATCAATTTATAACGAAATGAAAAGAAGAAGACTATTAAAAGGATTGGCAGTGACTTCTGCACTGGGGGCTGTAGGCTATTGGCAAGCTTCAAAATATTGGGATGGCTATCTAAAAAATCCTTGCTCGGCAAAGCTACCTAGTATGATAAAAGATACCGAACTGTGGCAAAAAATTTGGCAAGATATTACACCTAGTAATGTATGGGACTGTCATGTGCACACAGTAGGTATGGGGGATGCTGATTCTGGGATTTGGATAAATCCTGATATGCAATCATTGGCTCACCCTTTGCAATATGCGCAGTTCCAATTTTACCTTAATGCTTCTTGTATAAGCGATATAAGCCAAGCGGATAATGGCTTTGTTGACCGGCTTAATGTGCTACTCAAAGATATGCCTGAAGGCTTTAAAACAATGCTGTTAGCATTTGATTACCATCATGACTCTAATGGTCAACCCATAAAAGAGTTGAGCACTTTTTTTGTACCCAATGAATACCCTGCATTATTAGCAAAAAAGTTCTCACAACAATTTGAATGGGTTGCGTCAATTCATCCTTATCGACTTGATGCTTTGGATGCACTTGATAAGGCTAAAGCGCAGGGTGCTGTTGCAGTTAAATGGTTGCCACCAGCGCAGAATATGGACCCAGCTTCTGCAAAATGCGATAAGTTTTACCAAAGGTTAGCGCAACTTAAATTACCACTTATATGCCATGCTGGAACAGAAAAAGCTGTACAAGGCTCGGATACACAGGAGCTGGGTAACCCTTTGCGATTGCGTAGAGCTTTAGATAATGGCGTTAAAGTTATAGTCGCTCATTGTGCGAGTCTTGGCGAGAATCAAGATTTAGACAAGCCTAATTTACCAATGACCGATAGTTTTGATTTGTTTAGTCGGATGATGGATGAATATAAGGAAAACTTGTATGGCGAAACCTCTGCAATTTTACAAATTAACCGAGCTCCGCGTAAGATCAAACAACTTTTAGAAAGCTCCCACTGGCATTCAAGATTGGTTAATGGAAGTGATTATCCTTTGCCTGCAGTGATGCCTTTGATTTCTTTGAAGCGCTTAATTAGAAATAAATTATTAGATGATAAATGGATGCAAGACTTGAATATTATTCGCGAATATAATGGGCTACTATTTGATTTTGCTGTAAAACGATTACTCCAATCTAATGGTAACTCGTTTCCAACGAGTGTATTTGAAACAAAAGCAATCTTTAGTTCCTAACTTTATGAAAAAAGAAATTTGTATTCGCAAAGCGTCTAATGAACATGCTAATAAAACGCTTAAGTTAACCCAACGGATTCTTGCGAACCGTGGCCTTAATCCAGAAGCTAATATCAATTATGACTTAGCAAGTTTACTGCCTTTCCATCAATTAACAGATATCAACAAAGCGGTTAAATTACTTTTCGAAGCACTTAATCAGCAACAAAAAATATTGATTGTTGGTGATTTTGATGCCGATGGAGCAACAAGTGCTGCGCTTTGTAAATTGGTTATGGAGAAGTTTGGCGCAAAAAATATTCAATATTTAGTACCGAACCGCTTCGATTATGGGTACGGTTTATCACCCGAGTTGGTCGAGTTAGCTAAGGAACAATTGCCAGATTTAATTATTACGGTTGATAATGGTATTTCCAGTATTGCTGGCGTGAAGCGAGCAAAAGAGTTAGGGATAAAAGTATTAGTAACCGATCACCATTTAGCAGGTGATGAACTACCTATGGCGGATGCCATTGTAAACCCAAATCAGCCAGATGATAACTTTCCGAGTAAGAACTTAGCGGGAGTTGGTGTTTTATTTTATGTGCTATTGGCTCTACGTTCTTTTTTACGCGAACAGAACTGGTTTAGTGATAAAGGGATAGATGAGCCAAACTTAGCCCATTATTTAGACTTAGTGGCGCTTGGAACAGTAGCTGATTTAGTTCCATTGGATTACAACAATCGAATTTTAGTGAAACAGGGATTGCGCTTGATTAAAGCGGGTAAAGCTCGTCCAGGTATATTAGAGTTATTAACTTTGGCTAAACGCAAAGTCAATAAAGTAAAAAGTTCTGATTTAGGCTTTGCTATTGGTCCAAGACTAAATGCGGCAGGTCGACTTGACGATATGAGTATTGGCATTGAGTGTTTGTTGGCTGATGACAAAAAATCTGCTTATGACTTCGCCCAGATACTACATAGCTTGAATAGTGATCGGCAAGAAGTTGAGCAAGATATGCAACAAGATGCGATGAGCTTATTAGAGCAACAAGACTTGGTGCTGAGTGATGAACAATCTTTGTGTTTATATCAAGAGCATTGGCATCAGGGTGTTGTTGGGCTACTAGCTTCTCGAGTAAAAGATAAAATTAACAAGCCCTGTATTGTTTTCGCCAATGATACTAATGAAATGCTAAAAGGTTCTGCGCGATCTGTTCAACAGGTCCATATACGAGATGCATTGGCTATCGTTGATGCAAAGTACCCACAGTTGATCCACAAATATGGTGGCCATGCAATGGCTGCGGGGCTTAGCTTAGAGAAGAAACACTATTCAAAATTTTGCCAGGTCTTTGATGAAGCAGTAAAAATTATACTTAATGGTCAATCTATAGAAAATGTCATTGAAACCGATGGTGAGCTAGCGGCTAATGATTTCCAAATTAGCTCAGTCCATGCAATTGATAGCATTGGTCCTTTTGGACAAGCTTTTCCTGAGCCATCTTTTAGTGGTGAGTTTGATGTCCTTAACCAAAGGATTGTCGGTGGTAATCATTTGAAGTTGACATTGAGACACCCGGATAATGGACAAACCGTTTCAGCAATAGCATTTCGGGTTGAACCAATGGATTGGCAAAACAAAGCTCAAAGAGTGAAAATCGTTTACCAGTTAGATATTAATGATTACTTTGAGCAAGAAGAGTTACAGCTTTTAATTCAGTATATTGAAAGATTGCAAGTTTAAAGTGAATTTATTGTTCTGATTTTTCAGGGATGGCAGCAAAACAAGTATCTGTATCCCCTTTCCAATTTGAGCTAACTACAGAACCAGTTTCGTTATAAGCAACTTGGACTAGACAATTAGTTTCTTTCTGGCCACCAAAAATGGTGGTGCCAATGCTACCAAATATTCGACCACCGAAACCGCCAAGGCCAATATTAAGGGCAGGGCGACTCTTTATTTCTTTAGAATTCCATTCGGCATATTTTACGCCATTGATTTCGCGTTCATTAGTGGGTAAGCCCCATACTTGAATTAAAGTAGAGATATTACTGCCTTGCCAAGATGCTAGTTTTGAATCAATTTGATTAGGAGCAATCGAGCTACAAGCTGAAATTAGTAAAACGGACAATAAAAGAATATAGCGCATTATAAATACCATAATGGGGTTTGTTGTCATAATAGCATGTAATATGAGTGTTTTATGAGCAGTATTTTAAAATAGTGTAAAAAGTGAGATTGAATTAATTGCGTCTTATATTTCAAAAACTTACAATTTCAAGGTTATTTTTTATTGGAGATTAAAATGAGTTTACCTGTTGATACAAAAGAACTTAGTGGTTTAGCGGATAAAGCTTTAGAGCTTGGTCAGCAATACGCTCCTAAGTTGGCGATGGCGATTGTAGTATTTATTATTGGCTTAATCATTATTCGTATGATTACTGGCGCATTAAAACGCTTATTTGATAAAAAAGACTATGACGAAACCCTTGAGCGATTCTTGCTTAGCTTAACCGGTATTATCTTGAAAGTTCTGTTAATTGTTACTGTGGTAACAATGCTTGGCGTTCAAATGACATCTTTTGTAGCTATTTTAGGTGGTGCAGGTCTAGCTATTGGCATGGCATTATCTGGAACTTTGCAAAACTTTGCAGGCGGCGTCATGTTGTTGATTTTCCGTCCATACAAAGTAGGTGACGTGATTGAAACTCAAGGCCACGTGGGTAAAGTGGAAGAAATTCAAATTTTTAACACTGTACTTAAAACGCCTGATAATCAGACTATTATCATTCCAAACTCGCCTATTTCTACTAATTCGCTGATTAACATTACTGCGGAAGGAAAGCGTCGAGTAGACTTTACTATTGGTATTGGTTATGACGACGATATTGATCAAGCTAAGTCTGTAATTCTAGGCGTAGTGGCTAAGGATGAGCGTATTCATAAAGACCCTGAGCCATTCATTGCTGTTGCAGAATTAGCCGATAGCTCGGTTAACTTTACATTGCGTGTATGGGGTGATGTTGCAGATTATTGGGGTATCTATTTTGACAATTTAGAAGCCATCAAGAAAGCTTTAGACGCCAATAATATCTCAATTCCGTATCCGCAAACGGATGTGCATTTACATAAAGTAAATTAATTTTGATTTTAGATAAAGCGCCGAAAGGCGCTTTTTTTATGGCTGACTGAATGGTTTTTGAGTGAAAACTAGTCATTTTAAGGCTATAATCCCCGCCAATTTATACTTCCACAGATTTACTCACAACTAATGAAAGTTCATCTAAGCTCTTTAGGTTGCCGTTTAAATGAAGCCGAGTTGCAAAACTGGGCCCAATCCTTTCAGGCTAAAGGTTATGCACTTGAAAACCAAGTAGAGCAGGCTGATTTGGTGGTGCTTAATACTTGTGCGGTCACTTCCGAAGCCGCGCGAAAATCTCGTCAAACTATCCGTAAATATCATCGTAATAATCCAAGCGCACGTTTGGTGGTGACAGGGTGTTATGCTTCCCTAGAGCCACAAGAGTTAGAAAAAATAATGGGTGTGGATCTGGTGGTAGATAATAGCGATAAAGAGGTTTTGGTTGATAAGGTGCAAGAGATCTTAGATGCTCCTGTAATGCCAGAGTTTGCAACTGAGCCAGGTGAGAGCTCTTTATTTACCCGTAATCGTGAGCGAGCGTTTATTAAGATTCAAGATGGCTGTCGCTATCGTTGTACCTATTGCATTGTTACGGTTGCACGTGGTGAAGAACGAAGCCGTTCAATAGATGATTTAATTTTAGAAATTAACCAACTTCACGAGCAAGGTATTCCAGAAATTGTTTTGGCAGGTGTACATGTTGGCGGTTATGGATCTGATATTGATTCAAGTCTATATGAGTTGGTTGAAACTATTTTAGAGAAAACAAACATTCCTAGAATTCGTTTTGCATCGGTAGAACCTTGGGACTTAGGGGATGGATTTTTTGAATTGTTTAAAAACCCTCGTTTAATGCCACACATGCATTTACCCATTCAAAGTGGCGCGAACTCAGTGTTAAAGAGGATGTCTCGTCGTTGCAAAACAGAAACTTTTGCAGAATTGGTAAATGAAGCTAGAAAATATGTAGCTAACTTTAATGTGACTACCGATGTTATTGTGGGTTTTCCAGGAGAAACAGAAGAAGAGTTTCAACAAACGCTAGACTTTGTAGAAACACAACCTTTTGGTCATATGCATATTTTTAGCTATTCTGATCGTGAGGGAACTAAAGCTTCTCGCTTATCAAATAAAATTGAAAAGGAAACTAAAAAACAAAGAAGCCGTCAGTTACATGAGTTAGCTGCCAAACTCAAACACCGTGAGTTAACAAGTCAAGTTGGTGATAGTGCAGATATTTTATGGGAAAGCTCAACACTAACTCTAGAAAATGGAAACAAGCGTTATTTTGGTTATACTCCTAATTATCATAAAGTTCAGTTAGATTTAGAAGCTGCTTATTCCATTGAGCGACAAATTATCAAAACAGAAATCATAGGGGTTACTGATGATAACTTGTTAATAGGGAAGATTTCCCAACAGGGCTTAGACAAGTTAGCTACTGTTATAGATACGACGATTAAAATAAAGCAATTGTAACGAACGAATAACTTTAAGAGACCACTTCAGCAATATAAGGTTTTGCTTCATTATTAATCTTTTCTAATTCCGTTAACAAATCATTATGAATTTGTTCTATAGAATTAAACTGTTGCTTTTTTAATTTGGTTTCGTAATTTGAGCTAAGGCGCTTTAAGCGCGGGGTTCCAAGGTAACAACTCGCCCCGTGCAATTTATGAACTTGGTGTAATAAGTTTTCAAACTCTTGAGCTTGATAAGCGGCATGGATATTTTTACTAGTTTCATAATTAGAATCGACCAGCATTTTTAACATATCTATCGCAAGGCTGGTATTACCGTTCGCTAATTTTATACTTAAATCCCAATCTAAAGTTTCTTCAGAACCTTTATTATTTTCTTCAAGAATCTCTGTATTGACAACAGAATTTTGGGTCCATTTAAATAGCATCCTTACAAGATCACTTTCTGAAACTGGCTTCGTCATATAATCCGCCATGCCAGCCTCTAGTAATTGCTCTTTCTCATTTGCCATAGCGTGTGCTGTTAAAGCAACGATCGGTGTTCTGGAATTTGTGTTATTTGCCTTGATGGTGCGTGTCGCTTCTAAACCATCAATTTCAGGCATTTGTATATCCATTAAGATAAGATCATAAACTTTATCTTTACTTAGCGAAATAGCCTCTATGCCATTTTCAGCAACATCCACATTAAGCCCTAGATCGCTCAATAAAATAGATACCAACCTAAGATTCGCCGCATTATCATCAACAGCAAGAACATATAAGTCTGATAGTTGAGTAATATCGAAGTCATTATTCCCATCGATGTCAATATTTTTGTCGCGCAGAGTTTCCAGTAAAACATTATACATATTTCTATGAGTGACTGGTTTCCTGAGAGTTCGGTTAACTCCTAATTCCTGTAGTTTATCAAGAGCAGTTGCATCAGGAGAAGTACTGAAAGTAATGACAGGGCAGTCTATGTTCGATGCCATAGAGCAAATATATTCTAATTGAGTTTGGCGCCGTTTGAATGTTTGACCACCAACTATAACGATATCTAAATTTTTCTTATTTTCATAATGTAATTCAAGTTCAGTGGTTAAGTCTTCCACAGTATCAAAGCTTTTTACAGGCATTCCCAAGTTTTCTAACATTTGCACCATTGAAAGTCTAGTTGATGGGTGGGGGTCAAATACTAATGCAGAATTATGAGCTAATATTTGCGAGTTGAACTTTGTTTCTTTAGAGGATTCTGAACGAAGACACTTTAAGGTAAACCAAAATGTCGCTCCTTCGCCTTCATTACTATCAACAAATATTTCCCCGCCCATTTTTTCTACTAAAGATTTGGATATAACAAGCCCTAAGCCAGTTCCGCCAAAAATTCTTTTAGTACTGGCATCGGCTTGGTTAAATGCTTTAAACAAAGAGTTTTGCTGGTCTATGCTTAAGCCTATCCCTGTATCTTTTACTTTAATTTTTAAGGTAAGCTCGCTGTCAAGTTCTGATTCAATTTCAGCATGTAATTCAATACTGCCAGCATTTGTAAACTTGATAGAGTTACTAATTAAATTGGTAATGATTTGCTTAATTCTAATGGGATCTCCGAGTAGAGAATCCGGAATGTCTGAATAAACAAGCGAGACTAATTCAACCCCTTTTTTATTTGCATTTTGGCCAAGCATGCTAAACACATCATCAACACATTCTCTTAAATCAAAAGGATACCGTTCCAAAGACATTTTGCCAGCTTCAATTTTTGAGTAGTCTAAGATGTCATCGATGATAGACAAAAGATTTGAAGCTGAACGTTTAATATCAAGTAAAAAGTCCTTTTGTTTATTGTTGAGTTCGGTTTTTAAAAGCAACTCTGTAAAACCAATAACGCCGTTCATCGGAGTTCTAATTTCATGGCCCATATTAGCAAGAAATTCTGTCTTAACGCGGCTTGCTTCTAGAGCCTGTTTGCGTGCCAGGTCAAGTTCAAGGTTGTTTACTTCTAACGTTTCTAAAGTATCTTGTAAGTCAGATGTTGCTTGGTTGACAGCTGCCTTGAGCTCTTCTTGGTTATGCTCTAACTTTTCTGCCATTGAATTGAAGCCTTGCTCAAGCGATAACAACTCTGATTTTGAGTAGGTTTTAATCCTTGTATTTAAAAAGCCCTCTTTGATTTTTTTTGCCGCTGTTATCATTGATTGAATTGGTTTTACAACACCTGACGCCAGTCTGCTTGCCAAGAAAACGCTTAAGATCATTCCTAGCAAGCAGATAATAGTAGCTACAATAAAAATATTTCTCTTTATGCTATTAGATTGCTCCATAGACACGTATATAGCGACGTAACCAATGAAATCTTCACTTTGTAGTTGTGAGTTAGTAGCTGCATAATAGTCTGAGTTTAAATCTTGAAAACTGGGCCTGATCAAATGAAAGTAAATATAGCCATCTAAAAACTGTTTAAAGGATGTATTCTTGGTTTCGACGGCACTAATAGAAGGATTGTCTACTTCACCGAAAGTAAAGGTAGGAATTTTATCTACAATTTCAATAGGGCCAGTTGAAGAAATTATTCGATGATTATTATTAAAAAAAACAACCGCTTCTAAATCACTATTGTTTTCCTGAGCTTTAGCGCCATGATTAGCAAGGTTTATAAAGTTCTGACTGACAATATCAAACTCACTTGTTACTGCTAAGTTTGAAGCTATAGTAACGGCTCTTTTTTGCAAGGAATTGTCGATATTGCTTGAAAAGCTGGTATTAAAAAACAGCAGTAATAGCAAAGCAACTAACAGGGTAGGTGCAAGAGAAATAAGTATGATTCTTGAGCTTAAATCCCACTTCTTCATAGTTCTATATCCTTGTCTACGATACTATCTAGTAACTTGGTTTTATTGAGTAAATCACCGATTGGTTGGTTAATTAGGCTTCCACCGATAAGCTTTCTAAGAGTAACGTTCGAATCTATTACAAATTCTTTTGGTCTTTGCACTGGCGTTATGTCTTTGTTTTCAATTAAAGATTGAATTGTAGAAGCGGCTTGAATACCTAGCTCATGATCTGGGGTGTAAATAACATACATAGCACCAAGTTTGAGCATGTCCTGATGATTACCGATGACAATGATTCGGCGTCGATAGCTCTCAATTAAAATAGATTTTATTTTTTCAGGACTTGATAAGAAGTCACTATCTTTTAAATATAGAATTCTGCAGCAGTCTTGTACGCTTGCAATTATTTTTAATATGTTTTGATTCTTTTGAATATTAATGGCTTTAAATGGTAAGCCTCTAACTTTGGACTGTTTATAGAACTCAAATTTTTCTTGTATTTGATTTTTGTTAAATAAGGCCGCAGCTTGCGAATGATTTAAATCTAAAACAGACATCATGGCAAATATGCGTTGCGGGGCTTGCTCTTTAGCGATTAAGTAATGATTACTTCGCCTAATTGTTGAGTATTTTTGGATGTTTGATTGATTTAAACCAATGCCAATTAAGGCTACGTTGTGATTTAATTTTGCTATAAGTTCCCAAGCGTTATCGCCAGATGCAATTATAAAGTCAAAAGAGCTTTCTCTTGTATCTAATTGGTTAATCACATTCGAATCAATAGAAATATATTGAAGAACATATTTACCTTTAGCCGCATATTTAAATCCGCGGAAAGTTAGATCTTTATCTTTATCTTTATCTTTTTTATTGCTAACCCACAATACTTTTTTCTTGGTATTTTCAGGTGCAACATCTTGTTCAGCGATTACCTGAAAAGTCAGACAGTTATTTATGAGTAACAAAAGCATTACTTTGGAAATAAATACTGTCATAGAAGAGGTTGTTTTTTCCCCAAATTGAAAAATATTGATACTAATCAAAAGGCTTAAACTCGTGTAGAATTCCATTTATTATTAATAACCACCCTAATCTACCTTGCTATGCAAATAGACGCAAGTGATTGAAATAGGCGCACCTTATGAACATTTTTGTATTTGATATTGAAACGATTCCTGATTTTGAGGCTGGAAGAAGCTTGAATGAATTTGATGGCTTGTCAGATGCCGATGTGGTATCTGCCATGGAGCATATGCGTTACCAACAATCGGGTACGACTTTTCAACCTCTATATTTACATAAGATTGTAGCCATTTCAGCAGTATTTCGTTATGGCGATAAGGTAAAGGTTTGGACGCTTGGTGATGAAAACGCTGATGAGAAAGAGATTATTCAACGTTTCTTTGATGGCATAGAGCGTTTTACCCCAACTTTAGTATCATGGAACGGCTCAGGTTTTGATTTGCCAGTGCTACATTACCGTGCCATGAAACACAATGTAGTAGCTCAAAAATATTGGGATCAGGGTGAAATTGATAGCCAGTTTAAATGGAATAACTACTTGAATCGTTATCAATCGCGCCATACGGACCTAATGGATTTGTTGGCACTTTATAATGGTCGAGCCAATGCTCCTTTGGATAAATTAGCTTCTATGCTCGGTTACCCTGGGAAAATGGGTATGAGCGGTGCCAAAGTTTGGGAAACCTATAATGAAGGCAGTTTGAAAGCCATTCGTGATTATTGCGAAACAGATGTCTTAAATACCTATCTTGTTTACTTGCGTTTTGAGATAATGCGCGGCAATTTGAGTATGGATGACTATGAGCTCGAAGCGCAGAAATTAAGGGATTATTTGCGTCAGGAGGCCCTAAATCATGAAGGCAAAGAACACTTCAATGAGTTTCTTGAAGCTTGGAAATAGTTATCCATAGCAATATCTATTGTAAAAAAAACACTGATTAGAGAAATATTATGGCTAGACGTCGCCGCAGAAAACCTTTACCCAAAGATCCAGTAACCGCATCTATTCATGCATTTTCCCATGAAGGGCGTGGTATTTGTTCAATCGAAGGTAAAACAACTTTTGTCGATAATGCCCTAATGGGCGAAGAAGTTGATTTTATTTATACGGAAAAGCGCGGCAAGTTTGACGAAGGTCTAGCGGTGGAAATTCATAAGTCATCTGAAGACAGGGTAATCCCACCTTGTGCCCACGCGGATATTTGTGGCGGTTGTAGTTTGCAACATATGGCTAATTCAGCGCAAATTGCCCATAAACAAGCGGTCTTAGTTGAGCAATTAAAACATTTTGGTGCTGCTGAAGATTATGAACTAGTAGAGCCAATGCAAGCTGATGTTTTAGGATACCGTCGCAAAGCCCGCTTAGGTGTGAAATTTGTACCGAAGAAAGGTGGTGCACTTGTGGGCTTCCGTGAAAAGAAAAGTAATTTCTTAGCGCAAATAGAATCTTGTGCTGTTCTTGATCAAAGAGTAGGGCAATTGATTCGTCCGTTACGTGACATGATTTCAGAACTTGATACTAATAACAAAACCGCGCAATTAGAAGTCGCCATGGGTGATGACCAAGTGGCTTTGGTGGTACGTCATTTAGTCGAACTAACAGAAAAAGATATAGGCTTATGGACTGACTTTGGTAAAGAGCATGGCTTATATATCTATTCGCAAGCCAAAGGGCCGGATACTGTTAAGCTGATCTATGGGCCGGATGATCGTGATTGGATGTCTTATAAAATAGATGTTTTTGATGTGGAGTTATTATTCCATCCAATGGACTTTACTCAGGTTAATGCCAGTATTAACCAGCAGATGGTCAAAAAAGCCATTGACTGGTTAGAACCTAAAGACGAAGACCGAATCTTGGATTTGTTCTGCGGTTTAGGGAATTTTACGGTCCCATTAGCTACAGTGGCAAAAAATGTTATTGGCGTAGAAGGTTCTGAAGCCATGGTAGAACGTGGTGGAATGAATGCCAAACATAATGGTCTAGATAATGTGGAGTTCTATGCAACAAACTTACAAGACGACTTCACTGCAGAAGAGTGGGCTCAACAAGGTTTCAATAAAGTGCTAATCGATCCACCGCGAAGTGGTGCACTCGATGTTGTTCAAAACATTACCCGCTTTAACCCAGAACGAATCGTTTATGTATCTTGTAACCCTGCAACCTTGGCTAGAGATGCTGGTGAATTAAAGGATAAAGGCTATAAGTTAGTGAAAGCAGGAGTTATGGATATGTTTCCAGGGACTACCCACACAGAGTCTATCGCCCTGTTTTTGAAGGATTGATTCAGTTAATACGTTGTTATTTTAGTTTTTGGCGAGCTCATTTGGTTGATAGCAAATGAGCTTCAATAACATTCACTTTCCTCACGAGACTTTATACTTTTCTTACCACAGATTTAATTGATTTTATTTATCTACAAGCTCTAGTAATTTCATTATCTTGGAGTTTATTTCATCTAGTGTTTTTTTTGGTTCAGGGTCAAAATTTTTTGAGTATTGGTTCAAAGGTCTTTGTATAAATAATAGGTATTCAACAAAAGGTTTTTTACTGGTGAAATTTGACTCTGTAATGAAGTTTTGAAAATCATTTTCATATATTTTCTGATAAGCTTGACTTAAATAAACTTCTTCGCTGTGCTTTTTTTCTTGGATTACTAAGTTATAAATCAAACCATAGTTTTCTTTTACTAATTCATGCAATTCCATATAGGTGTTTGAGATATCAGTATTGTTTAACCATGTATCAGGATAGGGCTTTTTATCAGCACATGAGAATAAAAGTACGAAGGTGATTAGCAAGAAATATTTTTTTAATAATGTGATATTCATACGGCTAAGTTCGAAACTTTAAAGTTTGCATATCTTATTACATTTTTATATATCCAACTAGCTAATAATTTGTTAAAACATCCTTTCGGATAGATTTTCTAGAACTAAAGTCATTAGGCAATGAAGCGTAAAGATCACGATATATTTGAGTTGATAGAGCAGGATAAGTTTGAGTTTGAGGCTTGGCTTGCTTTAAATGAGTTGGAGTTGACCAGTAAGGCCATGAAAAAAATGGCTTTGGCGGTAGGGCTTGCGGAGAAGAATGTATCAAAGACACCAAATTTAAAGTTGAATACTTTAGCGGCGGGTTTGGAACTTGCTGAGGTGTTGACTCATTTTAATGCGGATTCGGATACTTTGACTGCGGCAATTTTGTTGCCGGCGGTGATTGCTGATTCAATTAAGATAGAGACCATTAAGGATAAAGTCGGCAAGCCGATTGCTGATTTGGTAAATGGCGCTGGTCAGATGGAGGCTATTCGTAACCTTCAGCAGCAAACGGGTGCGGAGCAGGACAGCCAGCAAATTGAAAGCTTACGTAAGATGCTCTTGGCGATGGTTGACGATGCACGAGTTGTGCTTTTAAAGCTAGCTGACCGTGTAATTTCTTTACGCCATATCAAAAATTCTAGTCGTGAGTTGCAAATTACTTTTGCACGCGAAACTAAAGATATCTTTGCTCCATTGGCTAATCGTTTGGGTATTGGTCAGTTAAAGTGGGAGTTGGAAGATTTTGCTTTTCGATATTTAGAACCAGAAACCTATAAGAATATTGCGAAAAACTTAAAAGAAAAGCGGGTAGCACGTGAGAAGTATATTAAAAATGTTATTCAGTTATTAACGGATAAGATTGAAGCTGAAAACATTCAAGGCGAAGTTTCAGGTCGCGTTAAGCATATTTATAGCATCTGGAAGAAGATGCAACGGAAGAACCTGCCTTTTGAAGAGATTTATGATGTTCGAGCGGTTCGAATTTTGGTCGAAAAAGTCCAGGACTGTTATGCAACTTTAGGGATTGTGCATGGAGAGTGGCAACATATACCCAAAGAGTTTGATGATTATGTGGCGACACCAAAAGAAAATGGTTATAGCTCAATTCATACGGCAGTACTAGGTCCTGAAGGACGAGTGATAGAAGTTCAGATCAGAACCTTTAAGATGCATGAAGAAGCAGAAAAAGGGATTGCCGCCCATTGGGCTTATAAAGAAGGTGCCAATATTGCCAAAGCAGGCGTTGATGAAAAAATTGCTTGGATGCGTCAACTTTTAGAGTGGCAATCTGAGTTGGCAGATGCCAATCCTGATGAGTTAATGGATGAATTCCAAACATCAGTTTCAGAGGATAGAGTTTTTACCTTTACCCCTGGTGGAAAGGTCGTGGATTTGCCAGCAGGGTGTACTCCTATTGATTTTGCTTATCGTGTTCATACATCTGTGGGGCATCGTTGTATTGGCGCAAAAGTTAAGGGGCGAATTGTGCCTTTAACTTATAAAGTAAAAAGCGGCGATGTTATTGAGATTATGACTAAAAAGGATGAAGCGCCAAGCCGTGATTGGCTAGTCCCCTATCATGGTTATATTAGTGCCAGTCGTACTCGTGGAAAGATCAATCAGTGGTTCAATAAGCTTAATAAAGAAGATAATGCCAATGAGGGTAGAGTTTTATTAGAAAAAGAGCTGGCAAGAGTTGGTATTAAGGATGCTGACTTCTCAGAATTAGCTTCACGTTTACATTTAGCTGCTGAAATGGAGTTGTTAGCAAAAATAGGCACAGGTGATTTGGGTATTAACCTTGTAATCAATCGTGCACGAGAATTGTTCCAGCCCGAAGAACAACAGCGTCAAGATATAACTCCTGCATTGAAAAAGAAAACCAAACGAAAATCCATGTCGGATATTTCAGTGTCAGGTGTTGGCGATCTCTTAACCAATATTGCCAAGTGTTGTAAGCCAGTTCCAGGTGAATCTATTATTGGTTATATCACGCAAGGTCGTGGAATTGTTATTCATAGCAAAGAATGTGTTCACGCAAAAAAGGCGTTAGAGCAAAAGCCGGAAAGAGTTATTGACGTGGATTGGGAAGGGGATTCTGCCAATAATTACGCGGTTGATTTAACCATTCACGCATTTGATAGAAGAGGTTTGCTAAAAGATGTAACCACTGTTTTATCAAATGAAGATGCGGCCATTACGGACATGAACACTCATAAAAATAAAGAACAAGTGACTATCAATTTAGAGGTTGAATTAGCCGCTTCTGAAGATCTACAGCGTATTTTAAGTTTATTAAAACAGCTTCCTAATATTTTTGAGGTAAGTCGTCGCCGTGGTTGATAAGCATTTAGTAAATACACAGCGGCTATTAAATATTATGTCCGCATTACGCGATCCAAATACAGGTTGCCCATGGGATCGAAAGCAAACTTTTGAAACGATTGTACCTTATACTTTAGAGGAAGCTTATGAAGTTGCAGATGCTATCGAAAATGGTGACTTTGAAGAGTTACATGGCGAATTAGGTGATTTATTATTTCAAGTGATCTTTTATGCACAAATGGGGCAAGAAGAGGGGCATTTTGACTTTGAATCTATCGCAGGAAAGATGGCAGATAAATTAGAGCGACGTCATCCACATGTATTTGGTGAGCAAGAATATGTTTCTGACGAACATTTAAAACGAAATTGGGAGCAACAAAAGCAGTTAGAGCGCCAAGAAAAAGGTGCTACTAATAAAAGTTTACTAGATAACTTGCCCCAAGGTTTCCCTTCACTTTCCATAGCGCAAAAAATTCAAAAGCGGGTGGGGCGTCATGGCTTCGATTGGCCTGATATTGCAGGCGTTATAGATAAGATTGAAGAAGAGTTATTAGAAGTTAAAGAAGCTATTGCCAGCCAGGATAAAGCACATATTGAAGAAGAAATTGGTGACTTATTATTCGCCATGGTTAATCTTTCTAGGCATTTGGATTTTGATGCAGAAACAGCTTTACGAAAGTCCAATAAAAAGTTCGAAAAGCGATTTAGATTGTTAGAGTCAGGATTAGCCGAGCGTAACTTATCAGTATCTGATGCGTCTTTAGAGCAACTTGAAGCTGCATGGCAAGAAGCCAAAGGGCAATTAAAATGAGTTCAAATTTAGAATTAGCGACATTTGGTGGTGGTTGCTTTTGGTGTGTTGAAGCGGTGATTCAGAAGCTGAATGGCGTTGAAAAAGTCGTTTCTGGATATGCAGGTGGGCATGACCCCGAGCCAAATTATAACTCTGTCTGCAGCGGTTCTACTGGGCATGCAGAAGTAATTCAGGTGAGTTTTAATTCAAGTATCCTATCTTATAAAGATTTGCTAGAGGTCTTTATGACTAGCCACAACCCGACACAAAGAGATGGACAAGGCGCTGATATCGGCACTCAATACCGCTCGATAATTTTGTTTCACTCATTAGAGCAACAAAATATCGCTGAAACAGTGTTAACAGAAATGGTGCCATTATTTGATAAGCCAATAGTCACAGAATTAGTTGCTCTAACTAGTTTCTATCCTGCTGAAATTTATCACCAAGATTATTACAATCGAAATTCTGAAAATCGATATTGCACTATAGTTATAGAGCCAAAGTTAGCTAAACTTCGTCAAAAGCATGCTGACAAGTTAGTCGAAAATCTTCCTCAAGAATTACCTAGAGTTATTCATCAAGAGGATAAAGAACAATTTTTGGTTGAATTAGAACCGAACAAGTTTGCCATGCTACGATATAGTCATCATGGTGATTATTTATCTTTAGATTACTCTGAAGTACCCATAGAGCTACGGGGTAAAGGTTATGGTTCTGTGCTAATGAAAATGACGCTTGGAGAAATCGAAAAAATGGGCCTGAAAGTTAAGCCCATTTGTTCTTACACTGTCCGTTATTTACAGCGAAATAGTGAATGGAATCATTTGTTGGTTTAACTATAAAGTTTTAGCTAAACAATCTTTTGAACCCTTCATCGAGATATTCTCTTTTAGGAAGTCTTCTATTTTATCGAAATGTTTTAGTGGGGCACCGTGATCGCCGTTAATAGCGATATGCTCATAATTATATTGAAAGTCATTCTGTTTCAACCGTTCCATCATCATCTCCGACATTTCTGTTGAGGGCCACATTTCATCTTGAGTCGCTGATATAAAAAGCACAGAACCATTGATGTTCTCTACTTCAATGGCTGCGCGATTCATAGCTTCTTCATTGTCCATCATCTTTAAAAAAGCTGAGCGTAGATTGCCCGACAATAGATCAGTGGTAGTGTTTAAAGGTACTGGCACAAACTCTAATGGTTGGTTATTGTAGCTAAATGAAGGTGTATTCATAGCTATAGTAATGGCACTAAATACTGAAGAACCTGGAACAATGGCTACCACAGATTTAATATTTTGATAGCGACTTGCGAGAGCTAAAGAGAGCTCAGCTCCCTTAGAGCCACCAATCAATATGATGCAGTTTTCATCAATATTAGGGTTTTTTGCCGCTTCGACAATCGCTTGATGCACCCCATTCAACGAGATGCGATCGAGGTTATTCGGAGTCCCCTTCATACCAAAATAACCCAATGCTAAAAATGCGTAACCTTGCTCTATAAATCGATCTCTTTGCGCTTTCCAATAGTTGCTAGCCCAAGCGTTACCACCTTCTGAACCACCTAAACCAACGATTAAAGGTTGTTTGTTATTATTCCCTAGAAATAGCTCAGTTTTGACATTCCCATGATTTTCGGGAAAATTTTCAGTGTCAAAACTGAGCAATAGATAGCTATATATTCCAACTAATAGAGTAAGAATTAAAAGTATCGAAATGATTATCCATTTTATTATTTTTAGCACTAACATGAGTGTTCCTCGTTTATTGTTATAAATATAATTGTAAAAGGGCGTTATTTAACTTTACGGCCGATTCTTTTCTCCAACTCTCTTTTTTCCCAACCCGCACCAAATAGCTCTTTGGCATCAAATAGTTTCAAGGCTTTGTAGACAAGCCAGGCGCCCCAGCCAATAGCAAGACCAAAGTTCCAATTCACTAAAGTTAGAAATGGTGCAACAATCAAGTAGGTAATTAAATGATTAAAGAAGGAGCGCTTTTCTCTAATGTATTCCAACTCTTTAGCTTCATCTTCACTTAATAGTGATTCATCAATATCATGATTCACTACAATTTCAGAGACTTCTGTTTCAAATACGGCAGCTAGGGCCTTCTGGGTCTCTAAAGTAGGTTTTTGACCTTTTTCGACTCTTTGTATGGTTCTTAAACTCAAACCACAAAATTCTGCCAATTGGCTTTGAGTCCAGCCTTTATCTAACCTTTTTTGTCTAATGGACACTGTTACTCCTTAATAGGTTTTGCTTAATAGCAAGTTGAGTATAGATTACTGGAAAATAGCCAGTCTGGATACGTCTTGGATGTGTCAGGAGTATGTCACTTATGAATTTATAGTAGAAAATGGGCTTAAAATTAAGCCCATTTGGAAGATTACAGCTAATATTTCTAATTTAGCTTAGGTTACTTACCCTTAGCTTTTTCGTACTCAAATGGTTTGTCGATTTCAATATTTAAAATCACATGATTACCCACGATTCGTTCGTCGGCCTCTGGCATGGTTCTAAAAGCTGAGGGAAATATCAAGCCATTAACATTTTCATATTTGGTGATTATACGCCACATAGGTCCAAATACTTCAAATTTACCTTTCATTCCCATAACCTCGAGAAATGGCTCATAGCCAACGGTATATTGGTAACCAGTTAACAAATAGCTATCTGGATCGATATATAAAATAAAATAGTCTTTTAATGACTTACCGATAGTGGCTTTGTCTTTGAAGCTCATTTTTATTTGGTAAAATTCTTTATCTAATCCTGGCCATTTGAATTTTTCAACATTAGATAGGGTTACATTATCATCTTGTGTTAACCAAGGAAGGTTCACAAAATAGTAAAAAAAGTGAGCCATAAACTCAGGAGGGTTTCCTTTGCTCCAGTTTTGCTGCCATACCTCTTTCCCGTCAAATCCAATTTTAGCTTTGTCCATAGGCCATTCTTGATAGACTTGTCGTGTTTTTTGATCAATGACTTCATGCGCTACCCACCAAGCAAATTGATTTTTCTGGTGATAATTGTTGTGCATAACATTATCAAATCGGATTGATGGCGCTTGACTCCACTTTTTATAACCGCCATGGGCCTCGATCATTTTCATGATGATGGTTTCTGTATCGTTTGATTGATACTCGGGCTTAGCATTTGCATAACTCGCTACTAATGCAAGGAGCGTAAATGTTATCTGCTTCAATAGTTTCATATTGTGACCTCTTCTGAATGGATAATTATATTGTCCATTTTTGTAGACTTACTTGCTGTAAGCATTGAGTAAAGAGGTGTTTCAGTGAGTGTGACCTAATGTCTAGGATGGTGATTCTTTACAATCTAGCTACTTGAATGAAGGTTTATACTTCAAATAGCGCATTAAAGAAGGAAAATATCAATCAAAGAAAAAGGCGCAACAAGCGCCTTTTTCTTTGACCATTAATTCTGGATTTAGCTTTTAATGACACGACCTTCTTTATCTGTGAAAGAGCCCACAGCAATCATGATAATGTCGATTAGAGCCCAAATACCTAAACCACCTAAAGTTAAGATCATTAAGATACCGGTACCGATTTTACCAACGTAGAATCGGTGAACACCGAAGCCACCTAATAAGATAGCTAAAATTAATGTTGGTACAAATTCCTTAGGACTTTTTTCTACTGAGTTTTCCATTGTTTTCCCCTTATATTTAGAGTTGAGTTGCTTTTAATGGTTGGGAGCTTTAACAAATAGCCCATTACCATCTTTATACTTACCTATAATTAATAGACTGGTTACATAAACTGTATGCACTAGATCCATCAGAAAAAACAGTCCAGCCCATATATATTGTTGTTGAGAAAAGAAATAAAGTGCCATTAATGAAAGTGTTAAGTCGATGCTTCCATGGGCCCATCTTTCTAAATAGAAGTGATGAACACCTAATACACCAAAAATGGCAGAAAGGCATACGGCGACTGTATACTTCTTTGGAGACTTATTCATTGATAGTATTATTTTATGACTTTAATCTAACGATGCTAACCGTACATTAAACACTTATATTAGACAAGTATTTATAAAAAGTAAGATGATGATATTCAAAAAGGGTGTTTGTAAAAATTCGTGACTATGGTTTTTTCTCTTAAATAGGCGTATTTTAAGAGCTTCTCTGATAAAAAAAGGATTTAATTATGTATAAAAAAGTTATCATTTCGATTGCTATTCTATTGTTCCATACCTCTGCGTATTCAGAAAATATGTTTCTAAAAATTGACGGTGTGGAAGGTGAAAGCAAAAACATCAATCATAAAAATGAAATTGACGTTTTAGCTTGGTCTTGGGGCTCGTCCACAAACGGTAGGACAACCTGCGTGCAAGACCTTTCAATGGTTAAATATGCAGATTTAGCATCTCCAGATCTATTGATGGGGCATGTTAATGGAGTTATATATCCAAATGCTAAATTAACAGTAAGAAAGTCTGTTGGTGATAGAGGTAGTTTGGCTTATCTTGTTTTGGACTTTAAAAATTTATTCGTTTCGTCAGTGACTGCGGGTGGCTCAGGTGGGCAGGAATTGCTGACTGAATCGGTGACTTTGAATTTTGAAGAAGTAACCTATCAATATACGCCACAAAAGGCTGACGGCAGTGCGGGTAACCCTGTAAGCGCTACGATTCGTCCTGACCGCTGTAAGTAGTAAATCTTGCTAAGGTTGGGTTGTTACTCCAATCTTAGCAAAAACTCCTCGCCAATCATCGGACCTTTTTGCTATAATATTTTCCCGTCCTGAGGAACCTTTCTTCTCAATGACATCTGGCTGTGAATATCGGCTAGATTGCAATAACAAAATTCGTGAAACCCGCTAATGACAAGGCCTTTAGAGCTATTAATGTGTTTTTGGCGGTTTTCTTATTGTATAAATAAAATTTACGTAAATCGGTTGAATTAGACTTATGACCAAGTATGTTTTTGTTACAGGCGGGGTGGTCTCGTCATTAGGTAAGGGAATTGCAGCAGCTTCTATGGCGGCTTTATTGGAATCACGTGGTTTAAAAGTGACCCTTTTGAAGCTGGATCCTTATATCAATGTTGACCCTGGCACTATGAGCCCAATTCAGCACGGTGAGGTTTTTGTGACCGATGATGGCGCAGAAACTGACTTGGATTTAGGTCACTATGAACGTTTTGTGCGTACTCGCATGAAGCAAAGCAATAACTTTACTACGGGTCGTGTTTATTCGGACGTTTTACGCAAAGAACGTCGTGGCGACTATCTTGGCGGCACGGTTCAGGTTATTCCGCACATTACTGACAACATTAAAGAAAAAGTGATTGAAGGTGCCAAGGGTGCGGATATCGCTATGGTAGAAGTTGGCGGTACTGTTGGTGATATCGAGTCGTTACCTTTTATGGAAGCGATTCGCCAGTTGCGTTTTGAAGTGGGCAAAGAAAATGCCATGTTTGTGCATTTAACTTTATTACCTTATATCGCAACGGCTGGCGAGCTTAAAACTAAACCAACCCAACACTCAGTAAAAGAATTACGTTCTATTGGTATTCAGCCAGATATGTTGGTGTGTCGTTCGGATCGTCCTTTGCCTCCAGGTGAGAAAGCTAAAATCGCTTTGTTTACCAATGTTAAAGAGCAAGCAGTCGTTTCGATAGAAGACGTTCCAAGCATTTATCAAATTCCTCAAGTGTTATTAAGTCAGAAAGTTGATAGTTTTATTTGTGATCGCTTTAAGCTTGATCCAAAGCCAGCAGATTTAAAAGAATGGGAAGAAGTTCTTTACCGCGAAGCGAACCCTCAGGGCAATGTTGACATTGCAATGGTGGGTAAATATATGGACTTAACAGAAGCTTATAAGTCACTAACGGAAGCCTTGAAGCATGCGGGTTTGCATACACGTCAGAAAGTACGCATTCATTATGTGGATTCGCAAGATATAGAGAAAAATGGCACTGACAAGTTGCAAGGGATGGATGCGATTTTGATCCCTGGTGGATTTGGCGAGCGTGGTGTCGAAGGAAAGATTTTAACCGCTAAATTTGCACGTGAAAACAAAATTCCGTACTTGGGTATTTGCCTTGGTATGCAGGTTGCAGTGATTGAATATGCTCGTCATATGGCGGGCATGGACAATGCTAATAGCACAGAGTTTAATAAGCAAAGCCCAAATCCTGTGGTTGGTTTAATTACTGAGTGGGTTGATGCGGATGGTTCGCGCGTTGAGCGCTCAGATGAGTCGGATTTAGGTGGTACTATGCGTTTAGGTTCACAGCCTGCGGATATTAAGGTAGGAACCAAAGCACGTGATATATATCAAAGTGATGTGGTTGAAGAGCGCCATCGCCATCGCTATGAAGTGAATAATTATTTATTACCAAAGCTTGAAAATGCTGGACTTGTGGTTTCTTGTACTTCTACTGAGAAGAAGTTAGTTGAAATGGTGGAGCTAGAAGATCATCCTTGGTATGTGGCATGTCAATTCCACCCTGAATTTACTTCGACTCCGCGGGATGGACATCCGTTATTTACTGCTTTTGTTGAAGCCGCTATGCAACAAAGAGATAGAAACAGCTAGTCATTGCTAGCAAAAGGATAAGGTATGAAATTATTAGATTGGGAAGTAGGCTTAGATCAACCGTTTTTCTTGATCTGTGGTCCTTGTGTGATTGAAAGCGAACAGTTGGCAATCGATACTGCGGGTTATATGAAGGAAATTACCGATCGTTTAGATATTCCTTATATTTATAAGTCGTCATTCGATAAAGCCAATCGTTCATCGAGCAAAAGCTTCCGTGGTCCTGGTATGGAAAATGGTTTGAAGATTTTGCAAAAAGTTAAAGACCAAGTAGGTGTTCGAGTTTTAACGGATGTACATGAAGATACGCCGATGCAAGAAGTCGCCGATGTGGTTGATGTAATGCAAACACCAGCGTTCTTATGCCGTCAAACCAATTTTATACGTCGCGTCTGTGAGCCTGGGATTCCTGTTAATATCAAAAAAGGGCAATTTTTATCGCCATGGGACATGAAAAATGTGATCGATAAAGCCAAAGAAACAGGTAATGAAAACGTTATGATCTGTGAACGTGGTGTTTCATTTGGATATAACAATTTAGTTTCTGATATGCGTTCTTTATCGATAATGCGCGAATCTGGAGTGCCAATTGTTTATGACGCTACCCACTCAGCCCAATTACCTGGTGGTCAAGGTTCTTCTTCAGGTGGTTTGCGTGAAGTGATTCCTGTATTAACTCGTGCTGCGATTGCTGCCGGTGTAGCTGGTGTCTTTATGGAGTCACATCCAGATCCTAACCTTGCAAAATGCGATGGACCAAACTCTTTCCCAATGTATCGAATCGAAGAAATGTTGGCGACTATGAAAGAGCTAGATTTGGTGGTGAAAAAGGCAGGTTTTGTTGAAGACTCTATTACAGAGTTTGGCCAAGGCGATTTAATGTAAGCTAGTTTAATTTTAGTTTTAAGTTTCTGTTATCAGAAATTAAGAAAGTTATTGTTTAATATTTGAGGAAGTTATTTTGAAGATTGTTAATATCATTGGACGCGAAGTTTTAGATTCACGAGGAAACCCAACGGTTGAAGCGGAAGTCGTTTTGGAAAACGGAGTAACCGCAATAGCTTGCTCACCGTCTGGCGCCTCGACGGGTTCAAGAGAAGCATTAGAATTACGCGACGGCGATAAAAATCGTTACTTAGGTAAAGGTGTGTTAAAAGCGGTTGGTTTTGTAAACAATGAATTAAAAAATGCTTTAGTTGGTCAAGACGCATCAAATCAAGCTCAAATTGATCAAATTATGTTGGATTTAGATGGTACTGATAATAAAGAAAAGTTAGGTGCTAACTCTATTCTTGCAGTTTCCTTGGCAAACGCAAAAGCTGCCGCGCAAGCTTCTGGTAAACCCTTGTTCGAGCACATTAATCGTGATGGCAAATTTTCAATGCCAGTACCAATGATGAATATTATCAATGGTGGTGAGCACGCGGATAACAATGTAGATATCCAAGAGTTTATGGTAATGCCTGTGGGCGCTCCAAGTTTCTCTGAAGGTTTACGCATGGGTGCTGAAATTTTCCACAGCTTACGTAAAGTATTGCAAGGCAAAGGTTTAAATACAGCAGTAGGTGACGAAGGCGGTTTTGCTCCAGACTTAGGTTCAAATGAAGAAGCGATCACAGCAATCGTAGAAGCGGTAGATAACGCTGGTTATAAATTGGGCGACGACGTTGCTTTAGCATTGGATATTGCTTCAAGTGAATTTTACGAAGATGGTAAATACCATTTAGCATCGGAAAATAAGAAACTAACTTCAGCTGAATTTGCAGATTACCTTGCAGATTGGGTTGAGCGTTATCCGATTGTATCGATTGAAGATGGCATGGATGAGTCTGATTGGGAAGGCTGGAAAATTTTAACTGAAAAAGTCGGTGAGAAATGTCAGCTAGTTGGTGATGATTTATTTGTGACTAACACTAAAATTTTACAACGTGGTATTGATGAAAAAGTAGCGAACTCTATTTTGATTAAAGTGAATCAAATCGGAACTTTAACTGAAACTTTAGCAGCTATTGATATGGCGCATGAAGCGGGTTATACAGCAGTGATTTCGCATCGCTCTGGCGAAACTGAAGATACAACCATTGCTGATTTAGCCGTAGCAACCGCTGCAGGTCAAATCAAAACAGGTTCATTGTGTCGTTCGGATCGCGTTGCTAAATATAACCAGTTATTAAGAATTGAATCTCAATTAAATGGTGATGCTCCTTACCCTGGTAAGAACGCTTTTAATCAATAAATGACAATGGGCTCTTTTGAGCCCTTTGTGAAATGTAGTAAACTTTTTGGAATTTGATAAAGTAAGCTTATGAAATGGATGGTCGCAATACTTTTAGTGATTTTAATATCACTTCAATACCGAATTTGGTTCGGCCAGACTTCTTTTCAAAAAATTCAGCAACAAGAAGAAAAGGTTTCGAAAATAAAACAAGAAAACTTGGAATTATTACAACGAAACCAAAAGTTGCTTGCAGAAATTAAAGGATTACGCAAAGGCGAAGACTCAGTAGAAGAAATGGCTCGTTTCCAACTAGGCTTAATTAAAGAAGGTGAAACCTTTTTTAGAATTATTAAAAAGGAATCTAACTAGTCACCTATGACCAGTTCTTCTCGTTTAGATACTCCACAAAGAATTTGGGCTATCATTCCCGCAGCTGGCATTGGCTCGCGAATGGGCTCTGATATACCCAAACAATACTTATCCATAGGTAATAAAACCATTCTAGAGCATAGCTTAGATGCTTTTATTACCCACCCTAAAATACATAAAGTCATAGTTGCGATAAATCCAAATGATCGTCATTGGAAAAAATTAAAAGTTTCAAATCATAGAAAAATCATTGTGGTTGATGGTGGCGATGAAAGGGGCAATTCAGTTAACAATGGTTTGAGATATATCAAACAAGCTGGCGGTGATAATGATTGGGTAATGGTGCATGATGCAGCACGTCCATGCCTGTATTCTATGCATATCGACAACCTAATCAAAGCTCAAGAAACCTCGCCTGACGGTGTGATTTTAGCGGTACCTTCATTTGATACGGTTAAGGTTACTAACAATCAACAAACCATTAATAAAACTATTCCAAGAGAAACTATTTGGCTTGCCCAGACACCACAATACTTCCCTGTAGCACGGTTACAAAGTGCTATTGAGAAATCGTTACAGGAAAATGTTTTAATCACCGACGAGGCATCAGCTATGGAAGCGCAAGGTTATAGTCCTGCTCTGGTGGTTGGTTCAAAGCGTAATATAAAAGTTACCGAACATGAAGATTTAATTCTTGCATCTATTTCATTGAGTCATTAAAAAAATAGTTGCATTTAAAAACAGTATAGGTTTAAATCACAGCATGATTATTTTGCAAGCACAAAACCATCATCACCATCATGAAAAACTGATGGCGGGGTGATATTGCTTAAAATAATCGAATAGAATGAATTTTAAAGCCCCGCAAATTGCGGGGCTTTTTTTATGCTTTAAGAAAATAGAAACTAATATGTATATACAACTTATAACAACACATCATCATCATACTTTGCATTGGCGACGGTGGGATTTGTTGTAGTTATATAAATCGATTTTTAAAACCCCGTTGCTCCGAAAGGTCAGCGGGGTTTTTATTTGCAGAATTAAAATTTAATAGTTTGGAGAATCAAAATGGCGTTAAAAATGGTAATACCAAAGGGTAAGCTTTACGAGAAAGTCGAGGAGCTATTATCGGATATTGGCTTAACCTTGGTTGGTGATAGTCGCAATTACAGACCAACTTTATTTGGTTGTGATATTGAGGTTAAGTTATTGAAAAGCCAAAACATTCCAGAAATGGTTGCATTGGGTCAGCACGATATTGGTTTTGCTGGTATGGATTGGATTATAGAACAAAATGCGGACGTTGAGGTGCTAGAAAACCTCGGCTTTAACCCAGTAAAAATCGTGGCTTGCATTCCAGAGGAATGGGATTGGAGTGAAGTTAGACAACGAGAAATTATAGTTGCTTCGGAATATAAACAAATTGCAAAGCAATACTTGGATTCTATTGGTGCTAATTATCAACTCTTTAGAGCTTATGGCGCTACTGAAGTTTTTCCACCTGAAGATGCTGATATGGTCATTGATAATACCAGTACTGGCTCAACCATCCGAGTAAATCGATTGAAAATAGTTGGTACTGCTATGGAAAGCTCAACTCAGTTTATCGCAAACAAGTCTATACTCAAAGATCCTCAAAAGAAGAAGCAAATCGATGACCTTTTACTATTAATGAGGGGGGTGATGAATGGTCGTAAGCGAGTCTTATTAGAAATGAATTGTCCTAAAGATAAGGTCGAAAAAATTGTAGATTTGCTACCAGCAATGCGATCGCCAACGGTGAGCGAGCTCTATCGAGGCGATGGGTTTGCTATTAAAGCAGCTATTGAGAGGCGTATGACCAAGGATCTATTGCCCAGATTAATTTCTGCTGGTGCAACGGATATTTTAGAAACGCCGATTAGAAAAGTACTTTAGGAGTCAGCAATGGATGTTTTAAGTTGTCAGAATGAAAAAACGCTGAAGCTCGATTTTAATGAACGCTCGGATAGTCTACCTCTATGGTTATCAGGGTTTAAAATGCCTGTTGATAGTCTATGGAAGTATCCTAATAAGGATCAATTACAGCAAGTCATTTGCGACAAATTTCAGATTGATAAAGATCAATTGCTGATTACTAATGGTGGCGATGAAGCCATAGAGTTGATGTTTAAATGGGTAAAAATCAATGATTCTAAATTGATTCTGCCATTACCTGTTTTTAGTCAGTATTGGGTTGGAAAGGACTCCTGGAAAGTTGACTGCGAAATTATAGAGCCATTAGCAGAGTTAAATATTGATCAAGAATCACTTTTGTCTTCAATAGAGCAAAACTCAATGGTGATTATCACAAGTCCAAATAATCCCACTGGCGAAACTTTATCAGCAGAGAAAGTAAGAGCTGTTTGTGAGAAGGCTAAAGAAAATAATGCTTACGTTTTTCTCGATTGTGCTTATATCGAATTTACTAATCTAGAAGATGAGTATCTAGCATTACTTAATGACTTCGATAATTTAGTGATCCTTAGAACCTTATCCAAAGCCTATGGTCTTGCCGCTATCCGAGTAGGTTATTTATTAGGACAACAAACTTTAATTAATGAGTTCAAAAAGTTGGCAATGCCTTTCAATATTTCGCAGCCTAATATCGAGTTAGCGTTGTTAGCCTTTACCCAATCTGCAAGCTTAGAAGTTAAAAATTATTGCAAGCAAATTAATTTAAATCGTCAGCAGATAATTAATTTTTTATCTGATTATCCATTGGTATTAAGTTCTAGTGAAGCAAACTTTTTATTAATACGAGGAGATTCGAAACGCCTTAAGCTCATCTCTGCTGCTTGTAAGCAGCTGAATATACAGATAAAAACTGAGTTAGTAGGTCTCTCAGAGGTAAATTCATTTGAAGCTATAAGAATAGCCATTCCGTTTTATATTAAAAGATTGTTATCAGCACTTAAGCTTGCTTTAGAGCCCGAACTCATTTGTTTTGATATGGATGGGGTTTTGATTGATACCTCAGAAAGCTATGACTTAGCAATCATTAAAACAGTCGAGGATTTTACTGGTGTAAGCCCCCCGGTGGCTGATGTTTTAAATACACGAGGGCAAGGAGGTTTTAATAATGATTGGATTCTTGCACAAGAACTTATCCGTAAACAAGGCAAGGAAATTGAATTCAATAGAGTAAAAGATACCTTTCAATCATTCTATTTAGGAGATGGAAAAGCGAAAGGATTATATGAACAAGAGGCTCGAATAATCCAAAGATCATTATCAGATTATATTTTTATTCAAAAATCCAAAAGTCTTTGTACTGCCGTTGTAACCGGTAGAGGTAAAACTGAAGGGCAGGCTGGATTAAATTTACTTGGAATATTAAACACGTTATTGATTAGTGATGATGATGTCATTAAATCTAAGCCAAGTCCGGAAGGAATAGATAAGGCGAAAAAATATTACAAAAAGACCTCGCTCTGGATGTTAGGTGATGCACCTGACGATATGCTTGCAGCTAAATCAGCAGGGGCATTAGCTATAGGTATTGGCGATAAGAGTTTATACCAATTTGGTGCTGACATTGTTCTTGAAAGTGTTAATGAGCTAGAGGATTTATTATGAGCCAAACTGTATCTATAGAACGAGAAACAAAAGAAACTCAGATCAAACTCAAATTAAATATAGCGGGTAATCAAAACTTAGAAATAAATACAGGGTTACCATTTTTTGACCATATGCTTACTCAACTTGCGCTACATGCTGGCTGGAATTTGAAAGTAATTGCGCAAGGTGACTTAGAGGTTGATGACCATCACTTAATTGAAGATGTGGCTATATGTTTAGGTCAGGCATTACAAAAAGCATGGCGCGCATCTGCAAAAATTCAGCGTTATGGCCAACGATTATTGCCAATGGATGCAACTTTAGTGTTAGTTGCGGTGGACGTTTGTGGTCGTGCTTATAGCATTACCGACTTGCCCTTTAGTCGTGAGCAGATAGGAAATATTGCAACAGAGATGTGGAAACACTTCTTCTATAGCTTTGCTATTAATGCGCAAATAAGTCTGCATATCAAAACTGAATATTTTGATAATAATCATCACTTAATTGAGGCTAGTTTTAAGGCGGTAGCGTTTGCATTAAAGCAAGCATTAGCTAGTACTGCCTTAGAAAATAGCTCAAAAGGTGTTTTATGACTGATATCAAAAAAGTAGCAGTGATTGATACTGGAGCTGGCAATCTATTTAGTCTTTTTTCTTGCTTGAAGCGTATTGGGCTTGAGCCTGTGATGATCAGCCAAGCATCTGATATTGATAAGCAATCAGAAAAACAATTCAAGGCTATGGTCATTCCCGGTCAAGGTAGGTTCGGTAGTGTCATGCAACGCTTAAACGATAATGGATTATCTAAAGTAATAATAGACTGGTATCTACAAGACAGAACAATTGTAGGGATCTGTGTTGGCTTGCAAATATTTTTCCAATCATCTGAAGAGGATTTGGGCGTAGAAGGGTTAGGTTTATTGGAAGGTAGGGTTACTAAGTTAAATAGCCCAAAACAACCTATGGTCGGTTGGTGTTCTCTGAATTCAGATATACCTTTCTTAAGTGATAGAGACGTTTATTTTGTAAATAGTTATGCAGTTAAAGAGTCTAGGTTTGCAACTTCTTTAGTTTCTTATGGAGATGAGTTCTCAGCTTCTATCCAATCTAAAGGGCTAACAGCATTTCAATTTCATCCTGAAAAATCGGGTAAACAAGGTGAGGAGATTCTAAAACAATGTCTAAATTAAAATCGCGGGTAATTGTTTGCTTGGATGTCGCTAACGGCAGAGTGGTAAAAGGCGTTAATTTTAAAGGCTTGAAGGATATGGGTGACCCCGTTGAATTAGCTATAAATTACCAAGAACAAGGAGCTGATGAAATAATGTTTCTAGATATTAAGGCTACTTTGGAAAATCGAAAAAATGCCTTAGATACTGTTACCAATGTTGCTAAGAATCTATCTATTCCATTTACCGTTGGCGGCGGGCTTAATTCTTATGGAGATGTGGTGGCATTTTTAGATGCTGGAGCAGATAAAGTCGCTTTAAATACTGCAGCTGTTAAAACCCCAGATCTTATTGACCAAATTGCTATAGGTTTTGGCTCTCAATGTTTAGTGGTTGCGATAGATGTTAACCAAGTGAATGAACAATATCAGGTATTTATTAATGGAGGTCATACGCCAACGCATAAAGATCCATTTAAGTGGATTAGTGAAGTGGAACAACGTGGTGCTGGTGAAATTTTGCTAACCGCGATGCATAAAGATGGAACTGGTGAAGGTTTTGACAATGACTTGATGGCCAAGGTTTGTCAGAAATCATCTATACAAATTATTGCTTCGGGCGGAGCCTCTAATGCACAAGATTTTGTGGATACATTTAAAGCTGGAAGTGACGCAGCGTTAGCAGCTGGGATGTTTCATCGTGGAGAAACAACCGTATCGAAAGTTAAAGAAAAATTAATTCAAAATAGTATTGAGGTGAGAAAATGTTAATACCATCAATTGATTTATTGGATGGCAAGGCCGTTCAATTACAGCAGGGTAACCCTGACAAAAAGATAGTTGAAAAAGAGAATGTTTTTGATTTGTTAGAAGAGTTCGCTCTTTATGGCGAAGTAGCGATTATAGATTTGAATGCGGCATTAGGTCGAGGTGATAATAAGCCATTAATTAAGCAACTATTAGCTCGACGAGCTTGCCGAGTTGGAGGAGGGATAAGAGATTATGATACCGCAAGAGATTACCTTGCCAGCGGCGCCTCTAAGATTATTATTGGCACAAATTGCCAAGATGAATTTGTTAATAAGCTACCGAAACAACAATTAATTTTTGCAATAGACGCCTTTGATGATAATTGGGCAATTAAGGGTTGGAAAGAAAAGTCTAAGACAAAGGTAATAGATTTAATACCATTGCTTGAGAAAAAATGTTCTGAATTTTTATACACCCAAGTGAATAAAGAAGGTTTATTGAAAGGTATTGATAAGCAAAGAATTAGCCAAGTGATTAAGAACTCAAAAGTTCCTGTAACGGTTGCTGGAGGTATCACTGATTATGATGACATTCAGTACATAAACCGACTTGGGGCAAATAGTCAAATTGGTATGTCCCTTTATACCAACAAAATTAATTTGAAAGACGGATTATTCTCTTGCTTGGATTTCGATAAGTTCGATTTAATACCAACCATAGTGCAGGATTATGAAACTCGTAGCGTTTTAATGTTGGCTTACTCTAATCAAGCTTCATTAGCGCAAGCGATAGATAGCCAGCGGGGCGTTTATTACAGTCGGTCTCGTAAAGAGGTTTGGCAGAAAGGACTTGCTAGCGGTAATGGTCAGCTGCTAATGAATATTGATTACGATTGTGATGGCGACACCTTAATATTCCAAGTTAAACAAACGGGAAATGCTTGCCATTTTGACCGTTATAGTTGTTTCGCTAGTCAAAAACCTGAATTTAGTCTTTATTCGTTAGATCAAGTATTGCAACGAAGGATTGAGCAGCCAGAAGTAAATTCTTACACCAATAAATTATTTAATGATAAAGCACTGCAAGCTGAAAAGCTTAATGAAGAATGTTTAGAGCTTATCGAGGCAGAGTCGCAAGAAGATGTGCGCTGGGAGGCGGCAGATTTATTATATTTTGCTTTGGTTAACGCAAAGTCGAAAGGCGTTTCAGCTAAGAATATTATGAGTGAGCTAGGTGCGCGTAATGCAGGATAATCGATATTTCACCACTGAAAACTGGCAAAGACCGAATGCTGAACAAAGCACTTTTCGTTTGCAGTCTGTTATTGAGTTGATCAAAGAAGTCGAGCAGGACGGCGATACGGCGATTAATAATTTAAGTAAGCGATTTGATGGTTTTTGTCCTGATTTTATTCCACTAAAATCTTTTGTGGATTACGAGCTAGATGAAGCTTTGTCAGATGCCATCGTGTCAGCAGCTAAAAGGATAGAGCAATTTTGCCTATTTCAGAAGGAGTCTTTAACCGATCGTGAGTTTACTGATAATACTGGTCGTTACGGCTACTGCTATCGTCCAATCAAAAGAATCGGAGCCTATATTCCTGGTGGAAGGTTCCCTTTGATTTCTACCGCTTTAATGACCCTTATTCCAGCAAAAATAGCTGGCTGCGAAGAGCGTATTGCCTGCTCACCTTCGGACCATCCAGCTATTTTAGCGGCAGCTTCTTTAGCCGGGGCAACAAGCTTTATTAGGATTGGTGGCGCTCAAGCTATCTCCGCTTTAGCTTTAGGCTATCAAGACTCAAAGCCCGTAGAGATGGTTGTTGGCCCTGGTAACCAGTACGTCAATGCCGCCAAGCAATATTTTCAGTCAAGATTGGCAATTGATGTTCCAGCGGGTCCGAGTGAATTACTCATATTGGCTGGGGAAGAATCGAATTTAGATTGGGTAATTGCGGATATGGCAGCTCAAGCAGAGCATGATCCGCAGGCTTATAGTGTTTTTGTATCTGATCAAATAAATCTTATAGCTGCTCTTTATGAAAAAATCAGTTCCGATGATTATTTATGGGGGTTATACCAGTCTAAGCAAATAACTTTAGTTTTGGCGACTGATAAAAAAGACATGATTGAATTTTCAGATAATTTCGCGCCTGAGCACCTGTTATTAGCAGACGCAAGAATTCAAGAGGCTGACTTGAATAACTTTGGTGCAATTTTTATTGGTGATAATAGTGCTGTTGCTTATGGCGATTATTGTGCCGGGCCAAATCATACTTTACCAACCATGGGCTCTGCTAAATACTCAAGTGGATTGAGTGTTGCCAGTTTTTTGAAAATTCAAACGATTCAGCAGGTTAATGAGTTAGGTAAAGATAAATTAGGTTGTATTGCGAATACATTGGCTGAAGCGGAGCAATTAGTTTGGCATAAACGAAGTATAGAGGTAAGATCATCTTAATTGATAAATTACTGAGTAGGCTTCATGTTTCGAATTGGTCATGGCTATGATGTGCATAAGTTTGGTGGGGATAAACCTTTAATCCTAGGCGGCGTTGAGTTTAAAGGTGAGCAGGGCTTATTGGCTCATTCTGACGGCGATGTGGTTTTGCATGCGGTTTGCGATGCTTTTTTGGGTGCGATTGCTAAAGGTGATATTGGACATCACTTTCCTGATACCGATGAATCTTTTAAAGGTGCCGATAGTAAAGAGCTTTTAAAGCAAGTGATGGTCTTAGTGAAAGATTCTGCTTATGTTTTGGGGAATTTAGACGTTACTATTGTGGCACAGACGCCTAAAATGGCGAATAAGATTGAAGGAATGCGTGCCATCATTGCTGCTGTTTGTGATGTTGACTTTGATCAAATTAATATCAAAGCTACTACTACTGAAAAATTAGGCTTTGTTGGGCGCAAGGAAGGTATTGCCGTTCACGCTATATGTCTGTTAACTAAAGCTTAATAAAATAATGTCCGATATAACCTTATACAACTGGTCTCGCCTAACCGGCGAGCCCGCAGGGCAAGCTCAGTTCAGAGCGCAAATCGAAGATTTCCGAGTGACTGAAACTTTACGCTTTGAGCCATCCGGCGAAGGTGCCCATCATTTATTATTTATCGAAAAAATAAACGTTAATACTGATATTGTTTGTCATAAACTGCGCCGTTTTGCAGATGTTAAGCCCTTAGATATTGGTTATGCGGGTAAAAAGGATCGTTTTGCTATAGCTCGTCAGTGGTTTAGCGTTCAGCTGCCACTGCTACAAGAAATTGATTGGCAAGGTTTTAATGATGATGAAGTTAAGGTATTAATTGCAACAAGACATGATAAAAAACTACGGATTGGGGCAGTTAAATCAAATCAGTTTACAATCAAGCTTAGAAACTTTTCGGGCAATAAAGACATAATTGAAAACAAATTAAAGCAAATTGAACAAATGGGCTTTCCAAATTATTTTGGTGAGCAACGTTTTGGTCATAATGGGGATAATTTGGCACGTGGTTTGGATTTATTGAAAGCTAATAAGCGTCTAAAAAATCGTAATCTGCAAGGCTTAATGTTTTCAGCCATTCGCTCGGCGATCTTTAATGATTTGCTTTCTAAACGTATAGACCAAGGACTTTTTAATCAGCTTTTAGATGGTGATTATGTTCAACTGGATGGTTCTGAGTCAGGATTTATGGTTGAGGATATTGCTGTAGAGCAAGCTCGTTATGATGACAAAGATATTCACCCTACCGCAAGTTTGGTAGGACGAGGCAGAGATAAAAACTCTGGTCAAGCTCGCGATTTCGAGCAGAAGATATTAAATGAATACTCTGACACTATTGATAAATTAGCCACAAAAGGTTTGTCCTTAGATGCGAGAGTGATTAGAGTATTTCCGAATGAGCTTCAAGTTAGCTGGTCTTCAGAAAACGAACTTGAATTAAGCTTTAGTCTGCCTAAAGGGGCTTTTGCTACTAGCTTGTTGCGTGAATTAGTGGATTTAAAAGTAGAAAAGAATGATGAAAATATTACTTAGTAATGATGATGGTTTTTTCGCTCCAGGAATTAATGAGCTGTATGACCATTTATCCAATATCGCCGATGTAACGGTAGTTGCGCCTGATCGTAACCGTAGTGGAGCTTCGAACTCTTTAACATTAGATCAGCCTATTCGTGCTCATAAAACCGAAAGAGGTTTTTATTCGGTAACTGGAACTCCAACCGATTGTGTTCATTTAGGAACGCACCATTTGATGGAGCAAGCACCTGATATGGTAGTTGCGGGTATTAATACAGGTGCGAACTTGGGTGATGATGCACTTTATTCAGGCACTATCGCCGCTGCAATGGAAGGGCGTGCTTTAGGCCATACCGCAGTTGCTGTGTCGCTCAATGGTCATAATTGTAGCCATTACGAAACAGCGGCAAAAGTTGCTGTTGAGGTGATTGAAAAGCTAATAAATACGCCAATTAGCAGCAATCGCGTGATTAATATTAATGTTCCTGATGTACCTTATGAGAAAATCAAAGGTTTTAAGCTAACTCGCTTGGGAAATAGGCATCGGGCTGATACTATTATTCCAGCTAAAGATCCTAAAGGGCGTGATATTTACTGGATTGGACCACAGCCAGAAGGTCAAGATGTTGGAGAGGGCACTGACTTTCATGCGGTTGAGAATGGTTATGTTTCGATAACGCCTATTATTGTGGATCTAACTGCTTATAATAGTTTTGACGAATTAGAAAAATTTTTACAACAATTTTAATAAGATCTAGTTTATGAATGCATCACATTTATCGGGAATTGGCATGACTTCGCAAAGAACGCGTAGTCGTTTAGTGCAATGGTTAACTTCTGAAGGTATTCAGAATCAAAGTGTTTTGACTATCATGGAGGAAACGCCGCGCCATCTTTTTATTGATGAAGGGCTTTCACATCGCGCTTATGAAAACACAGCACTTCCTATTGGTGATGGACAAACCATTTCGCAACCTTATACCGTAGCGAGAATGACGGAGATATTATTAGAAACCGGACCTACCAATAAGGTTTTGGAAATTGGAACAGGTTGTGGTTATCAGACCGCGGTTTTGGCGAAAACTTGTAAAACGGTATTTTCTGTAGAGCGTATCCGGAATCTTCACATAAAAGCACGCAAAACTTTAGCCAATTTGAACTTGCATAATATTCAATTATTATTTGCCGATGGCTTTAATGGCTGGCAACAAAACGCGCCTTTCGACGCCATTATCGTTACTGCTGCACCTTCACAAATTCCAGAGAAACTATTGTTACAAATGGCTGACGGCGGTCGTATGATTATTCCTGTGGGAACGCAAGAAGCCGAACAAGAGTTGTATTTAGTGGAAAGGCAGGGTGATAAATTCCGTAAAACCTTTGTAGAAAAAGTTAAGTTTGTACCGCTAGTGGGAGGCGTTGCTCGTTGAAGATTTTCACCAGCCTTTATGACAAGTGTTTAGAATGGGCTCGTCACAAATATGCCGTTTATATCTTAGGCTTTATCAGTTTTATTGAGTCGATTTTTTTCCCCATTCCAACCGCAATTATGTTTGCACCAATGGCATTGGCAAAACCTAATCAAGCTTTGCGCTTAGCTTTTATCGCCACTTTGTTTTCAGTCTTAGGTGGGATCACAGCTTATTTTATCGGCTTTTATGCTTTCGATTCGCTAGTTTCACCAATGATAGAGCAGTTTGGTTGGCAAGGTAAAATCGAAAAAGCCCAAGGTTGGTTTGAAACTTATGGCATATGGATTGTTCTTATTGCTGGCTTCTCGCCAATACCTTATAAAATCCTAACCTTAACTGCTGGTGCTATGCAGATGACTTTCTTGCCATTTTTGATTGCATCTATTGTAGGTCGTGCCGCTCAGTTTTTTTTAATTGCAGGGTTGGCTAAGTGGGGTGGTAAAGATATGGAAGATAAACTTCGCCAATATATGGAAATTATCGGCTGGGCTGTTTTAGTATTAGCCATTGTTGCTTATCTCGCCTATCAACTTTTTAAGTAAATTGGTGTCTGACTGATATATGGATAAATGCGTTACTCAGCCAGAATCGAATTATTTCAAAAAGCCATTTGCTAAGGCTTTATTTCTGATATTTGTTCTAATTTCAGTATTATCCCTGTCTGCTTGCGGTAAAAAACGATTGGCAGTGGTTGAAGAGCGTAAAACTAATGGTTCAAGAGTTAGTGTGGATGATAATGATGGTTTTTCTGCTGTTGACGCAAAACTTCAAACTTACCAAGTTAAAGCCGGTGATACCCTTTATTCCATAGCATTTCGCTTCGGACTTGATTATCAAACTTTGGCTAAAGCTAATGGTATTAATTCAAACTACCTCATTAATGTTGGACAACAATTAGATATAGAGGCTGCCAGAAATTATCAAGAGTCAACTAGTAGTGTTGTTGCAATTACTCCAAGACCGAAACCGGTCAGTAAGCCAAGGGAAACTACAGCCCAAATCTCCACTAGTAAGCCTCAAATAAAGCCAGTAATAATTAAACCAAAACCTGTTGTTACGAATAAACCGAAACCTGTATCGAAACCCGTTGCAAAGCCAATTAGTAACCCCGCCAGGGTGGTTGACAGTAATAATCCAGTTAAATTCTGGATTTGGCCCAATATGGGGAGCGTCACTAAAGGTTTTATCGCTACTGGACGCAAAGGTATTGATATATCAGGGAATATCGGTGACCCAGTTCGTGCGTCCGCTTCTGGAAGAGTCGTTTATGCCGGGCGTGGATTAAGAGGTTATGGGAATTTAGTGATTATCAAACACAACAACAGCTTTATTAGTGCCTATGCCCATAATCGTAAAATCTTAGTTAAGGAAAACGAAATCATAAAAGCGGGACAAAAAATTGCCGAAATCGGAAACTCTGATACAGACTTGCCCAAACTTCACTTTGAAATCCGTTACAAAGGTAAGCCAACGGATCCATTGAAATATCTTCCTAAGAGATAACAAAGCTACAATTAGATACATAATATTGAGGAATAGTACAATGTAACGATTGTTTTTTGTGCTATCTTGCAACATTATTTGTTTAATTGCGTCTATTTTATTTACACTTTCTGATTTTAGGGGTTCAACATGTCTTATAAGAAAACATTAATTTCGATGGCGGTTTCATCTGGATTGATTGGATTGTCTGCGATTGCAGATGTATCTACCAATTCTAAAGAAAATTATTATTACCTTTCAAACAGCCAGGGACAGTTACATAAGACTGCAGTCACTAGACAACATTTAGTGAATTTTGTAAATGGTCAGCTTGATAAACCTGTAATTCCTAATTCAAAAAGTACAGCTAATAAGGATCAGTTTTATGCAAATCATTATTTTTCAAAATTGATGCCGCAAGTTGCCACAGAAAGCCTAGCTAAATCAAAAGGCTCCTATCAAAGTGCCACTTTAAAAATGGTACATAATCTAGGCGATAGCCCTATTATTGCAAAGTATCAGCAATATATTGGAGGTAAAGAAGTTATCGGGCGTGAGTTCAATGTATTAATGGATAGCCAGCATAACTTGATCGCATCATCCGGCCATTTTGCTGACCCTAAACTTTTGGATAATACTAAAGCTTTAACTAATAATGTTGATGCGGATGAAGCTTTCCAGTTTGCTTTAAAAGATCTATTTGATGGCAGTGCATTTGCCGTAGTTCAGCCTACGCAAAAAGTTGGTAATTATCAGAATTATTCAGTAACTCAAAGTCACAGTGAATTTCAACTAGATAAAGATGCACGAAGCAAACAAGTCTGGTTTGATTCGTTTGGTAAGTTACACTTAGCTTACTATTTAGAGTTTTTTGGTAAAGATAAGCAAGGCGAACAATTTGCTTATTCTTATGTTATTGATGCTAGTGATGGAAAGGTCCTAGCACGTAAGAATTTGGTTGAATCTGAAAGCTTTACTTACCGTGTGTTTACGCCGGATAGCTCGAAAGCCCCTTTATTTGAAGGGCCTCAAGGTCATGAGTATCCAATTGTCGGTACCGATCCTGTAACTGTGAATGCAAATAATCCTAGAGTTTACCAAGCTGCATCACACCAGTTAGTCACCTTAGAGTCAGCACCATTTTCAAGAAATGATCCATGGTTAGCTTCGGGTGCAACTACCACAAGTGGTAATAATGTTGATGCTTATTTGGATATTTCTGGTGGACAAGGTTTTAATGACTCTGACTTTAGAGCCTCTACTACTTCTGCTAACACCTTTGACTATTCTTATAATCCCGATAATGCTGGCGCAAACAACTCCAGAAATGCAGCAATCGTAAATCTTTTTTATATGAATAACTGGTTGCACGACTGGATGTATGACTCTGGGTTTGATGAAGCTTCACTGAATGCTCAAAATGATAACTATAGTCGTGGTGGCGCCGGCAATGATGCCATAAATGCAGAAGGGCAAGATTCTTCGGGTAGAAATAATGCCAACATGGCTACGCCTTCTGATGGTTTTCCTCCAAGAATGCAAATGTATCTTTATGATGGTCCTGCCACTCAAGGCGAAGACTTCCAGTTAACATTGTCAGGGGTTACAGGGCTAGTTAATCCGACTGTTGGCTTAGCAGGCTTTGGTCCTCTTGAGTACCCAGAGACAACGGGTGATTTGATTGCTTATACGGATGCTACAGCTCCCGAATTTGACGCCTGTACAGCTCCTACTAATGGGGCTTCACTTTCAGGTAAAATTGCTTTGGTGGATAGAGGGGAGTGTAACTTTACAGACAAAGTTAAAAACTCTCAGGATGCTGGCGCAATTGCTGTCATAGTGGCAAATAATAGAGATGCAACACAGGTTATAACTATGGGCGGTGATGATAATACCATTACCATTCCAAGCATGATGGTTTCACAAAATGATGGCGTTACTATTCGCACAGCAATGGACGCGGGTACTGTGACTGCTACCTTGTTTAGAGACAATACTGACGTCGACGGAACCTTGGATAATGCCATCGTTGCTCATGAATGGGGACACTACATCACCAATCGTTTAGTTGGAAATGCTTTTGGTTTAAGTAACCAACAAGGCCGTGGTATGGGTGAAGGTTGGGGTGATTTTATGGCCTTACTTTCTTATGTTGGAGAAAATGATAAAAATGTTGCTGGGAATGAACAGTATCATGCCTTGTATCCAATGTATGGCTGGGCTGATAACGATGCTTATTTTGGTATCAGACGAGTTCCTTATTCAACGAATATGGAGCAAAATGCTTTAACGTTTAAACATGTTTCAAATGGCAATCCATTGCCAACAGCTCACCCTGTTCAATTTGGTGCTGATGGCTCTAATAATTCCCAAGTTCATAACTCAGGTAATTATTGGGCGACAGTTTTATGGGAAATTTACGCTTCATTATTGAATACTTATGATTTTTCCACTGCTCAAGACAAAATGAAAAATTATCTTGTAGCATCTTTGAAAATGACACCAGTAGCACCAACTTTTACAGAAGCTCGCGATGCATTGTTAGCCGTAGCTTTGGCATCAAATAACGTTGATTACGGTTTGATGTTAGATGCTTTTGCAAAGCGTGGTATGGGCGTAGGAGCTCTTTCACCATCGAAAGACTCAACTGACCATGCAGGGGTTGTTGAGAGTTTTGTTGCTAGACAGTCACGTTATAATTTTGCTGATAGTAATATTGATAATGCATACACCGGCGGTACAGGTTTTTGCACTGATGATGGAATTTTAGATGCAGGCGAAACAGCGTTATTAACGGTTTCTGTTAAGAATACAGGTAGTGAGCCTCTTTCTAACGTTGCAGTACAAATGAATTCTTTAGCAGATGTTAGTTTTAACAATAACGGGTTACAAACTATCGCTAGTCTAAATCATTTTGAGACGAAAGATGTGACGTTTGAAGTCACTTTAAACTCTGCAACTACAGCACAAAATATTGATCTTAATGTTCAATTCCCAGAAGCAACTTCTGGGGATGTGATTGTTGAGCCAGAAATAGAAACTTTAACTTATAAAGTTAATTTTGATTTGGGGCCAGATGCGACTCGTGATACCGAAGATTTTGCAAGTATTGCCGCTGCTGAAAAGGATTGGACAAGAGAGTCAGGTTCTATGACCATTGGTGATGGTGCACAAGTTGCAATTGATACGGCGAAAATCATTACTTCAGTAGATGGTCGTGCAGATTTAGGAAATGCTTTGATGTTTATTGATAACGGTTTCCGTTCTGACATTAGTTTTGTAAGTCCAGAATTAACAATTGGCAATGATGCTTTTTCAATTGAGTTTGAGCATACCTATAATTTTGAGGACGGCTCTTGGGATGGCGGAGTTGTCGAGATTAGCATCGATGGTGGCGCATGGGTTGATGTGACTGCCGCTAGTGGGGCTTTCTCTACTGGTTATAATGGTACTATCAGACAAAATAACGATAGCCCAATTAGTGAAAGAGCTGCTTTTGTGAACGCTGCTTCAGGATATATTAATGAGACACTAGCTTTTGGTACGGCTCATGCAGGTAAAACTGCTCGTATTCGCTTCCGTCAAGGTACTGATGCAAATACTGGAGGAGTTGGTTGGACGATTGATAATATTAAGTTTATTGGTGTAACTGATGCATTCTTATCAGGTGAAATTACCAACGCTGTTACTTGTAATAGTGAAGCGCCTGTGGTGAATCTTGCACAATCAAGCCTTAATGTCAGAGAAAATGTTGTGGTTAGTTTAGATGCCAGTGGCTCAACTGATCCGCAAGGTGATACTCTTAATTATAACTGGGTTCAAGTATCAGGCTCGCCTTCTGTTTCTTTAGAAAATGATAATACTGCGGTTGCAAGTTTTACATCTCCAGATGTGGATATCGACACACAACTAATTTTTGAAGTGACAGCGTCTGATGGAACAGATGAATCTAAAGGACAAGTTATCGTCAATATAGAAGCGAATTTGCCTCCGATTGCTAGGGTTATAGCGTCATCTGGAACAGTTAATGAAGGAACGTCCGTAACATTGAATGCTGATATAAGTTCGGATCCTAATGGCGACTCATTAATGTATAGTTGGACACAAACTAATGGTCCTATGGTAGTGTTTAGTTCTACAAATACAGGTAGTGTAACTTTTACCGCACCCGAAGTTGCAACGAGAACTACTTTAACTATAGAAGTTACAGTGACAGACTCCTTTGGAGGGGAAGCTACTGCTCCTATTAATATCATTGTCAATGACATTAATGTAAATAACGAGTCTAGTGGCGGTGGTAGCACTGGGTTATTAACTTTATTAGCATTATCGTTGTTAGGATTGAGAAGACGTCGAAAGGGTTAATATAAGTGATAATAAAAAGGGGGCGATTGCCTCCTTTTTATTCTATTTGTTTATATAAGTGTCGATGATTACAAGATTTACATTTCATGCCAATAGTTTTTCCGGGAGCTGGACCAATAAAAAGAAAAAAAAGAAAAGTAAAAATGCTATTATAAATTGGTGTTAAATCTTCAGAACTACATTGTGGGCAATTCTTTATTTGCCAAGTGTTATCAGTTCGTTCGTCTGGAATACTGGTCATTTCTTCTGAGATTAAAAGCTCGCTAGATTCTAAATATTCTGAGTATTGTCCGTCACGCCAGTTTGTCATGATAGTTTGTGCTTGGCTGAGATCAATTTGGTTCACCATCACCCTCACGCCACCTAAAGCATTGCTGAGAGCCCAATTAACTCTTATATGTTCAGCATCAAAAACAAAAGCCTGTATTCCTTCGGATTCAAGCAAGCTTCGGATTAGCTCCGCTTCCCAAACAAACTCAAAACTTTCTAACTTAACTAATGCCATTAAAGAATTTTTATACTCAGTGCATGAATATCCGTTTGCATCATCTCGCCAAGGGCTTGGTAAATTAGTCGATGCTGTTGAACCATGCGTTTGTCGTTGAGGGCATCACTTGAAATGATAAGGGTAAAATGTCCAAGACCACCTTTAGCACCCGCGTGCCCAATATGTTTATGGCTATCATCAATTATTTCTAAATGGCTTGGCGCTAAATTTGCATTTAGCCGTTTTTCCATCTCAGCAATACGTTTACTATTATCAATCATTGGGAATCTCTTAAGGTAATACTTTGTTATAAGGTTTTACTGTGACTTTTTTATAAACGCCAACGTCGATATAAGGATCGGCATCAGCCCATTGTTTGGCTGCTTCAAGCGATTCAAATTCAGCAACGATCATAGAACCAGTAAAACCAGCTTCGCCGGGATTGTTTGAGTCTATTGCTGGAGTTGGCCCTGCAATAATTAAACGCCCTTCATTTTTAAGCTGTTTTAAGCGCTCAACATGAGCGGGTCTAGCGGTTTGTCGCATTGGCAAAGAGTTTTCGATATCTTCTGAGTAAATAAGATAAAGCATATTATTCTCCTTCCGATTCATTTTTTGTAATACCTTCTTCTTTGGAAGTGGCTTCATCATCTTCAAAATTCAAGTATTGCGCTAGAATAATAAAGCTGGCAACGATCAGTCCCATCAAGGTGGCAAACAAGCCAATCATTTTAAAATAAAACCAAAAGTCGGTACTAAAGTTATAAGCCACATATAAATTCAAAGCACCAAACGCCACTAGCGTTAAAAACCACACAAGATTAATGGTGTTTAATTTTGAAATTGGAGGCTCTGATTTAAAGTCGATGTTTGATTGCATTAAGTCCATAAAAATGTATTTTTTGCTGATTAATTGGCGACCAATAATGACCAAGGCACCCGCCCAAACAACTATAGTGGTTTTCCATTTGATAAAGCTGTCATCGTTAAAGAAGTAGGCCATGGCTAGTAAAGCTAATCCCACTACAAAGTAAGCAACGTGTGATTTCTTTACAGGCTCTTTTGTCACTAAACTAGTTACAATCTGTAATAAGGAGCCGGCACTCCAAACCGCAGCGGCAAGGATTAAGTTTTTGGTCGCTAGATAAGCGACTAAAAATCCTACTAATGGATAGTTTTCTTTTAAGAATTTCATGCTGTTCCAAGAGAAATTAACGAATAAATAATTTGTCGCTAAGTCTACCTTTTGTTGTCGCCAACTGCAAAGCAGGGCACAATGGGGTCTATAGTAATTTTTAAAAGAGAATTTGCCCATTAGCATGATTGATTTACACAGCCATACTTACTTTTCTGACGGCAGTCTAGCACCGCTGGAATTAATTGATATGGCGGTTGAATCTGGTCTTGAGCAATTGGCGATTTCCGATCACGACTCGATTGAAGGGCTTTTATCCCTTGAGCAGCTACCAACCGAAATAAGAATTATTCCAAGCGTAGAAATATCGGCAAATTGGGGCAAGCAAGGACTGCATATTCTGGGGCTTAATATTGATCTTGAAAATGAAGCCTTACAAAGTTTTTTGAAACAACAACAAGCCAACCGTAAAAAGCGCGCTCTGGAAATGGCGCATAAACTTGTCCAGGCTGGAGTCGAGCACGCTAAGAATGATATTGAATATTTGCTTGATTCGCAGCCGATGGTTTGTAGAACCCATATCGCGCAACTTTTAGTTGAACAAGGCTACGTGAAGAAATTCCCCGATGCCTTTAAAAAATATTTAGCCAAAGGCGGTAAAGCGCATATTAAGGACGATTGGTTTGAACTGGAAGATGTGATTGCTATTATCAAAGCGGCTGGCGGGCAAGCGGTTTTGGCCCATCCAATGCGTTATGGCATGGGAACGAATAAATTAAAGTCATTGGTAGAAGAGTTTAAAGCGTTGGGTGGTGATGGTTTGGAAATTTGTTATCCAAATATTCATCCAGGCCATAAAAATCTATTGGCAACTTGGGCAAAAGCCTATAAATTGTGTGGCTCGCAAGGTTCTGACTTTCATAGCCCAGACAAATCATGGGTTAAACTAGGGAAGTTTGCTCCTTTGCCCGAAGATGTTGAGCCTGTTTGGACTCGATGGTAGAAATACTTTATGACACAACTAATTGAAATACATCCTGAGAATCCGCAGCCACGCTTGGTTAGCCAAGTGGCTGCTATGATCCGTAATGGCGGTTTGGTGGTCTATCCGACAGACTCAGGTTATGCACTGGGTTGTCATATTGGTGATAAAGGTGTGTTAGATAAAATTCGTCGTATTCGTGATTTGGATAAGAAACATAATTTCACTTTAGTTTGTCGCGACTTATCTGAGCTGGCGGTTTACGCGCGAGTGGATAATTTAGCTTTTCGTTTGATAAAAAATAATACGCCGGCACCCTATACATTTATTTTGAAAGCAACCCAAGAAGTGCCTAATCGTTTAAAGCATCCTAAAAAGAAAACTATTGGTATTCGTGTGCCCGATAATCGAATTGCGCAAGCATTACTAGAGGATTTGGGCGAGCCAATGATGAGCACCTCATTAATTTTGCCGCAGCAAGATGAAGATGAGGTTTTAGAGCCCCATGAGATTCTAGATTTATTAGATGGCCGCGTTGATGCCGTGATTGATGGTGGTTATTGTGGTCATGAGGAAACGTCGGTTATTGATTTAACTACCGGTTACCCAGAAGTGATTCGTTATGGCGCAGGCGACCCAAGCCTGTTTGAATAAGCCTTTCTAAGCCATGCACATGATTTTGCACTTTTTAGTGCCGCTAATCGTTTCACTGCTATTCTTTAGATCAGACTCTGACAAAAAGGCTTGGCTTAAAGCTTATTTAATAATGATGGCAGGCATGCTAATTGATATTGACCATTTGTTAGCTACGCCAATTTATGATGCCGGACGTTGCAGTGTCGGTTTTCATCCACTGCATACTCTAGTCCCGATAAGCCTTTATTTTCTAATGTGTTTTTTTAAGAAAACCCGAGTTTTAGGAGTTGGTTTAATGATCCATATCATTTTGGATTCGATTGATTGCCAAATGACCAATGGGGTTTGGTGGGTTTGATGTTTTTGGTAGGGTGCTGCCTTGGCGCACCAAAAAAGTAGAGTGATGCTTTAAAGTTAAAGGTACTTCGAGACACAAACTACAAAGCTGAAACCCTGCCTGCGTTGGAGTTTCTTTTTCTGATTTTGTGGGGTTGGTAAACTTACCGTCGACCTACGGCTATAACTCACATTTGGAATTATTCAAAGCCATAGCCTTTTCCCTTAATCTCGCTATAATAGTCGGTCATTAACGATTAAAAATAACCATATCATAAGGGTATTCCATTGAGTTCAGTTTCTGTTGGTCAGCAGCGCGTTTTGTCTGGTATGCGTCCGACCGGGCCTTTGCATTTAGGCCATTATCACGGGGTTTTAAAGAATTGGGTTAAGTTACAGCACGAGTATGAGTGTTTCTTCTTCGTGGCGGATTGGCATGCTTTAACCACTAATTATGACGATACTTCGCGGGTTGAAGAGTATGTTTGGGATACGGTGATTGATTGGTTAGCGGCGGGGATTAACCCGAGCGCGGCGAATATATTCGTGCAATCGAAAGTGCCTGAGCATGCGGAATTGCATTTATTGTTATCGATGACCACGCCGTTGGGTTGGTTAGAGCGTGTCCCGACCTATAAAGAACAGCAAGAAAAACTGAATACCAAAGATCTAGCGACTTATGGCTTTTTGGGTTATCCAGTGATGCAGTCTGCGGATATTTTGATTTATAAGGCAGGTAATGTGCCTGTGGGGGCGGATCAGGTGCCACATATCGAAATGACTCGTGAGATTGCTCGTCGTTTTAACCATTTCTATGGCAAAGAGCCGGGCTTTGAAGAGAAAGTTGAAGCTGCTATCAAGAAGATGGGCAAGAAAAACGCTAAGTTATACAAGAACTTGCGTAAGAAATTCCAAGAAGCTGGTGATCAAGACGCACTAGAACAAGCAAGAGCTTTGGTAGAAACCCTCGCTAGCGTTTCTCTTAATGACCAAGAACGTTTGTATGGTTATTTAGATGGTGGCGGTAAGATTATCCTGCCAGAACCTCAAGCTTTGTTAACGCCAGTATCGAAGATGCCAGGCTTAGATGGTCAGAAAATGTCAAAGTCTTACGGCAACACCATTAACATGCGTGAGCCAAAGGAAGTGGTGGAAAAGAAAATTCGTACCATGCCAACGGATACTAAGCGTGTACGCTTGAGCGATCCAGGTAATCCTGAAGATTGCCCTGTATGGGAATTCCATAAGATTTATTCTTCCGATGAAGTAAAAGAATGGGTACAAAAAGGATGCACTAGTGCAGGCATCGGCTGTTTAGAGTGTAAAGGCCCAGTGATTGATGCGGTCTGTGCGGAACAGCAAACTTTTATGGAACGCGCTCAAGAATATAAAGAGTCGCCTGAAATCGTTCGCAATATTGTTTCTGAGGGTTCGGAAAGAGCGCGTGATGTCGCCCGTGAGACTATGGATGATGTGCGATCCGCTATGGGGTTAGCTTACAAATAACACTGGCTGCAAAGCCTGATAGCTTTGTTAAAAAGTTACTCGAAGAGCGTCATTTACTTTAGTAAACTCCTACTTCGATTAACTTTTTGCCGCGCTCTCAAGCTTTTCGCGCAGTGTATAGAGTGGTTCAAGGGATAGATTGATTAACAAATATATTTGATAAATGAATAAAGAAACTTCTGATAACCAAGAATTAACTGTTGCCGAAGCTGAGGCGGCGGGCGCTGGCGTTGTGGCTGATGCGGCTGCGGTTGCAGAGCCAAGTGCTGAAAGCGGTTCTGAAAATAGTTCTGAGCAAAAAGCTGTTCAAGAAGAGATGCCTTTTCACTTAGTTGGCGGTGAGCAGTTAGAGAAGTTTCCTGATGATTTATATATTCCGCCAGAGGCTTTGGAAGTCTTTTTAGAGGCCTTCGAAGGACCTTTGGATTTATTGTTATATCTTATCAAGCGTCAAAATTTAGATATTCTCGACATACCATTAGCTCATATTACCGAGCAGTATATGGAATATGTGGAGCTGATGAAGGCTTTGCATTTGGAGTTGGCGGCCGAATATCTGGTGATGGCGGCTATGTTAGCCGAAATCAAAAGCCGTGTTTTATTGCCGAAACCTAAAACTGATGATGAAGATGAAGATGATCCACGTGCGGATTTGATTCGTCGCTTACAGGAATACGAACAGTTTAAGAAAGCCGCAGAAGAGTTAGATGAATTACCACGAATGGGGCGTGATTTCTTTACCGTTAGCGCTAAAAAGCCAGAGTTAAGAATTATCAAGCCCGATCCTGAAGTGGATATGAAAGAAATTTTATTGGCATTGCGTGATGTATTAAAGCGCGCAGAAATGTTCTCAAGCCATCAGATTTCGTTTGAAGCTTTATCGGTTCGTGAAAAGATGGGCAAGGTGTTAGAGCAGTTATCGGCGCAAAGTTTTTGTGACTTTAGCCAATTATTCCAGCCAGAAGAAGGACGCATGGGCGTGGTGGTGACTTTCTTGGCGATTATGGAATTGGCCAAAGAGTCCTTATTAGAATTGATCCAAACCGATGATTATGGCCCGATCCATGTTCGAGCGAAGGTTGATGAATCCAGTATTGAAGTAGCGGAGTTGGAAGTTAGCTCCAGTGATGATGAGTAGAGTTTTAGAGAGACTATGAAACAAGAAAAAATTATTAGGATTATTGAAGCGGCTTTATTGTCGGCGGGTTCTACTTTGAATAAAGATCGAATGATTGAGCTTTTTGGCGAAGATGAAAAGGTTAAACCCGCAGATATTAAGAAAGCGGTTGAAAGCTTGCAAAAAGAAGCAGAAGGACGTGGTATCGAGTTGGTAGAGGTTTCAACGGGCTATCGTTATCAGGCACGCCAAGAGTATGCAGAATGGATTGCACGTCTTTGGGAAGAGCGCCCAGCACGCTATTCCAGAGCTTTACTAGAAACTCTTTCATTGATTGCTTACCGCCAACCTGCAACTCGTAGTGATATTGAACAGGTTCGTGGTGTTAGCGTGAGTTCCTCCATTGTAAAAACCTTATTAGAACGTGAGTGGGTGCGTGTTGTTGGCCATCGTGATGTGCCAGGAAAACCTGCTTTATATGCCACAACCAAGCAGTTTTTAGACTATTTCGGGTTGAAAAGTTTGGAAGAGTTACCTTCCCTGGCCGAGATCCAAGATCTGGATAATTTGAATCCCGAGCTTAAATTTGATCAAGATGCTAGTGATGTCCCTCAAGAAGCTGTAAGTGAGACTAATACCCAGCCAATTCTAAATGGTGATGAAGATGCTTCTGATTCACAAATGGAAGATGAGCTTGCTGGTGAGTTTTCTGAAGTTGCAGAAGAACAGCAAGATTTAGAAGAAGAGATTGCTCTACGAACCAATGATGACTAGCTGTATTAGTTTCTTTTGACATAATTCGGACAAAATTTGTCATTTCGAGCTTACATTTATCAGTCTTGTATCGTGTTTATAATGGATTTTGAATGTAACTCATTGATTTAACTTTGGTTTACAATAAAAGTTTGAAGTGGGTCACACTTTCTGCTAACTTGGTTTCTCATTAGAAATATTGAGGATTCGAGATGTTGGAAGATAATGTTGTTTTATATTCAATAATTGCTCTAGTAGCGATGGTAACTCTTTTCACTTTATCTCGATTACGAACTAGCTATGTTAGTTCTCTTCATGAAACTATTAATTCCAAAGATGAGCAGTTAGGAAAGACGATTAGTCAATTAGCTGCTGTGAAAACCATGAATCAGAACCTAGAAAAGACTATTAAGAATCAAATACAGCAAATAGAAGAGATGGTCTTAGTAAATAAAAAGCACAGTGAAAGTCTTGCGAAGTCTCATCAAGACAACAAGGCATTAATACAAGATTATAAAATTTCACAAGATGCAAAAGTAGCTCTAGAAAAAAAATTACATTCTATAAGCAAAACACATGAGTCTGAAATCGAAGATAAAGTAAATAAACTTAATTTATTTGAGTCTGCTTATAAAAAATTAAAGAATAGTTATAAAATTGTCCAAAAAAGCAATGATAATTTATGCGAAGAAAGAGATTTCTATAGAGAAGAGTTCATTAGTCTTAGAGACTCAATCACGGAAAGTGAAAATTTAGTTCATATCAAATCTGCCTAATTTACAGTTGGGGTAGTTCTTAGGAGCTGGAAAGCTCCTTTTTTTTATCTAAACATAATGAAATAAGGTACAATATTAGTAATTTAATTAGTTGGCTTATTTTTCATGTCAGAAAAGCTTCAAAAAATTCTCGCAAATGCTGGGCTTGGTTCACGTAGAGAAATCGAAAAGTGGATTAGTGCTGGTCGTGTCAGTGTCAATGGGGGTATTTCTTCACTAGGTGATAGAGCAACCGAAAGGGACACAATTCGGGTTGATGGAAATGTGGTGAGTATTGTCCCTGCAGATGATATTTATACAAGAGTAATCGCCTACCATAAGCCTTTAGATGAAGTTTCTACTGTTAAAGATCCTCAGGGTAGAAGTACCGTTTTTGACAAATTGCCGAGAACTAAATTTGGTCGCTGGATCAGTATCGGTAGATTGGATATCAATACTACTGGTTTACTATTGTTTACTAATAATGGTGAATTGGCTCATCGTTTAATGCATCCTTCTTATCAAGTTGAACGTAAATATGCTGTTCGTGTTTTTGGTGAAGTTACGCAAGAAATGATAAACAATCTTCAGAAGGGTGTTTTGCTTGATGGTGATTTGTGCCACTTTGATTCTATTACTGAGCAGGGTGGTGATGGTTCGAATCATTGGTATCATGTGACTTTAGCTGAGGGCAAAAATCGTGAAGTGAGAAAACTTTGGCAGTCACAAGGAGTAGAGGTTTCAAGATTGATTCGTGTTAAATATGGGCCAATAGAATTGCCACAAAGTCTAAATCGCGGTCGCTGGCAGGATTTGTCAACTCAAGAGATATTACAATTAGCCGATTTAACAAAGTTGAAACTGAAGCCACGTAAGGACCAACCTAAGTTTGAAAGGCAACAAAAGAAAAATTTCAAATGGAAGAAACCACGCACCTGATATTTAGAATGTGATTATGGATGCCAAGGATAAAGTCATAGAGTTAGATTTTCAGGCTGAAAAGCAATTTCTTCAGCTTGATCTTGCGGAGTATTATTTTGAACGAGAAGTAAGTTTACTTAGGTTTAATTGGCGGGTGCTACAACAAGCTAAAGATAGCAGCATTCCTTTGTTAGAACGAGTAAAGTTTCTTTGTATTTGTAGTAGTAATCTTGATGAGTTTTTTGAAGTTAGAGTAGCGGGTTTACGCCATCGAATAAATCGCGGTGATACCAAACCAAGTTTGAATGGAGACTCTCCTGAAGAAGTATTAAATAACATTCGGGATTTTGCTCATGATTTGGTTGAAGAACAATATAAAATTCTAAATGAATCACTTTTACCAGAGCTAGAAGAGCAAGGTATTTGTTTTTTACGGTCCAGCGAATGGTCAGAGAAACAACGAAACTGGCTGAGAAAATATTTTAAGCAACAAATTTCTCCAGTCATTACTCCAATAAGTTTGGATTTGGCGCATCCTTTTCCTCGCTTAGTTAATAAGTCTTTACACTTCTTAGTGCATCTGCATGGTAATGATGCATTTGGTCGTGATTTAGAGTATGCAATTCTTCATATGCCGCGCTCTCTACCTAGAATTATTGATATTCCAGACTCATTATCAGATGGTTCTGAAAATAACTTTGTTTATTTATCTTCCGTAGTTTCAGAGTTTGCAGAAGATTTGTTTCCAGGTATGGAGATAAGTGGTTGCTATCAATTTAGATTAACAAGAGATAGTGATTTAATTTTTAATGACCAAGGCGTAGAAGATTTAGCAATTGCCTTAAAGAGAGAGTTATTATCAAGACATTTTGGAGCTGCTGTAAGGTTAGAAGTGGAACAAAGATGCCCCAAGAAATTAACAAATTTTTTATTGCAAAAATGTAACCTAAATGAAGATGAGCTCTATCGTGTTAAAGGGCCAGTAAACTTAAATCGGCTAATGGAATTACCAGATCTTATAGAAAGATCTGAGCTCAAGTATATAGGTTTCACCCCTAAAATCCCTAGTGAGTTAAAATTGGGGCGTTCAATTTTTGATGTTTTACAAGAAAAAGAAATCTTATTGCATCATCCTTATGAAAGTTTCTTGCCGGTAATTGACTTTGTAAAGCAGGCAGCATTGGACCCGGAGGTTTTAGCAATTAAGCAAACACTTTATCGTTCAGGTGCTGATTCTCCAATTGTTGCTGCCCTAATTGACGCGGCACATTCTGGAAAAGAAGTTACAGCAGTTATTGAGCTTAGAGCTCGATTTGATGAAGCAGATAATATTGAACTTGCTCAAAAACTTCAAGAAGCTGGCGTTTTAGTCGTTTATGGGGTTGTTGGTTACAAAACTCATGCAAAAATGTGTTTGGTTATTAGACGTAATAAGAAAAAGCTATCTCGCTTTGTACACTTAGGAACGGGTAACTATCATGCAAAAAACGCTTTAATCTATACAGATTATAGTCTACTGACCGCAGATAAGGTTATGGCTGAGGATGTACATAAAGTTTTTCAACAGCTCACCGGAATGGGCAAAGGTTACAAGCTAAATAAGCTGTGGAATGCACCTTTTACGCTAGATTCAAAGCTTATTAGTAATATAGACAATGAAATTAAAATAGCTAAACAGGGTAGAGTTGCAAAACTTATTTTAAAAGTTAATGCTATTACGGATCCTAAATTGATCCAAAAATTATACGAAGCCTCCATGGCAGGAGTTGAAGTAAAGTTATTGGTTCGGGGAATCTGTTGCTTAAAACCTGGAATACAAGGAGTGTCTAATAATATTCAAGTTTCATCAATTGTTGGAAGATTTTTAGAGCACTCCAGAGTGTATTATTTTTATCAAGACGGACATGAAATCTTGTATGCATCGTCTGCCGATATAATGGAGAGAAATTTATACCATAGAATTGAAGTGGCATTCCCAATCGAAAATGAAAAATTTAAACAGCAAATCTTATCTGAGTTAGAGTTGATGTTAGGTGAGCATTCTCAAAATTGGCTTCTGAGCGAATCTGGTCATTACAAATTAGCGAAAATTAATACAGAAAAAGTGCAACAAAATCTATTATCTAAACTAGCTCTGTAAAACTATACTAGCTTCCAATCTAATTTTATATCGTAGTTTGAAAGTGTTTCTTTTTCTCGAGCCAACTCAAACATAATTAATTGGTGCTCTTTAGCCCAAGTGCTTGGTATTAAAATATTCAAACAATTGCCAGTAAAAGCTTCGAACTTTAAGCTTTTTGTATCAATCGCATCACGCTTAATATTGAGTAAAATCGCCAAGCGTAGTATCTGACTTAACGCTAGTAATACTTGTTTCGGCTCGTAACGGTTTTCAAATTCATTTAATGCTAGTTTTTTATGTTGAGAAAAAATTATGGCCGCTAGAGATTCTTTTGTTTGTAGACTAAATCCGGGCATATCTGCATAGCGAATAATATGTGCGCTATGATGACGCAGTTTAGATAGACTGATGGAGAGACCAACTTCATGAAGTTGGCAAGACCAGTTTAGTAGGTTTTTAAAATGAGGATCATAAATCCCCCATTCATCACAAACATCATCAAAAATTTGACTGGCAATTTTCTCAATATGTTTGGCATACTGCCAGTCGATCCCAAATCGTTCTACTAAACTAACGACGGTTAAATTACGGTTATCGTTGCCCTGAAGCTCATCCTGAAGTTCATATAAGATACCATCTCTTAACGAGGCATTAGCTAAATAGATCTTTGAAATGTTTAACTCTTTAAACAGTACTAAAAGAATTACTAGACCAGTAGTAAAGGTGTTAATACGACTTTCAGATAACCCATCTAGGTTAATATTCTCGATATTACCAATTTCAATTAGTTTGTTTTTTAGAAGCTCTAAGTGCTGAATTTTCAGTGTTTGAGTGGTATAACCCAGCCCTTCAATTACTTTAGAAATTGCTTCAATTGAACCAGACGAACCTAAACAATGATCCCATAACCCAGCTTTATAACTATTAGCAACAGGCGAAATTATTAAAGAAGCATATAATTCAGCTTGTTCAAAATTCTGTAGGGTAATTTGCCCGTTTCTAAAAAACTGCTTTAAAGTTACACAACCTATATCCAAACTATCTAATGCTAGTGCTTCGAATTTATTCCCAAGAATTAATTCAGTGCTACCCCCGCCAATATCAATGGCTAATGCTTTGTTTATATCAGGATGATTATGAGAAATTCCATTATAAATGAGTCGAGCTTCTTCTTTACCAGGTAAAATTTCTATGGGAAGGTGTAAGATTTTTTCAGCTTGCTCAATGAATTCATGCGAGTTGCTAGCGGTTCTCAAGGTATAAGTCGCAACGATTTTTACTTGAGAGTTATCGATGTCTTTTAATCGTTCTGCAAAAAGCCTGAGACAAGTAAGGCCTCGATTGATTGTTTCTTGATCTAGATTGTTGTTTTCATCAAGGCCAGCGGCTAATTGAACTTTTTCTTTATGCTTAGAGATCATTTGAAAACTATTGCCATCATACTTGGCAATAGTCATATGAAAGCTATTTGATCCTAAATCAACGGCAGCATAGTAATTTGAGCGTTCAATTATCAATCTAAAGCCTACTTTATAAAATCACGAGCGTTAATAGCTTGACCAGTGCCAAAATTTTGCTCTGTGTCCATTAGCCATAAATAAGCCGGCATGATGTCATTAGCTGTTGGTAATGTCGCAGGATCTTCTCCTGGGTAAGCATTAGCGCGCATTTTTGTTTGTGTTGCGCCAGGATTAATACTGTTAACAATAATTTCGGTTTTATCAAGTTCGTCAGCAAGAATTTGCATTAATCCTTCAGTAGCAAATTTTGAGACTGAGTAAGCACCCCAATAAGCACGACCTTGACGACCTACTCCTGATGAAGTTAAAGCAATCGCTGCCTTTTTAGCTTTACGAATAAGCGGTAGACAGTATTTGGTCAACAGGAATGTTGAGTTGACATTAACTTGCATTACACGATACCAGGTTTCTTCATCGAAATGATCGATAGGGCTCAACAAACCAAGATCACTTGCATTTAAAAGTAATCCATCAAGTTGGCCAAATTCCTTTTCAATGACTTCAGCAACTTGAGCATACTGTGCCGGATCAGTGTTTTGAAGGTTTAGCGGGATATAAGCAGGCTGAGGATAGCCTAAAGACTCGATTTCGTCATAAACTTGTTCTAACTTACGAGTATTACGACCAGACAATATAACCGTAGCACCATATTGTGCGTAGGTGAGAGCCGCTTGTTTGCCAATTCCATCAGTTGCGCCTGTTACTAAAATAGTTTTTCCAGACAGAAACTTCTCGGTAGCTTGATAATTTTTCATAGAATCCTTGAGCGGAGCTTATTAAAGGGGTATTTTACTGAAATGATTAGCGTCTAACAAGAAAAGAGGGAGCTCCTCTTTAGCATAAAGTAGGATTATTAGATGGCAAAAAGAATAGCCTTAGTAGAAGATGAACCAATTTTACAGCAGAATTATAGTTTAGCCTTAAAAAAATCTGGCTATGAAGTCATGATATATGGGGATAAAGCATCGGCACTTAATGCCTTTAAGCACCAACTACCTGATTTGGTGTTATTAGACGTTGGTTTAGTAGATGAACCTGAAGCAGGTTTTGAAATTTGCCGGGAATTAAGAAATAAGTCGACTCAATTGCCTATTATTTTCTTAACAGCACTGGACAGCGATTTTGACATTATTTCGGGTTTACGACTTGGAGCTGATGATTATCTGACAAAGGATATCAGTATTCCACATTTGTTAGCTCGTATTTCAGCTCTCTTTCGTAGAATGGAGCTATTAATTAATACTCCAGAACAGGAAGAGGCTTTGCAGGTTGGAGATTTAACCATTGATAATGAGCGATTGACAGTGAAGTGGACCGGTATCTTAGTAGATTTAACGGTTACGGAGTTTTGGATTGTATGTGCACTGGCTCAGAAACCAGGGCATGTAAAAAGTCGTGATCAATTAATGCAAGCAGTTAAAGCTGTGGTAGATGATAGTACCATTACCTCACACATTAAAAGAATTAGGCAAAAGTTCCAACTTGTGGATAAAAGTTTTGATCATATTGATACAGTATATGGAATGGGCTATCGCTGGAATCTCCGTGCATGAAGATGTTTTCAATAAGTTGGAAGTTATTCTTTATCTTTAGCATTTTATGGATTATTCCAATTATAGGTTGGTACGGTAGCTTATACTTAGAAAGAGAATTAGAAGAATTTTCAATAGTTGAAAATAAGCAAACTGCAAAACATCATCATAGTTTTTACCAAAAATTATTAAAAGAAGATGATGCATTTTCGAGACAACTAAGCCAAACAAAAAATCCAAAAGAAGTCGTGGTAGCTCAAAGAGTAGGGCCTATATTAATCGATGGTTATGCTGACGAGTGGTTTCCATACAATGATAATCAGCTAGAAGCTAGAAATGATAATGTCGCCTCCAAATTGACTTTAGTCGAAGACAAAAACTTTATATACGGCCTGCTTCAAATAAATGACAATAATGTAACTTACCGTTTAAATCCATATACCTCAACATCAAGCGATATGCTTAGATTAGACCTTGGCTATGGTTATTGGTTATTTCAAGCGATTGCTCCAGGCCGTTTGAAGGTGCAGAAAGAACACGGAAATGGCTTTAAAACAATTAGCTCTATTTTAGCTATCTGGCAAGAAACTAAAAGCGGATACGCTATAGAGTTTAGAGCACCTAAGTCATTAGCCGGTAATAAAATCAGTGCAGTATTATACGATGTTGATAATGAAGGCATTAGCAGTTTTGATGAAAAACTCCAAGGGGTATTTACATTTACGGATTTTTCGTACTTTCCATTAAGTCGAGAGCTGAATAATCGTTGGCTGGTAAATAATGAACTGCAACAGAACCAAATTACTTTAATTAACTCTTCAGGTCAGGTGGTTTTACAATTTGGAGATTTGTTTAGTGATGAATCATATATTAATGACTATAAAAATAAAAAAATCATCAATGATGCTTTCACCAAAGAGGTTATTGAAAAGGGCTCTTTTTTTAGTGTTAAAAATGGTGAAAATCTGGACTTTTTATCTAAAACAGGACATCAATTAGTTCTCAATGGAGAAGCGGTAGGAAGTATTATCATTGAATCATCTTTGTTAAAAGAGAAACTATTTTTAGCAAAATTGCGTTGGTTTGGCTTGTTAATATTTAGTTTTATTTGGTTAGTTTTAATGGTTTTAGCTGTTAAACAGATTAAAAAGTATCGGGCAAGGATTGCTTTTTTGAATGAACTGACTGAGCAAGCAAATGAAGCCGATGCCGAGGCAGTTAATTTTTCTGAATTAGAAATTTATGGTAATGATGAAATCGACCAACTAAGCCATAACTTGATCTACTACAATGAACGCTTAGAACAGCGCCGCGAACATCAAAAGAAGCTTTTAGCTCGGTTAAATCATGAATTGAGAACGCCGATAGCAATCATTAGCTCTTCATTGGATAATCTACAGTTATCTGATTTAAGCGATGATGATTTGGAGCTTGTAAATAATGCTCGTTCAGGGCAACAGCGCCTTAGTTTAAGTTTTAATAGACTTAGTGAGGCTAACCGTTTAGAAGAATCTATTGATCAGGTAAATTTGGATTGGTTTGATGTTTCGAGTCTTTTAGAGACTCTAGTAAGCTCTTATGAGAATAACTGGGAGCACATTAAATTTAACTACTCGTCAGATACCAATAAATATAAAATTTATGGTTCAGAAGACTTGTTTGCTCAAATGCTGGATAAAATTATTAGTAATGCAGTGGATTTTGCCACTTCTAATACTCCAATTGAGATTAAAATGTACCGTCTTAAAGGACAATTATCTCTTGTGATTGAAAACCAAGGGCCACAAATTAAAGCTGGAAGCTTGAGAAATATATTTAATTTAATGGAATCCTACCGAAGTGATAAAGATGGTTCTAATCTCGGACTAGGTCTATATGTTGCTAAATTAATAGCAAGAAGACACAAAGCTAAAATCTCAGCTCTAAATACTCAAGATGGCGGAGGAGTTATGATACAGTTAACATGGAAAAAGAAAAGTTATTTAGTTGTAACTTAAATTGTATTAAAGTGAATACATATTATAGATAGTGCACAGAATGGAAATAAGAGTGTCTGAATTAAGTCAAGGAACGGTTAGCTTGCTTTTGCAAAGCAAAACTGTGCATGAATTGCTTGATAATTTAATCAAATCCTTTGAATGGCTAGCACTGGCTGAAATATATAAAAAAGGAGAGTATGGTTGGGCAAGAGTTGCCAGTTCAAAAAACTATGATTTTAAGTGCATAGATAATGACCTATTTGAAAATTTTTTAAATAATCAAAGCTTACATCGAATTGAGTTAGCGAGCTCTCTTTCAATACAAAAGATTGATGACAATAGTCCATGCTTTTATATGGTAAGTGAGATAGTTACTTTTGATAAAAGTAATGTGTCGTTAGTTCTTGCTGGAGAAAAAAATGTTAAGCAAAGTTTTTTCGAGAGCTTTATAGCGCAGTTAAATCCAATCTTATCCAATTTGCATATGCTTCATAACTATGCAAAACACAATGAAGAATTAGCTTTAAATTATAAGCGGCAAACAGAAGCTTTAGAGCGCAGCTTGAATTTTTTCGATAGTGCTGGTGACGCAATTTTCATTCATGATTTAGATGGTAAATTTATTGATTTTAATCAGCAAGCAATTATTTCTCTAGGTTATTCCAGATCAGAGCTACTGACCAAAAAGGTAAAGGATATAGATTTATCTGTTAATCATGGCCTACCTCTAGTCAAAATGTTAAAAGATGATATTAAGCCAGGACAGCCGAAAACAATCCAAAGCACTCATATACGCAAAGATGGCTCTCAATTTCCAGTGGAAGTTACGGTATCGTCGCATAGCAGTAACAACTTTTTAGCTGTCGCTCGTGATATTTCGAAAAGGATGCAAATTAGAAAGACACTAGAAGATACCCAGGTATTTTTGAAAAATATTATCGATCTATCAGATAACATACTCTATGTTCAGGATTTAGAAAAAGACAAGATAATCAGCGGTGCTAATAAAGTTAACCAGTATTTAGGTTATCCCGAAGGTACTATAAAGAAACTTGATGATTTTTTTCCTTTGTTTAGGGATGAAGAACAGCAATATATCTTCGAAAAATATAAGCAGGCAATAGATTCAAAAAACGAGGAAGTTATTGTTTATGAATGCCAATGTAAGTGCTTTGATGGGAAATGGATTTGGGTTAAAACTTCAATAACTATTGGTGAGCGTGATGATTCAGGTAAAGCTAGCAAGTTATTTATTTCATCTGCAGATATTACTCAATATAAAGAACTCGAAAAATCATTGATCGATAATCAACAGAAATATATTTCACTGGTTGAAAATGCCTTTGATGCAATTTTAGTTATAGATAAGACTAAAATGATTTCTTTTGCTTCAGCCCCCGTATATAAACTTTTTAATTATCAAGTTGGAGATGGTAAGGGATTAGAAATCAAATCATTTGTTCATCATAGAGATCACGTTAAGCTAACTAAAGCATGGGCTTTTATTATTTCAAATCCAAATACACCTTATGAGATTGAGGCCATCCGAGTAAAAGTTAAGGGTGAAGGGTATAAGTGGACAAAAGTAACTTTAAATAACCTCTTCCAAGATCCACATGTTGAAGGTGTAGTCATAAATATCAGCGATATTTCTAAAGAAGTTCAAGCCAAGAAGGAAACTAAAAAGAGAGAAAGTTATTACCAATCCCTTGTGGAAAATTCTTATGATGGGATCGCCTTGTTTGATAAATCATCGAATATACTATTTATAAGTGATTCTACTAAGAAACTTTTAGGCTATGAGGTAACTGATATAATAGAAGGAAGTGTTATTGATTTTGTGCATGCCGAAGATATAGAAGAGATTCATGAACTTGTTACCAACTTCTTTTCACAACCCTTCACTTCGATTGATTTACCTGAGTATCGATTAAAGGGCAAGGACGGGTCTGATATATGGGTGCAAAATACATTAACAAATCTTATTGATGACCCCAACATAGGTGGCGTTATCAGTAACTTTAAAGATATTACTAATAAAAAACAAAGTGAGCAAAACCTATTTAAGTTATCAAACTTTGATACTCATACAGGACTCCCTAATCGTAAATTCCTTCTTGAGGAGTTAGAGCGACATATCATAAATGCGCAAAAAACTAGAAGTCAATTAGGGTTAGTTATAATTGATATAGACTCTCTAAGCGAAATAAACACAGCTCACGGTCATACAGTAGGTGATGACGTGATTATCAAGATTGCAGAAGTGATTAAAGGTGTGGTTTCCCCAACTGAATTTGTTGCAAAAATTGGTGATGATGAATTCGCCATTATTTTTGATAAGCAATCTACTTATACCGTTTCTAGAACTACTCAAGCAATTTTAGAGTCTTTTTCACAGTTAGTTGATATTGGTGGCTCTAAGATTAAAGTATCGCTTAGTGCCGGTGTCTCCACTTATCCAAAAGATGCAACTTCAGAAATAGACATGATAAGTTGTGCAGAGACTGCTTTGAAAAGTGCAAAGAAAAACTTAGAACCTTTTGCGTTCTATAAAAATTATGACAGTGAATATACCAAGTATCGTCTAGGTCTAGAGAAAGATTTAATTGAAGCGCTAAATAGCGATCAATTAAGAATGGTATATCAGCCTGTTATTGAGTCTAAAAACGGTAAGATATATTGTCTTGAAGCTTTGGTTCGTTGGCAACATCCAATTCAAGGAAATATTGAGCCTGGGCTTTTCGTAAAAATAGCAGAAAAAAGTAACTTGATTGCACAATTAAGCCAATGGGTTATTTCTTCTGTGATAAAGCAAATAGCATTATGGAATAAATCTGGGCTTAATCCGCTGATAGCAATAAACTTATCGCCTTTAGATATACGTCGTAAAAACCTCAATCAGTATATTTCTAAGTGTTTGCAAGATAATAAGGTCAGTCCTAGTTCTATATTATTCGAAATTACTGAGAGCAAAGAGTTACGGGACCTTAAATTTGCAATTGCACAAATGCAAGACATCTACCAATCAGGTATCGAGTTTACTTTAGATGATTTCGGTACTGGATTTTCATCTATATCGCATTTGTTAAACTTGCCAATAACTGGTGCAAAGGTTGATCAATCTTTTGTTGCAAGAGTAATGGATGAACGTGGTGAAGAAGCAAAAGATTTCTTATATGGCGTTATCAACTTAATAAAAGGAAGTGGGCTGAAAACTGTTGTGGAAGGAATTGAGACTAGAGAGCAATTAGAAGTTATTTCAAATATCGATGGCTTGTTTTTGCAAGGTTATTTGATTTCTAAGCCATTAGAAGTAGAAAGGGCAACAGAAATACTGATTAGTGGAATAATCAATATAGATCAGGCAGGCTAGGTGTTTGTTGTACAAAAGTAATGATATAAATCTTTGCTATTATTAACGATGAACTCAGCACCCCATTCCCTTATATTATCTTTTTCAGTTAAATAGCCGTAATTTGCCGCAATTGAGAATTGGCTAGCGGCTTTTGCTGCTTGTATATCTCTTTCCGCGTCCCCTATGTAGATGCATTGATTAGAGGGCAGTTGAGCTTGGTTACAAGCCAGGAAAAGCGGTACGGGACTTGGTTTGCTTGGCTTTATTGTATCTCCGCATACAATTGAAGCCGCGCGATCTTTTAAACCAAGTGATGTTAATAAGGGCAAAGCAAGGAATTCGGGTTTGTTAGTGACAACCCCCCATTTAATTGAGTTTGACTCAAAATACCCCAATAGCTTATCAATATAAGGAAACAAACGGCTTTTTATGCAAAGGTTGTTACTATAAATATCTAGATATTCTTGACGATAACCTTCAAAATCTTTGTCAGTAGGAGCAATGTTAAAGGCCAGTTTAATCAAAGCTGCTGCACCATGTGAAACCCAAGGTCGAATGACTTCATAGTCTAAAGTAGATTTTCCGTGGGCTTCTAATTGTAAGTTTAGTGCTAGTGCCATATCGGGCGCTGTATCCACTAAAGTACCATCTAGGTCGAAGAAAACCCCTTTTATTTGATGCTTAAACATTATTCTGGCAAACAGTGAACTAGATAATTAACGTCGACATTATCGCCTAACCAATACTTTTTAGTTAATGGATTATAGTGCATCCCTGTCATATGCTTAAAAGGTAAGTTCGCATCTCTTGACCAAGCTTCAAGCTCAGAAGGGCGTATAAACTTTTTAAAGTCGTGAGTACCTTTAGGTAACATTTGTAATAAATATTCTGCACCAACTATGGCAAATAAAAAGCTTTTTGGGTTGCGATTAATAGTCGAGAAAAAAACGTGACCGTCGGGCTTTACTAATTTTCGACAAGCTTGGATGACAGAGCCAGGATCAGGAACGTGTTCTAACATTTCAAGACAAGTAACTACGTCAAAAGTCCCTGCATGCTGTTCAGCAAATTCTTCGGCAGTAATGCGTTGATAATCTACTTGTAACTTAGATTCTAAAAGGTGTAATTTGGCAACTTCTAATGGCATTTCGCCCATATCAATGCCAGTGACTTGTGCGCCTTCTCTAGCCATTGATTCAGATAAGATCCCGCCACCACAACCAATGTCGATTACTTTTTTGCCATTTAACCCTTGGCTGTGTTCTAAAATAAAGTTTAAACGCAGTGGGTTAATGTCGTGTAAAGGTTTGAAGTCGCCTTCTTTATCCCACCAGCGCGAAGCCATTTGTTCAAATTTTGAAATTTCATGTTGATCTACATTTTTTGTATTCATAACGATTATCGACGGCTACTCGCTTCATTAAATTTTGTTTGCCATTGTTGCAATGATTTTTGTATTAATGACTCATCAATGTCGGTTAACTGATGGTCATTCAACTTACAGTCACCATTAATCCATAAATGACTAATAGTTGTTTGAGGCGCAGTATAAACCATTTGCTCAAAAGGATCATGACTAACGAGCGCAGATTCTTTGGATATTGGCTGAACACAGAAAGTGGCATGCTGATCTTCGTTCAAGCCAACCTGACCATTCATTGAGTTTTTGAAAGCTAATTCCAGCAGTTGTGTAGAGTTAAGTTGGCTAGCTGATCTGCTTGAATATTTAGTTTGTAAGCTAAGAAAGTTAAGTTCATGTAATAAACTGAAATTAGCCGAGCTTAGATTATCAGTGCCTAAACCTATATTTGCATTGATGCTTGATAAATCTTGATAGTGTATGGCCTTAGCACCTTGTTTAGCTAATGCAGTTGGCGTCAAAATAAATTTAACACCTGCTTTAACCAGGAGTTCTTGTTCGCGTCTTAATAGTGAGCGAGGATTTACTAAAACCAATTCTGGTGAAATTAAACCGGCAGAGAGAAGTTGCTTAAAAGTCTTGCTATCTGCTAAGCCTTGTACCACTAATGGCAAGCCAAGTTCATTAATAATACCACTGAGTTTTGATAAAAAAACACGGTCATAAGTCTCAAGCTGTTCGATAAAAAAGCTAAAGCGTATATTTTTACTATGTTTGTACTGGTCAATAAGGCGCAAGCCAGCAGCTAATAAATCTTGTGAGCTATGGTTTGAAACATGGGTTTTAGAAGTTAAAGCGATTCCAATATTAAGATCTAGAGGAGATTTTTCGAAAATTTGTGCTGAAACATTAGGTTGCCAAAAAACATCAAATGCAGCCGTGGTGCCGTGACGATATAGCAGTGTCGTGGCTATCAGAGCTGAAGCTTCTATTAATTCTTCACTAAGAAACCTTTGTTCAAGTGGCATTAAGTGATTTTGTAGGCGTAATGCGTTAGGTAAGCCTTGGCCATAAGGCTGCAACAGAGTCGCACCTAGCGAACAAAAATGGTTCTGCAAGCTTGGGAATACACGATGCTTTTTTAGCTGTACAACCTTTCTGAAAGACTCACTACTGGGTACTTCAGAAGTAGGCCTTATAGCTTTAATAAGGCCTTTGTCAATGATTAAGCTTTGCTCATTCAGCCATTGCGGCTGATTGTTTTTGTTGACCAAAATTTGAGCGGTATCTATTCGTAAATCAAAAGGCATGAAAAACAAAATATGTGGTTAACTTTTGAGCTATCTTAGCATTAAATTCAACCCTAAGTTATTGAATTTTAAATCGCGGACTCAAGGTGTTTATTCAACGCTAAAAAAGGGGACATTTATGCTATTAAACATCGCTAGATAAAGGTCGCTGTGTTATAATTTCGAGCTTATATTTGGCTATATTTTGATCGCAATTTAGAAGGCAAAGTATAAGCTGTAAAGAATTTAAACAAGCAAAATAACATATTGAAAAATAAAGGTTTTTAGAATGGGTGAAGTGGCCAAAGAAGTTCTTCCAATCAACATCGAAGATGAGTTAAAAAACTCCTATCTAGATTATGCCATGAGTGTGATCGTGGGGCGTGCTTTGCCTGACGTTCGTGATGGCTTAAAACCTGTGCACAGAAGGGTACTTTACGCCATGGATGTGTTGGGCAATGACTTCAATAAACCGTACAAAAAGTCCGCACGTGTTGTTGGTGACGTTATCGGTAAATATCACCCACATGGTGATACAGCTGTTTACGATACTATCGTTCGTATGGCGCAGCCATTTTCGTTGCGTTATATGCTAGTTGATGGTCAAGGTAACTTTGGTTCGGTTGATGGTGATTCGCCTGCTGCGATGCGTTATACGGAAGTTCGTATGGACAAGATGGCGCACCAATTATTAGCTGATTTAGACAAAGAAACCGTAGATTTTGAAGAAAACTATGATGGTTCAGAATCTGAGCCAACGGTATTACCAACGAGAGTACCTAATTTACTGGTTAATGGTTCTTCTGGTATTGCGGTTGGTATGGCGACAAATATTCCGCCACACAATCTAAATGAAGTGATTGATGGCTGTTTAGCATTGATAGATAACCCTGACATTACCATTTCTGAATTAATGGAATACATCAAAGGCCCAGACTTCCCAACGGCGGCTATTATCAATGGTCGCGCAGGAATTGTTGATGCTTATAACACAGGTCGTGGCAAAATCTATTTGCGCGCCCGTAATCATATCGAAACTGATGAACGTAACGGTAAAGACTCCATTGTTGTTACCGAATTACCATACCAAGTTAACAAAGCGCGTTTGTTAGAAAAGATTGCTGAGTTGGTTAAAGATAAGAAAATTGATGGCATTACTGGTTTGCGCGACGAATCTGATAAAGATGGTATGCGGATGGTGATTGAGTTGCGTAAAGGCGAAGTGCCAGAGGTTATCTTGAATAATCTTTATGCTCAATCTCAAATGCAGAATGTCTTTGGTATTAATATGGTTGCATTGGACAATGGTCAACCGCGCCTATTTAATCTAAAAGAAGCTTTGGATGCTTTTGTTACTCATCGTCGCGAAGTCGTAACCCGTCGTACAATATTTGAATTACGTAAAGCGCGCGAAAAAGCACACGTTTTAGAAGGTTTGGCAATTGCTTTAGCCAATATTGATGAAGTGATTGAGTTAATCAAACAATCACCAACGCCAAAAGAAGCAAAAGCGGAATTGATTGCGCGTGGCTGGAAACCGGGCCAGGTTTCAGAAATGTTAGCGCGTGCGGGTACTGAAGCTTGTCGTCCAGAAAATTTGGCTGCTGAATTTGGCTTCCATGATGATGTTTATAAATTATCTGAAGCCCAAGCCCAGGCCATTCTTGATTTGCGCTTACATAAATTAACAGGCTTAGAGCACGATAAAATCCTTGGCGAGTACAAAGATCTATTGGGCTTAATTGAAGAGCTATTGCACATTTTACTTAATACGGACCGCTTATTAGAAGTTATCCGTGAAGAGCTTAATGAAGTTAAAAATGAATTTGGTGATGAGCGCCGTTCTGAAATTTTAGAAAGCAAATTAGATTTAACCATTGCCGATCTAATTACCGAAGAAGATGTGGTGGTAACGCTTTCTCACGAAGGTTATGTTAAGTACCAAGCCTTGTCAGAATATAAAGCGCAACGTCGTGGTGGTCGTGGTAAATCAGCGACTAAAATGAAGAATGAAGACTTTATTGAAAAGTTATTGGTAGCTTCGACGCACGACACGATTCTTTGTTTCTCTTCGCGCGGTAAAGTTTATTGGTTGAAAGTGTTTGAGTTACCAAATGCTGGCCGCGGTTCGCGCGGTAAACCGATTGTTAATGTATTGCCATTAGAAGAAGGTGAGACTATTAGCGCTATTTTACCTATTCGTGAATACAACGAAGATGAATACGTATTTATGGCTACTGCAAATGGTACCGTCAAGAAAACATCATTGGAGCAATTTTCGCGCCCACGTGCGAACGGCATTATTGCCTTAACCATTATGGATGATGACGAATTAATTGGAGTTGCAAAAACCGATGGTTCTAATCATGTCATGATGTTCAGTGACGCCGGTAAAGTGATTCGTTTCGACGAAGCTAATGTACGTGCCATGGGAAGAACAGCTAAAGGTGTTCGTGGTATTCGCTTATTTGATGATGCTAAAGTTATTGCAATGGTAGTAGCAGAAGAAAATGGTTCCATCTTGACGGCTACTGAAAATGGTTACGGTAAGCGTACCTCGATGGACGACCATCCATTACGTGGTCGCGGTGGCCAAGGTGTTATTTCGATTCAAATGTCAGAGCGTAATGGTGCTGTAGTTAGCGCTGTTCCAGTGATTGACGGTGATGAAGTTATGCTTATCAGCAAAGGCGGTACTTTGATCCGCACTGGCGTTGATGATATTCGGGTAATGGGTCGTAACACTCAAGGTGTACGCTTAATTAAGTTAGACGAAGGTGAAACTTTAGTTGGGTTGCAGCGTATTGTTGAGTTAGAAGATGATGAAGATCTAGAGGAAGGAGAATCTTCTGAATCGGTTGCAACTGAAGAAACTAACGAAGAAGCATCTGAAGAGTAATAGACTATGAAAAGGGCTTTTAACTTTTCTGCGGGTCCTGCTGCGATACCAACCGAGGTGTTGGAAAAAGCCCAAAAAGAGCTATTAAATTGGAACGGTCATGGTTGTTCGGTGATGGAGTTTGGTCATCGAACACCTGAGTTCCAATCTTTAATTGACAAAGCAGAAACGGATTTACGCAAGCTTTTATCTATCCCTGAGCATTACAAAGTTCTATTTATGCATGGTAGTGCATCTCATCAATTTTCGATGGTACCTATGAATTTATTAGGTACTAATGATACCGCGAATTATCTAGAGCAAGCCCATTGGTCTAAAAAAGCGATCAAAGAAGCAAAGCGGTTTGGTAATATTCATGTGCAGTCGGCTTATGAGCAAACAGAGCATGGATTGTCGATTTTGCCTGAAAATCAATGGAAGCTTGCAGATAATGCTAAATACTTACACTACACCTCTAATGAAACTATAGTCGGTGTGCAATTTCATAAAGAGCCGGAAGTTTATCAAGGGAAGTTGGTATGTGATATGTGCTCAGACATATTGTCGCGTGAGATTGATATTGAAAAATATGCATTGATTTATGCTGGTGCACAAAAGAACATCGGTCCGTCGGGAATGACTTTAGTTATAGTGCGAGAGGATCTATTTGACCAAATGCATACAAATAGAGTGCCGAGCTTATATCAATATCCACTAATGGCAAAGCATGGCTCTCTTTATAATACCCCGCCAAGTTTTGGTATTTATTTAGCAAGTTTAGTTTTTGAGTGGTTGCTAGAGCAGGGTGGTGTTAAGACTATGGAAAATCTGAATCAGCAAAAAGCTCAATTACTTTATGAGTATATTGATGGTTCTTCCTTTTACCATTCACCGGTAGCAGTTGATTCTCGCTCAATCATGAATGTTGCCTTTACTTTGTCGGAATCAAACCTGGATATTGAATTTTTACAGCAAGCAAAGGCTCAAGGGTTAATAGCTTTAAAAGGCCATAGAGATTTTGGAGGCATGCGAGCCAGTATTTATAATGCAATGCCATTTGAAGGTGTTGAACAGTTAGTAGCTTTTATGAAGAAGTTTGAGGCTGAGCATTAAAAGTTTGATTCACATTATGTAGAACCGTTTGATTTCTACCTAATCTTTTCGCTTCATACAAGGCTTTATCGGCTTGAATTATAAGTTCATTGAATGATAATTCATCATGATTAAAGGTTGTTATACCAATACTAATGGTGATTTTGATCTCAATGTTATGATAAATAATAATAGTATTATTCAATTTACTATGAATAAGTTTAGCAAACTGCTCTGAATCCTTTATATCCATTTTAGGCATAGTAATAGCAAATTCTTCTCCGCCTAATCTTCCACACAGATGATCTTTGAAAAGCACATCTTGAAATAAGGAACCTAATTTTGCTAAAACAAAATCACCTGCATCATGTCCATAGCTATCATTGACGCGTTTGAAAAAATCCACATCTAATAACATCAAAGAAAATTCCGAATTGTCTTTTTTTGCTTGATTAAAAATGGTTAATGATTTTTTTAAAAAACTGTTTCGACTAAATACTTGTGTTAAAGGATCGTATGTGGTGATGCGTTTTAATTCAGTTTCAACAGCAATACTCCGATAAGTCATCTTGACCAGTGGCCATGCAATAAAAGGAGCTAGAAATAATGGGATTAAAAACGAACGCCAAAAGTCATTGATCGTGAAAGCACCATCTAGATAAATGCTGATAATGTAATTTAGAATGCTAGCTAAACAAATGGCAACTATTGTGATAATAAATACCAGTTTAGGCAGGCTCAAGGCTTTAACTATTTTAATCATTGTCAATTTGTATCTATAACTTATTTATACAGGGCCAAACTAATTATTAGTATGATTGCTTTTTATAGTTATAATGACACCATCCTAAAGGTTTTGTTCGGAATATTAAAGTTAGCATATGAGTAGCTTTGTAAAATTTTATGAAGAAAAAGGTGTTTTCCATCTCGAATTGCATCGAAAAGACAAGAAAAATGCATTAAATACTGAAATGTACACTGCATTGGTCGAAGCTTTGATTCATGCTGAACAAGATCCAACTGTGCACATAATCTTATTCAAAGGGGGCAACAATTGTTTTTGTGCCGGTAACGATATTGCTGACTTTTTAAATGAAGATGCTATTGCTCCGGGGAGTCCAATTTCCAATTTATTACATATGCTGGTAGATATTAAAAAGCCAATGATTGCAGCAGTCTCGGGTCCAGCTATTGGAATTGGGACCACATTACTACTACACTGTGACTTGGTGTATGCAACCAATAATACAGTTTTTAGCTTACCATTTGTAAACTTGGGAGTGTGTGCGGAAGCCGGTTCTAGCTATTTATTACGCCAGCAAATAGGTCATGTTAAAGCATCTGAACTATTAATGTTTGGTGATGCTTTTGATTCTGATACGGCCTTAGATTGCGGAATAATAAATGAAATAGTTCCTGAAGAAGAGTACTGGAGCTATGCAATCGAGAAAGCAGAAGCGTTAGCGAAAAAACCACAGCAGTCCTTATTGGCTACTAAGTCATTAATGAAAACTGAACAAGAACAGCTTCATGCAGTAATAGATGCAGAAATTGCTCAATTCTCTAAATTACTAAAAACTGAAGAAGCAAAAGCTATATTTAAACGGTTTTTAAATAAATAGTAATTTTAAATAGGGTGATTGTTTATCTAAGCGATGCTCAGATAAATAACCACGCTAACCACCAACACTGCTATTAAGTTTAGAATAAATCCGTTCCTGACCATTTGGTCTACTTTTATCCTTTCACTTGAAAAAATCACCGCGTTGGGTCCTGTGGCTACTGGGAGCATAAAGGCACAGCTAGCACTAATTGCGGCTGGAACCATAAATAATGCTGGGTCAATATTAGCTGCTTGTCCTGTAGCTGCAAGAACAGGCATTAATAACGCGGTTGTTGCAGTGTTACTCGTGAGTTCTGTCAAAAAGGTGACAATTAAACAAATTAATAAAATAGTGATAATTGTTGGTAGCTGCGATAAGAAAGCTAAAGATTCACCGAGTGATGCGCTTAAGCCCGTAGCAGTAAAAGCTTTAGCAATAGTGATCCCTCCGGCGAATAATAATAAAACTCCCCAAGGAATCTTATTAGCACTTTGCCAATCGAGTAATCTCTCTTTTTTGCCATTGATAACTTTTCCATTAGGAATGATGAACATGATAATTACAGCAATGATGGCTATGGACGCATCATTAGCAGTTTTTAAATTAAATAGTTCACTCCAGCCACCGAAAGGTGCTTTACGAAAAATCCATAATAAAGCTGTAATAACGAAAACTAATAAGGTTCTTTTTTCTTCTGCTCGCCATTGTCCTAAACTTGGGATAGTGAAAGTTTGTTCGGTCTTTAAATTTCGAGTTAGCCAGAGCCAAATTGCAGGAATCATAATCACAACAACTGGAACTGCCCAGCCCATCCATTCGCTAAATGAAAGTTCGGTACCTGTAGCATCTTTGTAGGTGCTTAAAAATAGCGCGTTAGGTGGAGTGCCGATAGGTGTGCCCATCCCACCGACGCTGGCTGAATAACCTAAGCCTAAAATTAGTGCTGTAGCAAAAAGGGTTAGTTGTTTTTTATCTTGATAAGAAGATTCGGCATTTTGAATGATAGCAATAGCTACGGGTAGTAGCATTAAAGTTGTGGCAGTGTTTGAAATCCACATACTTAACCCTGCGCTAGCTATCATAAAGCCTAAAATTAGACGTTTTTCAGATTGCCCACCCACAAGATTTATCATTCCTAGAGCTAAACGTTTATGAGAGCCACTTTTTTCTAAAGCTGTGGATAAAATGAACCCACCTAGTAACAGTAATATTAACCAGTGACCGTAAGCGCTAGCGACTTGATCTGCGGATAAAACACCAAATAAGGGAAATAATGCTATTGGAATAAGCGAGGTTGCGGGAATAGGAATGGGTTCAAATATCCACCAAACTGCACAAAGTGTGGTTACGCCAGCGGTAATGGAGGCTCCCGAACTGAAATCGTTCTGCGACATCAAACTAAACACAAATAAGCCCAACAAGGGACCAAAAACAAATGCTACTCTGGAAAGTTTAGATGTCATTAATCTTCGTTATCTTGATATGGTTGTGGCTTTACCCCTTTGGGTATTTTAAATTTATTAGCCGAACGCTTTAGTGCCCAAATACCTGAGAATATAATTGCGAAACAGATAAAAGTAACCCCAATTGCTTGCCACATAATTACTCCTGACAAATACGCTTTACGTATTTATGAACAATGGATTCTAGTTTAGGTAATATAAATTCTTTACCGCCAAGTGTTGAATTCTCAAGAGTTGTTCTTAAAAGCTCGAAAGGGAACTCCTGAAGAGCAGCTTTAGAAATTGGAGCAAAGCTTATATGCCAAGGTTCACAAGCAATTCCACCCATATCTTCCGCATAAGGTTTAAAGAAGTCGTATTCCTTTAGGTTATCTTCTAACCAAGCATGGAGGTTTCCGCATGGACCGTTGGGTTCAAACTCTTGCTCCATAAGTTTTACATGATAACCTTGATCGATTGAGCAGGCATCGAAAATATCAAAGTCAGTTCCCCAGTGGTGCCTACTGGTACCCGGCAAGGCTGAATAATTCAAAATAGCTTTTACGCGCTCTTCAGGTAATAAATCTTGCGAGTTTACTTTGCTTCCATCGCGCAAATTCAGTTCTACTTCTTGATGGAATTTTTTATTCCAAATGGCGAGCTGATTATCAAATGAACGATAACTGCTGACTACTCTTAATGGAATGCCATCAATTTCAGATTGACGAATCAATTTTGCCAATGGTACTAACGCTTCATGGTGACATTGAAATTTTTGCCCTAAAAGCTCAGTATTGTCCTCAATCGATAATAAGTGCGATTGCTCTAGGCCAAGCAACTGCTCAGGTGTCATCATGCTGTTACTCATCAACCAATAATTCCTTTAAGACTTGGTAATAAACATCCGCTAATAAGTCTAAATCAGAAATCTTAACGCACTCATTAACTTTATGAATGGTTTTATTTACTGGGCCAATTTCCACTACTTGCGCCCCTGTTTTAGCGATGAAACGACCATCAGAGGTCCCACCCGTGGTTAAAGCTTGAGTGTGCATATTACAAACTTGCTGAATAGCTTTCTTCGAGGCTTCAACTAATGAACCTTTTGGTGTTAAAAAGGGCTCACCATTAAGTTTCCACTCGATTTCATAATCTAAGTGATGTTTATCTAAAATGGCTAAAACTTTTTGTTTCAGTTCTTGATGAGTGGTTTCTGTAGAGTAGCGAAAATTAAACACTACATATTTTTTTCCTGGAATAACATTAGTTGCATCACCAGATTTCTCAATAGCAATTTGGAAACTCGTAGCAGGGAAGAAGTCATTCCCCTGATCCCATTCTTTTTGAGATAAATCTAACAGCGCTTGATAGGACTTGTGAATCGCATTGTCTGCTAGATGAGGGTAAGCAACATGGCCTTGTGTACCGTTAATTGTAAGATGGCCTGTAAACGAGCCTCGACGACCATTCTTGATAACATCTCCAAACTTTTCTGAGCTTGAAGGTTCGCCTACTACACAGTAATCAATAACTTGGTTTTGTTTTTGTAGCTCCTCAACAACCCTAACAGTACCATTAATAAAAGGACCTTCTTCATCACTGGTAATTAGGTAACCAATTTGTCCTTTATGACTTGGATAATCCTGAACAAAGTTTTTGGTGGCAACTAACATAGCTGCTAGACTAGCTTTCATGTCAGCGGCGCCACGACCATATAAGTAACCATTTTTCTCAATGGCTTCAAAAGGTGGCGTGTCCCATTGTTCAAGCGCACCTGCTGGTACTACATCCGTATGACCTGCAAACACAAAAACGGGACCTGCTCTTTTTTTAGTATTATTTAAAGACCAGAAATTTTTGGTGTCTTCAAAATTCATCACTTGATGCTCAAAACCAAAATCTGATAAATACTCCATCATCAATTTTTGACAGCCAGCATCTTCCGGCGTAATAGACGCACGGTTAATAAGATCTTTTGTAAGCTCTAATACTTCTGATTTTGGCATTAAGCAAATATCTCTTGATACATTTCAGGTTTGAACCCTAAAAATACATCATTGCCATTAACTAATACCGGACGTTTGATGAGCGTTACTTTTTCTAACATTAGTTTCAGAGCTGATTCTCGATTAATATTATCTTTAACGGATTGATCTAAAGGACGCCAAGCCGTAGAACGTTTATTTAAAAAGGCTTCCCAACCAATGGCCTTATCCCAGTTTTCTATTTCACTTCGAGCCAAGGAGTTTCTACGGTAATCTATAAACTCGTGTGCAATTTCATTTTCTTCAAGCCACTTTACAGCTTTTCTGACAGTATCACAGTTTGGTATGCCATAAATTTTTATCATGAAGTCCACCCTTAATCCATTCTCAATAAATCGTTAATTGATGTTTTTGAGCGAGTTTTAGCATCAACTTGTTTTACGATTACCGCGCAATTTAAATTATACTTACCATCATCAGAAGGTAGAGAACCAGGCACTACAACCGAGCCCGCAGGGACTCGGCCGTAAGTAACTTCATCAGTTAATCGATTATAAATCTTAGTGCTCTGTCCAATGAATACGCCCATAGAAAGTACGGCACCTTCTTCGACCACAACACCTTCAACTACTTCTGAGCGCGCACCTATAAAACAGTTATCTTCAATAATAGTAGGGCCTGCTTGCAAGGGTTCTAATACACCACCAATACCGGCACCGCCAGAAAGGTGAACGTTTTTACCAATTTGAGCACAAGATCCTACCGTAGCCCAAGTGTCCACCATAGTACCTTCGTCAATATAAGCGCCGATATTAGTATAACTTGGCATTAATACTACATTTCTAGCAATATAAGAGCCGTGTCTTGCAATGGCATGTGGAACAACTCGTGTGCCACCTTGACGGAATTCTTCTTCAGTCATGTTGGCATATTTCATTGAAACTTTATCGTAGAATTGAGCCAAATCGGTATCAATAACTTTATTGTCATTAATAGAAAATGATAATAATACCGCCTTTTTTAGCCATTGATTAACAACCCAATCACCATCAATCTTTTCTGCTACTCTAGCTTGTCCTGAGTTTAAAAGGTTTAACGCACTGTCGACTGCGCTTTTAACTGTTTTTGAATCAGTAGCTAGAAGTTTTCGATTATCGAATGCTTGCTCTATTACGGCTTGGATTTCTTTGCTCATATCTCTATTACTCTTTAATGATGTCTAGCAACTTATCTTTAAGTTGCAATTGTTGTTCTGCATTTAGCGCCTGATTATTTTGGGCGCTAATGATAAATGTATCTTCTACTCGTTCACCTAGAGTGACGACTTTTGCCGCATGGACTTTTATTTTAGTATCCCTGAATGCGATAGCTATTTTAGCAAGTAATGCTGGACGATCCAGTGCTGTTATTTCCAAACGTGATAATTGTGTTTGAGGATCATGGCTAAATTGAATATCTGTCCTAACGTCGAAGCTTTTATAACGACTCTTTTGCAGACGGGTGACTTCTAATGACAAGGTATCAAGTTGCTGCAAATTGACAAGCAGTTGTTGTCTGACTTCTTTAATTCGACTTTTGGCAGTTAGTGGTTTGTGATCTTGATCAAGGACCACAAAAGTGTCCAAACATAATCCAGATTCAGCGGTAAATAAAATTGCATTTTGAATACTAAGATTCAATTGACTTAGACTGCTTGTAATTGCTGCGAACAAATTTACTTGATCTGGAATAGCTATGAAAATCTCAGTTCCTGCTTGGTTTCTGTGATTTTTTATACTTACTTGAGGATAATTGTTTTGATTAATCAATAAAGGCAATTGCCATAAAATTTGCTCAGGGTGGTAGCGTAATAAATAATCATCACCTAAATCATTCAACCAGGTTTTTGCTCCTGTTTTTAGATCAGAACTTAAGCTGGTAAGAATTTGTTGTCGCTGATCTTTAATCTGTTCAGTGATATCTTGAATTGGCGCTGCTTGAGATAAATGGTATTGACTTGAAAGATACAACTCTTTTAATAAAGACTCTTTCCATGAATTCCAAAGACTGGGATTGGTTGCTCGTATATCAGAAACTGTTAAAACATAAAGTAGATCCAGATGCTCTTGAGACGGAATGCGCAGACAGAATTCTTCTATGACTTGCACGTCGTGAATATCTTTACGTTGAGCTACCATAGACATTAATAAATGGCTTTTGACCAACCAAGCAACCATTTCAGCTTTTTGTTTGCTCAGTCCAATGGATAAGCAGTAATGTAATGCATCTTCGGAACCAAGTTCAGAGTGATCTCCGCCACGACCTTTGGCGATATCGTGGAATATTGCCGCCAAGTGAATACAGCTATGATCTTTTTGTTTGCTCATTATTTCAGAACAAATAGGAAATTCATGTTGGCATTCAGGTCGGTTATAACGTACTAAGTAACGTAATAAGAATAAAGTATGCTCATCCACCGTATAAGCATGAAATAAATCAAACTGCATTTGCCCTTCTATTTTTGCAAACAAGGGTAAAAAACTACCTAGGACATTTGTACGCTTCATTAATGCAAAACCGCGGCTAGTCATTTGTTTTGCGGATAAAAAATCTTGAACTGCCGTTAATACTTTAGAGTCTTTTCTGAACTTCTTATTGATCAAATGCTGACTTGAGCGAATTTTACGTAAAGTAAATGCATCAATTTGTTTGATGTTTTGGTCCAGACTTATATGGTGAAATATTTTAATCAGAGCCCAAGGAACTTGTTCAAAATGATACTCTTCCCTTAGCGCGATTCTTTGCTGTTTTAAAATAAATAGTTCATCAAGTTCGACAATGGATTCATTTTTATTTGACTCTAAATATTCTTGCTCAAAGATTTGCAAGAACAACCCATTTAGATTTCTAATGGCCATGACTGCTTGATAATAAGGTTGCATCAATTGCTCGACAGCAAGTTTCTCTGGACTATCCTCAAAGCCAAGCCATTGAGCAATAATCTTTTGATGCTCAAATAACAGTCTTTCTTCACGCTTTCCAGCTACCGCATGTAGTGCAAATCTGATTTTGTTCAATAACTGACGATGCGATAAAATCGCTTTGTATTCACGACGGGTCAGAATTCCTAACTCGATTAGCTTCTGTAAGCTGTTAGTTTTAAAAAACTTTAGTGCTATCCATTGCATAGTTTGGATATCACGAAGACCGCCAGGGTTGGATTTTATATTAGGTTCAAGATTAAATGAGGTATCTTTGAAATTTCCGTGACGATTTTTTTGTTCATTAAATTTTGCCTCATAAAAATCTGTAATAGGCCAAAATTCATCTTTTGTTATAAAGTCTTTTAGCTGTCGATATAAATATTTATTACCATATAGAATTCTTGATTCCATTAAGCTGGTAGCAATACTAATGTCACTTTTAGCTAGCTCCTCACATTCCTCAATAGTACGAACGCTATGACCAATCTCTAAACCAATGTCCCATAAAAAAGCCAACCACTGTTCTAATGCCTTGGTGTCTAATTGTGAGTCCGGTAATAAAATCAGTAAGTCGATATCGGAGTAGGGCTGTAATTCCGAGCGGCCGTAACCTCCTACAGCAATTAAAGAGCAATCAGGATCCACTTCGAATTGTTGCCAGCTAGTGGTAAGAATAACATCCACTAAGGCACTACGAGCTTTTAAAAGTTGACTGATACTGATATTGCGCTTGAATTCGATGATTAAAGCTTCTAGCCCTTTTGCTAGATGTGATTTATATGCCTTAATACGAGCAAGCTCTGAATCAAAAACTTTATTGATGTCAGAGCTTTTAGGAAGGTAGTGATATTTATCGGAAGCTGCCACAGAAAAATGAGCTTAGAAGCTTTCTTCTTGACGCTTAGTTAAAACTTCGACGCCCGTTTCAGTACAAAGCAATGTATGTTCCCACTGAGCAGATAAGGAGCGATCTTTAGTATTTACGGTCCAGCCATCTTTACGGTTTAACTTAACATTGCGCTTGCCAAAATTAACCATAGGTTCGATAGTAAATGTCATACCAGCTTGCAATTCAACGCCCGTTCCAGGACGACCATAATGGGTAACTTGAGGCTCTTCATGGAAAACCTCGCCAATGCCATGGCCACAATACTCGCGCACAATAGAATAGCCTCGTTTTTCTACGTACTTTTGGATGGCATAGCCTATATCACCTAAACGGGCACCAGGTTTTACCATATCAATGGCTAAATATAATGCTTCTTGAGTGGTATCAATTAGCTTTTTTGCTTGCGGTGTAGGATCGCCAACCACAAACATCTTGCTGGTATCGCCGTGAAAGCCATCTTTAATAACCGTAACATCAAGGTTTAAAATATCGCCATTTTTTAATGGCTTTTTATTGGGTATTCCATGGCAAACAACGTCATTCACCGAAGTACATATTGATTTTGGAAAGCCATCTTTGTGGAAACCTTCAATTGGCGAACCTGAATCGTCTAAAGTCATGGGATAGGGCTGACCACCATAATTCAAGGTTGCTGGATAGCCTCCTTGTACCTTAACAATGTGTTCGTGGCATATTCTATCTAATTCTTCTGTGGTCACGCCTTTTACGATGTGTTGACCTATCATTTCCAAGATTTCAGAGGCTAATTTGCCTGCTTTACGCATGCCTTCAATTTGTTCAGGTGTTTTTAATTTTATAGCCATAATCAATAAAAAATACTAAAGATGAGGCATTTTAACGACTATTAGTTCAAGAGTACATATGGCTAAGGATTTTAACAGGATGTAAAAAATAGACGAGCTTTGTAAAATTAGCAAGTGTGAACTGGATCACGAAATAAAATAACGTTATATATGGGCAATTCTTGCCCGCTTGATACTGTTTATGAAAAAGTTAATTGCTATTGTTGTTCTGGTATTCGTAAGTTCTAATGTTGACGCCAGTGACCGCTTAATGAACATTATTATGAGCTCTCCAGCCGACTATTATGTACTACAAGTAGCAAGTGTCAGTGATACAACTGATTTAAAACTAGTAGTAGATGAATTAGGAATCAATAAGCAGTTAGTTGCTGTGAAAACTATAGTTGAAGAGGAGCCTCGTTGGGTAATATTAGAAGGAATTTATAAAACTTATAATGAAGCAGATTACGCTTCGCAAAAAATAAAGGCCAAAGATAATAAAATTAAACCTTGGCCTCGAACTATTGGTTCTTTGAAACGAGTTCTTTCTATTCGTTCGGTTTCAAAATAATTAATAAGCAGCTGGATCTGTTGAATATGTAACTTGCACTGAAATAGTAACGGTTTCGCCATTATCAATATCCATAGTCACTGTAATATCTTGGCCTGTTTGACTAATAGCACAGGTTGCGCCTGCGTTACAAGTCACGCTATCAATAATTAAACCATCAGGAATAGTGTCATTAACAATGGCTCCAGCTAGATTTGCAGGTCCATTATTAATGACTTGAATGCTATAGATTTGAGTTGCACCAGGTATATAGTTAGTTGTAGCATCATCTTTGGTAATAGTGAGGTCTGCTTGCTTTCGATTGGTAAAAGTACAGGTTACTTGTCCAGATGGTGTTACTAATAAAGAACTAACAGAGCCGGTGGTAACGTCTACTGTTCCGACAGAGTTTCCTAACTTATCGACACAGCTTAAAGCAGTAAGTCCCCAATTATCAGGAATTGCTTCAGTAATCGTATAAGTTCCAGGCGTTACATTAAAAAAGGTAGTTCCGTCACCGGTAACCGAACCTGATTCATTAGTTGAAGGGCTGGTTAAGTTGAATGCAAAGCTAGTACTATCGTCAGGATCAGCATCTTTATCGATAATGATATTAGCGCCACCTATATTTAACAAACAGTCTTTGGGATCTGAAGTAGGTGATGCTGAAGCATAAGAACAAGCGTTAACTTGACTGCCATTGCTAGGTAGCTCACTGGTAAATATGGTACAACTAACTTTGGTGTCATCCGGACTTGCTTCACCCGTTGGAAAGGGATCATCGCTAGTGGTTGCAGAGGTACAGCTGGAAAGTGATAACACCACTGGACTAGCAGTACCGCAAGCTACTGTTGAGTTTGGGGATAAGCATTGGTACCCAAATGGAGAGCCGGGAAGTAGGGTTCCAGGGTTTCCTCCCACTTGAAAACAGATAGCGTAATCTACAAATCCATTAGCGTCGCCATCACTGTCAAATAGCGCACAGGCATCACCAGTATTAGCACCAGTAAATCTTACTTTATCGAAGCTGACAGTTACATCGTAGGAAGTCGGTAAATTGTCAAAATCAAAACATAATTGAGTCAAATCTGCTTGGGCGCTACCTGCTAAATCATCTACAGCTGTATCTGCTATACAAGTTAAATCAGCTTGAGCCTTGCCTGCACTGAGTAAAACTAATGCCATAAAGCCGAATTTTAGTAAAATATGTTTCATCTCAAATTAACATGAATAAATGATCATCAATGATTATAAACACAATTTATTCACAAATAATGATTATTTTACAATAGTTTACTAAAACGGCTTTATATGCAGTTATTTGAAAAATCTATATTTTTTCAAATAATAGAGTCATTCGATTAGACTCGCCAATCTCATTCATAGCTTTAGCTTGCTCAGGCTTATCTTTAGCGCCTAATAACGTTGGTGGCAAACGCCAAACGATATCCTTTGGACCAGGGATATCTCTAGGATTAGCATGCATATTGCTAGAATCAACTAATTTAAAACCTGCAGCTTCAAACATACGAATGACAGCAGACTCTTTCAAATAGCCCCTTTGCCCATTAGCACTTTCATCATCTGTGCTTTCAGCAATACTGTGCTGGACAACACCGACCATACCATTAGGTTTCAATATATCGTGAATCTTAGCTAATGCTTGCGTGCGATAGGCGCCATTGTTTTCGAATCGATTTAAGTTATGTAACGCTCGAATGATTAAAACACGGTCAACGGTTCCATTGACGGATTCAGGTGTACTTGCAAAAGTATAACCTTCGGCCTTAATACCGTTATTGGTCTTTTCAGCCACGATACTTGGGAACTTTGCAGTGTCTTCTATGCGACGCTTAATTCCTGCTTCATCAAAGAATCCAAATTTAGACCACATATCATCGTTGTAATGAAGACCGTAAATTTTTCCTTTCGAACCTAAGTAATTGGTAATAATTTCTGTGTACCAACCACCACCCGGTAGCGCTTCTGCAACTGTCATACCAGGCTCTACTCGGAAGAATGCTAAAGTTTCAGCAGGTTTGCGCCAATCATCACGGGCCTTGGTTTTATCATCACGGGCATCTACAACGGCATTTAAAGCAGCTTTGTTGGCATCGCTAAACTGATATTCGGGACTTTTCTGAGTGTGAGTACAAGCTGCCAATAAGATAGCTAAACTGCCTGCAGTAATCACGGTTTTGAATTGGTTTAAACGTTTCGACATAACTTCCCCCTTAAAATGAATGCAAATATCCTATGCCTTTGTTAAATAAAGCTCAATGGAAGCTTGTAACAAAGTTTTTCTGTGTTGACTAAAGATGTTGTGAAACCCACCAAATATTGCCACCTTGATCTCGTATTCCACCTTGTCGATCGCCCCAAGGCATATCCATCACTTCCATTTCTAATTGACCGCCCGCATTAATAGCTTGTGCTACAGATGCGTCAGCATTCTCGACATATAAATACAGTGAGGTGGTCATGGCGGGATATTGCTCTGTTGCTTCACCTAAGAATAATCTAGCATCATTGATGGATAAACAAACATTCGCTATTCGCTCTCCTCGCATGGTTCTACTTAACTCAGTAGCACTAAAGGCTGATACTAAAAAATCGACATATTCACTGGGATTGTCAACAAAGAGGTAAGGCGTAATTGCACTAAAACCGTTAGGCATTTTCATATTCGACTCCTTTAAAATAACTATACAAGAAAAAGACGATTGAGTTAGACTAAATTCGACATCTAATAACGAGATTACTTATGTATAAATTACACTATTGCCCAGGGACAGCTTCTTTAGTCGTTCATTGGCTATTAATTGAAATGGATCTACCTCATGAGTTATTTAAAGTTGATTTTTCTATCAACCAGCAAAAATCTCGAGAATATCTAGCAATTAATCCCTCTGGTTTAGTTCCAACCTTAATAATCGATGACAAGCCGATGTCGGAGTTTGCTGCAATTTGCATGTATTTAGCAGACAAACATCCCGACTCGAAGCTTGCGCCAGCTTTGGATAGCAGTAATCGGCCTCAATATAATCAGTGGATGTTTTACTTTTCAAATACTATACAGCCAATCTTTAGGTTTTGGTTTTATCCACAGGATTTAGTCGAAGATGCAAATTTAATAACTGATACAGTGCAGCAAAAAATAGAAAGTTATTTTGAGCGCATCAATAATGAATTTTCTGACGGACGTACCTATATACTTGGGGATAAAATATCAGCAGCTGATTTTTGTTTAACCATGCTGATGCGTTGGTCGAGGAATATGCCTAAACCTGCCGATACATGGCCACATTTATCAATTTTTGCTGAGCGGATGAAGTCCCTACCTTCGTTTCAAGAAGTTTATAGAAGAGAAGGGATTACTGATTGGACTTAGTCGTCAGGATGCAGCATATAAAAATCTAAGAAAGAGTACTGCTCTCCAAATATAATAGGGATAAGTTCGGTTGCTACCTCTAGTCCATTATCCCCGTTGGTCAAAATTACGGTTACTTTTTCTTGCATTAATGAACCAATAGCCAAAGACTTGTAGCCTGGGTTTGAGCCCCAGTGTAAGAATAGAGTGTCATCAGAATTCTTGGCAAGAGCCCAACCTAACCCCCAATAAAGATGTTTCGAACTATCAACCACAACTTGTGGTGTTAGCATAAGCTTAGCGAAACTAGAGTCTTGTTTCGCTTCTTCTAGAAAATTCACCATAAATTTTAAATAATCAGAGCTCGTGGTATGCAAAGATGAACTCACATTTGGACGTTTCCACATATGTGTTTTAATTTTATCCCCTGCACGATCGTGTCCCAAGGCTATTGCTGAATTGTTGCTGAAGTTATAACTCGTATTGCTTAAATTGTATTGAGCAGTAGCCGATTGAAGTAAATTGTCAGGGCTGACAAACTCAGAGTTAATCGCTATGGATTGTAGTAATGAATAACTTAACCCTGAGTAACGCCATTTAGTGGCGGGTTCAAATGCTATTTCCGCTTTATTAGTCTGCTCATTAAAATATAATCCAGAGCTATGACTGAGCAAGTGATCTAACTTTATTTTAGCTCCCCAGTTTGTTTTGAATAAGGGAGAAGGGTGGTCAATATTTGAATAAAGTTTAATGGACTGTGTTTTTAATGCGCTATATGCAAATAACGGTTTACCTAAAGAGGCCGCTTGAAAAATAGAGTTTTCATCGATTGAGCTACCATCTTTAGTGGTCAAACCAAAGTTATAAAATCGCGCTTTACCGTTTTCCCAAATTCCGATTGATATTCCCGGAACATTATATTTGTGCATTAGTCTCTTTGTGTATTTAGGAGTAAGAGCTTGTTGTGGGTTTTGGCTCTTGAGTAGACAGGAAGTTAATAGACAAACAGTTAAAATAGAGAAAAGTTTTAGCGTAGCCATACTGGTGTAATAAAAAGGTATTTACTAGTTAGATGCACTAATTATAAAAAGGGTTGAGGCTTTAAAGTAGTTTTTGCCAGTAACCCACATCAATCCACTTACCAAATTTAAACCCCGTTTGTTTAAAGTGAGCGACATTTTCCATGCCCATTTTTTCATGCAATGCAATACTTCCAGGATTTGGTAAAGAAATGCCACCAATTACGGCGTGGTAATTCAAGGCTTTTAATTGTTTGAATAATTCTTGATATAGTTTTGTACCGTATCGTTTACCCGTAGCTTGATGATCTAAATAAACCGTAGACTCTACTGAGAATCGGTAAGCGCAACGTCCTTTCCATTTGCTAGCGTATGCATAACCCACCACTTTATGATCTTCTTCTACCACAAGGTAGGGTAAGTTTTGACTTATAATTTCCTCAATACGAGCTGCCATATTTTCAGTTGAAACATGCTCGGTTTCAAAAGTAATAATGCTGTTATCAATATAGTAGTTGTAAATGTCTGCGACTGAACTAGCGTCTTTCCTATTAGCTTGACGGATCATTAGACGTGCTGATCAACTAATATAGAGTTACCATCTGGATCGACTAGCGCAAAACTTGATGGGCCTGATTCACCATTAATGGCTTCGTGCGATAACTCCACACCTTGTGATTTAAAATGCGCCAAAATGTCTCGAACGTCATCAAACGACTCCAATGTATTGCATTGCTGATCCCAGCCGGGATTGAAAGTTAAAACATTAGCTTCAAACATACCTTGAAAAAGACCTAAAACATTGTCACCATTTCGCAAGATCAAATAATTTTGTTCTAAATCACCACCCACTTGTTCGAAACCTAATTTAGAATAAAAGTCATAAGATACTTTAATATCTTTAACCGCCAAACTGACGGAAAAAGCTCCGAGTTGCATATTTCTCTCCAATTTCGATTGAAGTAAATAATATACGCTCCAATTCTATTGAGCTCAATATTAAGATCTTACCAAAAAGTCTTTTGTCGGTTTTCCTCTTACCTGGTTACTAAGCCAATAAGAAAGTGCAACTGCTACTAATAAGACATAGGCGTGCGTTGGAGTATGGCCTGCTTTTAAATGTGCTACTGTTGCCATGATTACGTTAATAAAATAGGCACCATAGGCGATTTCTTTTAGGTTGTTGTAACGATTGGTTAATACTACCAAAAAGGCTACAATTTTTAGGTAAGCTAAAGGATAAACAATATATTCAGGATAGCCGAAATGTTGGAAGAAACCAGACATGGTTTCATATTTCAAATGGTAGTTTATTGCCGCATAGAGCATGAAGTAAAACATAACTAGGGTGGCAGACCAATAGAGTATTTTCTTAATAAGGTTTTTCTTGTCGGAATTATTCATACTGAGTTCAAAATAGCCATAGGTACTTTTTAGAATTTAAAGCCATGTACAAGTTACAATTGGTTTAAATCTTGGTTAGAGGTATAGCGTTTTTTATTGCCTTTGAATGCTTTAAAAAGATTACTATGCGCGATTCTTGAAAAGTTATCGTCTCTTGTGTCATAAGCTTTTATCCACTCTATAAGCATGGATAAATTTGCATCTTGAGCTTCTTTTGACTCGTACTTATGTGGCTCCCAAGGACGACTCTTTGCATTTTCAATGCTCAGTTCTACTGGTGAATCCATAAAGATCATCTCATTGCTTTCTGCAGTAATTAAACTTAATAAATCACTGTAACAACCTTCTATGACCCATTGTTCAGAAGTATCAATAAATGATTGTATCGCAAGAGCTGATTCTTCAATGGGTTTGCGAAGAGGAGGGCTGGTATTGTTCCATGCCAAGGTATCCAGATCTAAATGAGATAGTTGATATTTTTCTGCTAAATGTTTGGCTAAGGTGGATTTTCCTGAACCAGAATTGCCAAATATTATTATTTTTTTCAATTTGAATTCCTATAATTTGTCTTTAGGTGCTCCCGCATCGCATTTTACACAATTTAATTCAGAACCCAACATGGCATTTCTGCCCTCGAGAGTTTCTACCCATGGTCGATTAAAAAAAGGTGGTTTATGACGAACATGCTGATTATGTCCGCACTCTAGTTCTGCTACCCAATCGTCTTCTTCATCTTTATGGTAGCTGCAAATTGCCTGATTCATAATGATTTGTATTAAAATTAAAGATTTAAGTTAGGCTATTCCCTTATTTTTCGGGAGTATAACTTAATGCGTTAATAACTGATGCTTGGAGTTTTTGAATGTTGACCTTGTCTACTTCTGCATTTCTTCGTTGAATCTGAAACATGACCTTCATCTGGGATAAACGATTAATAAATTCTCGATTATTCGCAAGTGTATCAAAATCGTAATCAATCTTAGTATTGCCATTAGCTTCAAGATCAGACTCTATAAACCGCCATTGGCTACTGATGATGTTAAGGTGTTTTCTCCTTATTTCTTTCACATGCTTATTATGCATTTGATTAACTTTAATTTTTTGTAGTGTTAACCCTATCAACTCCCGTAACTCAATATTATTAATGATACTCATTTTACCTGATGATTGCAGTTCATTCACCGCGATTAGATCCGTATCATCTATAGGAAAGTAGCCAAAAAAAGCTAAACCACGTTGAAATAATTCTTCATTATTTTGTTCGAGTTGCTTACTCAATAAAGAATCTATTATGACAACTTGAGCATTTTCTTGATCATCAGACCAAGCAATATTTTCATCGAGATCACTAATAACTCTGACAGTATCAAAGTAAATCCGCTCTAAATATTCTTGTTCTAATACTCGCTCAGCACGCTCTTCATTCCAATTGGCAACTTGAATACCAATAAATACACCGACAACAACTATTAGGAAGTCGATAAAAACTGCAAACCAGTTTTGGTCTTTGACGTGTTGTGTGATTCTTCTGAGAAGCATAACTAAATCCCTGCTTGCATATTTAATAAGTCATTGATAGCTTCTAAAACTTTTGACTGCATATCATACGTTCTCTGGTTTAAGGCGATTATGGCTAAAGTCATTTCTCTGACGTTGGCTACCGCATTAATCATTTCAGGATTTTGACATATAGTATCTAAATCATAATGAATTTTATCTGGTGAAATAGATTCTGGTTGTGTGAGATGTTTATCCAAAGTGAATCTAAATCGCGTTTTAATAAAATTAATATTAGGAATGGTTCTTGAGGAAATCTGACCATCAATCGACTTAGTGGTATCCAACTCTCTTATTACTTCGGTGATCAGTTGTCGAATCTCTGCATTCCCTACTATGGAGAATTTTCCAACCGAGTTTAACTCATCGATGGTGCGCATCACCATAACTGGCAAGTCGTATTTACCCATATTATAAATACCTGCAGCAAATATAGGCTCTTCTTTAGTCGATAAAGCGCAACTCTCCAAAGACTTTAATACTAAGTTGAGTTCTTTAATGTTTCGCTTAAAGTTAGAAATTTGATATTGATTTCTATCTAGCGAAATTTGCACATCGGATTTCAGCCTTTGGATATACTCGTAAGAGGCTGTCTTATCTTTACGCGACTCATTCCAGTTATTGACTTGAATGCCGATAAAAACACCAACCACAACAATAAAGAAATCAACAAAAACCGCAAACCAGTTTTGGTCTTTTATGTGTTGGGTAACTCTTCTTAATAGCATTATGGGCTAACCGATAAAAGATCACATTCAAAGTCACCTTCGCCAATTGGGCGGCATTGCGGTGGAAACCCTTTTGCTCGCCAATAATCAACATATCCTTTTCTGAGCATGAATTCTTTACGGAAGATATGATAATGCTTTTTCATATCAGGTTTATGTAGAGGAGTGAGGTAAGGACTCCAAAGAAACTCAGCAATAAAAAGTGCATCGGACTTTAGAAGTGGTTCAACTGTAAAAATTTCTTCAGCGGTAACAGGTATTGATTCTGCTCGTTCCAATCTATCATGTTTAATTAAAAGATCTTTTAAATCTTGATTATGTTGAATCAATAAATATTCATCATCTATTAATAAACGACGCTGTAAATCTAAAGCAGAATCTGTGAATTGGCTTTGTTCTGTCTCACTTCGAATAATCGAAAAAAGCCTGTCTAGTTTATCTAACTGCTTGGTGTTTGCATAATATTCTAGAAAAAGACCACGATAACTTTTTTGTCCGACTAATAAGCCTTCATTGAATAGTCTTTCGGCTTTTTCCGTTTCTCCTGTAAAGAGCAATGTGAAAGATAGAAAACGTCGACAAATATCATATTTAGGATCAACCTCAAGACAACGTTCAAACCCTTTTTTGGCTTCTTCAATATAGCCTAAGTCAAACAACTCTGCTGCGCTAAAGTAAATGGTTTGCAGATCATTGGGGTTATATAGTAAGGCTTTACTATAACTTTGCATGCCCTCAATAATCTTTCCTTGACCAACGAGTACAGAGGCTCTTGCTGAGTAAGGAAGAGCCAAGGCTTCATCCAGCTCGGTAGCTCTATTAGCTGCCGCTAACACTTTGGGGTAGTACTCCTCAGTAGAGCCTAAATTCCAACCGGGAAATACTAAATATACAGCCGATAGATTTGCCCAAGCTTCGGCAAAGTTTGGATCGAGTTCTGTGGCTTGTTCAAGTAATTCAGCAATTATAGGCACCGTTTTACCAGAGCGAACGTGAAACAATCGTATTGCCTTTAAATAGTTTTCATAAGCCTCAAGGTTTTGAGTAGTTACCTTAACAGTAGAGCCATAAGTTTCACCATTGATAATAAGACCTAGCTGATTAACTATGACGGCTGCTATTTCATCCTGAATAGCAAAAATATTTTCAGTGGTTAAAGCTCTGTCAAAGTTTTGAGACCATAAATGGGTATCTGTTTTAGCGTCAATTAATTGAGCGGTTATGCGAATATTGTTACCTGATTTGCGAACACTGCCCTCAAGAATATGTCGGACATTAAGTTTTTGAGCAATAGTCGGTATACCTAATGACTCCTGCCCCTTAAAACCAAAAGCTGAGGTCCGAGAAGCAACACTAAGGTTATCAACTTTTAAAAGTACATTTAAAATTTCTTCGGCAATACCATCCGAAAAATACTCTTGATCTTTATTTGGAGATAGATCGACAAAGGGTAGCACCGCGATAGAGGCCCTTTTAATAGGGCTGTTAACAGTTGATTTGCCGTGTGTTGGTTGTTGGTTTAACTCTGCAATTGCTGTTTGCTGATTTTCACTGTTAATTTGCTGATTTGGAACTAATTGCTGATAGCCGAATAATCCCACAATGCCTAAAACCGCAACCAGGGTTACAATATCGAGTTTTTTTGCAGTCATTGATGTTATGGAATCTGAGCGGCTAACCTCCTTTTCCTTTTTGATGCCTTCAGGAGTAATTTCATATGCCCAGGAAAATAAAATGGTGGGTATGAATGCAATCACTAATAGGGATATGAACATTTTCATCACCCACACAGGTGCTTCGAAGGCATCTGCGGCTAAGCTTAAAACTTGCACCAAAAGCCAAGAAATAACGACATAAGCAACTGCTACACGAAAAACGTTGCGTCTTTTAAGTTCTTTGATAAAGCTGTTCATTGTCTCCCTAATTGTCCGTAATTAGTTGATTCCACTATACCTTTTGGTTAGTTTTTGTGCAATTAGGGAGTTTTGGGGAGTGTGAACTTAAGCGGCTTTAAAGTTCCTCTACAAACCGCTGGAAAACCTGCTTATGATGCTCTAAATCCAAATCTCCAGAAACAGCGACACGAGCAATATAGTCTTTATCTTCTTCTTTGGTGGTGCCTTGGGTGGAAGTCGCAGGGATTGTCCAGTAGCAACCTTTTAATTGACCATAGCTTACGCAGTATTTACTTTCGTTGGGGATTTCATCAATCATCATATTGATAAGCTTGAGATTTAAAGCTCTTTTGTATTCTTCGCGTTCTTCTGGAGTGTCGCCTTTAGTCGGCAAGTCCAAAGAGAATACCGAAGGAGTAAAACCTTGTTCCGCTAATTCTTCTGGCACAAAATTAATTTTCGCTTCTGGTAATTTTTCTTCAATGAAATTTACGAATTCACGAGTGTTTTTATAAGCATCGGCAATTCGCTGATTCATGGATGGCATTTGTTCCGCCAATATTTCCATTTGCAATGGCGTTGCTTGGTTATCACAAAGCTCAAGATGCAAACCAATTTTCTGCATTAAATGCTCAGCCTTTTTATTGGCGACACAATAACCCGCAGTACATTTACCACCGCTTGGGAATTTGGAACCGCTGATATAAGCAATCGTTTGAACATTGGATAAAATATCTTTATCGCCTAAGAAATGATAATTCGGGCAGAAGGTCTGATCTAAAATAAAGACAGGTGCGACTGCTATATCACCATTTGGCGTTTTACGCTCAAGCGACAAAGCATCTCGCAGCTTTTCTAATTCAGGAACTTCCACCCTTGGATTAGTAGGAATTTCCGCAATAATTAATGGCACCGCATCCGCTTTGGCAACTTGCGTTAAAATTTTCTCAACGCCTTGTACCATGTCATTACCGCCATCTACTGGTAAGTCCAAAACTTCCACATTATCTAAGCAAGCCGAGACACGGCGAGCCTGATCATTGGTTCCGCCATAACAGTTTGGGGGAACAATAATCTTAATGGCCTTATCTGGATGCGCTACGACCGCGTTATGGATTAACCCCATCAAAATAGCGTATTGAATCGATAAACCACTAGAAGCAACTAACGCTTCTGTATCAACATTCGATATGGACTTAATGGTGTTAATAACAGACTTTTGATTTTGCTCCTTATCAAAGCTTGAAGCAGAGAAGGACATTCCTGCTAATTGATGTAATACCGCATTAGAATCCGCAGGTGTCATGGCGATGGACTCGCGACGACGAACGTGCTGAATTTCAGAAACATAATCGTAGGCTTTTGGGCTAGTCGCTAGAACAATACTACCGTAATAATTGTGCAAATTGATATGGAAATCTGCATTGTTACTTAAACTAAAATCAGCAACATTTTCTTTTTGCTCAACAAAGACCGTAGAACCATCAAAATCAGCGATATCATAAGCACTGCTTACTTGTTGCAGCTCAAACTGGTAGCCGTAGATTTTACGGACAGTATCAGCGTCAAAATGAGCAGGTAAAGAGTCTTTATAGCAAATCAGGGTATTGGTATTAGATAGCAGGTTTTTGCGCAAAATGGCCAAAATAGGCATAGTTTGCGAAGCAAAACTAATGACATTGCTAGCAGCAAGGTTATTCAGTTTACCAATAGCCCATTCCAACACTGAAGAAAGCGGGTGCCCCAAACGGATGTAATCATAAGCCGTCGGCAAGTTACTCAACTCAACCTCACTCGCTAAACCATTGGCATATAAAACATCCAGCTTTACTAGAAACTCAGATTTCGCCAGTTCTTCGTTGTAAATATCCAGTCTATGAGTAGTTAGTCTTAACCAGTCACTTGGCTGATTTTTAAGCACTTCTTTTAGGAAATTAAGCATGTTCGGACTCATGTTTTTGCTCATATTGGGGGCGTAAATGCTCCGCCTTGCGAATAGTTGCTAATATACCGCAACCCTAGGAATAAATGTATGAGTGGGGGCGGATTAATTTGTTACAAGGGCTGATAAACCATAAACCAGTTTTGGTCTTTCAGATATTGAATGATTTATCTAAATGATGCTTATTCGTTCTCCTTTAAAATGACCAAAACTTCTTTGAGCGCTCTGTTATGGTTTTCGATATTTGAATAAAACCAGCTTTGTAAATCTAGAGCTACCCTTTGCTGTTCTTGATATTTTGTATCTGCCATCATATCTGAAAAATTATACGACTTTACGGTTCTAACTAACGGGTTATCATGGTTCACATCTTCCAACACCGCAAACTTAGGAAGGTAGCCATAAGCAGTAAGCATGGCATTGTGAATGCTACGATAGTTATATTCTGTACTTAACGCGGCTTGATCAAAAACAGCTAATGCACTTCTTATATTGTTATTAGTAATCAAGTTGAGTTGACCACTGGATAAAAGCTCTATGTAAGTGGGTGAGCGAAGCATGCTTTTTTTGTAACTACCACCCCAACGTAACGCAAATTTGATAGCTTCATCTTCTTCAGGTAATGCAGAACCTCGCTCAAAAGCTTTAACTAAGGTTTCTAAACTAATGATGATGTCTTTATGTCGATTTAATGCTTGAGTTGAAAACTCTTCTAGCATTCTGAAATCATTAACTAATCGTTCATGAACTAACTTTTGTCTCTTTTCATTTAAGCGTTGCTCATTCCAATTCGCCACTTGAATACCAATAAAAACACCGACCACGACAATAAAGAAATCTACAAAAACCGCGAACCAGTTTTGGGTTTTGACGTGTTGAGTGATTCTTCTCAATAGCATTATTGTTCACCCACTTTCTTAACTGTGTCCAACTCAATATCTATTGCTTCTGAAAGCTCTGCTAACTTTTGACTCAATGGTTTTATCCCGCGTCTGTAATAAGATTGGTAAAAGTCTAAGTTTTTAGTGAGAGAGTTACGGAAATTGTGATTGTTTCTCATTTTCTCTACGTCGCATTGAGCTTCAAGATTGATTCCATCATTTTTAGTAAAATTGTCTAAATCTTTTATCGTCAATGTGAACATTTCAGAATATTTCTCAGTAATTGATGATTTTTTCCCTTGGGTAACATAAATATAGTCACGGGCTTTATTGACTTCTTGTATGTAATTGAGGATTTCTATTCTCAATGATTCTGATGAAATCGTTTCTAATCGACCTGATGCAAGCAGTTCCGTAATGGTTGGTAATTCGCTAGGTGGGATTGTTCTGAATTTTTCAGAAGTCCATATCACAGAGCGACATTCTTGATCAGTGAATGTGATTACCTCGTCATCACTGAATATTTTTTGATAAGCTTTCGTAGCAATGCTGATGATTAATGGCCGAATCTCATCATATTGCTTTCTTAACTCAATGAGTTGTTTTGTTTCATCATTTAATCTTTCAAGATATGCAACTTCATCTTTTTTCCTTTCTTGCTCTATTGCCCATTCTTGGACTTGCAAACCGATAAAAACACCGACTACGACAATGAAGAAGTCAACAAAAACCGCAAACCAGTTTTGGTCTTTGACGTGTTGTGTGATTCTTCTAAGTAACATTATTTAGCTTTCTCGTTTTTTAGTATTTGTATAAAGTTTTCTATCACTGCCAAGTTACTTTCCCCTCTATAGATATAGTTAGAGATGCTGGAATAATGATGACGAATTTCGGCTTTAATGACTTCTGAGAATTTTATGGCTGCTGCTACCTCATCTAAGGTTTGTGAATCAATCTTGAGTACACAAGTTTCAGAAAAGCCTTTGATGAAATAATTGTCCCCCCTTACATCGCTACAAGCTTCTCGAATTTTAATTTGCACTGGCAACGGAATGGTGGTGCGAACGGCTTTTCGATAAGGGGAGTTAGCTAAAAAGCTTAAGTTAAGATGCGAATTACTGTCTCTTCTATAATAGTTTGCTAAACCTGCGCTTAAAACATTTTCAGGTATTAACCCTATATGACCTGAAGAAATCACTTGGTCCCAAATTGATCGGTTAGCTGTCACAGTACCAATTTCAGTAGCGCGATATGCAGCTAAAACCAATGTCTTTGAATCAGGATTTGTTTCTGCTAGCAGGCGGTCTGCAAGTAATAAACTATCGCGGACAGACTTATAATATTCCAATTGATTTTTTTGAGATGTTAAATCTAGGTTTAAGTCATTAATCATACTATCCACATAAAATTGGCTCAACCGAGTATCTGCAAGGCTGTTATTCCAATTCGCGACTTGAATACCAATAAATACACCGACCACGACAATTAAGAAGTCTACAAAAACCGCAAACCAGTTTTGGTCTTTGATGTGTTGTGTGATTCTTCTGAGTAACATATTAATTCCTCTTTAATACATTTTACTCGTCATTGCGAGTGGCGCTCTTTGCCACGCGGCAATCCCATGACTTCAGCCGTGCTGTCAAGAGATTGCTTCGTCGCTGTGCTCCTCGCAATGACGGGGAGTGTTTTAAATTGTTGGGAGATACTTGTTAGTAGCATTTAAATATCCTTATATAAAATTGTTATTGTGGGGAGTGAACGCAGAGAGTGAGATGGCAAGCTGCTGAGTTGCGAGTTGCTGTTAAGAGATTGCGTCGCTGCGCTCCTGCGCTCGCAATGACGGTGGTTTCTTGATTTAGATGTACGAAAAATAACATTTTTATCCGTTTCCCTGTCTTTCCCCGAAATCACTATACCTAGAGATTTTAAGCTGTGCAATATTTGTTCAGTTTCAATTGGTTAGGTATTTACGGAGAGGAAAATTGAATTTAAATGAAGCGGGAAGCTTTAGTAGTAGAGCTTTAATTCTTAGCGTTCAGATAAGTGCTTTTCTGGGAGCATACTTTTATGCAAAATGGCGTAAATAATGACATGAGAATCTTTAACTTTGTAATACAGCATATGTTCTGCATAAGGAAAGCGAAAACTTGAACTGTCAATATCTAGTGACTGAATGCCAATGGAGGGTGTTATACAAAGTAAATCGCATTGTTTTTTGAGTTGTTGTAAATACCTTTGGGCTTGTTGTTGTCCCCAGTGCTGTGAACTGTATTCAAAGATATTTTTTAGATCTTCCGCTGCATCTTGGGTGAATTGATAGCGATACTTTTGCTTTGACATGAGCTTCGTTCCTTGAGGCTTTATCAATTAGGAGTTTATGAGTAGATTTATAAAGTCTTCGCCATCCACAATCTCATTATGCTTAATTTGTTTTTCAGCATTGGCGGCTCTTAATTGTAACCATTGTAATTTTAGGGCTTCTAAGTTCTCATAATCTTCAATCGATAACATCACAGCGACAGGTTTGCCATGTTTGTTGATTTGGACAGGAGAGCGTTGAGCTTTTAATAGGGCATCGCCAAATTGTGTCTTGGCTTCATTGGCTGTCATAGCTTGCATAGAGTCCTCTTTCGCGCTAAACGTTTAAATCATTCGATAATATGAGTTTATCTAATGGTAATTTTATTAGCAAGCTAAAAGGACAAATTGCTTTTGAGAATCCCTAATTAATAATTGCTGAAAACCCAATAAAGTAAGGGTTTTGGGCTTGTTTTGGGTGGAAAGAAATGGTTTAATGCGCGCCGAGATTGAGATAGGACTAAATTTTAGATTTATGCTTATCCGCTCGAAGAACGGTAACTTGTTGATTTTCAATAAGATTACTTAAATAAAACACACACGAACCGTCACATTGGTCGGGGTGCAAATCGCAAGATTTGTCGGCTTAATGGGGTTTGTGGAGGCTTAACCCGAAATTCGGAGAAAAATTATGTCTAAAGTTAGTATGCGTGACATGCTACAAGCGGGTGTGCACTTCGGTCACAAAACTCGTTTCTGGAACCCTCAAATGCGTCCATACATTTTCGGCGCGCGTAACAAGGTTCACATCATCAACTTGGAGCAAACTGTTCCAATGTTCAACGATGCACTTAACTTCTTAGGTAAAGTTGCGTCGAACAAAGGTAAAATTCTTTTTGTAGGCACAAAGCGTGCAGCTGGCAGCATTGTTAAAGAAGAAGCGACTCGTGCGGGTCAGTTCTTCGTAGACAAGCGTTGGTTAGGCGGCATGTTAACGAACTACAAAACTATCCGTGGTTCTATTAACCGTTTAAAAGATCTTGAAAAGCAAGCTGAAGATGGCACTTTCGAGCGTTTAACGAAGAAAGAAGCTTTAATGCGTTCTCGTGAAATGACTAAGTTAGAAGCGTCTATCGGTGGTATCAAGAACATGGGCGGTCTTCCAGACGTATTATTCGTTGTTGACGCTGATCACGAAAACATCGCTATCGCAGAAGCAAACAAAATGGGTATTCCAGTAGTAGCAGTAGTTGATACTAATACTAACCCTAAAGGCGTTGATTACATCATCCCAGGTAACGATGATGCGATCCGCGCGATTCGTTTGTACTGTGGCGCTGTTGCTGATGCTGTTTTAGATGGCAAGCAAGCGAGTGCGACAACAGCTGATTCTTCTGAAGAATTCGTAGCTGCTGAATAATCGCGCAAGCTGCAAAGCTTGATTACTGCGTTAAAAGCCTTTGAAAAATACTCGATTACCTTCTAGGTAACCTCCGTTTTTTAAAAGGCTTTTGCCTTGTACTAAAGCTTTTCGCATTGCGCGAGGCTGTGCAAGGATAGGTAAAGCGACATTCGTCATTGCGAGGCGTTCTTGGCCGAAGCAATCTCCAAAGATTACTTCGTTACTAAGTTCTCGTAGTGACAAAAAGATTAATATTGAATTTCTGGCGAGTGACACAATATAGAAGCTCTATATAGGTGTTATAGCCAAACCGGAGAAAATATCATGGCAATTACTGCTGCATTAGTTAAAGAATTACGTGAGCGCACTGGCGCTGGCATGATGGAGTGTAAAAAAGCTCTAGTTGAAACTAACGGTGACATTGAAGTTGCAATCGATAACATGCGTAAATCTGGCGCTGCTAAAGCTGCTAAGAAAGCGGGTCGTGTTGCGGCTGAAGGTGTTATCTTATCGCGCACTGCAAACGGCGCTGGTGTTTTAGTTGAGATTAACTCTGAAACTGACTTCGTTGCTCGTGACGAAAACTTCCTAGCATTCGCTAATGGCGTTGCTGATTTAGCGTTAGAAAAAGGTATCAACGATGTTGCTACTTTAAACGAAACAGCAATGGCTTCTGGTGAGTCTGTTGAAACTGCACGTGCTAACTTAGTTGCGAAAATCGGTGAGAACATCACGGTTCGTCGTGTTGCTAAAGTTGATGGTGAAAACCTTGCTGGTTACATCCACGGTGGTCGTATCGGTGTTATCGTTTCATTAGCTGGCGGTACTGAAGAATTAGCGAAAGACGTTGCTATGCACGTTGCTGCTGCTAATCCTCAGTTCAATAAAGCTGACGACGTTGATCCTGCGGTAATCGAGAAAGAAAAATCAATTATCCGTGAATTACCTGACATGGCTGGTAAACCAGAGAACATCGTAGAGAAGATGATCGGTGGTCGTATCAACAAATTCATCGGTGAAATCACTTTAGAAGGTCAAGGTTTCATCAAAGATCCTTCAACTACAGTTGGTAAGCTTGTTAAAGCTGCTGGTGCTGATGTAGTTTCTTATACTCGTTTCGAGGTAGGTGAAGGCATCGAGAAGAAAGAAGAAGATTTCGCTGCAGAAGTAGCAGCTCAAATGGGTGCTTAATTTTTATTAAGTAAACTGTTCGAACTTCTTAAGTTCGCTTCAATATGAAGATAAGAAAAGCCGCTCAATGAGCGGCTTTTTTATGCGGTTTTGCAACAAAATTATATATTATTTCAATTAGTGCTAAGGCATAGTCCCCATTCAAAATTTACAATAAAAATTCGAGATAAGAATGAGAAACATATTAATCCTATTATTAACCCCTTTTATTCTTTCGGCATGTTCATCACTTAGTATAGAAGATTGCGCTGTGACTGATTGGCAACAGCGAGGATATGAAGAAGCAAAAAGAGGCTTTAATTTGAAGCAATATGATGAGTATGCTCAGGAATGTAAAGATATTGGTGGTGTGATTCCTTCGAAAGCCAAATACTCTACTGGCCACTACAAAGGAACTCAGGAATTTTGTACAGTATTGAGTGGTTACTCTTATGGTAAAAGCGGTGGTTATTATAGCCAAAGTTGTAGTGATTGGAATTTAGACGTAACGGATTTTATGACAGGGTATAGAGCTGGTAGAGAGTATTATAAAACTGAAAAAGAAATAGATGAGGCTTTAGAGGAATTAGATGATCATCGAACAGGCATGGAAGATGCACAATACAAGATACAGTACAATACAGAAAAATTAGCCAAGCCAGAATTGACACAGCAAGAACGTAATAATATTAAAATAGAAATCCAAAAGCAGAAAAGTCGATACAATGATTTTTTGAGATCAGAAGGCAGATATATAGAGAAGGTTGAACAATCTAAGAGAGACTTAGAATACGTGATCTTAAAACACAAACGATTAAATTATTGCGATTATAAAGGTTGTTTTGAATGATTAACTCAGAAAAAGCCGCTCAATGAGCGGCTTTTTTGTGTTTTGGTGTTATATATCCCAAAGTCTTTTATTATCAGCATATCTAGTTAGTATTGCTGTTATATAAGTGATTATAAGGATTGCAAAGATGGCATCTGTATTACCTTTCATCACCCATAGAATAAAAGCAATAATTAGAGCAATAACCTCTAATGCTAAAGCCAGCTTTCTTGAGCGAACGCCAAAAAACAAGAATTTTAACCAAACTGGTTGCTCTTTCCACTTTTCTGATTTTTTATCTATCACGGTAATTTCCTCTGTTAGTTTTGATACATCAGTTTCAAATACAGAGGCGAGACTTTTTAAAGTTTCAAGACTGGCACTTTCACCTTTTTCAACCCGCTGAATGGTTCTAATACTTAAACCACTCATGGTTGCGACTTGTTCTTGTGACCAATTATTCTTCTGTCTTAATCGTTTAACTATCATTGTTATAAGGTCTCAACACTCTGTGAGGAAATCATGCTTCGATTATAGCATTGGCGGTGACGAAAATGACCTGACAATCGGGTGACAGTGTTGATTTATAAAGAGTTTACTAGCTAATTAGTAGCTGTGTTTGCTAAAAGAATTCATGGATTCTAAATACAAAGGGTATTATATGATTGCGAGTGATTTGATAGCGAACTATAATCCTCACAACCGAACCATAAGGAGCCATCATGTCAAATCTAGCCTATCAACGAATTCTTTTAAAACTAAGCGGTGAAGCTTTGCAGGGCGAGCAGTCGTTTGGTATCGATCCTGCGATTTTGCAGCAGATGGCGGATGAGATTAAGTCGGTAACTGAGCTTGGTGTAGAAGTAGGCGTGGTGATTGGTGGCGGTAATATCTATCGCGGTCAAGCGCTGTCAGAAGCAGGTATGAATCGCGTTACTGGCGATCATATGGGGATGTTGGCGACGGTGATGAACTCTTTGGCGTTGCAGGACTCTTTTGAGCGTAATGATATGCCTGCGAAAGTTTTATCGGCGATGCCAATTGATGGGGTTTGCGAGGGCTTTTCTCGTCGTGGTGCTATTAATGCGTTAGAGAAGGGCAAGGTTGTGGTTTTCTGTGCAGGAACTGGTAGTCCATTTTTTACCACCGATACGGCGGCTTGTTTACGCGGTATTGAGATTGATGCGGACTTGGTCTTAAAAGCGACTAAGGTGGATGGAGTTTATAACGCCGATCCAGCTAAAGATCCAAGTGCCGTGAAATATGACCAATTAAGCTATAAAGAAGCTTTGGAGAAAGAGTTGGCAGTGATGGATTTAACCGCATTCCACTTAGCGCGTGATCATGGTAAGAATATCCGCGTGTTCAATATGACCAAGCCCGGCGCTTTGAAAGATGTGGTGACGAGTGGTTCTGAAGGGACTTTGGTGCATCCTTAATTATTTTCTTTGATGAACCAAAGATAGGGTCGTTCCCATCTCAATGGGAATCTTCATGTTGGCGCGTTTTAAGCTATTCAAATACTTAGCCTTCTAGAGGCGCTCTCAGAATGGATTCCCGCCTCCGCGGGAATGACGAATCTCTTATTCGACTGCCTACGTGGAAGTGATGGTCTCATTTTTTACTTTTTAGTAAGTCAAACCACCAATAAATCATTATTTTACTTAGATTTTAGCTCGATTTAGGGCATAATATCCGCCTTGCGAGGGCTAGTGGCCCATTAGCAGATTGAATTAGAAAGAATTTAGGAGTTTGCAGTGATAAACGACATTCATGAAGATGCGCAGCAGCGTATGGAGAAGTCTTTAGAGGCTTTAAAAAGCGCTTTAACTAAGGTTCGTACGGGTCGTGCGCACCCAAGCTTATTAGAGCACATCATGGTGCCTTATTATGGTTCTGATACGCCAATTAGTCAGGTGGCGAGTATTTCGGTACAAGAAGGCCGTACTTTGGTATTGCAAATTTTTGATAAGGGCGCGATTGAAGCGACTGAGAAAGCGATTTTAAAATCTGATTTAGGTTTAACGCCAAACGTTGCAGGTCAGGTTATCCGTATTACATTACCGCCATTAAACGAAGAGCGTCGTCGTGAATTGACAAAGGTCGTTGGTGGCGAAGGCGAAAACTCTAAAGTAGCTATTCGTAATATTCGTCGTGATGCCAATTCGACGCTTAAAGATTTAGAGAAAGAAAAAGAAATCTCTGAAGACGAATTACGGGCTGCTGAGTCAAATATTCAGACTTTGACTGACGATATGATCAAGAACGTTGACTCTATGGTTGCAGAGAAAGAAAAGGAATTAATGGAGATCTAATTTAAGCGGGCTTTCTTCGCTGATACGGCGTTAAAGCTTTTGTTCAGGTGCTCGATTACTAACAGTAAACTCCGCGCCTTCGCTAAAAGCTTTGCCTTGTCTCAGCTTTGCTAGCCCACTTAAATGGTGCCGAAATGGCCGCGGAGAGTCGCGGCTTTATTGTATTTATAAGATATTGAATATTAAATCATGAGCGAATCAAAGCCTTACATTCCTGAGAATTTACAGCATATTGCTATCATTATGGATGGTAATGGTCGCTGGGCGCAGAAGCGTGGCAAGAAGCGCGTGATGGGGCATAAGGCTGGAATGGAGCGTGCTCGTGAAATGGCGGAGTATTGTGGTGAGCAGGGGATTAAGGTTTTAACCTTGTTTGCTTTTTCTAGTGAGAATTGGAAGCGCCCGCAGGATGAAGTCAGTTTTTTGATGGATTTATTCGCCACCAGTTTGAAAAATGAATCGAAAAAATTACATAAGAATAATGTAAAGTTAACCATTATTGGTGATAAATCGGGTTTTGATAAGCGCTTACAAAAAGCCATTGATAAAGCCGAAGATTTGACCAAAGATAATGATGGTTTGTTATTACAAATCGCAGCCAATTACGGCGGTCGGTGGGATGTGGCGCAAGCGGCGACTCAATTAGCGCAAGCTGGCGTGACTGAGATTACTGAAGAAATGTTGTCTGAGCACTTGGTAACCGCGGGGATTGCTGAACCTGACTTGATGATCCGAACGGGTGGTGAGCAGCGCATTAGTAATTTCTTATTATGGCAAACTGCTTATTCAGAGTTGTATTTTAGCGATGCCTTATGGCCTGATTTTGATGGCGCTGAATTGCAAGTTGCGATTGATGATTTTGCTAAACGTCAAAGACGTTTTGGGCAAACTGGCGAGCAGATTAGCTAATAACAGGATAATTGAGATAGGAAAATAAAATGTTAAAACAAAGAATTATTACCGCATTGTTATTATTGCCATTGGCAATTGTCTTCTTGTTTTATCCTTCGCTGCAAAACTTTTCATTTATTCTTGTGGCAGTTTTTGCGTTATTGGCATGGGAATGGTCTGGATTGTTAGAGACTAACAGTGCCATTGTGAAGTATGGCTTTGTCGCAGGTGCTTTGGCCATTGTTGGATTCTTCTGTTATCAATTATTTGATATGGGTTTTTATGAAAGTCCAAATCATATCTTTCTGCAAAAAGCAGGTATCGGTCTGTTAGATTTTTACCCTTTTAAAGCTTTAATGGTGGGTGCTCTATTGTGGGTGCTGGCATTTGTCTTGGTATTAATGTTCCCAAAAGGCACCAAACTTTGGACTCGTGGCGCAGCCTTAAGAATGTTATTTGGCTGGGTAATGTTAGCCTCAGCTTGGTTAGCGGTGGTGATGATCCGTTCCAGTCAATATGAAACTGATGCTAATTATGGTGGCTTTTTGTTACTGCTGATGTTCCTTATTATTTGGGGTGCAGATGTCGGTGCTTATTTTGCGGGTAAAACTTTTGGTAAGCACAAACTTTCGCCCGTGGTCAGTCCTAATAAAACTTGGGAAGGTTTTTTTGGCGGTTTGATTTTATCGTTAATGGTAGCTTATGGATTAGCAACTTATATCGGAATGCCGTTACCTCTTAAATTCTTTGTTCCGTTTGTTTTAATTTTGGGAATCGTTTCGGTAATTGGTGATTTATTTGTTTCTATGTTGAAGCGCCAAGCAAAAGTTAAAGACACCAGTAATATTTTACCGGGTCACGGCGGTATTTTAGACCGCTTAGATAGCACGCTTTCTGTGGCGCCATTTTTTGTGATTTTATTACTTTTGCTTAAGGGCGGTTTCTAAGCAATATGAATCATTCTTTCGAGCGCATAACGGTGTTAGGAGCGACAGGCTCCATTGGGGTGAATACCCTTGATGTTATTGCGCGCCATCCTGATAAGTATCAAGTTTTTGCTTTAACCGCGCATCGTAATCTGCAGTTGTTAACCGAGCAGTGTTTAAAGTTTCAGCCGAAATTTGCTGTGATTACAGATAGGCAAAAAGCTGAGTCTCTTCAAGAGATTTTAGCTAACCATGGATTGGATACGCAGGTTCTATCTTCTGTTGAAGATTTGGAAATTGTGGCTAGCCATTCTGATGTTGATACCGTGATGGCAGCGATAGTGGGTGCTGCTGGTTTGTTACCAACTTTGGCCGCTGTGAAAGCGAGCAAAAAAGTGCTTTTAGCGAATAAAGAAGCATTGGTGATGTCTGGTTCAATTTTTATGCAAGCAGTGAAGGATTCTGATGCTACTTTGCTACCGATTGATAGTGAGCATAATGCGATCTTCCAATCTTTACCTGAGCATTTTGTTACTGATGGTATAAAGTCTTGTGGTATTGAAAATATCGTACTCACTGGATCTGGCGGCCCATTTTTAAATAAACCTTTAAACGAATTTTCCTCAATTACACCTGAAGAAGCTTGTGCCCACCCGAATTGGGATATGGGGCGTAAAATTTCTGTAGACTCAGCGACCATGATGAATAAAGGTTTGGAGTTGATTGAGGCTTGTTGGATGTTTGACGTTAAACCTGCTGATATCGAAGTTTTGTTACACCCACAAAGTATTATTCATTCGATGGTGCGCTATAAAGATGGCTCTGTGATTTCGCAAATGGGTAACCCAGATATGCGAACACCAATTGCCCATGCCTTAGCATTTCCACAGCGAGTTGATGCAGGTGTTGCGCCGTTAGACTTTATGCAAATTAGTCAACTTACTTTCGATAAACCCTGCTTTGAGCGTTATCCTTGCTTAAAATTGGCGGTAGACTCCATTGCTAAAGGCGGTAATATGCCTACGACTTTGAATGCGGCAAATGAAATTGCGGTGGAAGCATTTTTAGATGAACAGATTGGTTTTACTCAAATAGCAGAAGTTATTCAGCAAGTGTTAAGTCAAACCGAGTATGCTGAAGTGGCAGATTTAGAGGCAGTATTAACAGCTGATAAAGAGTCACGTCAGCTAGCACAAAAAATTATAAGTGAGTTATAAACGTTGGATTTTTTCTATAGTATTTTCGGATTATTTATTCTTCTTGGGATCTTAGTGACTTTCCATGAGTGGGGGCACTATTGGGTTGCTAAAAAACTAGGGGTTAAAGCGCTACGTTTTTCGGTTGGCTTTGGTAAACCTTTTTGGAGCAAATTCAACAAAGAAGGAACAGAATTCGCAGTAGCACCAATACCGCTGGGTGGTTATGTAAAGTTTGTTGATGAACGTGAAGGCAATGTCGCCCCAGAAGATCTACCTTACGCGTTTAATCGAGCCCCAGTTTGGAAAAGAATCCTAATTGTACTAGCAGGCCCAATGGCGAACTTCTTATTGGCGATATTGGTTTATGCTGGGGTTTATATGATGGGAGTAAATGTTAGCAAAGCATTCATCTCAGAAGTAGAAGTAGGCTCAATAGCACATCAATCAGGCATCCCTGAAAACAGTGAAATTCTTTCGGTTAATGGACAGAAAGTTCGTCATATTGAAGATTTTGTATACGCATTGGTTGATGAGGTTGGTAATAAAGAAAAAGTTGCGATAGAGATAATCCCTGATGGCGAGTCAATTAAAACTGTTTATTTAGATGTAGCTAACTGGCAAGAACCTGATAAAGGTACTATTTTTGATAGCTTGGGTGTTAGTTTTAGCAGAGCTTATTCAGGAGGTACCATTGGTTATATATCTGAAAATTCATCGGCATCGAAAGCAGGTTTAAAAGTTGGTGATGCGGTCATTGCCTTAAATGATCAGCCTATCAAAACGTGGGATGATATACAGGACTTCATGTCTAGCAATAAAGGGAAAAGTTTAGCTCTTACCTATAAGCGAGATGGGTATGAGGCAAAAGCCAATATCAACCCGAAAATCGAAGATATAAATGGTCAAAGTCGATACTTAATTGGGATTTCTCCACGTTATTTTAATAAGTATACAACCATTGAGTATGGTCTATTTGAGGCGTTGCAAAAAGGTTCAGAAGAAACCTGGACTATGCTAAATCGAATAACCAGTTTTATCGGTAAACTAATAACAGGTAAACTATCTATAAAGAACCTTGGCGGGCCAGTAGGAATCGCTCAAGGAGCAGGTCAAGTTGTGCAAGCCGGAATGGTTGCATTCTTGTTCTATCTCGCTATGATAAGCGTCAATCTTGGATTCGTGAATTTATTACCTATTCCGATGCTGGATGGCGGTCATTTAATGTACTATTTGGCCGAATTAGTGCGCGGAAAGCCAGTTTCTGAAAAAATTATGGAACTTGGTATGCGAATAGGCATCATATTACTGCTGACAATCATGGCGATTGCACTTTACAACGACATAAATCGAACTATTTAGAGTATTATTAATGCGCTTTATAACAAAAACATTAACAGTTTTAGCCCTCTCTCTGGCAGTAGCAAAAACGCACGCCGTTGAAACCTTTGTAGTTGAAGATATTCAAGTGGAAGGATTGCAACGCGTTGAGCTTGGCACCTTCTTCACAGCCTTACCAATTCGCGTAGGCGAAACACTAGATGATGCCCGTGTACCGAATGTAATACGAGCCTTATATAAAACCGGCAACTTTGACTTTGTTAAGCTAGAGAAAGAAGGGAATATTTTAAAGATAAGTGTTGCTGAGAGACCTGTAATATCTAGAATATCTATCGTTGGCAATAAAGTACTTAAAACAGAACAAATAATGAGTGGGTTGGAGTATTCTGGAGTTGTAGAAAAAGAACCACTTAACCAATTTGTTCTAGATAAAATTAAACAAGAAATCACATCGCAATACTTTTCAAATGGTCAGTATGAAGTTGATATTGAAACTAAATTAGTTGAACTGTCCAGAAACAGAGTAAACCTGAATGTTATTGTAAAAGAAGGTGGGCGCTCTCTAATAAGAAACATAAATATTATTGGGAATGATATCTTTGGTGATGAAGAGCTTTTGGGTCAGTTAGAATCAACTTCCGGAGATTTATTCTCTTGGATTACTAATGATAATAAATACTCTAAAGAGCAGTTAGATGATGATATAGAAACATTAGAGTCATATTACAGAGACCGAGGCTATTTAGATTTCAAAGTTATTAGTTCTGCCATTTCCCTTTCCGATGATTTAAAAGAAATTTATATAGGTCTTAAAGTCCAGGAAGGTGAAAAGTATCGTGTTAGTGATGTTAAATTAGTTGGGGATTTGAAAATAGACTCAGAAAGCATCCTAGCTTTGATTCCTGTTGAATCTGGTGATTATTATTCAGAAGCAGTCACAAAGTTTTATCAAGAACAAATTCAAGAATATTTAGGTTTTTTTGGTTATACCTATGCCCAAGTAAGAACTATTCCAGAAAAGTCAGAAGATACGAATGAAGTTGCACTGACGGTGGCAATAAATCCTGGTGAAAGATACTATTTAAATAATATAGTTTTTTTAGGCTCTTCTGATACTGATGAAAATGTTTTCAGGAGAGAGTTAAGACTTAAAGAAGGAGAGCCTGTATCTTCAAAATTAATTGAGCGCTCTAAATTACGCTTGCAAAGAATACCGTTTATTGAAGATGTTAAAATAACAAATAAAAAGTCTGAAACTTCTGAAGATAAATTAGATTTGATTTACGAAATTAAAGAAAGAGGAGCCGCTCAAATAAGTGGTAGCTTAGGTTACAACGAAAGATTTGGATTGTCTTTGCAAGGTAACATATCTCACAATAACTTTTTGGGTGAAGGAAAGAATGTTGGACTTGGGATATCGATAAATAAAGCTCAAAAATCAATTAATATGAGCTACTCAGAGCCATATTTTTTCAAGGACGGAGCTGGTCTATCAGCAAGTTTGTCTTACAATGAAACAGATTATGAAAAACTTAATATTTTTACTGGACAAAGCCTAGATACTTTAGGGTTAAATTTAGGTTTGTTCTATCCCCTTGGTGAGTTTAGCGGTATTAACTATGGTTTATCTTACCAGGATAATACTTTAAAGGCCCCAGGTTCATTTGATTTGAGAGTGTTAGAGTTTTTTGAGAGTTTTAATCAAGATTTACTGACTGAGCCTGAACTAGACTTTACAAATTTGGCCTTTAATATTGGTTGGAATTACAATCAGTTAAATAAAAGTTTATTTCCAACTCGGGGGTTTTCGCATAGTTTAGGTTTGGAAGTGGGGACTCCTATAGGAGATACTGAATATTATAAAGCAAATTATAACTATAAGCATTATATCCCGATAAGTGATAGTTCTGATTGGATTTTCTCATTCAGAGCAAACTTAGGTTACGGAGCTGGTTTAGGTGATACAGAAAGGTTACCTTATTTTAAGAATTTTTATTCTAGTGGGGCCACTGGACTTAGAGGTTTTGAACAAAATACTATAGGCCCAAGAAATATAAATATATTCCCTTCAACAACGACTGTTCCTCCTCCATTCCCGGGCTCTGGTACTGGTAATATTGGATTGCCTTCTGAAATTGGTTCTGTAACTGTTGGTAATTACTCTGTTGGCGGGGATTCGTTAGCTACAGCTACAATTGAGCTGATTTTTCCTCCAATGCTTACAGATAATAAAAATGTTCGAACAAGCTTTTTTGTTGATGCTGGTAATATTTGGGATTCAAAGTTTAATGTTAATAGATTCGATGGCTTAGATATTATTAATAATAGAAGTTCGACTTTATTTGAATCAGTACCAGACTTTTCAGAAGCAAGTAATTATAGGGTTAGTGCAGGTATATCTATACAGTGGTGGTCTCCATTAGGGCCATTATCATTTAGTTTTGCTCAACCAATTAAGAGCGACTTTTATGACGATACTAAAACATTCACTTTTAGTATCGGACAAACTTTTTAAACAAGATTTAGGAGATCCATTTTGAATAACATTTTAATGAAATTAACAGTAGCGCTTTTACTAACTGCATCATCATTTGCTGTGATGGCTGAAACCAAAATTGCTACTTTGAATGCTAATTATATCTTAGCAAAAGCTCCACAGAATGATGTTGTAAAACAACGTTTACAATCGCAGTTTACTGGGAGGCAGAATGAACTAAAGAGGTTAGTAGAAAGTCTACAAAAAGAACGAGATTCTTTAGTTAAAAATGCAACAACAATGTCAGAAACGCAAATAACCTCTAAAAAAAGAGATCTAGATAAGAAATATGCTGATCTTCAATTAAAGGATAACAATTTAAAAGAAGATATGGAGCGTGCCACTAGAGCAGAACAGAAGAAATTGGGCGAACAAATCAAAAAGGCAATTGACGCTGTGTCTATTCGCGGTGGATTTAATTTGGTAATTAAACAACAAGCAGCTGTGTTTGTAGATGTTTCTATTCCTGATATTACTGAGCAAGTTTTAGCTGAGTTGAAGAAGTAATTCCTTTAGGAGTGCTTTTGAGTAAGTCTCTTCAAGATATTGCTCAGTATTTAGATGCTGAGCTTATTGGCGAACCGCAGTGCGAAATCACTGCGGTTTTGCCGTTAGATAGAGCAAATGTTAATAGTATTAGTTTTATCAATGATGCGAAGTATTTGGAATTAGTATCAGCAACTAAATGCTCTGCGCTAATTATTAAGCCTGAATATAGGCAAAGTATCGTCAGTAACTATGACGGAGCTTTGTTGATCGTTAATGACCCCTATTTAGCCTTTGCTAAAGTCTCACAATTGCTTGACTCAACGCCTAAGCCCATAGCTATAATTAGCGAAAAATCATCTATATCTCCATCAGCTGTCATAGGTAAAAATGTTTTTATAGGTGATTTTGTTTCAATAGCTGAGAATGTACAAATTGGTGATAACAGTATTATCGAAGCTGGAACCGTTCTAGCTGAAGGTGTAAAAATTGGTACTGGGTGTCGAATTTATCCCAATACTAGTATCTATTACAATGTTCAAATTGGTAATAACTGCATTGTTCATGCTAATGCTGTTATTGGTAGTGATGGTTTTGGTTATGCCAACGAAAAAGGTTCTTGGATTAAAATTCCACAAACTGGAACTGTAATTATCGGTAATAATGTTGAGGTTGGAGCTCATACTGCGATTGACCGTGGAGCTTTAGATAATACGGTAATAAGTGATGGCGTTATTTTAGACAATCATATACATATTGCTCATAATGTTCAGATAGGTGAAAATACTGCAATTGCTGGTTGCAGCGCAATTGCTGGAAGCACTAAAGTTGGTGCGAATTGCACGATTGCAGGTCGGGTCAGTATAATTGGTCATTTAGATATTTGTGATAAGGTGCATATTACAGCTTGTACCTTTGTCAATAAATCTATTACTAAAGCAGGGGCTTATTCATCTGCAACCACTTTTCAAACGAATCGTGATTGGCAAAAAAGCACCATTCGCTTTAGACAGCTAGATGACATGTGGCGTAAACTGAAATCTATAGGTAAAGAGCTAAAAGAGCTCAAAGATACTAAAGAAGATAAAGAGAAATAAGATGACTACTGAAAATACAGTAATGAATTCGATGGATATTTACGAAGTGATGAAGCATTTGCCACATCGCTATCCTTTTTTATTAATTGATCGAGTGGTTGATTATAAAGTAGGCGAGAGTCTAACCGCTATTAAGAATGTTACTGTTAACGAGCCTTTTTTCCCAGGACACTTCCCGCATAGACCAGTGTTTCCTGGAGTATTGATGTTAGAAGCATTAGCACAAGCCACAGGGATTCTATCATTTAAAACAATGGAAGATTTACCAACAGAAGATTCATTATATTATTTTGCAGGGATTGATAATGCTCGTTTTAAAAAACCAGTAGAGCCAGGTGATCAATTAGTCATGACCGTCAAGTTATTAAAAAGAAAACGCAATTTATGGCGTTTTGAAGCAAAAGCTGAAGTTGATGGCAAAGTGGTTTGTTCTGCAGACTTAATGTGCGCTAAATCCGACGTTTAGTTTTGGATGAGATTATGATTCATTCTACCGCTATTATTCATGAAACTGCTAAAATTGCTGATGGAGTAACCATTGGTCCTTATTCTATTATCGGCAAAAATGTCCATATTGGTGAAGGAACAAATGTTGGACCACACGTAGTTATTGGTGATTACACTGAGATAGGCAAGAATAATCGTTTTTTCCAATTCTCATCCATTGGTGAAGAAAACCAGGATAAAAAATACGCTGGCGAGCCGACTAAAACTATTATTGGTGATGGTAATGTTTTTCGTGAATGCTGCACAGTTCATCGCGGAACCACTCAAGACAAATCTGAAACTCGAATTGGCAACAATGGCTGGTTCATGGCCTATACTCATATAGCCCACGATTGTATTTTGGGCGACAATATTATCATGTCTAACAACGCTACTTTAGCAGGGCATGTTGGAGTTGGTGACCATGTGATCTTATCGGGTTTTGCTAAAGTTCATCAGTTTTGTAAGATTGGCGCTCATGCTTTTATTGGTATGGATTGTGCTATATCTAAAGATATTCCTCCATTTATTTTGGTGGCTGAAAATGCGCCTTATGGGCTTAATAGCGAAGGTTTAAAGCGTCGTGGTTTTAGCGCCGAAGCTATTAGTGACTTAAAGAAAGCTTACCGAGCGATATATAGAAAATCATTAAAAATAGACGAGGCCATAGAAGAAATTTCTAAGCTTGAAGATAAAAGTGTTAATGACATGATTAGTTTTTTGAAAAATGCTAGTCGCGGAATTCTTCGATAATGGTGGTCAATTAGCTAGCCATGAAAGAAGCTTATCAAATTAAAAAAATTGCTATAGTCGCCGGAGAATCTTCCGGCGATATTTTAGGTGCAGGTTTAATTCGCGAGCTCAAGAAAAAGTATCCTGAAGCTTCGATTGAAGGTATTGGTGGAGAGCTTATGGAAGCTCAAGGCTGTCGCTCTCTTTATCCCATGGATAAGCTTGCCGTAATGGGGATTGTTCCTATTTTAAAACGTTTACCAGAATTATTAAAAATTCGGCGAGAACTTGCTCGGCGTTGGAGAAAGAATCCGCCTGATTTATTTATTGGAGTCGACGCTCCTGAGTTTAATATTGGGCTTGCTCAAAAGCTAAAGTTAGTAGGGATTAAAACTATTCATTATGTTAGTCCATCCGTATGGGCTTGGCGTCCGAAGCGAATTTTTAAAATTAAAAAAGCCGTTGATTTGATGCTGTGCTTATTTCCATTTGAGCAAGAAATTTATAATAAACACTTTATTGATAACACTTGTGTTGGACATACACTTGCAGATGAAATCCCCTTGTATACTGATAAATCTGAAGCGAAAGCCAGCCTAGGTTTAGATGAAAATACTCGCTATATATGTGTCATGCCTGGTTCACGCGGTAGTGAAGTCAAATATCTTGCAGAAGACTTTTTAAATACTACAAAGTTGGTTAAACAATTTTATCCAGAGATTAAGTTTATTGCTCCGATGGCTAATGATGCCCGCAAAGAGCAGTTTCAGAAAGCCATAGATGCGGCAGATGAGTTACCGTCAATTAAGCTAATAGATGGTCAATCTAGGACTGCTATGGCAGCATCTGAATTGATTTTAATGTCTTCCGGTACAGCAACTTTAGAAGGTATGTTGATTAAGCGTCCAATGGTTGTAGCTTATCGCTTTGGTGGACTTAGCTACAGGATTTATAAAAAGCTATTAATTATTGATACCTATTCAATACCAAACTTGTTAACCGGCGAAACTATTGTTCCAGAAGCGGTACAAGATGAATGTACGCCTGATGCACTTTTTAGTGAAATTCGTGCTTGGCTTGATACAGAACCTGAGCGTTGGGAATATACATTGCAAAAATTTATGGAATGGCATCAGAAGTTACGAAAGAATGCTGATGTTTATGCGGCGGATTATATTGCTAACTGGTATTCCAAGCAGAATATAATGCCAAGAGATAAATAGTATGGATCGTGCCACTTTTCAGTTTATTGCAGGTGTTGATGAAGTGGGACGCGGGCCACTAGCAGGGCCTGTAGTAGCTGCCGCGGTTATTCTTGATCCAAATAAGCCTATCGAAGGTCTTGCAGATTCGAAAAAACTATCAGAGTCTAAGCGACAACAACTAGCCGTTGAAATTAAAGAGAATGCAATGGCTTGGTCGATTGCGCGTGCGGATATCAAAGAAATAGATGAAATTAATATTCTGCAAGCCAGTTTGTTAGCGATGAAACGTGCAGTGGAAACTTTATCCAAATCACCAGATTTAGCTTTGATCGATGGCAATAAACTACCTGATTTACCTATGGCAATGGAAGCCATTATCAAAGGCGACTCTAAAGAAGCTTGTATTAGCGCAGCTTCAATTATAGCTAAAGTTGATCGAGACGAAGAAATGATTGCGATGGACGCAATTTATCCTGGTTATGGCTTTGCGAAGCACAAAGGTTATCCAACTAAACAACATCGAGAGGCAATTCAGACCTTAGGGATAACACCTATCCATCGTCGTTCTTACGCGCCTGTACAAAAATTGCTGTTCTAGTTGTTCTAAATCCTAAACCAAGTATTGATAGAAGCTATAAGAATTTGAATTTAACAGCTGAAAAGTTTCGCCTCAGCTCTTATAATCATTGAATCAATAATAATTACACTCTAACGATAAACGCTGATTTTATGGAACCACGCTTCGTTCATCTCAAAACTCACACTGAATATTCAATGGTGGATGGACTAGTACGTGTAAAACCTTTGATTAATACTTGTGTCGAGCAAGGTCATGCAGCCATTGCGATGACAGATCAAATGAACATGTGCGGTTTGGTTAAATTTTATTCTGGAACACTTGGTTCTGGAGTTAAGCCAATTGTCGGGGCTGATTTATTAATAGAGTTCCCTGAGCAAGAAGGGGATTTTTTTAAAGTCACAGCTCTTTGTATGAATGAGCAAGGCTATCTCAATCTTAAAGAATTAATTTCAAAGGCTTACTTAAAAAACCAACATCGAAGCGTGCCTTTAGTAAAAAAAGAATGGTTACCTGAACATAGCGATGGTCTAATAATTTTATCGGGCGCGCGGGATGGCGATGTTGGTAAAGCTTTGCTAGCAGCCAATATGGATGCGGCAGCAGAATCTTTAGGCTTTTGGAATCACCATTTTAAAGATCGTTTTTATTTGGAGTTACAAAGAACTGGCCGTCCACAAGAGAATGAATATATACACCAAGTCATAGGTATTGCCCAAGGTTCTAACACACCGGTGGTTGCGACCAATGATGTACGCTTTTTAGATTCCAGTGATTTTGGCGCGCACGAAGCCCGTGTTTGTATTAACCAAGGTCGTGTTCTTGGCGATCCAAGACGCCCGCGTGATTATTCGAATCAGCAATACCTGAGAACTGCTGATGAAATGATTGAGCTGTTTTCAGATATTCCTGAGGCTATTGAAAATACGGTTGAAATTGCCAAGCGTTGTAATATGGATTTAATGTTAGGTAAATATTTCTTACCTGATTTTCCAATTCCTGATGGCATGACCATCAATGATTTTTTTGCTGAAGAATCTCGTCGTGGTTTAGAAAAGCGTTTAGATTATTTATACGATCGTAGCTCTGATGATTTTGCAGAAATTCGTCAACCTTATGATGAACGTCTACAAATTGAATTGGACGTTATCAATGAAATGGGCTTTCCCGGTTATTTCTTAATCGTTGCCGACTTTATTCAATGGTCTAAAAATAATGGCGTTCCAGTAGGGCCCGGTCGTGGTTCTGGTGCGGGATCATTGGTAGCTTATGCATTGGATATTACCGATCTGGATCCTTTGGAATACGATTTATTATTTGAGCGTTTTTTGAATCCAGAGCGGATTTCGATGCCTGACTTTGACGTTGACTTTTGTATGGAAGGGCGTGATCGGGTTATTGATTATGTTGCGCAAACTTATGGCCGTAACAGTGTTTCGCAAATTATAACTTTCGGTACCATGGCCGCCAAAGCGGTGATTCGTGATGTTGGACGTGTATTAAGCCAACCTTATGGGTTTGTTGATAAACTTGCCAAGCTGATTCCTTTTGAAGTGGGTATGACCCTTGATAAAGCTTGGGAGCAAGAGCCAGAACTTTCGCGTCGCTATGAAGAAGATGGCGATATGCGTGAGCTTTGGGATTTAGCTAAAAAGCTAGAAGGTATTACTAGAAATGCCGGTAAACACGCCGGTGGTGTTGTGATTGCTCCGAATGATTTAACAGAGTTTGCGCCGCTTTATTGTGATGAAACTGGCTCGAATATTGTTACTCAATTCGATAAAGATGACGTTGAAAGTGCAGGCTTGGTAAAATTTGATTTCTTAGGTTTAAGAACGCTAACCATTATTGACTGGGCGCTTGAAATTGCTAACCGTCAATTAAAACAACAAGGTATAGAGCCGGTTGATATCACTCGGATTGATACAGAAGATCCTGAAGTATATAAACTTTTGCAAAAAGCTGATACCACTGCGGTATTCCAATTGGAATCCAGAGGTATGAAAGATTTGATTAAGCGTCTCCAACCAAGTCGCTTTGAAGATATTATCGCATTGGTTGCTTTATTCCGCCCGGGCCCATTACAGTCGGGCATGGTTGATGATTTTATTGCGCGTAAACACAAGCGTCAGCCGGTTTCTTATCCACACCCTGATTATCAGCATGAGTCATTAAAAGATACGCTGGAGCCTACTTACGGCATTATTCTATATCAAGAACAAGTGATGCAGATCGCGCAGATCTTATCAGGTTACTCGTTAGGTGGTGCGGATATTTTGCGCCGTGCTATGGGTAAGAAGAAGTTTGAAGAAATGGAAAAGCAAAGAGCTATCTTTAAAGAAGGCGCTATTAATAATGGCGTAGATGGCGATCTTTCCATGAAGATTTTTGATTTGGTTGAAAAGTTTGCGGGCTACGGCTTTAACAAATCGCACTCAGCTGCTTATGCACTTGTTGCTTACCAAACTGCATGGTTGAAAACTCATCATCCCGCGGCATTTATGGCTGCTGTTATGTCTTCAGATATGGACAATACTGACAAGGTAGTGACTTATGTTGAGGACGCTGAGAATAATGGCTTAATTATTAGACCGCCTGATGTGAATGAAGGTCAATACCGTTTTTCTGTAGATGATGATGGCAATGTGATTTACGGCATTGGCGCTATTAAGGGTGTAGGCGAGGCAGCTATTGAATCAATAGTTAATGATCGAGAAGCAAATGGCCATTATAAAGATTTGTTCGATTTTTGTAGCAGGATCGATTTAAAGAAAGCGAATCGTCGCGTTTTAGAATCATTGATTAAAGCTGGGGCATTAGACAAAATTGCACCTAATCGTGCGACGTTAATGGCCAGTTTAGATGAAGCGATTAAAGCCGCTGAACAATTTAATAAAAGCCAGGCCGCTGGGCAGGATGATTTGTTTGGTTCTGTAGTAACCGAAACTGCTAATCAACAACATCAATACATTAAAGTTAAACCTTGGACTGATCAACAGGTATTGCAGGGTGAAAAAGAAACGCTTGGACTTTATTTAACGGGTCATCCGATTGAAAGATATTTACCTGAAATTAACCAAATGTCTATTAGGCGTTTGCGTGATTTACAGCCCACAGGTCGTGGAAAGTTTGTAAAGGTTACAGGTTTGATTGTCGGTATGAGGGTGATGACAACCAAAAAAGGCGACAAGATGGCCATTGTGACATTGGATGATAAGTCTGGTCGTTGTGATGTGGCAGTTTATTCAGAGCCTTTTGAGCAATATCAACATGTATTAACTAAAGATTCGGTTATTGTAGTGGAAGGAGAGGCGCGCCCAGATAATTTTTCTGGAGGTGTTAGTGTAACTGCTAATACCATTATGGCTTTTGAAGAAACCCGCGAGCGCTACTGCAAAAAAATACGGATAACTTTATCTGACTCGATTATCGGACCTGATACCTTAGCTGAATTGCAAGATTTGATTTCCATGAATCGTGATGGCTTATGTCCTTTCTATATCGAGCTGCAAGATCAACAAGCAAAAGTTGCTGGTGAATTTAAACTTGGTGAAGAGTGGATGGTACAACCAAAAGATGCTTTAGTTTTTGCACTAAAACACCTTCCAGGCTGTGTAGATTTTAAAGTGGTTTATAACTAAAGTTTTCGCCCTAGTTTTTTTTCAGCAATTTTTCGTTCCCAATCTACTTTGAAAAAATTAAGCTTTTCGAAAGCGTTTAAGCCGTGAAAAGTAACTCCAATACCCCAACCAAGCATTAGCCAGCTAAAAGTAGGATCGAAGAGTCCTTTTTTGTAAATAATAACCGGTATAAATACTACGAATAGCAGTAGGTGAGTGAGAAACTCTTTAACGCCTTTGGCATATTCGATAGCTTCTTTTTCATCTTGCTCAATTGTTTCTATTGGTTTAACTGGCTCGGACTTTATGTTATCCGTCATTAAATGGTCTTGTTGGGTCATAGTCGACTCTCCTTGGTTTGTTTTTTCGGTAGATATATCGAAGGTTGATATATCTACTTCAAACACAGCCGCCAATGACTTCTTCGTTTCAAGACTTGGATTTTGGCCTCTTTCAAGACGTTGAATGGTTCTAACATTAAGCCCGCTAATATGAGCTAAATGTTCTTGTGACCAACCACGCTTTAATCTTAATTTGCGAATTATCATAATTTGGCGCTTTTTACTGTGCGAGTTAATGGAGTCGATATTGTGCTAGAAACTGACCTAATGATAACACGGCAAAGGGACGACAATCATTAGTTTTGATTACGGCAATTGCCCGACATTATGCCGACATGCTATAGAAATCAGTGTGTTAGAGCGGTTTATGGTTAATCCCTTCATGTTGCAAAAGCCATGTTTTAGCAGCTAGACCACCAGCATATCCAGTCAGGGAACCATTTGCTCCAATGACTCTATGGCAAGGGATTATAATTGAAATTGGGTTCTTTCCATTGGCTGCGCCTACCGCTCGGCTAGCATTTTTATTTCCAATCGCTTCTGCTAATTGTCCATAATTCCAACTTTCTCCATAAGGTATTTGCGATAAGATTTGCCATACCGATTTCTGAAACTCGGTTCCTTCTGGTGCAAGTGGCAAGTTAAAGGTTTTACGTGCTCCCGCAAAATACTCGACTAATTGTTGGTGACATTTTTCGATTAGTACAGTGGATTTATTGTTTACATCGCCTGCTAAACGATGCCCCCATTCATTAAAAACCACGGCCTTAATAGCTTTATCATTGGCATAGATATATATTGTTCCAAAGGGTGACGGATATTGTTGAAAGAACAAGTTACTCATAATTGATTCCATAAGTGTAAAGTTGCGTAACTTCGCCAAGGGCTCCATTGTTCAGGCTCTTTTAAATCAAATTTTTGCATGGCTTTGATAATACCTAAATCCTTCTCGGGAAACGCATCGGTATCACTGCCTGAGCGAAGTTTTATATATTCTAGTGTCCAAGGGCCGATTCCTTTAATGTCTAAAATACTGTCTATATGTTCGCCTTGAGTTTTTAGGTACCAACGAGCAAAATTTGCTAAAGTTTCCTTACGCTTAATTGGCATTCGCAAAAAAGACAAGTCTGCATTAGCAACTTGTTTTGGTGATGGAAAATAGTGAAAACTATTAGACTCGCTACGGGTTAGAGTTTGGATCAAATTTTTAGTATGGCTATAGGCTGCTTTGACTGAAACCTGTTGTCCTAAGATTGCTTTAACGCCAGCTTCGAAATTATCCCAACAAGCGGGCAGGCGCAAACCTTTCTTTAGCAAAGGTTTTAATGTTTCATCTTGTGACAAATGCTTTTCGATTAAATCACTGTTGCTATCAATATCGAGAATTTTTCGGATCTTAGCCAATAATGGCATTAGCAAAGTCATCTCACTAATTGCTACTTTAATTTCAAAGGCTTTGTCTTTAGCGTTATGCGTAGCAGTAAAATGGCCGTGTGCGACTTTATCGGCAAATTCAAACTGAAAACTTCTTTGGTAGCTGTGTTCTTTTACGATTTCAATTTCACGGATTTCTCGTGCTTTTAAGAACCTTTGCATTAGAGGCCAATTATATTGACCTTGGTAATTAAGCTTTAACTGTATGCCAGATTCTTTACATGGCGCATAATTTCGAATCTCGCTCGGTGTTAATTTTAATGTGTTTTTAAACGCATCATTAAAGCGCCTAATACTATTAAAACCAGCACTAAAAGCTATATCGGTAATGGGTAACTTTGTTTCGTGTAATAGTTGTTTTGCAAACATCAGACGTACATGATTGGCGTATTTTCTTGGTGAAGTTCCAAGGTACTGCTGAAACAATTTACTTAAATACCTTTGTGATATTCCCAATGACTCGCTGAAGTCATCGGTATTTTGATGATTTAATGCTCCGGCATGAATTTTGTTTATGGCGCGTTTAAATACTGCTTGAGTGCCTATCCATGCTGATGACGTTGGAGCAGATTCTGGGCGACAACGACGACAAGGTCTAAAGCCCGCTTGCTGTGCTGCAATAGCGGTTTCAAAATAACTAACGTTCTTCTCTTTGGGGGAGGGAGCAGGACAGATTGGACGGCAATAAATTTTGGTGGTTTTAACCGCTACAAAAAACTTTCCGTCATACCTACTATCACGTGCTAGTCTAGCTTTTTGGTATGATTGCATAGGGTTCTTCATAATAATTTGTTTTAGTTTAACACGACTATCATCTACCACTAGCCATTTTTGGCACTTAATGATTTGAACTTATTTATCAACAATGGCTCAAACTTTTATAGTAAACCACCTGATTTTATATGAGTAAAAAATTACAATTTGTCTTACTTTTGATTGCGGCCGTATCAACAACATCTTTTGCTGAGACTATAATTACCATCGATAAATTGGTTGAAGCAGCCAAAGAACGTACAAGGTCGGAAGTTGTCTACGATGGTGCTTATCTAGCCATAGATTACCCAATGGGCGACGTGCCTGCCAAAGTTGGGGTTTGTACCGATGTGTTGATTCGCAGTTATCGTCAACTAGGAATCGATTTACAAGAGTTGGTGCATCAAGACATGAAATCTAATTTTAATAGTTACCCAGCTAATTGGGGATTAAAGCGCCCTGATACTAATATTGATCATAGACGAGTGCCAAATTTAGAAACGTTTTTTGAAAGACACGGTGTAACTTTGTCTTTGAGTAAAAATGCTGAAGATTATCAACCTGGAGATATTGTCAGTTGGCGCTTAGATGGGAACTTGCCACATATTGGAATTGTTTCCGACGTTAAAGATAGTCAGTCTGGGCGCTATAAAATTGTACATAATATAGGCGCAGGTCCAAAGCTCGACGATATGTTGTTTGATTATAGAATTGTCGGACATTATCGTTTTTTGCCAGAAAGTGTTAAGTCTGACCAGTAGACTTTACTTTCCTTCAGTCATAGAAAACAGGTAGAATAACGAGCAATTTAGTGATAACTAACAATAGATAGAATAATGAGTTTGAATTTTTTAGATTTTGAGCGTCCAATTGCCGAATTAGAAGCGCAGATTGATGAGCTTCGTTTAATGGGCGAAGATAAAGAACTTAATATTAGTGAAGAGATTGACCGCCTTAAGGCTAAGTCTAATGAACTAACGAATCAAATTTTTAAGGACTTATCTCCTTGGCAGGTCGCGCAATTAGCTCGTCATCCTCAACGTCCCTATACTCGCGATTATATTCAGCATATCTTTACTGATTTCGATGAGCTAGCTGGCGATAGAGCTTTTGCTGATGATGCCTCAATTGTTGGTGGTATGGCGCGTTTAGATGGTAAGCCGGTAGTGGTAATTGGCCATCAAAAAGGTCGTGATACCAAAGAAAAGATTAAACACAATTTTGGTATGTCGCGTCCAGAAGGTTACCGTAAAGCTAAACGCTTGATGGAATTAGCTGAAAGGTTTGAATTACCGATTTTTACTTTTATCGATACCCCTGGTGCTTTCCCTGGTGTGGGTGCGGAAGAGCGTGGTCAGTCGGAAGCGATTGCTCGTAATTTAAAAGTTATGGCAACCTTGCAAGTTCCCATCGTTGCCACTGTAATTGGTGAAGGTGGTTCTGGTGGTGCTCTAGCGATTGGTGTTGGTGACCGTGTGAATATGCTTCAATATTCGACTTATTCGGTAATTTCTCCTGAAGGTTGTGCTTCGATTTTATGGAAGAGTGCGGAAAAAGCAGAAGAGGCTGCTTCGGCCATGGGGATTACAGCTGAGCGAATTAAAGAGTTAGGGTTGATAGATAATGTCGTTGCTGAACCAAAAGGCGGTGCTCATCGTGATTACCCTGAAATGGCAAAAAATTTAAAACAACGCTTAGCTGAAGATTTGGAATATTTGCAATCTTTAGATTCAGAAACTTTACTGGCAAATCGTTATGAAAAACTAATGGCGGTAGGTACTGTTACTGAAGATTAATGGGCAGTCAATCTTCTTTTAAAAAGCCAGTTACTCATGCGATTAATGAGTTTCTGGCTTTTTTGCATTCTAATCATCCCAAAATTAATAAAATCGTGATTGCCTTAAGCGGCGGTAAAGACTCTGTCGCTCTTTTACATGGATTATCTAGAGCTAGCCATAATTATTTACTCAAAGCTGTTTATATTAATCATGGCCTACAAACGGTTGCTGATGAATGGCAAAAGGAAAATGCTAAACTTTGCCAGCAGTTATCCATTAATTATGACTCGATTCAAGTTGAAATTAATACCAATAAAGCTAGCTTGGAGCAAGAAGCACGCAATGCACGCTATGCTGCTTTTACAAAGCTAATGGATGAAAATACATGCCTGGTTACGGCGCAACACCAAGATGATCAGGCAGAAACACTATTATTACAGTTGTTTCGAGGTGCTGGTGTAAAGGGGTTGATGGCAATGCCTTATATCAAAAGTTTTGCTAATGGCTTGATTGCAAGACCGTTATTATCGATTTCGGTTGAAGATATAAAGAATTACATTAATAGCAAGAACTTATCGTTTGTAGAGGACCCTACAAATGCGGATGATAGTATTAGTCGTAATTTTTTGCGTAATCAAGTGATCCCAAAGCTCAAAGAAACTTGGCCAAAGTTACAAATCAGTTTAGCAAAAACTACCGAAAATCTGGCAGAAGCTCAGTTGTTACTTGAACAGTTAGCTGAGCAGGATTTGCAGAGTTTGATTGAGAAAAGTCATATCCTCAATATTGAAAAGCTTAAATCGCTACCCATTGAGCGGGTTAATAATTTATTAAGGTATTGGCTGGCTGGCTTTAATATTCGTATGCCACAGCGCAAGCAGCTAGCTGAAATTTATAACCAGTTTATTGTTGAAGAAAATAATAATCCTTTGTTTGAGCTTTCTAATTATCAATTACGAAAATATCAAAGTAGAATTTATTTGGTTGGGCTAAGTGATGATGCTATCGATTTTGATAAATCTTATTCGTGGATTTTGAATTCAGATTTTTATTTGAATGGACAGTGTCGAATTGAATTGCAGCAATTAGTCGTTCAATGGTCAAAGTTAAAGGGCAAAGAAGTAACCGTACATTATAGACAAGGTGGTGAGACTTATTATCGTAATGATAAGGCCTTAGGAAAAAGCTTAAAAAATTATTTTCAAGAACGACAGATCCCTACCTGGGAAAGAGATAAATTGCTATTGGTATCTTATCAAGGGAAAGTGATTTTTATTGAATCACAATGTTAACAGATATTTATAACGCCCAGCGACGGTTTAATGCTTTGTAAACTTTTCTAGGATATTTCATTTTCCCACGTGAACCGTTATAGCGACCCAATGCCAAAGTAGTGTTTCCTTTTTCATATTTCAAATAAAGCTTATAAATATAGCAGCCATATTTAATATTGGTTTCCATATCAAAAAGGTCATCTTCTGGCTTGCCAATTTCTTTTTTCCAAAAGGGCATGATTTGCATTAAACCGCGAGCATAAGCTACAGATAAGGCGTAGCGATCAAAGTTTGACTCAACTTCCATAATGGCTAGAACCATTTGAGGATCAACACCTGCGGCATTGGCATGTTTATGCACTAGACTTAAAATTTTAAGGCGTTCTTTCTCTGCAATATGAGGAGCTCTTTTGCTCAATCGAATGGACATATCTTTCATCCAAACTTGCGCATCGTACTTATCAACAAAATGATGGTCTTCGTTAAGTAAATTCTTTAGCTCATCTTTAAAAGCTTTGTTTGGCTCTTCTTGGCCAAAAGTAGAAAAGGAAAATAGGCTTAATAGCATAGATACCATTAAGCTTTTCATTACATAGCTAGTTGCTTTATTAAAGCTTAAAGACAAGAAGCGACTCCTCAATTCCTATTTAAAAATATTTTCAATAAAGCGAGTAATTTCATTAGCAGCGATATCTTGTTTATCTCCACCTGTACGCGCTTTATATTCGATGGTGCCTGCTTTTAATCCACGATCACTGATAACTATTCGGTGGGGAACGCCAATCAATTCTAAATCAGAGAACATTACACCAGCGCGTTCCTTACGATCGTCAAATAAAACATCAATGCCTTTAGACTTGAATGTTTCATATAAAGCTTCTGCAACTTTTTGCACTTCTTCAGATTTATGCATATTCATAGGCACAATCGCAAGTTGGAAAGGTGCAATGGCTTCTGGCCATACAATACCGTAATCATCGTGATTTTGTTCAATCGCCGCAGCAACGATGCGTGATACACCAATACCGTAACAGCCCATTGGCATTGCTATAGCTTTGCCATTTTGATCTAATACAGTGGCATTCATACTTTCAGAATACTTAGTACCCAATTGGAAAATATGCCCAACCTCGATGCCACGTTTGATTTCTAAGGTGCCTTTGCCATCTGGGCTAAGATCGCCACTAACAACTTCGCGTAAGTCGAACACTTCGTTAAAGTTGGCATCACGTTCCCAATTAACTCCAGTAAAGTGATAAGCATCTTCATTAGCACCACAAACAAAGTCAGCTAGCACTGCTGCGTCGCGATCAATTATTGTATGTAACTTTAATTCTACAGGGCCAATGGAGCCTGGATTAGCTCCAGTCGCTTGCTTTATCGTTTCAGTATCTTCAATAAGCTCTAATGGCGAAGCTATTAATTCATGTTTCTCAGCTTTAAGCTCATTTAAGGTGTGATCGCCTCGTAATACCAAGCAAATAATGGGCTGCTCTTCAGTTGCACCTTTAACTAATAATGTTTTAACCGCCTGAGTGGCATTGATATTTAAAAATTTAGAAACTGCATCAATCGTTTTACTATCTGGTGTGGCAACTTTTTCCATTTCTTTTGATGGTGCAGGGCGCTCTTGAGAAGGCGCTAAGCTTTCTGCCTTTTCTACGTTAGCCGCATAATCGCTGTCAGTACTAAAGGCAATGGCATCTTCACCAGAAGCTGCTAATACGTGGAACTCATGCGATGTTGAACCACCAATAGAACCTGAGTCAGCAATCACAGGACGATATTCTAAGCCGATACGGTCAAAAACATTGCAATAAGCCTGATGCATCACTTGGTAAGTAGTTTCTAAAGAATCTTGATCTACGTGGAATGAATAAGCATCCTTCATTAAAAACTCACGGGCACGCATTACGCCAAAGCGTGGACGAACTTCGTCACGGAATTTCGTTTGAATCTGATACAGATTCATTGGTAACTGCTTATAGCTGTTGATTTCGTCACGCACTAAAGTAGTAATAATTTCCTCATGAGTGGGACCCAAACAAAAATCACGATTATGGCGATCGGTAAAACGCAAAAGCTCAGGACCAAACTGATCCCAACGTCCCGATTCTTCCCATAAATCAGCCGGTTGAACCCCTGGCATTAAAACTTCAACCGCACCAGATTGATTCATCTCGTCTCGCACAATGGCTTCAACTTTACGCAAAACACGTAGACCCGTGGGCAACCAAGTGTACATTCCAGAGGCAATTTTTCGGATCATGCCTGCTCGAAGCATTAACTTGTGGCTGATTAATTCTGCATCGCTTGGATCTTCTCGAAGTGTCGATAATAAATAATTGCTAGTACGCATGGTTTTCTATGATTGATTTTGTTGGAATTATTGTACCAAGGTTAGATTGATGGCTAAAGCTTTAATCTACAACTTGCATGCTGTACAAAAAATAGTCTATATTAAGGGGGAGGTATTTTGGTCAAAAAGCGATTGAGGAGCCTTATTATGTTGAAAAGCAAACTATTGTTACTAGCAAGTTGTTCTTTTTTCCTATTCTCTTGTAGTACTTCTGAGCGTTACGCTAGTAAAAGCAACGACGAATATATTTATGTTATTGACTACAAAAAGGTAAATGCGGTAGAAAGAGCCATGGTAGCTTCTTCCGGAAATGTTAAAGCTGTTTGGGTTAACCCACCCATAAAACGAATGAAAAAAAGTGAGTACATAGCAAATCAGAAGTAATAGCTTCTGATTTGGTTTTATCTTTTATAAATTTGAATGCCATTAATCCAAGTTTCTAACACTTGGCTGTCCCAAATTTTAGTGGCTTCTTTATTAAAAATATCCTTATCAATGAGGATAAAGTCTGCTTTTTTGCCTTTTTCAAGCGAACCAATTTCATTTTCCCAGAAAGAGGCGTAAGCACCATTAATAGTAAAACTAGCTAGGGCTTCGGTCATATCCAATGCTTCATTGGAATACCAACCATCTTCAGGCTCGTTATCATGGTTTTGGCGTTTTACCGCGGAAAATAAGCCATGGAACGGGTTTGCCAATTCCACAGGAAAGTCTGAACCTGAAGCAATGAGTACATCGTTCTCAAGCATAGTACGCCATGCATAAGCCCCTTTTATACGCTCGGCACCAACTCGATCTTCCGCCATGTTCATATCTGAAGTGGCGTGAGTAGGTTGCATGGATGCGATTATTCCAAGCTTGGAAAAGCGTGGAATATCTTCTAAAGCTACTACTTGCGCGTGTTCGATTCTATGGCGTGCATTCTTTATAGACTCTTTTTTATTCATGTTTGCAAAGGTATCTAGCACTTGTTGATTGCCTTTATCGCCAATGGCATGGACGTTGATTTGAAAATCGTATTGGTTTACTAAATTAAACTTACTTTTAAGAACTTTATCAGAATGGAATAATAAACCTTTATTATCTCCATCATCAGAATAAGGTTCGATTAAAGCTGCCCCGCGTGAACCCAACGCGCCATCGGTATAGAGCTTTACGGATTGTACTTTTAAGAAATCTTCTTGGGTCTTTCCCAGCTTTAACATGGATTCTAAGTGTTGGTCGCTGGCAGCTAACATGGCGTAAACTCTAATAGGGATTTCACCTTTACTGGACATCTTCAACATGGAACGATAGGTGTCAAAGTCAATGCCAGCATCATGAACCGATGTAATGCCAAGCTGGATTAAATGTTCAAAAGCCATATCCAATGCATTTTCAATGTCATCGCTAGTGGCTTCCGGAATTTTCGATTCTAGTATTTCCATAGCGGTATCCACTAAAATTCCAGTAGGTTCGCCATCAACATCCTTAATGATTTTTCCTCCTTTCGGATCTGCAGTTTTGTTATCAATTCCAGCAAGTTCCAATGCTCTAGTATTTGCCCAACCAGCATGACCATCAATGCGTCGTAACCATATCGGACGATCTTTACTGATTAAATCTAAATCTTGTCGCGTTGGAAAAGCTTTGCCTTTCCATAAAACTTGATTCCAACCTCGGCCAGTTAACCACTTATCATCAGTATTTTGTTTATCAAAATCTTTGGCGTAATCGGCAATTTTATCTAAGGTTAAATCTAAACTTTCAATATTTCGTAAGTCGATTTGTTGCAAATTGGTGCCTAAACCCACTAAATGACCATGAGAATCGATTAAACCAGGCAATAAAGTGTTTCCCTTACCATCGATACTGATGCTAAAACTCGCCAGCTCTTGCATATCTTTCTTTGTACCAATGCCTAAAATTTTGTCATCTTCAAATAAAATGGCATCGAATCTCACCAATTCAGCATTATTCACACTGTAACCTTTAACGTTATGGATTAAGGTTGGTAAAGCATTGATTGAAAGGCTAAAAGTGAATAGCAATACAAAGGTAATTTTTTTCATAATTTTAATTGGTTTCAATTTAGATGAGACTACTTTAGTACAGCCACTGATTAATTTGAAGCTCAGCCTTTAAAATAGCGGTAATTCGAGCTTAATCAACTTGCCACCAATAGCGCTGTGGCGTACCATATGGCGTTTTTCTAGGCCATTGCCTTTAAATATTGTTATCAGTTTCGGACATAATATTCCATGAGCACAAAAATGCGTAGCCACTATTGTGGTGAATTATCAAAAAACAATGAAAATCAATCGGTTACATTATCTGGTTGGGTGCACCGTCGTCGTGATTTAGGAGGTTTAATCTTCTTGCAGTTACGTGATCGTACGGGTGTCTTACAAGTAGTGGTTGATCCTGATTTTAAGGAATTGTTTGAAACTGCGGAACAATTACGCAATGAATTTGTGATTCAAATCAAAGGCTCGGTGCGCGCACGTCCTGAGGATATGGTTAATAAAAACATGGCTTCTGGCGATATTGAAGTCTTGGCCCAAGAAATTACTATTTTAAATAAAGCTCAGCCACCTGCGATCCCTATTGATGAGAATTTAGAAGCATCAGAAGAGATGCGTTTAAAATATCGCTATTTGGATTTGCGTCGTCCTGAGATGCAGCAAAAATTATTGTTCCGTCATCAAGTAACTAGCGCAATGCGTCGTTATATGGATGAGCACGGTTTTGTGGATGTGGAAACGCCGATCTTAACTAAGGCGACACCAGAGGGTGCGCGTGACTATTTGGTTCCAAGTCGTGTGAATAAAGGTTCATTCTACGCTTTGCCTCAGTCCCCTCAATTATTTAAGCAATTGTTGATGATGGCGGGTTTTGATCGCTATTATCAAATCGTGAAATGTTTCCGTGATGAAGATTTGCGTGCGGATCGTCAGCCAGAATTTACTCAGCTGGATATTGAAACTTCATTCCTTGATCAAGAAGAAATTATGAACTTGATGGAAGGTATGATCCGTCATTTGTTTAGTGAATTAAAAGGTATTGAACTGCCAGAGTTTCCGCGTATGAGTTATGCCGAAGCGATGGAGCGTTATGGTTCGGATAAACCAGACCTACGCATGGACATAGAATTAGTCACAGTTGATAGTGAGCTAAAAGACGTCGAGTTTAAAGTATTTGCAGGTCCTGCGAATGATGAAAATTCACGTGTTGCTGCGTTACGTGTGCCAGGTGGTGCCCAGTTTAGCCGTAAACAAATTGATGAATACACCAAATACGTTGGCGTTTATGGCGCTAAAGGTTTGGCCTGGATAAAAGTTAATGATGAAGGCTTACAAAGTCCAATTATTAAGTTTATTGGTGATGACACTGCTGCAACTATTGTTGAAAAAGTTGGCGCAGTAGCTGGTGATATTATTTTCTTTGGTTCTGATACTAAGCGCGTAGTAGCGGATGCTATGGGAGCCTTACGTTTAAAAACTGCGGCAGATTTAGACTTGATTACAAATGAGTGGAAGCCGTTATGGGTTGTTGATTTCCCAATGTTTGAAGAAATTGATGGCCATGTTCATGCTTTGCACCATCCGTTTACAGCTCCAAAAGAATTAGACGTTGATGCAGTTCGTGCCAATCCAACAGAAACTTTGTCTAAAGCCTACGACATGGTCTTAAACGGCTCAGAAGTTGGCGGTGGTTCGGTGCGTATTCATCAACAGGATATGCAAGAAGCAGTATTTGATATTCTTGGTATCGACGAAAATGAACAGCAAGAAAAATTTGGTTTCTTATTAGATGCACTTAAATTTGGTTGTCCGCCACACGGTGGTTTAGCCTTTGGTTTAGATCGTCTAGTGATGCTAATGGTAGGTTCGGACTCGATTCGAGATGTGATTGCATTCCCGAAAACTACCACTGCTTCGTGTCCGCTTACCCAAGCGCCAAGCAAAATTGAATCTGCTCAATTGGAAGAGTTGGGAATTGAAGTAACCAAAAAGGACAGCGAGAAAAAGAGGCCAAGAGAAAAACCTAACGAATAACTATGGTTGAGAGCCTCTGTAGTTGAGAGTCTCAGTCTTAATTAAGTTTAAGGCGCATAGTTGATTGAGGAAAACCTTAAAGGTTTTTCTCGATAAATAATTTATAGCCATTGCTATGCTTTTGGCATAGCACGTAATTGTATATTCTGTCTTTAGAATCTTTTGCGATGGCTAAATTCGATAGGAGAATTAAAATGGCTGGTCACAGTAAATGGGCTAATATTAAGCATAGAAAAGCTGCCCAAGACGCAAAACGTGGAAAAATCTTTACCAAAATTATTCGTGAGCTAGTGGTTGCTGCGAAAGCTGGCGGTCCTGAACCTGATGATAATCCGCGTTTACGCGCTGCGATTGATAAAGCACTTGGTGCTAACATGAAGCGCGATACCATTGAAAAAGCAGTGGCGCGTGGTGCAGGTAATACCGAAGGCGATAACTACGATGAGTTAACCTATGAAGGTTATGGGCCTGGTGGTGTTGCGGTATTGGTCGAAAGTATGACTGATAACAAAAACCGTACGGTAGGCGAAGTTCGTTTTGCCTTTACTAAAAGCGGTGGCAATCTAGGAACTTCTGGCTCTGTAGCTTATCTGTTTGATCGCAAAGGGCAATATATCTATTCGGCTGAAACAGATGAAGAAGGTTTGATGGATGCGGCGCTGGAAGCTGGTGCTGATGATATCATTACTCATGAAGATGGTTCTTTCGAAGTACTAGCGCCTTGGGAAGACTTTATGACCATTAAAGATGCTTTAGAAGTGGCTGGTTATAAGGCAGAAAACGCGGAAGTTGCCATGTTGCCATCAACACAAGCTGACTTAGATGAAAAGGATGGCGCCAAGGTTTTGCGCTTGATTGACCTTCTAGAAGAGCTTGATGACGTGCAGAATGTTTACACCAATGCGAATATTCCTGAAGGTTCATACGAACTTCTCTAAATGGGAATTAGCCATGACATTATAAATTGATAGTGTCATGGCTTTACAATTTAAACAGATAGAAACATACTTATAATCATAAATTTCAAACTAAACTTTCAATGGCACTAATTCTAGGAATTGATCCCGGCTCCCGAATTACTGGATTTGGTATAATCCAAGTCGGCGATGGTATTCCTCATAATAAGCCTAAATACATTACCAGTGGTTGTATTCGAATTAAGGATGGGCCATTGGATCAAAAGTTGAAACAAATCTTTGACTCGGTTTGTGAGTTAATTCTTGAGTTTAAACCTGACGAATTTGCCATTGAGTCAGTATTCTTGTCAAAAAATGCGGATTCGGCGTTAAAGCTTGGCCAAGCACGTGGCGCAGCCATTGTTGCCGCTAGTCATTATGCTTTATCGGTTGCTGAATATCCTGCTCGAAAAGTAAAGCAATCTGTGGTGGGAACTGGTGCCGCAGATAAAACTCAAGTTCAGCATATGGTCAAAATGATTCTAAAATTACCATCGAGTCCACAAGCTGATGCGGCTGATGCTTTGGCTGTTGCCTTGTGTCATGCCAATACTGCCAGTGGCTTAGATAAACTTACTGGTGCTAAAGGCGCCGCCAAAACAATCGCAAGAGGACGCTTACGTTGATCGGAAGAATACGCGGAACATTAATCGAAAAAACGCCACCCTTTGTAATCGTTGAAACGTCAGCGGGAGTTGGTTACGAAATTCAAGTACCCATGACTACCTTCTATCAACTACCAGAAGAGGGCGCTGAGACGATTCTCTCGACTCATATGTCGATTTCAGAAAATCTACATGCGTTGTACGGCTTTATTTCAACTAAAGACCGCTCGCTATTTAGAGAGTTAATCAAAGTTAATGGTGTTGGCCCAAAGCTAGCTTTAGCAATCCTTTCGGGTATGGAAGCGGACGAATTTGTTTTAACGGTACATGATCATAATGTAGACCGATTAGTTAAACTGCCAGGAGTGGGTAAGAAAACTGCAGAAAGATTATTGGTAGAAATGACGGATAAGCTTAAAGATTGGTCGGTATCGGCAGAATTGGTTGAGAAAACAGAAAGACCAGCTCAGGCTGTAGGAGGTCGTTCAAATGATCAAACCCAAGAAGCGATCAGCGCTTTAGTAGCTCTTGGGTATAAACCACAAATAGCCAGCAAAGCCATATCACAAGTGGCAACCGACGGTTTAAAATCTGAAGAAATTATTAGAATGGCGTTGAGACAATTAGCAGGATAAAAAAATGAAAAAGTGTTTAGGGATTATATTGTTGTTGATGAATATAAATTTATTAGCTGAAAATAGTTATGATGATGTTTATAAGTTGTTTGAACAAGAAAAATATAAGGAAGCTATAAAAATGGCTAAACCAATTGCGGAAGCTGGTGATGAAGAGTCGCAGTTTATGCTTGGTTGGTTGTACGAAAATGGTAAAGGTGTCGAAGAAAATTTTGATGAAGCTTTCAAATGGTATTCAAAAGCGGCTAATTTAGGATACCTTAAAGCAGAATATAAAATGGGCATTTTTTATGAAAATGGTTATTCGATTCAACAAGATGGCAAAAAAGCCTTTGAATGGTTTATGAAAGCGGCGGAAAAAGATGATGCCGCAGCTCAATACTTTGTGGGGTGGCATTATCAAGCGGGCACATTGGGAGAGGTTGATCAAAAGAAAGCATTTGAATGGTATCACAAGTCAGCTATGGCAGGAGATCAAGACTCTCAATATGAATTAGCCTTATGTTACAACAATGGAACTTGTGCGGAAAAAGACCAGTTTAAAGCTGCTAATTGGTATTTACGCTCTGCAAATCAAGGTAATCGATCAGCCCAAAACAATTTAGGTTCTGCGTACGCCGAAGGACGAGGTGTTATTCAAAGTGAAGAGTTAGCTTTTAAGTTTCAAAAATTAGCAGCTGATCAAGATAATGCTACGGCATTAGACAATATTGGCTGGAGGTATTTAGAAGGAAAAGGGGTTGAAAAAAACTGTCGTAAAGCCATTGAGGTTTATGAAAAGGCAATAGCCCTTGGTAATACAAGCTCTATAAACGACTTGGGGCTGGTTTATGATGCTGAACATGGGGAGTGCCAAGATTACGAAAAGGCTAATGAGTATTTCAAAAAAGGGGTTGAAGCTGATGATATGTATGCGATGTCCAATTTAGCTTCGAATTATTATTATGGTGAAGGAATAGAAGAAAATTTTGCATTAGCTTTTAAATATTGGAAATTGGCTGCAGATAAAGGACATGCATCTTCACAGCTAAATATTGCTGATATGTATTTATTAGGAGAGCATGTAAAGAGAAGTAAAGTTAAAGCTTTTGAATGGATGAGCAAATCAGCAGAACAAGGTTATAGCAAAGCTGAATACCTTTTAGCTCAATACTATAAAAAAGGTGTTGGTACTAAAAGAAACCCTGTTATGTATAAAGAGTGGTTACAAAAAGCAGCTGATAATGATTATCAAGAAGCTATTGATGAACTAAGTGGACTATAAAAAAAGCCTGAGAATTTTCTCAGGCTTTTTTTTAGAAAGCACCTTATTTATCTATCCCTAATAAATCCATGAAGAATGCATATTCCATAGCGGTTTGTTTGATTCGCTTGAAGCGTCCAGATGCGCCGCCGTGGCCAGCTTCCATGTTAGTGTGGAAGAGTAGTTTGTTATCATCGGTTTTGTATTCACGAAGTTTAGCAACCCACTTCATTGGTTCGAAGTATTGTACTTGTGAATCGTGTAAACCAGTGGTGACTAACATATGCGGATAGTCTTTTTTCTCAATTTGATCGTAAGGCGAGTAAGACAGCATATAGTCGTATGAGTCTTTATTCTTAGGATTTCCCCATTCATCGAATTCGTTAGTAGTTAATGGAATAGATTCATCTAACATAGTTGTTACAACATCAACAAATGGGACGTGTGATGCAACGGCTTTGTATTTTTCTGGAGCCATGTTAATTACAGCGCCCATTAGTAAGCCACCCGCACTGCCACCTGCGATAACTACTTTATCTTTAGCGCCATAACCTTGTTTTACTAAACCATCGGTCACGTCAATAAAGTCAGTGAAAGTATTTATTTTATTAAACATTTTTCCATCTTCATACCAATGGCGTCCTAAAGTTTGCGAGCCACGAATATGTGCAATAGCATAAACAAAGCCTCGGTCTAGTAAAGATAAAATGCTAGAGCGGAAACTCGGATCAATGGTTGCGCCATAAGAGCCATAAGCGTATTGGTAAAGTGGGTTAGTACCGTCTTTTTTAAACTGATCTTTTCGATAAACAATAGATACTGGAACTTCTTTACCATCACGAGCTTTTACACGAATTCGCTCGCTGGCATAGTCATTAGCATCAAAATCACCTAATACTTTATCTTGCTTTTTAAGTTCTGATTTGCCAGTTTCAATATCATAATCGTAAGTTGAACCTGGTGTAGTTAAACTCGAATAATAATAACGAACTTTTGTAGTATCAGGATCAACATTGGTGCTTAGACGCATAATATAAGCTTGGTCTTGTGCAGGGATCGTTGTGAATTCTCCTGATTCAATATCCATTAAACGAATGCGGCTTAAACCGCCATTTCTTTCTTGCAAGGCAATGAAGTTGTTAAAGGCGCCTACACCTTGAATTAAAGTATCTTCATCGTGTGCAATGACTTGCTGCCACTTAGAAAAGTCACCCTTATTTTCGATGGTGGTTTTCATTAAGCGGAAGTTCTGAGCATCTTTGTTGGTGCGGATATAAATATCGCTTCCTGAATTTGCAATACTGTATTCATGGCCTTTTTCTAATGGATAGAATAATTCAAATTCATCAGTAGGGCGATTTGCATTTAAGAAGCTCATGCCTTTCGTGTCGGTACTAGAGTGACCAATGATTAAAATAGAGTTGTCTAGTGACTTGCCAATCCCTGTGTAAAATTGTTTGTTTTTTTCTTCGTAAACTAGGACGTCTTCTGATTGAGGAGTACCTAATTTATGGCGATAAACTTTGTCCGCCAATAAAGTTTGAGGATCTTTCTGTAAGTAGAATAAGTATTCGTTATCATTTGCCCAAACAATATTACTGCTTGAGTTAGAAAGTTCGTCTTCTAGCATTTTTCCGGTGGATAAGTCTTTAAACTTAATGGTGTAAATTCGACGACCAGCTTGATCTTCGCCATAGGCTAGAATATTTTGATTTTTACTCAGTTGTAAGCCTGAGATAGCAAAGTAACCATCTTCAGGTGCGTGAACATTAACGTCCACCATAACTTCTTCTGTGGCTTCTAAATACTCTTTTTTGCGAGCATAAATTGGATATTCTTTATCTTTTTCATAACGGCTGTAATACCAGTAGCCATCTTTGAAGTAAGGAACACTGGAGTTGTCCTTTTCGATACGAGAAACAATTTCATCATATAAGCTTTTCTGCAAAGCTTCCGTATGAGCCAGCATCTTTTCTTTATAAGCATTTTCGGCTTCAAGATGCGCTAAGATCTCAGGATCTTCACGTTTGTCATCACGCATCCAATAATAGTTATCTACTCGCTTATGATCGTGAATAACCATTTCGTGGGGTTGTTTACGAGCTACAGGCGGTTTTGGAGGCTCTGCGTTTGCTAAAGTTTCCACTTGAACTTCTTCCGAAGTTGTAGACTGGCTAGTTATTTCAGTCCCGACAACTTTATCTTGATCATTTTTGTTGACGTAATAAAGACCAAAGGCCAATGCCATAAGGCTTAATAGAATTAATAAATACTTCATTAAAAGTTCCTTATTGTATGGATAATGAAAATTTTAAGTACTATAACTGAGCTAGTTTCGAATATCAGTATTAAATTGTATCGAATTATTGTTTTGTATTGGCCTTAATAAGATGAAATTGTGCGCGAATTCAACGATAATATGCGCCCTTAATCTTTTAAGTCACCAAATAACAGGTAGCGGAGAAAACCATGAGTTGCGATTTTATTAGTTTGGCAGGTGCTGGCGTGCAGAAATTACACCCTTATCAACCAGGAAAGCCCATTTCTGAGTTAGAAAGGGAACTAGGCATTACTAATATCGTTAAGCTTGCTAGTAATGAAAATCCTATCGGTCTTAGTGCAATGGCGCAAGCTGCCATGGAGAAGGAATTTGCTGAAATGGCGCGCTATCCTGATGCTAATGGCTATTATCTAAAAGCCAAGTTAGCCGAGCGTTGTGGTGTTGATATTAATCAAATCACTTTGGGTAATGGTTCAAACGACGTTTTGGAATTAATTGCACGCGTTTTTGTACAACCTGAACATGAAGTGATTTTCTCGCAACACGCTTTTGTGGTTTATCCGATTGTGACGCAAGCCATCGGCGCAACTGCTGTTCAGATCCCAGCCAAAGACTGGGGGCATGACCTAGAAGCCACTGCTGAAGCTATTACTCCAAACACGCGCATGATTTTCATTGCTAATCCAAATAACCCAACAGGGACTTGGAATAATGCCACTGACTTGAAAGCCTTTATGGATAAGGTTCCAAACGACGTTATTGTTGTGGTGGATGAAGCTTATTATGAATATGTTGAGTTTGCAGAATATCCGCAAACTATTCCTTGGATTAAAGAGTATCCCAATTTAATTGTGACTCGTACTTTCTCGAAAGCTTATGGTTTAGCTGGTGTTCGCGCAGGTTATGCTGTGGCTAATGAAGAAATTACGGGTTTAATTAATCGTCCACGTCAGCCGTTTAATATGAATTCATTGGCTTTAGCTGCAGCGGATGCGGTTCTTGACGATCATGCATATTTACAGCGTGCTTTGGATGTAAACAAAGCCGGCATGGAACAATTGGTTAGTGCTTTCAATGAATTAGGCTATGACTATATTCCATCGGTGACTAACTTCATCACTGTCGACATGAAGCAAGAAGCAGGTCCTTTGTATAACGAAATGTTGCAAAAAGGGGTTATCGTGCGCCCCGTGGCGAATTATGAAATGCCGAATCATTTGCGCGTATCGATTGGTCTTGAAGAAGAAAACGCTAAGTTTATTCGTGTTTTGACTGAGATGACTAAATAATGACGGAAGTTCAGCAAGCACCTGTTATTACTGTCGACGGCCCAAGTGGCTCAGGCAAAGGCACCATTAGCCAAATTCTAGCTACCAAACTGGGCTACCACTTATTGGATAGTGGAGCGCTTTACCGCTTAACAGCTCTAAGTGTTATTAAAAACGATATCCCATTAGACGATATTGCGGCGATTGAAGAAGCGGCTTTGAATCTGGATGTGGTTTTTAAGCCTTCGAGCGATGGATCTGAACAAACGGTTTTGTTGAATAGCGAAGATGTTGGTGTGCAATTACGTTTGGATGATACCAGCGCCATGGCTTCAAAAGTGGCAGTAATCCCCGAAGTTCGAACGGCGCTTTTGACTCGCCAGCGTAAATTCCGCCAAAAGCCAGGTTTAGTGGCGGATGGTCGTGACATGGGAACGGTGGTTTTTACCGATGCAAAACACAAGGTGTTTTTGACTGCAAGCCCCGAGATACGGGCGGATAGGCGTTATAAACAGTTGACCGAAAAGGGCGTAAATGCTAGTATTCCGCACCTTTTGAAAAGCATCATCGAAAGGGATGAGCGAGACCGTACTCGAACCGTGGCTCCGCTGGTGCCAGCAGAGGGTGCTTTGGTGGTGGATAGCTCAGAACTAACGATTGATGAAGTGGTTCAGCAAATTATTGATTTTATTAACAATTAATGGGCTGAACAGAATATATTTTATTTGTTTGCTTGCATGGATGATAAGCAAATTTAACTAACTGACCCAGTATTAGCGGATCTTAATCTGGTGATTTTGAAAACAAGTCTTAGCGCAGCATTCGCTAGCTAAGGTATCAGGTACTAACAATGAGCGAAAATTTCGCAGAACTTTTTGAAGAAAGTTTAACTAACGTAGAAATGCGTCCAGGCGCAATCATCACAGGTGTGGTGGTTGATATTGATAATGAAGTTGTGATCGTTAACGCTGGCCTTAAATCTGAAGGCGTTATCCCACGTAACCAGTTCCTTAGCGACACTGGTGAGTTGGAAGTTAACGTTGGTGACGAAGTTCAAGTAGCACTAGACGCAGTTGAAGATGGTTTCGGTGAAACTCGCCTATCACGTGAGCGCGCTAAGCGTTTCGCTGCATGGGGTGTGTTGGAAGCTGCTCACGAAGCACAAGAAACTATTAAAGGTGTTATCACTGGTAAGGTTAAAGGTGGTTTCACTGTTGAAGTACAATCAATCCGTGCATTCTTACCGGGTTCATTGGTTGACGTTCGTCCAGTACGTGATACTACGCACCTTGAAGGTGTAGAGCTTGATTTCAAAGTTATCAAGTTAGATCAAAAACGCAACAACGTTGTTGTTTCTCGTCGTGCAGTGATTGAGTCTGAAAACTCAGCTGAGCGTGAAGAATTATTAGCTAACCTTGAAGAAGGTTCAGAAGCTAAAGGTATCGTTAAGAACTTAACTGACTACGGTGCATTCGTAGATTTAGGCGGTGTTGATGGCTTATTGCACATCACTGACATGGCTTGGAAGCGTATTAAGCACCCAAGTGAAGTAGTTCAAGTGGGCGACGAAATCGACGTTAAAGTATTGAAATTTGACCGTGAGCGTAACCGTGTTTCTCTAGGTATCAAGCAATTAGGCTCTGACCCATGGGTAGACATCTTAAACCGTTACCCAGAAGGTGCGCGTTTACAAGGTCGCGTAACTAACTTAACTGACTACGGTTGTTTCGTTGAAATTGAAGATGGCGTTGAAGGTTTAGTACACGTTTCTGAAATGGACTGGACTAACAAAAACATCCACCCATCTAAAGTAGTTAACTTAGGTGACGAAGTTGAAGTTATGGTATTGGATATTGATGAAGAACGTCGTCGTATCTCATTAGGTATCAAGCAATGTATCCCTAATCCATGGGACGAGTTTGCTGCTAACTTCGCTAAAAATGACAAAGTTAAAGGCAACATCAAGTCTATCACTGACTTCGGTATCTTTATCGGTCTTAACGGCGGCATCGACGGCTTAGTTCACTTGTCTGACATTTCTTGGACATTGGCTGGTGAAGAAGCAGTTCGTGACTACAAGAAAGGCGACGAAGTTGAAGCGGTTGTATTAGCTGTTGACGCTGAGCGTGAGCGTATTTCTTTAGGTATCAAGCAAGTTGATGCGGATCCTTTATCAGACTTCTTAGCCGCTAACCCTAAAGGTTCAGTAGTTAAAGGTACTGCTAAAGAAGTTGATGCTAAAGGCGTATTAGTAGACTTAGGTGATAACATCGAAGGTTACTTACGTGCTTCTGACATCAGCGCTGAGCGTGTTGATGATGCTACTAAGCACTTTGCAGAAGGTGATGCTGTTGAAGCCAAGTTCGTTGGTGTTGATAAGAAGAGCCGTAACATCAGCTTATCTATCAAAGCTAAAGACCACGCTGAAGAGCAAGCAGCTATTAAAGAGTTCAGCAATGATAAGTCTGCTCCATCGACTTTAGGTGACCTTTTGAAAGAGCAAATGGGTGACGAATAATCACTAGTTTGTAGCTTTTATTAAAAAACCCGCTTTTTAGCGGGTTTTTTTATGAATGTAAGATTTTGTGAGTAATCTCCCCATTTTGCTAAAAATGTTATATAATTAAACAAGTTAGCGTGCTTTGTGGTTGTTTTGTATAAAACTTGTACTTAATTTAGTGCATAGAATTTAATAAATCACCATAAATAGCATAACCTTCGAACAAAGGATCTAATTTATGACTAAATCACAGTTAATAGAGCAATTGGTTGATAAAAACCCGCAATTATCAGTACGAGATATTGAGTTGGTGGTAAAATCTTTGATTGATCAAATGTCTGAGTCATTGGCAAATGGAGATCGCATTGAAATTCGTGGTTTTGGTAGCTTCTCGCTTCATTATCGTGCGCCAAGAGTTGGCCGTAACCCTAAAACTGGTGAGTCAGTGACTCTCAGTGGTAAGTATGTGCCTCACTTTAAGCCAGGTAAAGAGTTACGTGAAAGAGCTAATTCCGGAAAAGATAAACCCATTAAGCCATAACACAATTTTTTAGGAGCTAGTGGTGAGATTACTTATCGCTATAATTTTACTGTTAGTAGCCTTTGGCTTGGCCTTTATGTTTGCTAATCAGAATGACCAAGTTATCCAATTAAACTATCTATTTGGCGAAACCACTATTCAGCTAGTTTTGCTAATTACAATTTGTTTGGGGTTGGGCTTAGTGATTGGCTTATCCATGTCCAGCATTTCTTTATTAAAGACTAAAACTCAATTAAAAAATTGCAAGCGCAAATTAGCAAAACGTGAATTGGAATTAAAAAACTTAAGAACCTTACCAGTTAAGGAAGAACTGTAATAATGAATGAGTGGGTATTAATAGTAATCTTAGTATTGCTACCCATCGCAGTCTTCTCTGGTTATCGAGTAGGAAAAAAACAAAGTTTGCAAAAAGGTACTAAACCTTCAAGCCTTTCTAGTAACTATGTTAAGGGTTTAAATTATTTGTTAAATGAACAACCAGATAAAGCGGTTGATACTTTTATCGATTTATTACAGGTTGATACAGAGACAGTTGATACTCATTTAGCACTTGGTCACTTGTTCCGTAAACGTGGTGAAGTGGATAGAGCCATTCGTTTACATCAAAATATAATTGCAAGGCCACAACTCTCCAAAGAAAATCATAACCAAGCTTTATATGAGCTAGCCGTCGATTACCAAGCGGTCGGTATGTATGATCGGGCGAGTAATTTATTTAATAAATTATTAGCTGAGCCTGCTCACAAGAAGGATTCTCTTCACCAACTATTAAATATCCACCAAGCAACTCGTGATTGGGAAAATGCTGCGAGTACAGCAGAAAAACTCGAGATTGTCATGGGTGAAAAACAGGCGCAAGCAATTGCCCATTTTTATTGTGAACTTGCTTCTGAAAAGAAAGATAAAAAAGATATTAAGGGTGCACTAGCTACTATTAAAAAAGCTTTGTCGGCAAACTCGAACTCTGTTCGTGCTAGCTTATTACAAGGCGACTTATATTTCGAAGATGGTAATCATAAAGCGGCCATCAAATCTTATTCGAATATTATAGAGCAAGATATAGCTTTTTTACCTGAAGCTCTTGATAACATCAGCTCTGCTTATAGCGAACGAAAAGATATTAAAGGTTACTATAAATTTTTAAAGCTTAGTTTGGAAAAAGGTGCTGGAGTTTCTGCTTTAATTGAACTGTCTAAATTAACACAGGAACAAGAAGGCGATAAAGCTGCTGCAGAGATTATCGGAGCCTATTTAGAAGACAAACCCTCTCTAAAAGGTCTCCATCAATTAATCAGTTTGCACATTGAGCATGCTCAGGACTCTGCAAGAGCAAGCTTACAATTATTAGATTCAATTGTAGAAAAACTTGTAGAGCGAAAGCCGCGTTATGTTTGCCATAACTGTGGCTTTAATGGCCGAATTATTCATTGGCAGTGTCCGAGTTGTAAAGATTGGAGTTCTATTAAACCTATTCAGGGTATTGAAGGCGAGTAAATATAAATGATGAATGAAGCTCCGAAGATTGTTGTTGCATTAGATTATGATAATAAAAAAAGTGCGCTTTCTTTAGTGGATCAGCTAGACCCAAAATTAGCTGCAGTTAAAGTCGGAAAAGAAATGTTTACTTTGTTTGGCCCGAAATTTGTTAAGAAATTAGTTAAGCGGGACTTTAACGTTTTTCTTGATTTAAAGTTTCATGATATACCTAATACCGTTGCAAAAGCATGTAGAGCGGCGGCTGAACTTGGTGTCTGGATGACTAATGTACATGCAACCGGCGGTGTAAAAATGATGGAAATGGCAAATGATGCCATTCAAGATTTTGGTCAAGATAAACCATTACTCATTGCAGTTACGATGCTTACTAGTATGGATGAGGTAAACTATTCAAAGCTAGGTTATCAAAAAACACTAGCGGAACAAGTAACTCATCTTGCCGGTCTAACTAAAGAATCTGGACTTGACGGCGTTGTTTGTTCAGCTTGGGAAGCGCAAACCTTAAAACAAGCCTTTGGACAAGATTTTAAATTAGTGACTCCTGGAATTCGACCAATGGGTTCGGATGTTGGGGATCAATCACGTATTATGACCCCTTCTAAAGCCATACAAGCCGGTTCTGATTATTTAGTTATAGGTCGCCCAATAACTCAAGCAAATAACCCGCTTAAAGCCTTGTGCGAAATATCTGAAAGCTTGGTAATCGACTTGTAGTGATTTATTGTCTCTTTTAGGATTTAAACCGTCTAAGGACGATTTATTTTTAAAAGGAGATTATTATGAAAAAGTTTTTAGTTATTTTAGTAATGGCAACCGCTACTCTAGCGCAAACTGTCATTGCGAAAGACAAAGAGCCTCGCGTGGTTACAGAGCAAGCGCAAATTAGAGTTAATATCAATACCGCTTCTGCTGAACAATTAGCTTCTAACCTTAAAGGAATTGGACTAAAGAAAGCCCAAGCAATAGTCAATTATCGAAATGAATACGGTGACTTCAAATCTGCCAATGAATTAACTGCGGTGAAAGGTATTGGCGAAAAAACTTTAGAAAAGAATCGTGAAAAAATCGGGCTTTAATTGATAGGTTTTTTCATTAGTGTGCCAAAAGCTGGCTTATTAAGTCGGCCTTTTGGCCAAATCAAACCTAATATGATTCCTTGCATGTAGCCAATGATATGAGACTCTTCAACAATATAGCCTCCTATAATTTCATCGTATTCTGATTTCATCCCTAAAATCTGTGGCGCAAAAATTTTAACACCAACAATCACTAACAACAGAGCACTGATTTTAACTTTTAACCGAAACTCAGCAACGCAACACGCTGCAATCAAACCGTAAAGCGCACCTGACATACCAACATAACTTGTTAATTCTGGAAGCCAAAGATGCATGCCTACAATGTTTGCAATGAATAAAGCGACTAGCCAAATTGACCAATCAGACAGTTTTAAAAGAGGGCGGAAGATTAAACTTATTAACCATAAACTCGCTAGGTTCATCAGGGTGTGTTCTAAGCTAAGGTGAACTAAATTGGGAGTGAAAAAGCGCCACACTTCCCCTGAGTTTACTAAGTCTCTATGATATTGAAGCCAATTTGATGAGGTTGGCTCTAAACTAAATAAAAGAAGAACGATAACGCTAATACTGACCGTAAGCCAGTATCTGGATAAAAAAGCTTTCATTTATTTTTTGAAGTTTACGACGTTTAGATTGGTATCTTGATTTTCTGAAGTTTTATTTGGACTTTGGTAGTTAGCTAAAATCAATTCAGCCTTATCCATTGGTGATAGGTCATAACCTCTAGTTGCGGCTAATGTTTCGATCATGCTAATGGTTTCGCTTAAACTTTTAACGTCGTCTAAATCTGATAGTTTCTGTGAAAACTCACTCATAGGAACCAATGATAAACAATGCCCCATGGCTCTTGCTAAGCTATCTACTTTGAATATACCGGGATCTGAAGTTTTACCCTCTACAATTCTGTAGATAGTTGACTGACTGATATGCGCTTTATTTTGAAGAGAATAATCGGTTTCACCCAAACTCTTCATTAATTCACGCAATTGCTCTAAAACATCACCCATAATATTTCCAATTAATGCATATTTGCATTGATATTGATGCAAATATGCATTAATATCATTTTTATTAGTTAAATCTATAGTTACTTTTTTACCACAGCAGTAAAAGTAAATAAAGTATTGATTTTACATTTAACTAGAAAAGTTTTCCTTCAGCTATATGGTGGGATTTGGGCTAGGTTTATACCTAGCCTTTTTTTACTGTATTTCATAACAAGGTGTATAGTCTTTTTGCTCTAGTTTCATTCGCCCTTGGTCAATAAAGCTTCTTAATAGAATATCCATAAACTGCATGATTTCTTTATCTCCGCTGAGTTGATAAGGACCATGTTTAGCCACGGTTTCGATTCCTTGCTCTTTGATGTTGCCTGACACTATGCCAGAGAAAGCTTTGCGTAAATTTGCCGCGAGATTATGGCTTTCTTGTGAGGAGGATAGGTTGAGTTTAGCCATGTTCTCATGAGTTGGAATAAATTCTTCTTGAAAGTCCCAATCAATTTCAAGCTGCCAGTTGTAATGGTATGCGTCCTGCTTATCTTTTCGGTACTCTCGAACCTGTTTAATGCCATTTTGCATGGCTTTTGCAACTGCTATGGGATCATCTATGATTATTTGATATCTACTTTGTGCATCTTTACCTAAAGTTAGACCAATGAATTTATCAATTTGCTCAAAGTAAGCTTTGGACTCTGATGGACCTGTAAATACTAATGGGAAGGGTGTTTGTTTATTTTTAGGATTAAGCAACACACCCAAAATATAGAGGATTTCTTCGGCGGTGCCCACTCCGCCAGGGAAAACGATAATGCCATGACCGAGACGAACAAAGGCTTCTAGGCGCTTTTCTATGTCTGGCATGATAATAAGCTCATTGACGATTGGGTTTGGCGATTCAGCAGCGATAATCCCTGGCTCAGTGATACCTACATAGCGCCCATTGCAATGGCGTTGTTTAGAATGACCGATAAGCGCACCTTTCATGGGGCCTTTCATAGCGCCAATGCCACAGCCAGTAATAATATTTAAACCTCTTAGACCAAGGCGATAACCGACGTCTTTGGTATATCGATATTCGTGTTGTGGGATAGAGTGTCCGCCCCAACAAACCACCATGTTTGGATCTTCCCCCACTTTGAAGGCTTGGGCATTGCGAAGTATATGGAAAATAGCATTGCTAATGCCTCTTTTTGTTTGAAAATCGATACGAGTGTTAAACTCTAATTCTTGTTTCAAAAATACTATGTCACGTAAAACACTAAAAACTTGCTCGTGTAAGCCTTTAATCATTTTACCTTCAACAAAAGCAGACTCCGGCGCATTATAAATCTTTAATTTGAGGCCTTTATTAAGCTGTAATATCTCTACATCAAAGTCTGTTAGTAATGTATGTACATGGTAAACATCATCGGTAGCTTCACCGCTATTCAAAACGGCTAAAATGAATTTTTTTAAAAGTTGAAACTCGTCCCCATTCGTATCCTTACTGAGTTGAGCAATTTCATCATTTGTTAATAGTTCTAAGCCAGATTGAGCTGTTATTTCGGTAACCGGAATAGTCTTAATCATTAAGTTAATCAAATTAATTTTCTTTAATTTAGTGTAACATCACAAAAGACCATTGAATAATTTTAATTGCATCTTTGAGATAGTAAGTTGGGCGTATTTATAATCGAGGCTTTCCCGGACTTACTAAATCGAATTGCTCTGTGTAACTCAGGAAACTTTTCATGGCAAAGATACAAACTACCATTAAGATGAGTCGTAAAGCCCAATGAATTGAAAGTTAACCCCGGCTTTCTTTGAAAGCTACTCCATATAGCAGACTTGTAATTCCCTGATAATTTGAAACTATAAGTTGATGTACTTTCTTTTTTTGTTTTTACTAATAGTTTTCGCCAGTTATTGGAGCATGTGCCTTGGTTGCTATCACCGCAGACAGTAGTATTAATCTTTGATTTAATTGATTCAGTTCTTGCTAAGTTAACCAAACGTATTACTGAATTAATATCACTACTGAGTCGTTGTCTTTCTACGAATTGAGAGAATGAGGGGATACCTATCGCGGCTAATATACTGATTAAAGCCATTGTGGTGATAGTTTCAATTAGGCTAAATCCTTTAGACATAATTATTCCTTAATGTTTATTGAATAATTACATTAGTTTAATAAGACAGTGTTTTAAATTAGAGCGAGATTAGATTTTTGTAAGAGATTTCGCAAAAAGTATTAGGACAAAAGTTTAGTCAATCCCTAGTTTTTTGATTTTATAGCGAATAGTTCTAAAACTAATCCCTAACAATTTTGCAGCTTCTGTTCTATTCCATCGCGTTTTATCTAAGGCTGCCCGGATTTCTTGAATCTCAATTGACTCTATATATTCATCCAGGCTCATATCTCCTCTTGAAGATAAACCGTTTTTTGATTGCTTTGGTTCTGCATTTTGCAAAAAATCTGTATGATTAAACTCTAAATCTTCCAGTTCAATAGTTTCTGAAAGACTGGAGCTATTAGCTTTAATTAAAACTTTCTCTAGTTCTCGATAATTAAAAGGGAATTTATAACTTAAAAGTTTGCGCAAGGCTTTATTATCAATGCTTTTGTCAGGGGTTAATCTTGCTCTATAGGTCTCGATTAGCTCCTCGAAATCGTCAGAACGTTGCTCAATGGAAGGCGCAAAAACTTGTAGAACATCTAGCCTAAAAAACAAATCTTCACGTAAATGTAAACTAGCAACATACTTTTCCAATGGTATTTCAGTGCAAACAATAACCCTAACATCAATTAAAGTATCTTTTTCATTCTCTAAAATTAAGGTTTTGTTTTCTAAAGCTTGCAGAAGCTTTTTTTGAGAAAACTTATTCAGCAGGTGGATGTTACTAATAATTAGACTGCTATTGTGGGCTTTTAGTAGAATGTTTGCTTCTTTATCATCCGTTGAAAAGAGTAGTTTTTCTGCATCTTCTGGCTCTAAGGTACTGCAATCTAAGTAAACTTCCTTATAGTCACTTCTGGAGCTTAGAGAATGTATGAATTTTGCCAGTTCTTCTTTCTTTGTTCCTTTACTACCATTAACAATAACTGGTGCATTTGTTTTTTTTGCTTTTTCTAGTTGTGTTTTTAATCTTGAAACAGCTTCACCGGTCCCATGCAAATAATCAATAGGGTATTGGTCTTTGTTTTGTGATTTTTCGCTGTAATATTTGAAACCATTTCTCAATAGCTGCCTTAACTGAACTAGTTCAATTGGTTTAGATAGAAAATCAAAAGCTCCTAACTTCATTGCTTTGACTGAAATATCGCTATTGCCATAAGCAGTGATCACTGCGATAGGCATATGAGGTATTTCTTTGTGGCAGTGTTCTACTATAGAAAGTCCATTACCATCTGGCAGCTTCATGTCAGTAATACACAAATTATAAGTGTTATTTTTTAAGTGCATCATTGCTTCCGCCACGTCTTTTGCGCAATCCACATCGATGTTGAGTTGAACTAAACTCATAGCCAAAAGGTGACGAATATCTGCTTCGTCATCAATTACTAAAACTTTGGGGTTCTCAATCGGTAGTTCCATAATAATTTTGGTCGAATATTATTCTAAAACAAGCGCCACCAAATGCAATTGGAATGGGTTCCAACTGAGCTCCATTGGCTTCACAAAGTTCTTTAGAAATATATAAGCCTAATCCTGTTCCATCGTGGTTAGTAGTATAAAAAGGTTCAAATATTTGTTCAAATTTTTCTATGGGTATTCCTGTTCCCTGATCGATTATATCTAAATATATCGATTTGTTATTGTTTTTTGCGCCAGCAGAAATTTGAATCGTGTATTGCTTGGTGTTTATAAAGCTATACTTTAATCCGTTCTCTAAAAGATTGGAAAGCACTTGCTTTAACTGGCTTTGATCAAATTTTACTTTAATGTTTTCGCCAACAGTGTTTATCTGAATTTCTGCATTGTATTTTAAACCTTGCTTAAACTCATGAATAAAACTTTTTAAGAAACGATTTAAATAAACTTCTTGCCGTACTGGCGTTTTCCTTTTAGAGACCATTTGAACGTTTTCAATAATATTATTGATACGTTTTGATTGTCGTTGAATGATTTGCAGTAAATCCCTTTCTTGTTGCGTCGCAGTCTCAATCTCATCAAACATTTGGCTAGCTTGATTTATGGCACTTAAAGGGTTTCGAATCTCGTGAGCTATACTCGCGGTTAGCTGACCTAAAGATGCGAGCTTTTCTTGTTGTATCCGCTTGGTAATCTTAGAGTAATCCTCTAAAGTAATTAATATTTTATTATCATTATCTAGCTTTGATAACCTAGGTATTAATCTTGGACTAGACTGATTAGTACGGAAAATAGTTCCTTCAAATTCATTACCAGAAAGCTTGCTTATTTGATGATACAGCTCTGGTGCTATTTCTTTAATATTATGGCCCGTAGATTGAGTTGGGCTTCCTAATTGGTACCATGCAATTTTATTGATATATAAAATTTGTCCCAAATTAGAGACTACAATAAGGCCGCGTTTCATATTATTAATGATGCTACTGTTAAGTTGATGCATATCATTAATAAGGTAATTATTTTCTAAAACTTCTGACTCGTAGTTGGTTAACCTTCGAGCTAAAATATTACCTAACAAGGAAACGCTTAGTATCGCAAAAGCTTGAAGTGATAAATCCATATAGTCGGTATTTAAAATACCATCGTTTTTTAAATAGTTGACTATGAATAGTGCAATAGATGCTGCAACACCATAAACAAGCGCTAACCTGTGTCTAATTAAAAGAATTGCAAAAACTGAGACAATAGCCATTAAAACAGCGTGCCCCGCAGTTTCTGGAGGTCCCGCATAAGCCAGCATTGAGATAAACGCAATATCTATTACGGGTTTAACAATTGATAGTAAGTTGAAGCGTTGTTCAGATAATGCAATAAATAATAAAAGTGTAGCGACAATCAGGTAGCTTATTGCCACAGAACTGTAGAATTGTGGGTTATGCTGAGTTGATAATATGTCGAAGATAGAAGGGCTTACTAAGAAATAAAATGCCACAAGAAGACGAATAAAGCTGTAATAGCGCATAAATTGCCATCCTAACTCTATTTTTTGGTCCTTTATAACCACTAATATCGCCCTATAACTAATTGATTTTACATATCTTTGTCCAAGATTAATTAGTTATTCATATTATTTCAAGGATTATTCTGATATGACTTTGAAAAAGTGGGTAAATATTGGAGAATAGAGCAAAAATTTTATCGAGAATGGAAATGCGGATAGCAATAGCCCAAAATAATTATATTGTTGGAGACATTCAGTACAATTTAGAGCTGATAAAAAAATCTTTAACTCAAGCTGAGAATGAACAAGTAGATGTCTTGGTGTTATCTGAGCTGGCCCTTTGTTCTTATCCACCAGAAGATTTGCTACTTAGAACCGATCTGTACCTTTTAATAGAAAAGGCTCTGCAAGATTTATGCCTATTCAACTCTTCTGTTGCATTGATAGTTGGGCATCCTGAACGAGAAGATACACAAATTTATAATAGCGCCAGTTTTATTGCTAATGGCAAAATTGTAACGACTTATCGTAAACAACTTTTGCCCAATTATTCCGTGTTCGATGAAAAACGATATTTTACACCTGGAACCCAAGACTGTGTTATTCCATATAAAGGCGTTAATCTTGGCTTGGTCATTTGTGAGGATCTATGGTTTCCTGAGCCGACAGCTAGCTGTAAAGCTGCGGGTGCGGATATAGTACTTAGCCCCAATGCTTCCCCTTATTATTTTGGCAAGGGGCATCGTCGTGAAGAAGAAGTTGGCGCGAGAGCCAAAGAAAATAATATTCCGGTTTTGTACGTTAATCAGATTGGTGGTCAAGATGAGTTATTATTTGATGGTGCTTCAATCGCATACGATGCTAATGGCGAAGCGATATTTACAGCTAATGAATTTGAAGAAGACTTTGTTGTCTTTGAATTTGATAACGATGCCAATAAGATTACAACCGATCGGCATGACTCGGTTCAGTTACATGATGAAGCTGAAATTTGGCAAGCATTGGTTTTAGGCACCCGTGATTACATTCTTAAAAATGGTATGAAAGGTGCATTACTTGGTTTATCTGGCGGAATTGACTCTGCAGTAACTCTTGCAGTGGCGGTTGACGCACTGGGCGCAGAAAACGTCAATGCCGTGATGATGCCATTTAAATACACTGCAAGTATGAGTATTGAAGATGCCACAGCCGAAGCAGAAGCGCTTGGCATTGAATTCGATATTATTTCCATTGAACCTATGTATGAAGCATTTATAGGGCAGTTAAGCGAAAAGTTTGCAGGAACTGAGCCCAACGTCACAGAACAAAATATCCAGGCTCGTACACGAGGTGCTTTGCTAATGGCACTTTCAAATAAATTCGGTCGAATTGTTCTAACTACAGGTAACAAATCGGAAGTGGCCGTAGGTTATTGCACCTTATATGGTGATATGTGTGGAGGTTTCAATCCCATTAAAGATGTACCAAAAACCATGGTTTATAAGCTCGCTAAATACCGTAATACCATTTCGCAAGTGATCCCGGAGCGAGTAATTACCCGTGCCCCATCAGCTGAATTGGCTCCTGATCAAAAAGATGAAGATAACTTGCCGCCTTATGAAGTACTAGATCCGATTTTAGAAGCTTATGTAGAAGGTGATAAAAGTATTGCGGAAATTGTCGCATTAGGCTTTGATGAAGCGGTGGTAAGGCGTGTAATATGGCTAGTGGATGTTAATGAACATAAACGTCGTCAATCTGCGCCAGGTGTAAGGATTAGTTCAAGAGCCTTTGGCCGGGATCGACGCTATCCTATTACATCAGGCTATGGCCGTCAGTTTAAATAATATTATTGGAGTTGGGGAAATTAATGAAAAAAATCGAAGCCATTATTAAGCCATTTAAACTGGACGATATTCGCGAAGCTTTAACTGATATAGGCGTAAACGGCATGACAGTCACCGAAGTTAAGGGCTTTGGCCGTCAAAAAGGCCATACTGAACTGTACCGGGGCGCCGAATACATGGTGGATTTTTTACCAAAAGCTAAAGTTGAAGTAGTTGTTACAGATGATCTAGTTGAACGTTGCGTAGAAACCATTGTTGAAGTTGCTAGAACAGGAAAAATTGGTGACGGTAAAATCTTTGTCAGTCCAGTGGAAAGAGTTGTTCGTATTCGGACTGGAGAAGAGGGAAGTGAAGCGGTTTAAAGGTATTCTTCATCGCTTATGTAATAAAGGCTTCTTATAGAAGCCTTTATTATTTTTGTAAATTAAATGATTTAAAAATTATAAACAATGTCTAAGTAAGCATATTGACCTAAGAAATCATAACCTCCATTAGCACCAACTACGGCACTTAAAGGGATTTCTTTATCAAAAACATCATTTATGCCAATAGAAGCTTTCAAATCACTATTAAAATCATAAGAAATATTTAAGTCATGTATTGTGTGCCCGCCTGTGACAGGTAAACTGAACCTCTCTGCTGTGTGTCCTCTGAAAGAGTTGTAAGTTTTTTGTTCACCCGTGTAATGTGCATTCCAAAATATATTGAAGTCATTGTATGCCCAATTGACACTAAAGTTATGTCTCCATTTCGGTACATTAGCTTCCCCAACAGCATCATCAAACTCAATACTTCCTTCATCGGGTTGGGTGGCATTTCTCAAAACATTAGTTGAAACTAAGCCGAAATCTAAACTGCCCATTTCACCAATTTCTAAATGGTACTTTACGTTGAAATCAATGGCTTCGTATTGAAACTCACTTACGTTGACTTGAGTTAGTAAAAAACTATTGATATCTGGGTTTGAAGGATCAGATGTGTCGCGACTAAATAGTTCACAAAATTGATTATCTAAGCTTGATGCTTGGTAGCAACTATCAAGAATAAACTGCAAACTTGTAGAACGAATTGCATTTTCAATATCAATTTTTACATAGTCTGCTGTAATTAATAAATCATCATTAGGTTGCCATGCCATGCCATATACAAAGCTGTCAGTTTCTTCAGCATCGAGATTTGGATTACCGCCTTGTAAACCAGGAGTATTGGAACTTGCAACATAGAGATAATCGGAAGGAATTCCTTCTGCTGTACAGTTCGCTTGTACTTGCGCTAAAACAGTAGGATCCGTGATGTCACCTTGTGTGTCTGTACTGCAAGGATCATTGAAAAACCGGAATGTTTGTGATGGTGCGGCAAATAGTTCTCCAATGTTAGGAGCTCTTAAAGCCTTAGACTTAGTGGCTCTAAAAGTTAAGCCATCAACAGGTTGATAATTAAGACCATACTTCCATGAACTATCACCGCCAATAGTGCTATAATCGGCATAACGATAAGCTGCATCCAATTGAAGAGATTTCGCTCCAGCAACATCTTCAAGTAGAGGTACTCTAGTTTCTATATATGCTTCTGTAACATCGTAAGAACCTTTTTGGTCTAAAATGGTATTAGAGAATGTCAGCCCATCGTTAATCACTTGATCTACATCTGCAGAAGTTTCTTCTTCTCGATATTCCAAGCCATATGCTAAACCAATGCCTCCAGCAGGCAACTCAAAACCAAATTCATCGGTATTAGTTGTGGCATTAAAGTTTATAACTGTTTGCTTCAATTCATGTTTATTCTGAGTTGTAGTAGAAACATAATTCAAAGCTTCAGGTGAAACATTTTGACCAAATAGATTAATAGGTACACAGCCAGGACTTGCATTCGGACCAGGGTTTCGGCAAATCGGATTACCGTTTGCATCTGTAGTAGCATCTAATGCCGCAGCCAAATTAAAAACTAGTACATCACCTCTGTTTTGTTGTTTAGCGGTTGTTTTGCCAAAGTTAACAGAAGCTTCAAAATCCATTTTATCATCCCAAAAACTTCCTTGGACTCCTGCAACAAATCGTGTCGTTTTGCGATCTGATATAGTCGCTCTGTTACCAATATCACTATTATCTCTTTCCATATACAGAGAGGTTACTCCATTGGCATCCATTAATGCTCCAAGAGCATCAGGTATGAATGGGTTATCTCTGAGAATTTGAGTATTACCACCAAAAACGGCAAAATCTCTAAAATCAATAAAGTGTGGCGAAAATGGATCTATAGTTTCACTATCTACCAATTTGGCTTCAAAAAATATATTCGTGGTATCTGATAAATCGTAATTAGTGCTAGTACTAATGATAAATCTCTCTCCTTGGTTTCTTAGGAAGTTAAAGTTACCAAGTCTAGTTCCATCTCCCCCAGCCCAGTTGAATGACCCTGGAATTGGGCTACCAGCATCAAACATGCTTATAGTGCCATCGGTATTTACATTCCATCCTATGTCAAAAGGATTATTTGAAGGCGTGGATCCAAACAACTGGCCATCCACACCATAAACCACACCATTTGTTGAAGAAAAAGCCCAACCACGATCAAAGTAAGGAATAAAGTCAGGAATCCCATCATCAGGACCAAGGCTATCTGGGTTTCTACCATAACTGGTATTTGGGAAAGGTCTATCAGTAGATTTTACAGAATCAAATTCATTCCAACTGATATTTAGCAATATATTGCCTTTTGATTTATCAAAATTTGTTCCATAGGTCAAGCTTAAAGCATTATCTGACTCATCATTATCAGTAAATATACCGCTATTTATTCGAAGTTTTGCACCCTCGTAGTTATTTTTTAAAATGATGTTTATAACACCTGCAACCGCATCAGAACCATAAATAGAGGATGCGCCTCCAGTCAGTATTTCAACACGGTCTACCATGTCAGTGGCAATAGTATCCATGTCGACTAAAGAACTTCCTTCAAATGACCCCACATGACGCCTACCATTTACCAACACTAAGGTTCTGTCAGCCCCTAGATCCCTTAAGTCAGGGTTTGTTGCGCCACCAGAACCTGACTCTGTACTTTTGAACGAAGTTAACCCAATTTGAGGTAGCTCGAATAGAGCGTCGGCTAGTCTTACCGCTCCTGTTTTTTCCAATTGCTCCGAATCAAATACAACGACAGGAGTTGTTGAGGCTGCTTCCGCTAGTCCAACAATCCTAGAACCGGTCACGATCACAGTGTTTTCTTCGTTGTTCCCAGATGCATCTTCATTTGCAGCAAAAGTTGTAGCTGAGTTAAAAGCTAAAATGCTAGATACAAAAAAAGCATTTTTTATAGCTTTATTTAAAGGAGAAACTTTAAACTTTGTGTTATCCATGTGCCACCCTCTGGTTATTAAACTAATATAACTGCCTAAGAATAATTCTTTATTAAGCAATTGGTTATAATTGAATGACACTCAATTTCAATAAATAGTTACATAATTATCAAATATTTTAAAATAGTGGGTGAATTAGATGCTTTACTTTATTCGGTTGAATTAATTTTCAACGTTAAATAATAAGATAAGGATTCAGTTTAAATGTAGGAAAGGTATCTATCTTTTAGTTAGATAAGTGTGATGAGTTAAAGTGACGATGTTTGTGTAGAATTGCTGGAGTATTTGCTCTATGAATCGAGCAGGAAGTATTCTTAATTTACAAGAAATACTTCCTTAAAGTGATTACTTTTTAAATTTCACCCAAGTTATACTCAGGGTGGTTTAATAACAATACACGACGATATTGTTCTGCCAATTCAGGGATATCAAGTAATTTGTATGAGTTAACCAGTATTTCTAAAGCTTGTGGCACTGAACTAGATTTCGGATAAGCTTCCACAATGTACTTTGCACGATTAGCGGCGCCAACGTAGCTATCTCTTTCCATGTAGAACTTAGCGATGTGCAATTCATGCTTCGCTAGTAAGTTTTTCACTTGTATCATGCGCTGACGTGCATCCGGTGCATATTCACTTTCTGGAAAAACTTGTACTAATGAGCGGAAGCTATCGAAAGCCGCTTTTAAGTTCGAGTTGTCACGTTTATGAATATCGGCGCTTAACAAGTCCTTAAAGAAACCACGTTCTTGCTCGTAATACATTAAGCCTTTCATGTAATAAACATAATCTAAGCTTTTATGTTGAGGATGCTGACGAATAAATCGATCCGCTTGAGTTTGACCTTTATCAAATTCACCTTTTTTAAAGTAAGCGAACACTAAATCTAATTTCACTTGCTCCGAGATTCGACCGAAAGGATAGCGAGTATCAATTTCTTCAAGTAACTCAATGGCTCTTGCATAGTTACCTGAATTTAGTGAAGCTTTTGCTTTGGTGGTTAATTCCTGAGCAGTTAATGACTCTACTTCAGTTTTCTTTTCTGCATCAGGAGTTGATGAGCATCCTGCCAAAAATAGCCCAGTTACCGCTAAAATAATTACTAATTGTTTTTGCATATTGATTTTCTGTTTAATTAGAGCCTGTTACAATGTGGGTCATTCTAACCGAGCTAGAGTGCCACGCCAATCTTTTTACGAGAATTTACACTGGCCAGCTCGCAACTAGCCATAAATTAAGAGCTTAAAAGCTTAAAATACTATTAAGTTAGTAAGAGTAACGATTATGAGCACTCAATCTGTTGAAATCAGACACCTATTTGATGAAAAAGTTTATGGGCATCGCTTAGATTTTGCATTGGCACAAGAATTTCCCGAATATTCTCGCTCGCGGATTCAAGATTGGATAAAAAATGGCTATGTCACCGTTAATGACAAACAAATCACTTCTACTAAGCATAAGATGGAAGGCTTTGAAGAGGTTGAGATTAATGCGGAGATTAAGGTAGAAGGTAATTGGAAGCCGCAAGCGATAGAATTGAATATTGCTTACGAGGACGATGATTTATTGGTGATTAATAAACCGTCGGGCTTAGTGGTTCATCCTGGTGCTGGTAACCAAGACGGCACTTTAGTTAATGCGTTGTTACACCATGCTCCTGAGTTGGCGAACTTACCTCGTGCTGGAATTATTCATCGTTTAGATAAAGAAACTACAGGTTTGTTAGTGGTGGCGAAAACTATTGCTGCTCATACGGACTTAGTGGAGCAATTACAGCGACGTGCTTTCACACGCGAGTACGACGCAGTAACTAACAGAGTTATGGTTTCTGGTAGCACAGTGGATGCACCAATTGGTCGTCATCCAACCAAGCGTACTTCAATGGCGGTGACACCTGATGGTAAAAGGGCCATTACTCATTATCGGGTAGTTGAGAAATTTTTAGATCATAGCCACATTAAGCTTCGTTTAGAAACGGGACGAACTCATCAAATTCGAGTGCATATGGCACATTTAAAATTTCCTTTGATAGGAGATCCTTTATATGGCGGACGTTTCCGTACACCGACTCAAATAACTGCAGAATTAAGTGAGCATTTGAGTGGCTTTAGACGTCAAGCTTTACACGCGTGTTTGTTGGGATTGAAGCATCCTACAACTGGTGAATACATAGAGTGGAAAGCTGATTTACCGCAAGATATGCATAACTTGTTGGTATCTTTGCGAAAAAATAAAGCCCATTTTGAGCAAGATGCAGACTAATAGTTTTTTTATCCCAGACTGGCCTTGTCCGGCGAAGGTTAAAGCTATTAGTACTTATCGTACTGGGGGAGTTAGCGTTAAGCCCTTCGATAGTTTAAATTTAGGTTTGCACGTTGGCGATGATATTGATGTGGTAAATGAAAATCGTCGGCAATTAGAGTTTTTGAGCAAGCATCCGCCAATGACTCATTGGCTTAATCAAACTCATTCAACTAATGTTAATGAGTTCCGTAAAGATAGTTTTGACATTGATGCGGATGGCATTTATTCATTTGAAATTAATCAGCCATGCATTGTAATGACCGCGGATTGTTTACCAGTATTGCTGTGTTCAAAACACGGGGATTTTGTTGCAGCCTTGCATGCGGGTTGGCGCGGACTCGCTGATGGTATTTTGTTGAATGGAGTAGCTAGTTACCATTCGCCACAAGACTTACTGGCGTGGATTGGCCCTGCCATTAGTCAAAAGTATTTTGAAGTTGGTGCAGAAGTGCGTGAATATTTTACCGATAAAGATTCTGATTACGGTCAGTTCTTTAAGCGCCATAAAGACCAAAAGTATTTAGCCAATTTAGCTGGGGTTGCAGAATTTCAACTGGCTCAACAAGGTGTCTCAGTTTATCAAAGTGGTTTATGCACCTTTGCAAATAAAGAACAATTTTTTTCCTATCGCAGAGATGGTCAAACAGGACGAATGGCCACTATGGTTTGGCTAGAAGAATAATTATCAGGTATAAACATAATGACAATCGGTTCAATGATTTTGTTGGTTGTAGCTATTTCTTTAATGATGCTATTGCTATGGCTAAATCGTATAGGTAAGAAATACAACCAAGTAAACTGGGGTTCGAGCTTTTTAAATAAGTTGGATGGTATTTTTCGCTATTACTGTCTTAATTTTCATCGTTTGAAGTTTAAATCAGTTGATGGTGTATCTAAGGGATTTAACTTACCTAAAGAAGGTGGAGCTTTATTAATTTGTAATCACATGTCTGGCATCGATCCTTTTATGTTAGTATCCAGTTGTAACCGTCCTATCCGATTTATCATTGCCAAGGAAGAATATGAGCGCTGGTATTTAAAGTGGATGTTTAAAGGTGCCGGTTGTATCCCAGTGGATAGAACAGGGCGTGCCGATATTGCTTTTAGGCAAGCCAAACGAGCTTTGGATAATGGTGAAATTATTGCTTTGTTTCCTCACGGCAGAATTCACTTGGATCAAGAGCAGCCTTATCGTGTAAAAGGTGGCATCAAAAAAATGTCTGAGTTTACTAAGGTTCCTGTCTTTGTAGCGCGCTTAACGGGTATTAAGCCAGAAGGCGGCTTGTTTATGCCATTATTTGTTCGCTCAAATACTGTTATCACTCAGTTCCCAAATCTCAGTTATGAATATTTTTCCGAAGAAGACAGTTTATTGCGTCTAGGCGAGTTATTACTGGGGCATCGATCTGAGTTATAGATAGACGACTATTATTTCGGTCTCTTGAATTCAAAAAAACAACCCTCATAAATTAACTATCGATTGAATAGGAGCTACTAGCTCTTGAAGTTATTTTAGGAGGTCTGTTTGATGAGAATGGACAAATTAACCAGTAAGTTTCAAAACGCAATTGCCGACGCGCAATCCTTAGCCGTAGGCAAAGATAATCAATTTATTGAACCTGCCCATTTATTGTTAGCAATGTTGCAACAGCAAGGTAATAGCGTAAGCGGTATCTTATCGCAGATAGGTGTTCATCCTAATCAATTACGTCAAAGTTTAGAGCAAGAAATTAGCCGGTTTTCACAAGTAAATGGCAATGCAGGCGAGGTTCATGTTTCGCAATCCTTAGTAGCTTTGCTAAATGTTTGTGATAAGTTAGCGCAACAAAGGGGCGATCAATTTATCTCATCAGAGTTATTCTTATTAGCAGCTTTAGGTGATAAAAAACTAGGAAATTTATTAAAAAAGCAAGGTGTTACTAGTCAGTTGGTTGAAGATGCTATTCAGCAAATTCGAGGCGATCAAAATGTAAATGATCCGAATGCCGAAGAAAATCGACAAGCGCTTGAGAAATACACCATTGATCTTACTGAGCGAGCTGAAAGTGGTAAGCTCGATCCTGTCATTGGTCGCGATGATGAAATTCGACGCTGTATCCAAGTTTTGCAGCGCCGAAGTAAAAACAACCCTGTTTTAATAGGCGCTCCAGGTGTTGGTAAAACTGCAATTATTGAAGGTTTAGCACAGCGTATTGTTAATGGTGAAGTCCCTGAAGGAATTAAGAATAAACGTGTCCTGTCATTGGATATGGGCGCTTTGATTGCAGGAGCAAAATTTCGTGGTGAATTTGAAGAGCGCTTAAAGGCTGTATTGAAAGATCTGTCAATACAAGAAGGTCAAATCATCTTATTTATTGATGAGTTACACACCATGGTCGGTGCAGGCAAAGCCGAGGGTGCTATGGATGCGGGTAATATGCTAAAGCCTGCATTAGCTCGAGGCGAGTTACATTGTGTTGGTGCTACCACTCTTGATGAGTACCGCCAATACGTGGAAAAGGATGCTGCCTTAGAGCGTCGTTTCCAAAAGGTTTTAGTAGAAGAGCCTACTACGGAAGATACTATTGCCATTCTTCGTGGATTGAAAGAGCGTTACGAAGTTCATCATGGTGTTGAAATTACCGACCCTGCCATTGTTTCGGCAACCACTTTATCGCAACGCTATATTACTGATCGACAATTGCCAGATAAAGCAATCGACTTGATTGATGAAGCAGCGAGTCGTATTCGTATGGAAATTGATTCCAAACCAGAAGTTATGGATAAGCTCGATAGACGTTTAATACAATTGAAAATTCAACGTGAAGCTTTGAAAAAAGAAACCGATGATAGCTCTAAGCAACGTTTATCGGATTTGGAAGAAAATATTTCTCTACTTGAAAAAGAGTATGCTGAGTTGAACGAGGTTTGGACGGCTGAAAAATCTGCGGTTCATGGCACTCAAAATATAAAAGCGGAATTGGATAAAGCGCGAACTGATTTAGAGGCAGCGCAACGTTCGAGTGATTTAGCAAAAATGTCAGAGTTACAATATGGTCTTATTCCTGAATTAGAAGAAAAATTAGCTTCCGCTGATGATTCCAAAGATATAGAAATGACTTTGTTGAGAAATAAAGTTACTGAGCAAGAAATTGCTGAAGTAGTAGCAAAGTGGACCGGTATTCCTGTTTCTAAGATGTTGCAAGGAGAAAAAGATAAGCTTTTACAAATGGAGTCTTATTTACATCAAAGGGTCATAGGTCAGGATGAAGCTGTAGTGGCGGTTTCTAATGCAGTTCGTCGTTCGCGAGCGGGTTTATCAGATCCTAACCGTCCTAATGGCTCCTTCTTGTTTTTAGGCCCGACTGGTGTCGGAAAAACCGAGTTGTGCAAATCTTTGGCTGAGTTTTTATTCGATACTGAAGATGCCATGGTTCGAATTGATATGTCTGAATTTATGGAGAAACATGCCGTTGCGCGATTAATCGGTGCTCCTCCAGGTTATGTTGGTTATGAAGAGGGTGGTTATTTAACGGAAGCGGTGCGTCGCAAACCTTATTCAGTGGTTTTGTTTGACGAAGTTGAAAAAGCTCACTCTGATGTATTCAATGTATTGTTACAAGTGTTAGAGGATGGTCGCTTAACTGACAGCCAAGGCCGTACCGTAGATTTTAGAAATACGGTTATTGTCATGACTTCGAATTTAGGTTCAGAATTAATCCAAAGCTTTAGTGCGGAAACTTCAGAGTCAGATTTAAAAACTCAGTTGATGGAAATGGTAGGCAGTTATTTTAGGCCGGAATTTATCAATCGAATTGATGAGTCTGTGGTATTTCATAGTTTAGGTAAAGATGCAGTTAAGCAAATTGCTAAGATACAATTAAGCAATTTGAATAAGCGTTTATCAGAAATGGACTTAAGCATTAACTTTAATCAAGAGGCATTGAGCTTTTTAGCAGATGTTGGTTTTGACCCTGTGTTTGGTGCTAGGCCGCTAAAGCGAGCTATACAAACTTATGTGGAAAATCCATTAGCACAAAAAATATTAGAGGGAATCTTTCTTAAAGGATCTGTAATAAATGTTTCTTTATCAGAAGGGCATTTAATATTTCAAAACTAATGTATTTTAAATAAAAAAAGCGAGCACAATGCTCGCTTTTATTTATTTAATAAGCCTTATTTACAATATTTTGTAACGTTCGCTTTAGCCGTGTCTAAACGCTTTGATTTTTCATCATCATTGAGTAATCTAAGCTTGCCATTTTCCTCAACTTGAATCCGATTATTGCCAGTTAAAGCTTCTAAGTTGTTTTTAGCTATGGTGCAATTCTTTGCTGCACGTTGAGCGTTAACTTTATCAACCCGGTTCATTTCTTTATTTTGATCTGCAATCACTCCATCCAATTCACCTGATACGGAGTCTTCAGCTTGCTCTTTCTCTACTTTAGTCGCTTTAGTACTAGCACCTTTGTTACGGATCTTTATATAGTCAATTCCTGCTGGTGGTTTTGATTGAGTGTACTTTACGTTGCCATTGGCATCTTTCCATTTATAAATGATCTCAGCAGCATTTGCTGTTGCAAACGAAAAGCTGGCAAATATGGTTAAGACGATTAATTTACTTTTTAACATGCTGATTCCTACTCGTTAAAACAATTCCAGTATATGAATATAGCTTACCTATAAACACATTTTACTCAAGCTATCGGTTCGATAACCTCTTCAATGAGCTCTAATTTATTCTTTTTTGCAAACTCCATCAACTGTTTAAATAAGCTTGGTTGGGTATCTGCAAGTACAGCGTTAATAATCACGCATTTATAACCACCTATCACTGCTGGTCTAAGTGTTGGTGAGTAAACCATTCGACGGTTTTTAAATGTGCATAAATTCCCACACATTCTCTCTGCCCAATCACTTGGCCTGAATTTATCTCCGTTCTCTGTGACGCCTTTTATGATAAAACGCGTATCACTCAGTGTACTCATCGTTGTCCGCAGTTATGGCTATAAAAATTGTGGCTATCTTGCCAGAATCATTATTGCTGTCAATATATTAGCCAATATGCCATTAATATAAACTGAATGAAAGTGCTTCTAACCCAATAAAAGAGTATGTTACTCTATCAGTATCAATGATCTAGCTTTCAAAATTAGAGCTTTTTATGAAAATGCGTAAACGTTTTTCCTCAGGTAGAGGAATCTATTTATTACCTAACTTGTTAACGACAGCTGGATTATTTGCAGGCTTTTACGCAGTTGTTGCTTCGATGCAAGGCCGCTTCGAGCATGCAGCTATAGCTATTTTCTTGGCTATGATTATGGATAGTCTAGATGGACGTATCGCAAGAATGACTAACACTCAAAGCGATTTCGGTGCTGAGTACGACTCAATGGCGGATATGGTTTCTTTTGGTATAGCGCCAGCATTAGTAGTGTATAACTGGGCTTTATTTGACTTGGGTAAGTTCGGCTGGGTTGCCACTTTTGTATTCGTAGTTTCTGCCGCGTTACGATTAGCACGCTTTAATACTCAGGTAGGCGTTGCAGATAAGCGTTATTTTCAAGGTTTAGCAAGTCCATCAGCCGCCGCGATTATCGCTGGCTTGGTTTGGTTAGGTACTGAATATCAATGGGAAGTTAAACCTTATGGCCTTTATATAGGCATTTTAACAATCATAACTGGGCTATTAATGGTTAGTAACTTTAGATACTCCAGCTTTAAAGGCGATAATAAAAAAGATAAGACACCGTTTGTAGGTATCATCATTATGGTGATTCTTTTTATTCTAATCGTCTCATTCCCTCCAGAGGTGTTGTTTATTGGTTTCAGTATTTATGCACTTTCTGGTCCTTTACTGACTTTATGGAAGATCAAAGATATAAAAGCAGAACGTGAGAAAGCAAAGCAAGAATCACAAGTGGAAGTAGAAGCCGAGGAATAGCTATAAATTTAATGCTATTTCTTAGCGGTTTGTAGTAATTTTATAAAAAGCGCCATTTGGATTAGGTTTTTTAATCCAAATGGCGCTTTTTGTTTGAAAATTAAGCACTGTTTTGTATGAATTCTAGGCGTATAAAATAATTTAAAATAAATTCAAAAAAATGCTTGTCAGGCTACAAAAACTGCCTATAATGCGCATCACTTTCGAGGCACAGCCAAGAAATAAAACACCAAGGATTGGAAATTGCTAAATTAATTAAAAAACTTAGCAAAAATTGTTGACAGGAGGTCGGGGCGATATATAATGTGCGCCCACTTGAGCGAAGCAAGTTCTTCGCCAAGACGTTCTTTAAAAAGAAGTAAGACAATTTGTGTGGGCACTTATGTTGGTGATGCATCGCATTATCAATGAAGTGACCAACACCC
>CANNCW010000004.1 GCA_947503345.1 uncultured Kangiella sp. | reverse complement strand
ATGTCGCCTTTAGGACCGATCTTACCTTGTGGACCTTGGTCACCCATGTCGCCTTTAGGACCGATCTTACCTTGTGGGCCTTGGTCGCCAGCATCGCCTTTAGGACCGATTTTACCTTGTGGGCCTTGGTCGCCAGCATCGCCTTTAGGACCGATCTTACCTTGTGGACCTTGGTCGCCAGGAACACCTTGCTCACCTTTAGGACCGATTTTACCTTGTGGACCTTGGTCGCCCATGTCGCCTTTAGGACCGATTTTACCTTGTGGGCCTTGGTCGCCAGCATCGCCTTTAGGACCGATCTTACCTTGCGGGCCTTGGTCTCCAGGAACACCTTGTTCCCCTTTAGGACCAATCTTACCTTGCGGACCTTGGTCTCCCATGTCGCCTTTAGGACCGATCTTACCTTGTGGACCTTGGTCACCTTGTGGGCCCGCAGGACCTTCTTTACCTTGTGGACCTTGTGGTCCCTCTGGACCAACAGCGCCTAAAGTTAAGTCATAAAGATCCATCTGCATCAAAAGATCACCTTCAACACCAACGAAATCGACTAATTGCATACTGCCGTACACTTCACCTAAGATTAGAGGCTGAGAACACGAAGTATGTAACGTTACTGTTTGATTTAGACCCGCTTCACCTAACGCAATGGTTAATTCATTAGGCCACTTTTTACCCGAAGCAGCCGTTAATACCACCTCATCGCCAGGGTAAATTGGACTATTAGGCTGTCCCCAGGCCTGAGTTTTATTACCACCAGAAGCCGAAACATTACTAGGGCCTACAGCTCCTGTCATATCACCAAAACAAGTAGCGCCAGTTTGAGAGTTAAAACCACTACAATTTTCCGGAACATACATAAAGGTTAATGAGCTTGGCTTTTCACCACAGACGTTAACATTCGATTCACCAACTATTTTTAATAAATAATCGCCCGAAGGTACATGTGGCTCACCATTATTTACGATAGGTAAATCTACTACCACACAGTCGAAATCTGTCGGATCTAATGGTGGTGCAGGATCGAGTGCTTGATCCTGACAAGCCATTTGGCTCGCACTTAATGCCAATGGCGCTGGATGCGTACCAAAATAAATCTCTGGATTATCACCAAAATCAGAGCCCCAAATGACTAACTGAGTCGGTGCTTCAATAGGCAAAGGCTGAACCTCATGAATCTTCGGCGCAGCAATTGCTAGTTGTGTTGAAACCAGTAAGCTAACACCTATTAAGGCTTTGCCGACTGGGAAAGGTTTGCTAATCATTTAAAACTCCTCCTATGAGCTGATTAATGATCAATAAGCTACTAAATATTTGACCCCTCAAAAATTTAAACTTTATTGTGATCTAATTCGCATTCAAAATATAAATGGATCACATAGCAACAGTCTATTGTCAGAATTTTAAACAGTAACCAAGTGTGAATTGACACTTAGTGTCATAATTAAATGAATATGTATCCAAATTGATACATATTTAATGCATATTTGACTTAGGAAAATTATCAGGTATTAATTGAAGTTTGTTAACTACAAGTCGTTAAATTTCAAATAATTAGCTAAGCAACCTGATTGAAAGTAGAGTTTTCTCTTAAGAATAGAACCTAAGAATTCTGTGCGATAATTTTACACTTTTATAAGCGACACTCGTATTTTTGGTGCTGTCTATATTAAATATTTTACATTGGTGAAAGCTAAATGAGTCTGGTTGGAGGAGTAAGAGACATTTTCAATTATTTAGTTCCAATAAGATTTCTTCAGTTATTTTGTTATATTGCTTTGTCCAAGGATATTTATCGTTCACGACCAAGTTAAAATATAAGTCACCTGTACACCGCCATGGATCCAAGACAATCCCTTCAGTAAAATTTCCATCTTTAGCTGAAACAATTACAGCACTATGCTCTAATTTGAAACTTGACTCCCTATGCGCTACGCCCCAATGAAAACTGAAACTTTCGAGATTCAACGAAGACAGCTTTCTTAGTAAATCTTCGGTCCAATGAATACATAATCCTCGCTCTTTAATGCCACTGTTGACTAAAACATTTTGAACGACTGGATTTGAAACTGTTTGATATTCCTTTGCTAGAACCATTGAATAGTTAATGGAAACATCAGCTAATAGACTTGCTTCTTGGGAGTTTACGGATTGACTTAAACTTTTTAATAAACGCTCTAATTTTTGTTTCTTTGCTAGAATCTCATCATCAGAGAGCTTAAAAGCTTTAGCGCTACAACCGACTAGAAATGCAAAGCTTAGCAATAAGCTAAGCTTTGCATAAATATTATTTCTTATCAGCAAGTTTCAACACTCTTTTGATTGTCAATCCTTGCACCAGAATTGAAAATATCACTATGCAATAAGTTATAAATAATATTGGTTCTCTTTCTGGAACATCTGGTAAAGACAACGCCAATGCCACAGATATACCGCCTCGCAAACCTCCCCACGTCATAATGGTCACTACATAAGGCGTAAAATCTCGGAATCTTTTCAGTATTTGTATAGGAGTACCGATGCTAATAAGACGTGATAATAAAACAACAAATATCATAATCAGGCCCGCTATCAAATATTCGCCTTTAAAGGTTAATACGATCAACTCTAAACCGATTAGCAAGAACAGAACCGCATTTAATATTTCATCTATTAATTCCCAGAAGTTATCCAAGCGCTTACGAGTATTATCACTCATAGCTAACAATCGACCTTGATTTCCAATCATCAAGCCGGCCACTACAATCGCAATTGGAGCTGATAAGTGCAACACTTCGGCTAAGGCATAACCGCCAGTCACCAGTCCTAAAGTAATCAATACTTCCACTTGATAATTATCAATGCTCTTTAACATCCAATAACCTATGTAGCCTAATCCAAGGCCATAAAAGATTCCACCTACAGCTTCTGTTGCAAAGAGACCTACAACTTGCCCAGTGGTTACTTCAGCTCCACTTGTAGCTATCCCTAGCAAGACGATAAAAACAACAACCCCCACCCCATCATTGAACAATGATTCTCCAGCAATTTTAGTTTCTAAAGTTTTAGGAGCTCCTACAATTTTAAGAATTCCCAGAACTGCAATGGGATCTGTGGGTGAGATTAAAGCGCCAAAAACTAGTGCATAAATGTAGCTAATTTCTATCCCGAAGAAATTCAACAGATAAAAAGTCGCGGTACCGGTTAAGAAAGTTGAAGTCACTACACCCAAAGTGGCCAACAAACCAATAACCCACTTTTGCTTTCTTAAATCATTAATATTGACATGCAAAGCGCCTGCAAATAATAAGAAGCTCAACATCCCATGCATCAAAGTATCATCAAACTCTATCTGCTTTAGTATCCCCTCTGCTTTAGTCTGAAAGTCCCAGCCCAATTGGTTGAGTAAAACTAGCATTAACGAAAATACTAAGCTTAACAACATAACACCTATAGTAATTGGCAACTTAATATAACGATAATTGATATAGCTAAAAACCGCGGTTAGTGACATGACGGTGGCTATAAGTTGAAATAATGACATGATGCCCTCTGGGTTTATTTTTATTGATAGGTTGATTGTAGTTTCTGACTAAATTTCTGCAAGCGCTTATCCGAAATTGGAAATTGTGTTTTTTGTCCTTGAGCAAACAAAGAAATCCGATATTCCTCTAACATCCATAAATAGTTCAAATACTCTTGTTCAGGAATTTTTTTGGACTCTTCAATTTCAATCCTAGTATCAAGCCATGGGTTGATTTTATCTGCGCTTTGATTTTCTCTGCTTAAATTTTCTTTAGCCTTTTCAATCCTGTTAGATAAAGCTTTAAGATAACGCTGATAATCAGAAAATTTATCAACGCCATACCGATAACTAAAATCACTAGTGAACAAATATTCCAATTGCTCTTTAGCGTCATCTCGGACTTCGTTAAAATTACCCGACAAGCCTTTAATGTCTGCCAATATTTCAGCTCGCAACCGCAATATTTTTGCAAGGACTTGCAGACTAACTGTTGTTTTTTCTACCAGTTGAGAACTTATATTATGCAAAACGCTGTTAAACTCAGATTCACTATAAGGAACTGTTTTGTTTATTAAAGATTTGATTTGCCCCATAAAGACTGAAGCAACCAAGTCTTGATACAAACACAAGGATGTTGAGCCAAGGGATAAGGACTGCTTTACAGGATTGCTTTTAATTAAGTATTTCAATTTATCATTATTAGCAAGAGCAATTAACCGACAAACCCCACGCAAATGAATTTTTTCCGCGCTGGTCTGGCTGACCGAGTATATCAATCTAACCTTGTCTCCAGCATCTTCAACCGCATTAAAAACTGGTATTTTTGTACCTGCCTCGATTATTTCGCTTTTCGTTTTGAACTTAAATGACCAGTCAGTATAAGTTTGTGCCTTTTTCGCTTGAGATTTTACTTTTAATGTAGGCTTGCCAATTTTTGTAATCTTTTTATCTTCTAAAGTACGAGCCGAAGCTAGAGATTTACTTTTGTCATTAATAAATTCATAACGCATCAACAAATGCTCTGGCAGTTTAATTTCCGACCATGCCTCTTGGGTTAAAATCACTCCTGTCATTTTATATAACTGCTTACTAATGATGTCTTTTAAAGTACCCTTTTGCTCTATCACTTCTTCATAACAAGCTTTTGCATACTGTGGTACTGGTAGGAAATTCTTTCGAAAACGCTTTGGCATTGAGCGAATTAAAAACTCAATTTTTTCTTCTAACAAACCAGGAACTAATCGTTCGAAGTCAATATCGGTAAATTTGTTCCGCAAAGAAGAAGGTAATATTACAGTAACTCCATCATTTTCATGACCAGGCTCAAAATGGTATTTAACCTTTAATGAAACACCTTTAACTTCAATAGTTTCAGGAAATAAGCTTGAATCTTGTTTCTCCTCACCAAGCAGTAAATTTTTAGTGAGCATTATGGTTTGCGAATTATGCTTATCCTTTTTTAGCCAAACATTTAATGTTTTAGCATTTACAATCGACTCTGGAAGCTTGCTATCAAACCATCTAATTAACTCCTGCTCAGGAATTCGCAAATCCGCCTGACGGGCCTTAGCAATTTCTTGTTCAACCTCACTCTTTATCGATTGATTTGCGATAAAGAACTCATCTTTACTATTTAGCTCTTGCCTTACTAAGGCGTGCCGTATAAAGAGTTCACGCGAGATTTTCGGGTCAAAACTCGAATAGTCAACTTTCCTATCAACAACCACTTTCAAGCCATACAGTGTTTGCTGCATAGGTGCTAATGTCGCTCCTCTACTTTTACTCCAAAAGGGATCGTAATAATGAGTCTTAAGTAAATGCTTGGCTACATCTTCAAGCCATTGTGGTTCGATATAAGCAGTAAGTCTTGCATAAGCTTGTGTGGTTTCAACCACCTCAAATGCCATTAACCAAGCAGGTTGCTTTTTAAAATTTGTAGACTGAGGATGAATAAAATATTTAGTTTGACGAGCGGCTTGGTAGCCTTTTTCAATATCTTTTTGTCCTATAAATCCTAATAAGCCAGATAATAAACATTTATGGAAAGTTTGATACTGAAGTGATTGCTGTTTTTTGTCATCATCGAGAAAGTTTGAGATAGAACTAAGCTTAGCCTCTTTATCCGAAATCAAACTTTTTAACTGACGATAAGTATTACGCCATTCGCGGTAAGAATTAGGATTAATTAACTCTTGATGACAATAGTTTTTGAACTGCTTATTCGATAACTCCAATTGTTGCTGATGCAAATGAGTCCAAAGATTAACAATCGCAATAAAGTCTGACTGAGTGTGCAAATATTTACGATGCTTTTGATGCGCTAACTCTTTTTTATCAAATGGCCATTCTCGAGGATCTTTCACCGATAAAAACGCAGCAATAACCAAGCAATCATTCAGTAACTTCCGTTTTTTACCTTCAATCAATATCCTAGATAAACGTGGCTCTATTGGCAGTTTTGCCATTTGCTGTCCAATGGCCGTCAATTGCTTCGATTTATCAAGTGCCTCTAACTCTATAAGCAAGTTCAAACCATCATTAACTTGTTTTGGTGAGGGCTTATCTAAGAACGGAAAATGTTCAATATCCCCTAACTTCGATTGTTGCATTTGCAAAATTACCGAAGCTAAATTAGTTCTTAATATTTCAGCATCAGTGAATTCAGATCGATTATTAAAATCATCTTCCGAATACAAGCGAATACAAATACCATCAGCAACTCGTCCACAACGTCCCTTGCGCTGATTGGCGCTAGCTTGTGAAATTTTTTCAATAGGAAGCCGTTGTATTTTGTTGCGAACAGAATAACGACTAATTCGGGCATAACCAGGATCAATAACGAAACGAATACCCGGGACCGTTACTGAGGTTTCCGCAACATTAGTTGCTAGAACAATACGACGCTTGCCACTTGATGGCTTAAAGATCTTTTCTTGCTCTGAAATTGATAGCCTTGCGTATAACGGTAATACTTCACATTTACCAAATCGCTCTTTTCGCAAAAACTTAGCGGTTTCTCGTATTTCTGCTTCGCCTGAAAGAAACACTAGAATATCACCAGAATCTATTGCCATAAGCTCTTCAACTGCATGACCAATTTGCTCTATTTGTGGCAAAGGATCTTCTTCATCAGGCGCGCGATACCAAACTTCGACAGGATAAGTTCGCCCGCTAACTTCAATCACGGGCGCTTTAACACTGCCAAAATTAAAATGATTGGCAAATCTCTCTAAATCGATAGTTGCTGAAGTAATGATAACTTTAAGATCTGGTCTTTTTGGTAATATATTTTTTAAATAGCCCAATAGAAAATCAATATTCAAACTTCGCTCGTGAGCTTCATCAATAATGATAACTTCATATTGTTTTAATAAAGGATCATGATGAATTTCATTTAGCAAAATACCATCAGTCAAAATTCGAATAGGAGTATTATCATTGGTTTGATCATTAAAACGTATACTATAGCCAACAGTAAGGCCTAATGGCGTTTCTAACTCCTCGGCAATTCGTCTAGCAACACTAGTTGCCGCAACACGACGAGGTTGGGTATGCCCTATTCTACCTTGAACGCCATAACCTAATTCCAAACATATTTTTGGGAGTTGAGTCGTTTTACCTGAGCCTGTTTCACCGGCTACCACAACAACTTGATTGTTTTTTATAAGTTTCGCTATCTCTTCACGTTTTTGTGAAATTGGTAATTGCTCATCAAACTCAACTGAACGTTTTACCAATGTTTCTCGAGCTTGCCTGGTTTTAATAGAATTATTAACTTGTTGTTGAAATTTTTGAATTAACTTACCAGAAGGTAAATTTTGTTTTAGACGCTTATTAATGACACTTGCCAATTTTTTCAAAGCAAATTGATCCACCATTAAGCAGTCACTTATTAAGCTTTGATCAAAACTAGTATTACTTTTCGATTGAGTCATTAATATTGTCTGGATAGATTAATCTATTGCATAAAAAAATCTCTTGCCTTTAAGCTTTAACCTAAAAGCAAGAGATTCTAATAATTTAGAAACTTATAGTTTCCAGAAGTCGTGCGGAGCTCGCATCTCTCCAAAATATTTTGCAACAGGCTTGATAAAATCTTTATCTTCCCAATAACCTGTATGGCAAGCCGGATTCCAAGAAGTCGCAGCGGAACCCACATTGATTTCAGAGTCTTCATCAACAGCCTGGTTATATGCATCATTAACATTCTTTAAAGGATAAGCGATAACATCATCTTTATCATAGAAGTTTAACCATTTAACACGATCTTTAAGACCATCTTCTAAAGCTGAACCAACCTTTTCAATTGGTTTGCTAAAGTCACCTGATTGAGTTGAATAAATTCCCAATGGTGATGCAAAGGTTATAATTCCAGCTAATGTTTTGAACCCTTCAAAATTCGACAAGCCAGCATCATTATTTTGCAAATCGTAGATGTAGTTCGACATAATTACAGAGCCGAAAGAATGCGCCATGATAACTAAAGGCGTTTCATCTTGATCAACATTTCTATGCGATGCAAACTTATTCATGCTTGACTTTATTCGCTCATGAATGGCTTCATACAAACCACCTTCTGCGCCTTTAGCATAACTTGTACCTAAACGCATGAAGTCGATAAAGATATTACGAATATCTTTGTAAGTTAGCTCTTTTTTGTAGTCTAACTTTTGTAGCAATTCACCGTGTTCATCTTTTACTAGATCACCCCAATATATTTCATGGAACAATAAATCATCTTCCAAACGATTATCAGGATCAGCTTTTAAATATTCTTCCACGATTCTGTGTTTTAACTCAACAGAGTAAAACTCTTTCTCAGATCCGATACCATGAATGATGGCTACGGCTAGGCGTTTCATAGGGGCTCCTCAAATTTATATATTTTTTTAAACCTCCCTATATTCTTACAAAGCACCTATAAGTTCAAGTAGTTACCTCGTTTCTTGTGTAAATTATCACTTAATTAACTGGTACGATGTGTTATACTAGAGAAATAATTCTTTCGGGATACAAAATCATGCTTAGCATCAGTTTAATCTTATTATTAGCAATTTGCCTTTATCATAGAGCGAGTTTAAAGCTTACATCGCTAGTGATAGTAGCGGCACTAGTAGTTTGGGGGTTCTTATACTCAACTCCTTATATCCACTGGTTATTATCTGCTGCAATACTCCTGCCCTTAAACATTTCAGCGATTAGACAGCCTTTATCAGCAAAATTATTAGATATTTTTAAGGGGATAATGCCCAAAATATCCGATACTGAGCAAGAAGCGCTCGATGCTGGTACCGTTTGGTGGGAACAAGAAGTGTTTGCAGGTAAGCCTAATTGGAAACGCCTTCATAACATTCCAAAAGCAAGTCTAACGCAGGAAGAAGAAGCGTTTTTAAATGGCCCAGTAGAAGAACTCTGTTCCATGGCGAATGATTGGCAGATCAGCAACGTCGATCGAGATTTATCGCCAGAACTGTGGCAATACATTAAGGATAATAAGTTTTTCAGTTTTATCATTCCAAAGGAGTACGGTGGTTTAGAGTTTTCTGCTTATGCTCAATCACAAGCATTGACAAAATTAAGCTCCATAAGCCCTACACTAGGGACTATTGTATCTGTACCAAACTCCCTTGGCCCTGCAGAACTTTTAATGCATTACGGAACCAAAGAGCAAAAAGAACACTACTTACCACGTTTAGCTAATGGTAAAGAAGTACCTTGTTTTGCCCTAACAGCCGTTGAAGCGGGTTCTGATGCCGGTGGTATTCCGGATAAAGGGATAGTCTGCAAAGGCCTGTGGAACGGTGAAGAAGTTGTCGGCTTAAAATTAAGTTGGAAAAAACGATATATAACTCTCGCACCTGTGGCCACTTTGTTAGGTTTAGCGTTCAAAATGTACGACCCAGAAGGTCTACTAGGCGATACCGAAGATCTGGGTATTACTTGTGCTTTAATTCCTACAGATACTGATGGCGTCGAAATTGGTCGTCGTCATTATCCGATGAGCACCCCGTTCCAAAATGGACCGACTAGCGGTGAAGAAGTCTTCGTTCCTTTAGATTACATCATTGGTGGACCCAAAATGGCCGGTCAAGGTTGGCGAATGCTGGTAGATTGCTTATCGGCAGGAAGAGCGATTTCGTTACCCTCGGGAGCTAATGCTGGCGGTAAAGTCGTTTCATACACTACTGGAGCCTACGCCCGAATCCGTCGTCAATTTAAAGTGCCTGTGGGCTATATGGAAGGTGTCATGGAAGCTTTGGCAAGAATTGCTGGTAAAGCCTACATGATTGACGCAATGCGTACTTTTACAGCCGCTGGCATTGATACCGGCGAAAAGCCTTCGGTAGCATCCGCTATTGTAAAATGTCATTCAACTAAGCTTGCTCAAGATTGTGCGATAGATGGAATGGATGTTCACGGTGGCAAGGCTGTGATGATGGGGCCTAAAAACTATATGGGCCGAGCCTATCAAGGTGCACCAATCGCGATTACAGTCGAAGGCGCAAATATTTTAACTCGCAGTTTGATCATTTATGGCCAAGGCTCAATACGTTGCCACCCTTACGTTTTAAAGCTTATCGCGGCAACTCAAAATGAAGATAAAACTCAAGCTGTGAAAGATTTTGATAAAGCTCTGTTTGCTCATATTGGTTTTGCCATGAGCAATAAGGTACGAACTTTCTGGTTGGGATTAACTGCCAGCTTATTCGTAAGGAAGCCCCATAACGATTTTACTGGTCGCTACTATCAGAGGATCACTCGCTTTAGCAGTGTGTTAGCTTTCCTTTCAGATTTGATCATGGGTGTATTAGGAGGAGAATTGAAGCGTCGTGAATCAATTTCAGGTCGATTAGGTGATATTTTAAGTAATTTATATATCGCTAGTGCTGTATTAAAGTTCTACGACGATAAAGGCCGTCCAGAACATGATGAAGCAGTGGTTCGCTGGTCATTGGACTATTGTTTATACGAAGCACAAATGGCTACTGACGGCGTGTTACGGAACTTCCCCATCGGCTGGATGGGCAAAGCACTACGCTTACTAATCTTTCCATTAGGATTACCTGTTTCTGCGCCTAGTGACAAGCTAGGTAGACGCGTAGCGAGAGATTTACAGAAATCCGAAGCTATGCGCGAAGAGTTAGCTCACGGTATTTTTAAATCTGAATCGAAATACAGCAATATCTATAAAGTAGATAAAGCTTTACGATTACAATTGGATATGGAACCAATTGTTGCAAAATTCTCAGCAGCACTTGGCAAAAAGCCGGCCAATCATCAGGTAGTAACTTTTGCTCAAGAAGCCTTCGATGAAGGTTTAATTAAGCAAGAAGAGTTAGAACTAGTAATTACAGCTGAAGAAGCACGCTTAGATGTGATAAATGTGGATGACTTCTCTAAGGAAGACATGTCTGGAAAATTGATTTAAAAATTAATAAGGGTCGCATAGCGACCCTTAAAGACTGCAAGTAAAAGTTTAGCTATTACCTTTTACATGTATTTTGCAAGTTAATTGAGCGTTCCCTTCTGAATCTACAACTTCTTTCCAATCTGTTGTAGATCCAAAAAGCGTATTACAGCGCTGGCCTGTACTTTCAAAATCGTAATGTACAGCAGTCCCTGTAGAGTTAGGGACTCCAGAAGCATGACATTTGAAATTTATCTGGCCACCTTTGCCGTTATTCGAATTAACTACTTTGGTGTCGTTAGTAGAGAAAAAACCGCCATCCCCATCGAATAATGTGCAACGAAAATCAGATATCATAACTGCTGGCTCTGCAAAAGAAGCCGAAGAAAAAAGCGCCAATAATGACAATGAAAAAACTTTAGAACATTTCATAATAATCTCCTTAATACCTTTAAACCTTTCAACCCTTGAAAGGTACTGAAATTCTAATTGCCAAAGCACTTCAGACCAAACTGATTATGTCTCACTAACCTTAAAACTGGTTCACAATTATTGAAATTGTCATTTGTCGATGTAATAAATTTCGACGTCTGTAAAAATAAAAGACATTTATAAATAATGTTGCAATTTAGAGCATATTTAGGCAGATTAGCTAGATTATTTAAAAAGAAGAGACCTCTCCGTGAAATTCCAATATATATTTTCATTTATACTAATAACAATCATGTTTTCACCTCATGGGGCTCATGCCAATGAGTTAGACACCTTAAAGCAAGCAAAAAATATAAACTTGAAAGTTGTCGAATGGCGTCGTCATTTACATGAAAATCCTGAGCTATCCAACCGTGAATTTGAAACCGCCAAATACATTACTAAACATCTAAAGTCTCTAGGCTTAGATGTGCAAACTGAAGTGGCACATACTGGCGTAGTGGCAACTCTTGTTGGTGGTAAGCCGGGGCCTGTGGTTGCACTTAGAGCCGACATGGATGCCCTTCCCGTTAAAGAACGTACGCCAGTACCTTTTGCTTCAAAAGCTATTTCTGAATACAACGGCGAGCAAGTTCCTGTCATGCATGCTTGTGGCCACGACACTCATGTTGCCATGTTGATGGGGGTTGCTGAAATTTTAACCGACATGCAATCAGAGCTCTCTGGTACCGTTAAATTTATCTTTCAGCCAGCTGAAGAAGGCGCACCTGCAGGTGAGGAAGGCGGTGCTGAATTAATGGTAAAAGAAGGCGTTATGAAAGGTGTTGATGTGGTATTTGGTTTGCACATCTGGGCAGGCGTTGAAGTTGGAACCATTGGTGTTAAAGCGCAAGGCATTATGGCTGGCGTTGACGACATGAAAATCACCGTTGAAGGTAAGCAAGCACATGGTTCAAGACCTTGGGCAAGTATCGATCCAATCGTAACTGCTGCCCAAATCGTTAATGGCTTGCAAACCGTTGTCAGTCGCCATATGGAATTAACCAAAGACCCTGCAGTAGTAACCATTGGTGCTATACATGGTGGGGTTCGCTCAAATATTATCCCTGAAAAATTGGAAATGCTAGGAACGGTGCGAACCTTTACAGAAGCAGACAAAGCTAAAACTCGCAAACTTATTACTGAAAAAGCTGAGTTAATTGGCCAAAGTATGGGCGCCAAAGTGAAAGTAGAAATCCCCTACTCAACCTCTTACCCTGTTACTTACAACAACGAAAAACTAACCGAGCAAATGATGCCGACCTTAAAATCGGTAGCTGAAAACTTGATCATTGTTGAGCCAGTAACCGGCGCTGAAGATTTTTCTTTCTTTGCTAAAGAAGTTCCAGGTTTGTATTTCTTTTTAGGCGGAAAACCTAAAGGCAAACCAGCGTCAGAAGTTGCTTCTCATCATACACCTGACTTCTATATCGATGAGTCAGGAATGAAATACGGTGTACAGGCTATGACCCAATTAACTTTAGATTATATGAACTCATATAAAAAATAGTTAGAAAGTACACTCTTGAAATCTCCAAATGCGCCTTTGTTGGCGCATTTTTATTATCTCAGCAGTTCTAAGATTAATGGTTAACATTCCATGACACCCTGTCGATAACTGTTGGTACCCCATCTCTTGATAACGTTGTTGTACTTTTAATTTAGGAAAACCAAAGCGGTTAAATCGGTCCGTTGAATGAATCACTATTCGCCCATTAACGCTTTTAATAAAGGGGTATTGAGAAGATGTATTACTGCCATGATGTGGTGATAAAAGAAAATCCACTTGAAGATTTGCACCTTGTTTTAACAAGGCTAACTCCGCTTGCTTTTCAATATCACCTGTAAACAAAGCAGTGTGATTACCAGTGATGATCTTGGTCACACAAGATCGATTGTTACTTTTAACATCTTTAGTAGCACCAAAAGCAGAGTAAAGCTCTATTTGCAAATCATTAAAAGAAAGTGTTGGATACTTATTACACTTCTTGCTATTAATCAATAAATCTATTTCAAAAGCTTTTAGTAGCGCCTTTAATCCACCAGAATGGTCCATATCATCATGGCTAACAATCAAAGCATCGAGTTTGTGAATTCCAAGTTTTCTCAAGCTAGGGATTAGGGTAGTTTCTGCATAAGAGAAACCATCATTGGCAAAAGCTGTATCGTATAAAATTGCAATTTCATGATTGTAAACCAAATTCGCTAGACCATGACCAACGTCAAATATCACAAGTTTGTAATCTGGACTTTTATAAGGTTTTAACCATGTAAGAATTGCCAACAAAACAAATACACTGGCTGGCAATATTTTCAAACGCCCTACTGGTAATAAATAAAGCAGGTATCCTAAAACCAGCAAAAGAAAAGCCCAATCATTAATTGCAGTTTGCAAGAATAGACTTTGCTCTTGTAAAAACTGAATATCGACCAAATCAAAAAACAAGCTAAAAGCCTTATCCAATAGACTTAATAGCAAGCTAGATTTAAATAACAACAAAATAAGGACGGCAATAAAAACCATCGGTAGAACCAAAAAACTGAATAGAGGTATTAAAATTAAGTTAACAACAAAAGCTAATGCGCTTACTTGTTGAAATAAAAACGCCACTACTAACGCCATACCAACAGAAACATACCATTGAGTTTTTATGGCTAACCAAATTTTGCTGGCAAAAAGGACCCGTCCAGAAAGAACCGCTCCAATAATGGCGATGGCAATAAAGGTTAGCCAAAAGCCAAAGGATAAAACGCTAATGGGATCGATTACTAAGATAATAATCAACGCAATAGCCAAACTCCTTATTAAGCTTCGGTTATTGGCGCTGATTAAGGTCACCACAAATACCGCCCACATAATTAACGCACGTACCGTTGCTATGGAAAAGCCGGCTAAGGCGCTATAAAACAAAGCCGCTAATAGGCTAATTACTGCAGCGCCATAGACAGGTGTAATGCTTAATCCTATTCGATTGATTAATGCAACAGCTCTATTGCCTATCCAAAAAGCTAAACCTGCAATAATACTAATGTGCAAACCTGAAATAGCCAACAAGTGACTAATGCCCAGCGCCTGAATCTTTTGCCGTTGCTCTAGATCGATTCCAGATTTTTCGCCAACCAGCAAAGCTTGCAAAATACCAGCGTTTTCAAAGCTTGATAAACTTTCGTGTAAACTTTGTCTCAAATAATCAATAGAGAAAGGTTCAGTCTCAATCAAACGTTTAGCTGTGCCCTTTTTGATACTTCCTTTTCCTACTAAACCTTCGATAAATGCCTGCTTCTCAGCATCATAACCCTCAATATTTAATGCAGCCGTTATAGGTTTAATCTTAGTTTCAAATTGCCATACCTCTCCAAGCCTTGGCAAATCATCATAATCAAAATCTTCTTGATACCGATACCAACTCATTTTCAATTTTTGGTCTTCTAACTTTATATTCGATTGAGCTTGATTTTCACTAGCGACGACCTCAACTTTAAATTGCAATAGTTGAGAATAAACTTGTGGAATTGAAACCAGTTTGGCTTTTATAATGCGACTCTCTGGCAATGGCTCGACAATTTGATGTTTTAAACGCAATTCGGAATGTAAATTAAGCCATAAAAGGCCCATGCAAAAGCCGATAACGCTAAGATTTAAAGCGCTAATGATTGATGAGTGAACTTTTCCTGCTATTACCAGACCAATTATTAAAACAAAGGCCGTCGCTATCCACATATTAACGGATAAGGTTTGCGGTAGCCAAAAAATGCTACAACAGCCTAACAGGAAGCCCAATATCCATTTGAGCATGAAATTCCTTTTAGAGAGATTAAATAACTAGAACAGTGTAATATTATAAGAAGATGCCGCGCAAGTTTTTTAAAAAGATCTCACCAGATCCTAAAAAGATAAAAGAGAATCGCTTCCTGAAGATTTTCGGCAACTGGTTGCATGAACCACAATTGTGGCACCTCAACCGCTACTCAGCATCAATGGCGATTGGCATAGGGCTTTTTTGCGCTTTTATTCCTGTACCATTCCAAATGGTCATAGCCGCAGGACTAGCCATCTATTTCCGAGCAAACTTACCCGTTTCTGTTGCTACTTGCTGGGTCACCAACCCACTAACCATTCCGCCTATGTTTTACTTCGCCTACAAAGTCGGCGCATGGACATTAGGTACACCAGAAAGCCCATTCGAATTTGAGCTATCGATGGCATGGCTACAAAATGAATTAATTTTAATCTGGAAGCCCTTCTTACTCGGTTGCCTAATTTGCGCCATCGTAGCAGGCTTACTAGGCTACTTCGCCATCCAAATGGCATGGCGCTACCATGTGGTTATGGCATGGCGTGCAAGGAAAGAGCGCTGGAAAAAGAAGATCAAAGAGACGTTGCATATAGGTGAAAATGACAAATAGACATTATTGCTTATTAGTATCAGTTTGTTGCTTTGTTTTAACAATCTCGGTGAAAATCATTCGCCGAAATAATCAATTAAGTGATGACATATCTAATATTATTTACGGATCTTCTCCGAGCCTTTTGTTTATCGTGGGGCTAATATTTTTAATTCCAGTATTTAAAAAGAACCCTGATAACAGCTACTTTTGGAAATCAGCCACATTAATGACTACAGGCGCATTATTCTATGAATTAGAACAAAGCTGGACTAGTCGAACTTTTGATATAATAGATTTCCTAGCTACACTTCTAGGGCTTGTTTTGGTCTACTTAATAAGTCTAGTTTGGGATTTCAAAGTACACTAAAGTCTCTTTAAAACCCCATCTTCCAACTTCAATTGCCTTTGCATTTTGCCAGCTAATTCCAAATCATGAGTTACGGTCACAAAACTAGTGCCTAACTCTTGATTAAGCTCGCGCATTAAGTCGTAAACCCGCTCAGCCGTACCATGATCTAAGTTACCAGTTGGCTCATCTGCTAATACCACTAATGGCTTATTTACAATTGCTCTTGCAAAGGCTATGCGTTGACGCTCGCCGCCCGACAATTCCGCAGGCTTGTGTAACTTGCGATTAGTCAGCCCTACTTTCTCAATCACGTCAGCAGCTTCTGACAAAGCTTTTGCGCGATTCATACCAGCAATAATTAATGGCATGGCAACATTTTCTTCAGCAGTAAATTCTGGCAATAAATGATGGAATTGATAGACAAACCCAATGTATTGATTTCTGAAGTTACCTTGGGCTTTACGTGATAATTTATGAATATTTTGACCATTAATAATTACATCACCTGAATTAGGCTTATCCAAAGCGCCAATCAAGTGTAACAAGGTACTTTTACCTGAGCCCGAAGCACCAACAATGGCCAACTGCTCACCCTTCCCAACAGTAAAGTTTAGATCATTTAAGACCTCAACTTGTAGAGCACCGTCTTTGTAACTACGATCTAAACCTTTGACTTCGATAAGGTGATTATTAGTAGAATTACTCATATCTAAGTGCCTCCGCAGGTTGAATTCTTGAAGCTTTCCAAGCGGGATAAATCGTTGCTAAAACGCTAATAGCAAAAGCTGACAAGCCAATTTTAATCACATCTTCTTGTAATAAATGGGTCGGCAAGAAGTTTACGAAATATACATTTTGTGGGAAAACTCGTACCTCAAAAGTGGTTTCGATCCAGCTCACAATGTCGGGCAAATAGGTCGCCAATAAAACCCCCAACACCACACCAATAACAGTGCCAATAAATCCATTAACAACGCCTGAGGTCATAAAAATTTTCATCACAGAACTTGGACTAGCGCCGAGAGTTCTAAGAATCGCAATATCAGCCTGTTTTTCTTTTACCAACATCACCAAAGAAGTAACAATATTAAAGGCCGCCACGGCAATAATGAAAATCAGAAGAATAAACATAATCTTCTTTTCCATATCAATGGCGTTGAACAAAGTCTTATGCTGACGTGTCCAATCCGACAACATATAGTTACCTTCTAACAAAGTATTTAGTTCGTAAGCCGTATCATAAGCTTGCATTACGTCTTCAGTTTTAAGCTGTAACGCTGTAATACCTTCTTTGATTCGTAACACACTAGCTGCATCGTCCATATGAACAAAAGCCAAGCCTTGATCGACTTCTGATTTGGTATCGAAAATACCAACCACGGTGAAACGTTTACTACGAGTATTAATACCCGCCAAGCTCATTTTGGTTTGACTTAAAATCAACAAAGTAACTTTATCGCCAACGCCTGCCGCTAACTGCCTAGAAAGGCTTGAGCCCAAAATAATATTGTATTTGCCTTTCTCTAAAGCGTTGATATCACCTGCTATAACATTCTCTGGAACTACCGAAACTTCAGAAAGTTTCTCAGGTAGAATCCCCTGAACAATTCCCACTTGGCTTAAACCTAAATGACGATACATAGTTTCAGACTGAATATAAGGCGATGCGCCAAGAATTTGCGAATTTTGCTTAACCTGCTTTTCCACTGCTTGCCAATCTTTTAGCTCGCCAGAATAGTCTTGCACTAAAACGTGAGGTGAAACGCCTAAAATACGATCACGCAATTCACGTTCAAAACCATTCATCACTGACATTACAGTGATTAACACCATCACGCCTAAGGCAATGCCGATCATGGAGATAATAGAAATTAGCGAAATAAAGCGGTCACGTCGCTTAGCACGGGTATATCTTAGTCCAACAAATAAAGAAAACGGTAGTTTCATGTTTTAATAGGGTCAGAGTTACTTTTCCGACCTTCCATATTAATTTTTAGGGTAAATATTCCATAAGCGAAGTAATTCTGCCCTACTTATGCTTATGCGTGCTTATGGACTCTGCTTTATATTGTGAAGCGCAGTCTAAGCCTTTGATAGGCGGTATAGTGAATGGTTCACCTTTTAAAATCAACCAATTCTCAATAATTTACTTTAAACCTTTAAAATATTTTACTAACTTGTTGTTTTTGCTATGCTAAAGGAAATCGATAAGGAGTTATTCAAAATGAAGAAATTAGCCGTATTACTACTAGCCAGTGGACTAGGTTTCGGAGCAAATTCAGCAGTTCAAGCAAACGAAGTTAGAGTACCCGTAGGCGCACAAAAACAATCAAGTGTCGAAACCCCAAAACGTGGTATCTCAAAATCACAAGTTCGCAAAAAATTCGGCGAACCATCATCAGTAAAAGGCCCAGTAGGCAGTCCACCAATTACTACCTGGCATTATGGCAACATGACCGTTTACTTTGAATATAACCATGTGGTTCATGCGGTGGTGCATGCGGGTTAATTATTAATCGTTCTTGGCAAGTAAGAGCCAATTGAATAGCTAAAAAGCCTGAGGTACTCTCAGGCTTTTATTTATGAAAAGATATCTTTTACAATCCAAATAATAGTCGCTAAAGAGCCGAACAAAATACCGGGCAAAGAAATATACATTACTAAAAGCTTTATAAATGTATTTTCTTCGTATTCTTTAAAATTATCTGTATCTGCAGTTCCAAATATTGTAAGCATCAAAAATGCTGAAATGAAAGCCCACATAACTGCGCCACCAGTAATATTAAAACCATCACTTTTAATTAAATTAATTGACCACCATACTAGCGCTATAATAATAGTCATGTAGTTCATTCTAAAGTATTCTTTATCTTTATATGATTTGTAGTAGAAGGTTAAAGAGATTAGAAAATTATAAACTCCAACAGAAAGAATAAATATAGCAGATACTAATAACCCTTCGGGCCAATAATATAAAAGTACAGCGATACTAGGAACAATAGAGTGTAATAGAGCAACATCCTTTTGCTCATCAGATAGTACCATTATTTCAACTGAGCCAAAATATAAGGCGCTACCACCACAGTCCAAAACTCTGTATCAGGCTTACAGTTAGCTTTTACAAATTCCACTGGCATGGCTTGGATTTTCTCTTCATTAATCAACTTGCCAATTTCTGCACCATTATCCATCGACATATCGGCAGCGCAGTTAATTAAGTCAACGCCCTTTTCTACGAGCAATAAGTTTCCTTTAGCAAAAAATCGCTCGATTTCCTGCCAGGCAACTATGGCAGTTTCACCATTTAACTTAGCGAATAGCTCTTCTCTCGGCGTTAGCTCGGTAAAGCTATCAGTTTGTTGTTTGTTATCTGTGTTCATTAGTTATTCTCGGGATTACTAATATGTAAGGTTGAAGTTGGGAAAGCGATTTCAGCGCCTTCTTGCTCAATAATTTGCATGATTTTTAATAACACATCTTGCTTTATTTCATGATACTTTTGCCATTCCCGAGTTTTGGTAAAAGTATAAATAAAGAAGTCCAAAGAGGAAGCTGCAAACTTATTAAAGTTCACCATTAAGGTTGCGCTTTGGTCGATCTCAGGATGGCTTTCTAACATAACTTTTACTTTAGCAACAATCGACTCCACCTTTTGCCAATCATCGTAGCGCAGACCAATGGTTTCATTGATGCGTCGATTGGTCATTCGTGAAGGATTCTCTACGGGAATACTGGTGAAGGTCGCGTTTGGAACGTACAAAGGCCTTTTATCAAAGGTTCTAATGCGAGTTTGACGCCAACCAATGTTTTCTACCGTTCCTTCAATTTCTTTATCCGGTGAGCGGATCCAATCGCCAACTTTAAAGGGACGATCGAGAAATATCATTAAGCCGCCAAAAAAATTCGCCAACAAATCTTTAGCTGCAAAACCAACAGCAATACCACCGATACCACCAAAAGTTAGGACTCCAGAGATAGGTATTTGCAATAACTGGAACATGACTAACGCGCTAATGATGATTACTATTAGGCGCAACAGTTTACTAACCGCTTGGATGCCAGTTTCATCAAGCTTTATTTCTGGCTGATCTTTATTTTTTAATAAGTTAGCTTCGCTACGATTGATTAAACGTAATAAAACCCAACTCACGCCAAAAACGATAAATACTCGTTTCAAATTATCCAACACGTCCATTGGAATAATCTGTTGCTCTAAATAAATTCTTTGTACAGACTGTAATAAGAAAATAATACCGATAATAACAATGGTTAATGAGATAGGTTTATTCAACGCATATAGGATTGAGTCATCCCACATATTTTTGGTGTGATCGAAGCGCTTCGACAAACCAGCACTGACAAAACGCCACACCAAATAAATGAACATTGTTAATCCAGCAATCGCTAACAATTGCCAATAGCTTGGGAGCTGTTCAAGCCACTGAGTTACAGAGGATGAATTTTCAGTATTACTAATGGTCATGAGTTGTTTTTATACTAATTTGTTATTGATATCTAACCAAGGTTCACTGGATTGAACTTGGCTCAAGTTGTATTGCAATTGCTTGCCAGCCATTCTTTCAATGCGCTCGGAGTTTTCTGCATCTACTGGTAGCTTTCCTGCATCCGCAAGTTCTTGTGCTTCAATGGGATGATTACAAACCAACACCATGTCACAGCCTGCTTCTAAAGCTATATCCGCACGCGCGTGATAATCACCAGCAACCGTAGCGCCTTCCATCGATAAGTCATCACTGAAAATAACACCATTAAATCCAAGCTGTTTGCGTAAAATATCTTTTAGCCAAATTTCAGAAAAACCTGCTGGATGTTTGTCCACTGAGGGATATATCACATGTGCTGGCATCACGGCTTGATAGTCTTGAGCCAACTCAGAAAACACCCGCATATCTTGCGAAATAATTTGCTCGCGAGGTCTATCGTCCACAGGAATTTCAATATGTGAATCGGCTCGAACCGATCCATGCCCTGGAAAGTGCTTGGCAGTAGTTGCCATACCATGATCATTCATGCCTTTAATAAAAGCTCGTCCAAGCTCAATTACTTCAACCACATGACCCGAAAATGCTCTATCACCAATGACTTCGCTAATTTCACGATTTAAATCTAAAACGGGTGCAAAGCTAATATCAATACCAACACCCTGAACTTCCATTGCAATCATGGCGCCCCAACCATAGGCCTTTTGTTTGGCAACTTCGATGTCTTGATGATTGGCTAAAATCTCGCCCATTGGTGGAATGACGCTAAAACCTTCGCGAAAACGCTGTACTCGCCCTCCTTCATGATCAACCGCAATAATAATATCACCAGCAGACTCTTCGCGAACCGCCATACAGAGATCTGCTACTTGGTTTACTGAAGCAAAATTTCGGGTAAATAAAATCAAACCGCCAATCATAGGGTTTTTCAGCAAATCCATTTCGCGAGGATTCAATGTGAACCCTTCTAAATCCAACATTAACGGGCCATACATGGCTTTTGTTATCGACATCTGTGCTCCAAAACTAAGGATTTTTGTAATATTTTTCTATTCTGAGCAGCATTCTACCTAATTAGGCGCCAAGAGACACTATGCCAACTTCTAAAACCACTGAAAATAGATATAATAACTCGCATATCGCAAGATTTTAGCGATGGGTATGTAGCAATTAAAAGAGTCCTCCATATAGCATGACTCTAAAACAAGAGAGATAATTATGAAAAACTTTAGGAAAAGTATTACTAGCACTTTAGTGTTAAGTGCAGTATTTGGCCTAACGGCGTGTGACAACCGCGTTGTTGAGCCTATGGAGCCAGAAGAAATTAAAGCACAAGATGCCGCTGAATTTGTTGATCGCGCTGAAAAAGAGCTATCTGACTTATCTGACTACGGTTCTAAAATCGCATGGGTTAACGCCAACTTCGTAACTGAAGACACCACAGCGTTGAACGCGGAAGTTGGTGAACGTTTCACAAAACTAGGCGTTGAATTGGCTAACGAAGCTAAGAAATTCAATGGTTTAGAGTTGCCTTATGATGTAGCGCGTAAATTAGAAATGATTAAACTGGGTTTAACATTACCCGCACCATCAGATGCGGAAAAAACAAAAAAGCTCGCTGAAATCACTTCAAAGTTAGACAGTATCTACGCACAAGGTCGTAGCCCAGATGGTCGCTCTCTAGGCGAGCTGACACAAACCTTAGTAAAATCTCGTGATCCAGAAGAGCTTTTAGAAGCATGGCAAGGCTGGCGTGAAATTTCAAAGCCAATGCGCCCTTTGTATGAAGAAATGGTTTCTATCGCCAACGAAGGTTCAAGCGAATTAGGCTATAAAGATACAGGCGCTATGTGGCGTTCAAAATACGACATGCCAGCTGATGATTTCGCTGCCGAGTTAGACCGTTTATGGGGTCAAGTTAAGCCATTATATGACTCCCTTCACTGTCACGTTCGTGCAGAAATGAATGACCAATATGGCGATGAAGTCGTTTCTACCGAAGGTCCAATGCCAGCGCACTTATTCGGTAATATGTGGGCACAACAATGGGCTAATATTTATGATATCGCAGGACCAAAAGATGGCGCTAAAGGTATCGATATTAACCCAATCTTGGAAAAACATTACGGTGTTGACCATGAAGTGGTAACTCATGCAGAAAAAGAAAAAGCCGTTAAGAAAATGGTTAAAACCGGTGAAGACTTCTTCTCGTCTTTAGGTTTCGAAGAATTACCACAAACTTTCTGGGATCGTTCTTTATTCGTTAAGCCACGCGACCGTGATGTGCAATGTCACGCTTCAGCTTGGGACTTGGATAACAAAGAAGACATCCGCATTAAAATGTGTACAGAAATCAACGCAGATGATTTCCAAACCGTACACCACGAGTTAGGTCATAACTACTATCAACGTGCTTACATGAATCAGCCTTTGTACTATAAAAACAGTGCAAATGACGGTTTCCACGAAGCAATTGGTGATACGGTTGCCCTATCCATTACGCCAAAATACCTAAAGCAAATTGGCTTAATTGAAGAAGAACCAGATGCATCAGCAGACGTAGCTTTATTAATGCGTTCAGCGTTAGATAAAGTTGCTTTCTTACCATTTGGTTTATTAGTAGACCAATGGCGTTGGAAAGTTTTCAATGGTGAAATTACGCCAGAAAACTACAACCAAGGCTGGTGGGATTTGCGTGAAAAATATCAAGGTTTAAAGCCGCCAGTAGCGCGTAGCGAAAATGATTTTGATCCTGGTGCTAAATACCACATTCCTGGTAATACGCCTTACTCACGCTATTTCTTAGCACACATTTTGCAATTCCAATTCTTCCGAGACATGTGCAAAATGGCTGGCAACGAAGGTCCACTTCACCGTTGTTCTTTCTACGGCGACAAAGAAGCTGGCGCTAAGTTAAATGCTATGTTGGAAATGGGTGCCTCACGTCCATGGCCAGATGCATTAGAAGCCATGACTGGTCAAAGAGAAATGGATGCCACCGCTGTACTAGAATACTATGCACCACTTAAAGCATGGTTAGACGAGCAAAATAAAGACCGTCAGTGTGGTTGGTAAGCATTTCAAAAAAGAAGATTAAGCAATCACACTCTACCTGCAATAAAGCCTTCGCAATTACGAAGGCTTTTAATTATTATTAGCTATCAATACAAACCAATCATGTAAATTACTAGCGATGAATAAACACTGGATATTAAATGGATTAGGAGTGATCGTTTTATTTATTTCATTAATAGTTGTGGGAAGTTATTTTTTATCAAATGGAAAGGTGATCGCAGAGCTACTAGCATTTCAACTTATAACGGTATTGTTACTTGCCACTATCGGTAGCTATAACCCAGTCATTAAGGGCTTCCTTAAATCTTTAACAAAACCACCTGTGCAATTTGCACAATTAATAATTATAGGCTCTCTTGCTTCATTTTTATCCGTGAGTAATGTTTCTGCTCTTATACCTGAAGATCCATTTCTTTTTAAAAACGCTTTATTAGCTTCTACGCTATTAACTAGTGTCTTTCTTTGGCTGATTATCATTAATGTTTTACTATTCTTTTTATACCTTCACGTTGGATATAAATCAGTATTTACAAAAAAGAACAATTCAACGAGTCAACAATCCTTTCATAGCTTTGTTATATTTATAGGCTTAGGAGTATCTATCATCTTTGTTTATAAACCATTTATGGCATATGCAACGGATGGAATAAATACGATTGGTAGTCGCTTGATTGTTCACAGTCAATTCCAAAAAAACATTCGGTGCACAAATCTCCCTAAAAATATTTATATTACATCCGTAAGCAATAATGAAGTGCTAGAGTTTTTAGATAGTACAGGACAACACTTTGAGTATAAGCGACATAAGTGCTCATTAGTTAAAGATACTTCCCTTAATAATTGGCCGGTCAAAGAGTAAAGTGACTTTATAAGACAATATAACAAGTATAGAACAAGTTAATATTTAAAAATCTACTATCAAACTATCAATCAGTTCCAAAGCCTTAACAACTGCCTGCTGTCGCACCTGTCCTCTATCTCCACCAAAAACCAATTTATGTGCGCCCGCGCCTAAGGCATGAGCATAGCCAAACCATACCGTGCCAACAGGCTTATCTTCAGTACCACCATCAGGCCCCGCAACTCCGCTTACCGCTACCGCTATGCGCTTACCCTTTCCAGCTCTGTTGTAAGCACCTTTAGCCATACTTTTGACCACGTCCATAGAAACAGCGCCAGCGGCTTCGATAAGCTCCATTGGAACCCCCAGCATTTCATGTTTGGCATCATTCGAGTAAGTAATAAAAGCTCTATCAAACCACTTCGAACTTCCAGGTAAATCGGTACAGGCAGTTGAAATCATACCGCCTGTGCAGGACTCGGCCGTAACCACCATTAATCCTTTATCGACTAATTTTTGCGCGATTATCTCCAGCGATGTATTTAAGTCCAAGAGGAACTCCATAAATGCCGTAGCAAATGATTTATGTTTTCGGCTAGATCCGTTAAGCTATAGCCACTTAGTAAATAGCATCATAATATAATAATTCCTTCATGGCGAAATCTGATCAAACTAGCGATATACATGATCCTGCTTTGCAACATCACACTCCAATGATGCGTCAATACTGGCGTCTAAAAAACGAGCATCCAGATTATTTATTATTTTATCGTATGGGCGATTTTTATGAGTTGTTTTATGAGGATGCTAAACGTGCGGCTGAGATTCTTGATTTAACGCTAACCAAGCGTGGCGCTTCTGCAGGCGAGCCTATTCCAATGGCTGGTGTGCCCTTTCATGCAGTTGATGGCTATTTAGCTCGCTTAGTAAAACTTGGTGAATCTGTCGCTATTTGTGAACAAATTGGTGATCCTGCCACTAGCAAAGGACCAGTTGAACGGAAAGTGGTTCGGATTGTTACCCCTGGTACCCTCTACGATGAAAACCTACTGGATGCTAATTCTGACCAATTACTTGGTTCTGCTTATAAGAAATACGACAAGTATGGTTTAGCATGTATTGACATGGCATCTGGTCGCTTTTGGTTATCCGAGTTTGATAATCAAAATGCTTTTCAAGCGGAACTCTATCGTTTGAAACCTGCTGAAATGGTTATCAGTGATACCCAGCAAAGTATCATTGGTAGCTTAGAAACCAGTATAAAATCGCAACCTGACTTTGCTTTTGATTATGAACAAAATTTAGCCAATCTTTTAAAGCATTTTAACGTTAAAAATTTAGATTCTTTTGGTTGTGATGATTTTAACTTGGCGGTATCTGCCGCTGGCGCAGTGTTAACTTATGCCAAAAACACACAGCTAAATTCACTGCCACATATTCGAACCCTACAACGTCAACAAGACGATGCTCAGTTAACGCTTGATCCTGCAACTCGTAGAAATTTAGAGCTAACAGAAAATTTACAAGGTGGCACTCAAAACACTTTATTTGAAGTATTAAATACCACCAAAACAGTAATGGGCGCGCGCTTGTTAAAACGATGGTTACACGCGCCATTACGTGCTCGAAGCCAAATCAATCAACGTTTAGATGCAGTTGGGCAATTACAAAACGAACACCACTTTGTTGAGTTACAAGAAATTTTAAGCGACATTGCGGATATTGAAAGAATCTCAACAAGACTGGCTTTAGGCAGTGCCAATCCTCGTGATTTAAAACGATTAGAGAATGGTTTGCGTGCTTCAGAAACTTTAGAAGACTTTATAACAAACAATAGCATTGCCGTTAATCTAAACTCAGAAATCCATACGCTAAACGGTCTTCAAGATTTATTAACTAGATCTATCATTGAACAACCACCCATGGTAATCCGTGATGGTGGTATGATTGCAGAAGGTTTTAACTCTGAATTAGACGAATTAAAAAACCTTGCCTCTGATGCCAATGACTTTATGTTGCGTCTTGAGCAAACCGAAAAAGAACAAACAGGTTTAAACACATTAAAAGTAGGCTATAACAAGGTTCATGGTTTTTACATCGAAATTTCTCGTGCCCAATCTGAGCAAGCGCCTGCACATTATATTCGTCGTCAGACTTTAAAAAATAATGAACGTTTTATTACACCAGAATTAAAAGAGTACGAAGAAAAAGTTTTATCCAGCAAATCTAAAGCTTTAGCCTTAGAAAAGAAAATTTATGCCGATTTAATTTGTGAACTGCAAAAGTTTGTTCCTGAAATTCAATCCACAGCAAGTGCTATTGCAGAATTAGACTTACTAACTTGCTTTGCTGAGCGCGCTGAATCCTTAGAGTTTAATCGCCCTAGTTTAATTAGTGATAATTCCATATCCATTGAGCAAGCTCGTCATCCGGTTGTCGAATACCACTTGGATGAACCCTTCATTGCCAATAACTTATCGTTAAATCAAACCCGTCGCAGTTTAATTATTACTGGCCCTAATATGGGCGGTAAATCAACTTATATGCGCCAAACCGCTTTGATTGTGTTGATGACTCATATTGGTTGTTTCGTTCCAGCACAAAGCGCTCAGATTGGCACTGTGGATAGAATCTTTACTAGAATTGGCGCATCAGATGATCTAGCTTCTGGCCGTTCAACTTTTATGGTGGAAATGTCAGAAACCGCCAATATCTTGAACAATGCAACTCGAAACAGCTTGATCTTGCTCGATGAAATTGGTCGTGGAACTTCCACTTTTGATGGTCTCGCCTTAGCCTCTGCTACCATTCAATATATCCATGAAAAAATTAATGCTTTCACCCTATTTGCGACTCACTATTTTGAGTTAACCAAACAAGCTGAAGGTTGGGAAAATATGGAAAACGTGCATTTTGGCGCAACAGAGCATCATGATAACAGTAGTGCGAATTTGATTTTTTCACACAAAATTAATGATGGCGCGGCCAACCAAAGTTATGGTATTCAAGTAGGACAACTAGCAGGGCTTCCCTCGCCTGTAATTCAAGCTGCTAAAAGTTTATTGGCGCACTTTGAGTCCGAAGGTACTCATGAAGCAGCTATGCCTGAAATTGATATTAATCAATTCCCAGAAGAAACGGTTAGCGAGTCGGAAGTGGAAAAAGCCTTAAAAGCGATTGAAATCGATGAATTATCACCGCGCCAAGCCTTGGATCTATTGTATAAACTCAAGGAATCGCTAAAATAGCGCCTGTTCTACCATTAATTAAAAGCTCTAGGAAAAATCATGGCCTTTGTAGTAACTGACAACTGTATTAAATGTAAACACACCGATTGTGTGGAAGTCTGCCCCGTGGACTGCTTTTATGAAGGACCTAATTTCTTAGTAATTAATCCTGACGAGTGTATTGACTGTGCCTTGTGCGAGCCAGAATGCCCAGCCGAAGCCATTTTCGAAGAAGATGATATTCCCGCAGGGCAAGAAGAGTTTGTTGAATTAAACGCAGAATTAGCAGAGATTTGGCCAAATATCACCGAAAAGAAAGATGCCCCAGAAGATGCCGAAGAGTGGGATGGGGTTGAAAATAAATTACAGTATTTAGAAAGGTAAATAGAGATGGAAATACTCCCTACTCGCTCTTATTCTATAGATGATAAAAAAATTTCTATTTACGATGGTTTAATAAGCAAGAAAGAATCTTTAGCTTTAGATAACGCTTTTAGAAATGCGCCATTCATGAAAAAAGAGGTAGCCACACCAGAGACAGCCAAAACACCTCATTGGGCACTAAATTTATCACTGGATGAGTATAAAAGCACACCATTACACAAAGCCACCATTCGTGCAGTTGAACACTTTACTCAAGGGAAAGAAAAGTATCGTCCATATAGGCATTATTGTAATCAAGTTAGCTTCGGGGATTTTTTATTTAGTCATAGAGATTGCAATGAAGCACATTCCGAAGTGACTGCATTATGGTTTATTTCTAAACAATGGAGTAAAGAATGGGGGGGTGAAACCCTCTTTTTTAATGAATCAGGAGATGCAGAGTTTGTGAGTAGCCCTATACCTGGTAGGTTAGTCCTCTTTGATAGCAATATTATTCATGCAGGTAGGACTCCTTCTCGCTCCTGTACTGATCCCAGGTTTACTTTTGCAATAAAGTTAGAAAAATACTAACAATGGATAAATTTGAAGCTATTCATCAGTTAATCATTAAGGGTAAAGTAAAAGACGCATTATTAGCATTAGCAAACTTTCAAGCGAATAACGATGATGAAACAATCGTACAACTAAATTTATATGCCTCCGCTTATCAGCGAACTGGGGATAATAAAAGCCTTCTTAAAACATTAAAGTCGATCGTTAATATTGATGATAACAATCTGTCTGCATTACTAGCAATTAGTGAGCTTTACACAAACATAAATCAAGAAAAAGCTATAAATTGGTATAATAAGCTGGCAACGAAGCTTAAAGAACTTAATGATGTTAAGTTCTTTAGAGAAAACTTTGAGCGCTTTAATCGAGGCTCACATTATTTTAAATTAAACTTATCAAAGCAACTCTCTAGTTTAGAACATGCTTCGAAAATAGACCGATTTAAAAAGTTTTCAACAAATATCTTTAATATCAAAGAATCTACAAAAGATATTCCCAATGAATTACAAAAACCTACATTTTTGTACTATCCTAATATTGCAAGCAAACCTTGGCATTATATAGAAAATTTGCCCAATAATATTGACATCAATGCTATAAAAGCGGAAGTAATAAATATATTAGAAAATAATATTGCATCTCCCTATTTTGAATCTGACCATAAGTCCAATACCTCACTTGAAAATTTGAGAAATAACCCTAGTTGGAGTTCAATTAGTTTTTCAAAAAAGAACGATATATTAAATATTAATGAACATCCCTCTTTATTAGCATATATTAACTCATTACCATTAGCTCAGTGTCCTCCGCATGCTCCTGAAATAATGCTATCCATTTTAAAGCCAGGAACACATATTCAGCCTCATTATGGTTTATCTAATTTAAAACTAACACTACACTTACCCATTATTATTCCTGAAGGAGATCTAGGAATTAATGTTGGTGGAATAAAGAAACATTGGACGGAGGGGAAACCACTTCTTTTTGATGACTCTTTCCTACATGAAGCTTGGAATAACTCTGATGAAACTAGAGTTGTTCTGATCACCGATTTATGGCATCCAGATCTAAGCACGCCAGAGCGACAATTATTAGAGACATCCATGCCAATAATCAATAATTGGCAAATACAGCCATTCAATAGTCTATTCCACTATGGACTTAGCTATAAAAGTTAAAAAGACTCCCTAAAAAAAACTTTAATCTAATCATAATGTTATTTTGTTTTCACTCGGCACTTTACTGTAAAATTTTTTGACACAAATAATTTAAGTATTTCAATAATTTACGCTAACTGAATGATTTTAAGGCAAATTTGCATCAACATTAAACTTTTCTTAATTGTAGCTTTTGTGATACAGTTATCAGATTGGTGTAGTGTTGGTTAACAAATAGGGTATTTGTGTTAGTTAAAACTAAAATTTCAGTCGGTGCCTTAGAAATAGGTATGAATGTGGTCGAGCTAGATCGTCCATGGACTGATCTACCCTTTCCATTGCAAGGCTTGGAAATCAGTGATGATTTCGAAATAGAAGTTTTACAAAAACACTGTAAATTTGTCTACATCGAACATGACTATAGTACTAACTATGGTCAACAAAAAACCAACACAAGTAGTTTCACACCACCTCTAGTTTCCAAAAAAGCATTTACTCGTAAAATTAGGGGTTTACAGCCAAAAACCGAATTAAACAATGAGCTTGCACGAGCTCACAATGTTTATTTAGAAGCTTGCCGTCATATGAAGCAAGTATTCAATAGCGCAAAAAATAATCGTCGGATAAACATCAAAGAAACTCAGTCTATAGTTAATAAGTGTATAACTAGTATTGTTTCTAACGCTAATGCCCTATTTTGGTTAACCAGAATTCAAGAAACTTCAAATGTTGAAGCTAATCATAGTATTAGGGTCTCTGTACTTTCGATTGCTTTAGGTCATTACATTGGCATGCATCGTGGTGAATTGGAAAAACTGGGCACTGCAGCCATGCTACATGATATTGGTAAGACTCGTATCCCTGAAGAAATTTTAGAAAAACGCACTCAATTCACTGATGCTGAAAAACGCGTTATGGAAAAACATACTAGCTTGGGTTTTGAATTATTAAACGCTGATAAAAGTTTAGAGCCTATCATCAAAGAAGTGGCTTTAAATCATCACCAAAGACCTGATGGTCAAGGCTATCCAGCAAAACTCAGAAACCGACCATTATCAATATTCACTCGTATAGTCTCTGTTGTTGATGCCTATGACGACATGACTCATGAAATATCACATCTGAGATCAATTTCTCCTCGTTTAGCTTTGAAAGCAATTTATGAAGAAGCAGGAGCTCAATTTGATGCCAAGGTAGCTAAAGCCTTTATCAAAATGGTTGGGATCTACCCTGCTGGCTCAATGGTGAAAATGACTAATGGTGAAGTAGCGATGGTCATCGCAACCGACTCCGAAGCAAAACTTACTCCCAAAGTAGAGCTAATCTACGACAAGTTTGGCAAGATGCGCTCGCCGATAGTACTAGACTTAAAAGAAGAAAATTACGATAAATCTGGTAATCACTACAAAATCGCTGGCTCTTTGCCAGATGGCAGTTTAGGCATGGATATGAAGCGCTATATTGCGGATCGTTTAAACTTATCTGCTTATTAAAAGCAGGCAAGCTTTTCAATTAATAACCATCCCCAAACAAAACTCCTTGGACACCTCTAACAGTCCAATCACCTGTACCGCCTGTAGCTAATGGCATCTGAGGATAACGACGAGAACCATTGTCTAGTTCATCATTGTTTAAAATATAAGCTATTTGACCAACCAATCGACTAGCACTGACTTGTGTTTTCCAACTACGATAACCATTAGGCCAATCTAAACTGTACTGTCTAGGACGAGTGCCACCCCAACCCGGTATTGTGCCAACACCAGAGAAACGCTCTTCTAATTGCTCTAAACCAGATTCGCACAATAAGAAATCTAATCGTGAGATGACACTAGAAGCGATTCGACTATTCCATGTAGCCATTGGCAATCGCCCTACTTGGCCATTAAGATGATCTGTGCAAACAGAAGCCAAATAAGACCAGCCTGAATTCATCTTAGCGTTAGATGTTTCATCACCGTTCACTGCAGCTTGTATCACTGCCTTAACATTTTCGATAGTAACATCGTTTTGTGGAGTGCCGCTAATTTGAAACAGTTCATTGGCTGTTTTAACCGCCATGTCACGCCATTCCTGATCCCAGCTCTCACCTTTATCCAAGGTTTTAGCCAATTCATTGGCACGATAATAAAGAGGGTTTAGAGTCGCATGATGTAAGCTATAACCAATTCGAGGTTTAGGCCAAAAGAATGCCAAAAGTCGTTTATCCCACCCTGCCACCGTATCGCCAGCTGGCTGTTTCAAATAGTAGGCTTGAAAAGGAGCATCCTGGATCCAAGCCACTAACGCTCGAACAAATTCAATATCATCAGCATCTTTATTCGGGATATAAGGCGGATAAGTATCTTCACCAATTAACTCAATACCTTGATCATCCAACACTACCGGATCCTTTGAACGAACTTCAATATCTGCTTGAATTCGAGCTTCGGCATAAGCCATGTAATCATCTTGTTCTGCAAAGCTCATAGCATCCCAAATTTGCAAAGCGCTCGCAGATAGATTTGCAGCCATTAACTCTTGATCGTGCTCATCGGTCATACTGCTTAGCTCAAACAACACCTTATAATCGCGTAAAAAACCATCATCAATTTGGCACTCATTGCGAAATGTCCAAGGTACCATCATCCGTGCCAATACTTCTAAACTAAAGCGCTTATCTTGACGGATCAAATCACTTAAAGCCTCGTCACTCGCACCAATAGGCATTTTACCAATTTTCCAATTAAGAGAAGAGCTACTAGTGTGTTTCGCAGAGAAGCGTTTAAACCAGACCTTCCAGGCAGCAATAAATAACGACTTATTAATCGCAAAATCATTAGCATGTTTGAAATGCATCCTCGAATCGGTAGTTGGGTTAACGCTCATGATTCTCTCCGTATGTTGATAGCGCTAGACGCTTAATTTTTATACTAATCTAACCATAGCGAGAAAGCCGATTAAGTGCAAACAATCCAAAGGAATGTCCCTTGTAATTTATGAAAGAAATAATCTTATAACGCCACCAATGATACTAAGAACTAAAACACCAGCAAGCCATAAGCCTATAAACCATAAGCCCTTTTTCAAACCCTGGCTCTTTTGAAGTTTCTCTACTACTTTTGTCATTAATGGTAAGCCTCATTTTCTTTAACTTTGCCACGAAAAACCCAATACGAATAACTAGTGTATGCAATAATGATGGGTAACAAAATCAGCGAGCCTATTAAAAGAAACTTTAAGCTATTCTCTGGGGCAGCAGCTTGCCAAATAGTCATCGAAGGCGGAACTAAATTAGGGTAAAAACTAATAATCAAACCTATATAACTTAGAATGAACAAGCTTATTGATAACAAAAATGGAGCGATTTCATTTTGCTTTCTCAAGCTTGTTATCAATCCCAAGCCCAAAGCCAAAACTAACGCGGGCACACAGATCAAGAAATAAACGTTAGGCTTTGAAAACCACCGTTCTAAATATTGTTGCTCAATAAAAAGCATCCACAAACTGATGGCACCGATACTCAGCAGGGTTAAATAAGCAACCGTAGTGGCAACTTTGTGTGCAAATCGTTGCAAGTTCCCTTCGGTTTTTAAATATAACCAAGTTGCACCCAATAAAGAGTAACCAAAGACTAATGCCAGTCCGACGCAAACACTAAATGGAGTCAGCCAATCCCACCAGCCACCAGCATAAGCTCTGTCAACAACCGTAATTCCTTGCACCAAAGCACCCAATGCAATTCCTTGGCATAAAGTCGCCACTAACGAACCTAAATGAAACCCTAAGTCCCATAACTTTTGCTTTTTGGCACTAGCTCGCCAGTGGAATTCGAAGGCCACACCGCGGAAAATCAAACCTAACAGCATTAAAATAATCGGCATATAAAGGGCAGGTAATATTACCGAATAAGCTAATGGAAAAACTGCAAAAAGTCCGCCACCACCCAAAACCAACCAAGTTTCATTACCATCCCAAACTGGAGCAATCGTATTCATCGCCGTTTCTTTGTCAGTGGTACTTTTTATCAAAGGAAATAGGATTCCAATACCTAAATCGAACCCATCTAAAATGATGTAAGCTAATACCGCGAAAGCAATCAAACCAGCCCAAATCATGGCATAATCAATCATCGCCTTTACCTCCATCTTGAGTTTTCAAAGCAGCTATTGGTGTTATTCCTGCAGCACGACGTGGTATGCCAGTTTTAACATCTCTCTCTTCTAACTTAGGCGTTCGTTTCATAAGTTTTAAGCAATAATAAATTCCTGCTCCAAAAACTAGCAAGTAGACAATAATAAATAATGCTAAAGAAGTGGCTACCGCAGGAAGCTCCAAAGGAGATGCTGAATCAGCTGTTTTTAATAACCCATAAACTGTGTAAGGTTGTCGGCCTACTTCCGTGACGATCCATCCTGCGATGGTGGCGACTACTCCTGCAGGAGTGAAAATCAAAGCTGCTCTTTTTAACAGATTGCTATCATACAGCCGCTTTCTAAAGCGTAAATACAGACTAAAGAAACCAATTAGAACCATACCTACACCAATAGCAACCATAATTCTAAAGCTCCAAAAAACCATATTAACAGGAGGCCTTTCATCCTTAGGCCATTCTTTTAACCCTACTAATTCTCCATCTAAATCATGGGTAATTATCAAACTGGTAAGCTTGGGAATTTCGATGGTGTACTCCATTTTTTCCTCGTCTTCATTGGCTATACCAAATAAGATTAAAGGCGCTCCTTTTTGTGTATCGAAGTTACCCTCCATAGCCGCCACTTTCGCTGGTTGATGCTTATAAGTGTTTAAACCATGCAAATCACCAACCAAAACTTGGATAGGCGCTACTATAGTCGCCATCCACATAGCCATTGAAAACATTAAGCGCGCAATAGGATTGGTTTTATCCTTCAGCAAATGCCAAGCGGCAGTACCGCCCACTAAAAATGCTGTGCTTAAAAAAGCTGCTATTACCATATGGGTTAATCGATAAGGAAAAGATGGGTTAAACACCACCTCAAACCAATCCTTTGCAACAAACTGCCCTACTTCATTGATCTCATATCCTGTTGGGGTCTGCATCCAGCTATTAACACTCAAGATCCAAAAAGCCGATGATAGTGTTCCAATGGCCACCATTAAAGTAGCAAAGAAATGCAGTTTTTTACCAACTTTATTCATACCAAACAGCATCACGCCTAAGAAGCCTGCCTCAAGGAAAAACGCTGATAACACCTCATAACCCATTAAAGGACCAAGAATTGGACCTGTTTTATCAGAAAACACACTCCAATTGGTTCCAAACTGGTAGCTCATGACAATTCCAGAGACTACCCCCATACCAAAAATCAAAGAAAATATTTTTATCCAATATTTAAAGGCAGAAAGGTAAATATCATTTTTTGTCTTAAGCCATAAAGCTTCGAGTACCGCTAGGTAAGCAGCGAGGCCAATTGAAAGGCCAGGGAAGATGATGTGAAAAGCAATCGTGAAAGCAAATTGTATTCGGGCTAAAAATACAGGGTCGAGCATATCCATGGATAACTCCTACTAATCAATAAATAGCATTCAATATAAAACCACTAAAAATAATACTCCTATCATAAAGCTTTTCAATGGATATAAAGTATGGATATCAGCGCATTCGGATTAGTTATTTTAACTTTAAATCATATTGCTTGTTTCACAAGGTTATTTGTGAGTTAAGTTATTAAAATTTAGAGAAAACATTTAGTACCACAGAGACTAACTATTATGTCAGCTTTAACTAAGCTATAATTCACCGCTAAAAAGATTCTAAATTAAATCCAATCAATGTTGCCTGAATTAACCTTACCCATTCCAGAATTAAAAGCTAAAAATCAATTCGTTAATTATTGGCGAGGATTAAGTGGTTCTAGTCGGGCGTTAGCTATTAGTCAACTCGCGAAAGCTCAAAAAAGCCCATTGGTTGTGGTGCTAGATGATGCCCAAGATTTGTGGGTACTGGAAAAAGAAATTCGCTTTTTTTTGGAGTCGCAAAACTTAGACTCACAAGAGAGCGAAATTCCACTATTAGTTTTTCCTGATTGGGAAACATTACCTTACGATAATTTTTCACCTCATCAAGATATTATCTCTCAGCGCTTATTAAGCCTGTATCAATTACCACGACTTAAACAAGGCATTGTTTTAATCACTATTAATAGTCTTTTATTAAAAGTCGCGCCAAAGGAATATATCGAGAAAAACAGTCTAATGTTGCATACAGGGCAAGCTTTAGATATGCACGAAGTTAGATCACTATTCGAACAAAATGGTTATCAGAATGTTAACCAAGTATTTTCTCATGGTGAATTTGCGGTTCGAGGTTCTATCCTAGATTTATTTCCAATGGGCTCGGATAAACCATTGAGAATTGACTTTTTCGATGATGAAATTGATTCGATTCGATACTTTGATCCCGAGTCACAATTATCTGATGAAAAAATTGGAAACTTTGAATTACTACCCGCAAAAGAATTTCCAACCGATGACAAAGCCATTACTCATTTCAGAGAAAGTTTTCGTGCAGAATTCGATGTTAATCTAAAAAACGTTTGGATCTACCAAGAAGTTTCCAATGGCGCGACTCCTGCAGGAATTGAATATTATTTGCCATTATATTTCAAAGAGTTAAACAGCTTTTTTGATTATTTACCTGAGCAAACTTTTTATCTTAGCATTAGTGATTATGGCGCAAAGCTAAACAATTTTTGGCATGAAATTAAAGAACGTTATGAACAACGCCGCCACGATGTAGAGCGCCCTATTCTTGCGCCTGAAAAATTATACCTAACCACTGAAGAGCTCAATCATAATTTAAAACAATCGCTTCGGATTCATCTTGAGCCAACTGAAGCCAATAGTGATTTTGTAACCGCGCCAATTCCTGCGTTAACGATTGAACACAAAGCCGAAGATCCACTGAGTAAATTGCGAAACTTTTTGTCTCACTGGCAAGGTCAAACCTTTATCGCCAGTGAATCGGCTGGTCGTCGAGAAGCTTTAAAAGATTTATTGGCTCGTCATAAAATTAGTAGCTGCAATATTGAAACACTTTCTGAGCTCAGCGAATTAGAAGAAAATGCCGTAGCCATCGGAATTGCTCCTCTTCATCAAGGCTTTGCCTTTGACAAAATCGCCATCATCACTGAAGAAGAACTATTCGGTGAACAGGTTCTACAAAAGCGTCGCCGCGATGCCAAAGCCAGTCCGCAAGCAGAAGATGTTATTCGCAACTTGGCAGAGTTAAAAGAAGGCGATCCAGTCGTCCATTATGAGCAAGGTATTGGTCGCTACCGCGGCATGACGAAGCTTAATTCTGGCGATATTGAAGCTGAATACTTAATGCTCGAATACTCAGGTGGCGACAAATTTTACTTGCCAGTTCAGTCACTCCATCTAATTAGCCGTTACTCTGGTTCAAACCCTGAATTAGCGCCTTGGCATAAACTGGGCACTGATACTTGGGATAAAGCCAAGCAAAAAGCTGCTGAAAAAGCTCGCGATGTAGCTGCAGAATTATTGGACATTTACGCTCGCCGCGCTGCTAAAGAAGGTATTAGTTACGCTTTAGATGAAGCCGATTACCATCGCTTTGCTGCAGAGTTTCGCTTTGAAGAAACCGCCGATCAAACCACTAGTATCAACTCCATTATTCGCGACATGACCTCACCACAGCCTATGGATAGATTGGTTTGCGGTGATGTTGGTTTTGGTAAAACAGAAGTGGCTCTGCGTGCAGCTTATATTGCCGCTCAAGCTGGTAAACAAGTAGCAGTTTTAGTGCCTACCACTTTGCTCGCGCAACAACATTTCGAAACTTTCTCCGATCGTTTCGCAGAGTGGCCAATTAAAGTCGCCCAGCTTTCGCGCTTTGCCACGGCTAAAGAAACTAAAGAGACGTTGGCGGGATTAACCGCGGGAACTGTAGATATAGTGGTTGGAACTCATAAATTAATTCAGGGCGATATTAAGTTTAAACGGCTTGGGCTTTTAATTATTGATGAAGAACATCGATTTGGCGTACGTCAAAAAGAACAGTTAAAAAAGTACCGCTCAGATGTGGATATTTTAACCTTAACCGCAACACCAATTCCTCGAACGCTAAATATGTCCATGTCAGGAATGCGCGATCTATCTATTATAGCCACACCACCAGCAAAACGACTTTCGGTAAAAACTTTTGTTCGCGAATACAACAAGCCACTCATTAGAGAAGCCATTTTAAGGGAAACTTTGCGTGGAGGACAGGTCTATTTCCTACATAACTCAGTAGAATCCATTGAGCGGACCGCCAATGAGCTACAAGAGCTATTGCCTGAAGCGCGTATTCAATTTGCCCATGGCCAGATGCGTGAAACCCAACTAGAACAAGTGATGCGAGATTTTTATCATCAACGATTCAATGTTTTAGTTTGTACTACCATTGTCGAAACTGGTATTGATAATCCCAATGCCAATACCATGATTATCGAGCGTGCCGATAAATTTGGTCTTGCTCAATTACATCAACTTCGCGGGCGTGTGGGACGTTCACACCATCAAGCTTATGCATATATGCTAACTCCCGCCGAGCGAAAAGTGACCAAAGACGCCGAAAAACGTTTAGAAGCTATATCTCAATTAGAAGATCTCGGCGCAGGCTTTACCTTAGCCACTCATGATTTAGAAATTCGCGGCGCGGGTGAGTTACTCGGTGATGAGCAATCCGGCCAAATGCAAGCGGTAGGCTTTAACTTGTATATGGATATGCTCGAGTCTGCAGTAGAAGCCTTAAAAGATGGTAAAGAACCTAGTTTACAGCAGTCGCTAAAGCATAAAACTGAAATTGAGCTTGGTGTAGCCGCTTTAATTCCAGACGATTACGTCGGTGATGTAGCGACTCGTTTATCTTTATATAAACGTATTGCTAACGCGAAAAGCAAAGATCAATTAGATGGCTTGCAAGTCGAGTTTATCGATCGCTTTGGCTTATTACCTGACTCACTAAAAAATCTTTTTGAAATTAGCTTGCTTACTCTAGAAGTTGCCAATTTAGGGATTTCAAAAATTGATTTAGTCCGTTCGGGTGTCAGAATAGCCTTCAGCCAAGACACCAAAGTCGATCCAGCAAAACTAATTGGCTTGATCCAAATGAACCCGGCTCTATATCGCTTTGAAAACAACGTCATCCTAAAAATCCTAACTGAAGAAGAAGAGTTAGAGCCATTATTGAAGATGATCCGTTTGGTGGTTGAGAAAATATCGAACTGATTTTGAAAATGTCAAGACTACCTATTTTCAATGGTCGTGCTAAACTTTCTGTTCCAAATGGGTACTAATAATACTATGACAAGAATTATTTCATATTTTGTAATCACTGCTAGCTTGCTTATTTCAAGCCTAGCTTCGCAGGCGCAGACTATATTCGACGTTGAGCTGGTGTTTTTTAAGCGTCTAGATGCGACTGGACAGTTTAATTATTTGGCCAAAGAAGATAACTCGGTATCAGGGCAAACTTATACTTTAAACAGTCCTATTTCCTTGCCCTCAGGCTATCAAAACTTACAACGCTCTGAGCGAAAATTAGAAGGCGTTTTTAGACGGTTACGCTCAAGCGCCAATATGCGTCCACTGTTACACCTTGGTTGGCGCCAACCTCTAACAGATAAAGAAGATACACCTTGGATGTCCTTTAGAGCCGCTGACGATCCTGAAAAGGCGGGTCTGTTAGATTTTATCGGGAATATTCGTTTTAGTCGCAATCAAGGTTTATTAGTTGAAGCCCTAATTAGCGGTTTTAGAGCAGCAGATCCTTCTGTAATTATTGAAGAAACTGATGAGCAAATGCCAGATCAATTAGCTGGCTATTTTCTATTAGAAGAAAACCGCAAGATAAAGATTAACAAATTAAACTATTTTGATAACCCAACTATGGGCATTCTGATCAAAGTAACCCCCTATCAGGCGACTTTAGAAGAGCAAGAAGCTTTGGAAGCTGAGCAAGCTTTAATAGAAAAACAAGCCAATAACGAACCGAGTAACAAGGATTCTTAATGAGTAATATTATTGTTTTAGGCGCAGGTATGGTTGGTAGCGTTATGGCCCGCGACCTATCAGAAAAACATGACGTAACCGTTGCCGATATTAGCAAAACCACATTACAGCTATTAAAAAAACGTCAACCGCAACTCAATACTATTGAACTAGATAGCACCGATATCGATGCACTGAAAACCGCAATCGAGCCGTTTGATATGGTCGTTTGTGGCGTTCCTGGGCATTTAGGATTCCAAACTCTAAAGAACATCATTGAGTCGGGTAAAGATGTGGTGGATATATCGTTCGCCCCAGAAAACTGCCTTGAACTGGATTATTTAGCAAAAAAACATAATGTTACAGCGGTAATTGATTGTGGTGTTGCTCCCGGAATGGACAATATCTTCTTAGGTTTCCACAACACTCGGATGGAGGTTGAGTTTTTTGAGTGTTTAGTCGGTGGCTTGCCAAAAGAGAGACGTCAACCTTTTGAATACAAGGCTCCTTTCTCTCCCATTGATGTGATTGAAGAATACACCCGCCCCGCTCGCTTTATTGCTCATGGCCGTATGGTGACGCGTGAAGCATTAAGTGATCGTGAGTTGGTAAACTTCGATAAAATTGGCACGCTAGAAGCCTTTAATACCGATGGGTTACGCAGTTTAATGTTCACTATGAAAGATATTCCGAACATGAAAGAAAAGACCTTGCGCTATCCAGGGCATGTAGAGTCGATTCGAACGCTCCGCGCCAGTGGCTTTTTTAACGAAGAACCGATTCAAATAAATGGTATGGAGATTTCCCCATTAGAATTCACTTCGAATATTTTAATTAACGAATGGAAATTAAAGCCTAAAGAAGAAGAGTTTACTGTCATGCGCGTTACCATTCGTGGACAAGAAGGCGGTAAAGAAAAAGAATACATTTACGAGCTTTATGACGAGTATGATAAAGTCAAACACGAAACTTCAATGGCTAGAACCACTGGTTTTACAGCAACCGCTGTCGCGCAACTTTTATTAAAAGAAAAATTTGATAAGAAAGGCGTATTCGCACCTGAACATATTGGTGGCCACGCAGATTGTTGCAAAACTGTCATTGACTATTTAGAAGAACGTCGTGTACGTTACCGCTTAGACGAAAATACTTTAAGTTAAACAACACCAAGCAAAGAGAATAAAAATGAAACCATTAACGGACGAACACCGTAATCAAGTAAAAGAAAATTTCGACTTTTTTGACCGCGACGGCAACGGCGAAATTGACGTCGATGAATTTGAAAAACTACTAAAAGTTATAAGCCCGAACTCTACCGAAGAACAAGCCAAACGCGGCTTCGCCATTATTGACGAAAATAACGATGGCCATATCGATTTTGATGAGTTTCTAGAATGGTGGCAAACCTGCTGGTGGGAGTTTTAGTGACTCCACCCAGTTATAATGAGGTTTTTGAAAGCCTATCCAAAGGTGTGACCTACTTAGTTACTTTTCAAAACCCTTTAATTAGCGTTTTAGCCATTCTAATTCTAGTTCTTTTATGTGTGGACACTTATAAGAAAAAAACATCGAAGAACTACGAAAAACGGTCAACAAAAGTTAGAACAAAAAAGATATTTGGTCCTTTTGAAATTCAATATATTGGATTAAAAGACACACTAATTTTCTTTGTGGTTGCAATAGGAAGCTTTGCAGTTATATTTCTCATTTTTGCAAATATCTAATAACTTGTGATTTTTTATTAATACGAAGTTATAGCTCAACACATCTCTTCTGTAAGCTAAGGCGCGTCCCACTAACTGGATCCTGCGGTCACGCCGCAGGATGACGCACGATAATTCGGCTCCTGCTCTTAACCTCCTTATATTTATGAATAAAAGAAAAGTATTAGCAATTGCCGTCAGGACGACGGCAATAATGAAATTCGGTACAGGGAAGTGCTGTACTTCATGGTGCGTTAAGATACTTTGAATTTATGAAGGCAGTTTTCGAAGAAAACCTAAATAGGGTCTAGACCCTTGGCTATTCGGGAAAACATCTTTTATGAAATACCTCCTTGTATTTCACCCTACGGGCTGGCTTTGCCATTCAAAATTGCTCCATGCAATTTTGTGGTTACTTTTGCAAGTTTGCAAAAGTAACTCGCTGAGAAGCGAAAAATACTCTTTGAATCTATTAAATACTCAAGAAACATCTAACTATATAGATTCCCGCTTTCGCGGAATGACGATGTTATATAACTCAATTAATTACTTTTCCTAATCCATCAACACTGCTTCAATAGCTTATCTAAACCACTTGTCTGACCACCGTTCAAACTGCTTATTTCTTAGGCAGAAATGCCAAATTTCACTGGCGAAAATGCACATCTGGTGGTATGGTAGCGCCGCAAATAACTTCAGGGCATAGGCTAGCCAACTTTAGGCATCTTATCGACCGTTTGCCCTACTTTAATCAATTTTAGAGGTTTTCTATGGATTTCTTAAAAGAGCTTGGTATCGAAGACATCAATCAATCTGCAAGCTGGGGCGAAGGCTACACTGACACTCAAGACGCAGGCATTATTGAATCTTATAACCCTGCTACTGGCGAATTAATCGCTAAAGTTTACGCATCATCAGAAGCTGATTACGACAAAGTAATGGCTGAAGCGGAAGAAGCTTTCGCAGAATGGCGTCGTGTTCCAGCTCCATTACGTGGTGAGTTGGTTCGCAAGATGGGTGATGCTCTTAGAAAACACAAAGACGCATTAGGTAGCTTAGTAGCTGCTGAAATGGGAAAAATCAAAGCTGAAGGCGATGGTGAAGTTCAAGAGATGATCGACATGGCTGATTTCGCCGTAGGTCAAGGCCGTATGCTTTACGGTAAAACCATGCACTCTGAGCGTCCAGATCACCGTATGTACGAGCAGTGGCACCCGCTTGGTATCACTGGCGTAATGTCTGCGTTCAACTTCCCTGTAGCGGTTTGGTCTTGGAATGCTTTCATCGCAGCAATTTGTGGTAACACTACCGTTTGGAAACCTTCTCCAAAAACTCCATTGTGCGCAATCGCTGTTCAAAACATCTGTAACCAAGTTTTAGAAGCTGAAGGCCTTAAAGGTATCTTTGGTTTATTCATCGATTCTGATGAAAACAAACTAGCGAACAAATTCATCGAAGACCACCGTGTTAAGAAAATGTCTTTCACCGGTTCTAGCGTTGTTGGTCGTATGGTCGGTGTTAAAGTTGCTGAGCGTATGGGCAAATGCTTATTAGAGCTTTCAGGTAACAACGCACTAATCGTTGACGAGTCTGCAGACTTAAACTTAGCCGTTCCTTCAATCGTTTTCGGTTCAGTAGGTACTGGCGGTCAACGTTGTACGACTACTCGTCGTTTAATCGTTCACCGTAGCCGTATGGACGAAGTGGTTAACGCTATCGTTAAAGGTTATGGCCAAGTTAAAATTGGTAACCCATTAGATACTGAAACTTTAATGGGTCCATTAATTGACGAGCAAGCAGTTCAAAACTTTGAAGCTTCAGTTGCAGCAGCTAAAGCCGCTGGCGGTGAAGTATTATTCGGTGGTAACCGTATCGATGGTCCTGGTCACTTTATCGAGCCAACTATCATCAAAGCAGAAAATCATTGGGACGTTGTTCAGTCTGAAACTTTCGCAGCGATTTTATACGTAATGCCGTTCGATACAATCGACGAAGCTATCGCGATTCAAAACCACTCGAAAGCTGGTCTTTCTTCTGCAATCTTCACTAACCACGTACCAAACGCTGAAAAATTCTTATCTTCAGTAGGTTCTGACTGTGGTATCGCTAACGTAAACATCGGTACTTCAGGTGCTGAAATCGGTGGCGCATTCGGTGGCGAAAAAGAAACTGGTGGCGGTCGTGAAGCTGGCTCTGACGCTTGGAAAGCATACATGCGTCGTCAAACCAACACTATCTTCTGGGGCGACACCCCTACTCTAGCTCAAGGCATTACATTCGACCTAGGCTAAGTAAACTCTATTTTGGGCTACTTTTTGTAGCCCTATTTTTGTTGTAAACAACAGTTTTATTTTTTTAAAGAGTGACGAGAAAAACTGATCTCTTAATGAGGAGAATAATATGGCAGTTTTTAACCTAAGAGCATACGACGATCACGAACAAATCGTTTTCTGTCGCGATGTTGAGTCTGGTTTAAAAGCAATTATTTGCGTTCACAATACCAACCTTGGCCCAGCAGTTGGCGGTTGTCGTATGTGGGATTATAACTCTGACGAAGGCGCTTTAATTGACGCATTACGTTTATCACGCGGTATGACTTACAAAAACGCAATGGCTGGCCTAAAAATGGGCGGCGGTAAATCAGTAATCATTGGTAATTCTAAAACCATGAAGTCTGAAGAATTATTCCGCGCATTTGGTCGCTTCGTTGATAAGTTAAGCGGTAAATATATCACTGCTGAAGACGTTGGTATTAACCCTAAAGACATGGCAATCGTGAATAAAGAAACTAACCACGTTTTAGGTCTTGAAGGTAAGTCTGGCGATCCATCTCCTGTTACTGCTTATGGCGTTTACAAAGGTATCAAAGCAGCCGCTAAGCACAAACTAGGTCGTGACGACTTAGAAGGCTTAAAAATCTCTGTGCAAGGTTTAGGACACGTTGGTTACTACTTATGTGAACACCTTCGTAAAGAAGGCGCTGAGTTAATCGTAACTGATATCAACCAAGACAACGTTGATCGCGTAGTAGAAAACCTAGGCGCAACAGCGGTTGGCATTAACGAAATCTATGAGCAAAGCGTAGACATCTATGCACCATGTGCTCTAGGTGCAACGGTTAATGACAATACCTTGAAACGTTTAGACACTAAAATTATTGCTGGCGCAGCGAATAACCAATTAGCAGAAGATCGCCACGGCGATATCCTAATGCAACGCGGTATTCTTTATGCTCCTGATTATGTGATCAACGCTGGTGGTATTATTAACGTTAACTTCGAAGATAACTATGACCAAGCAAAAGCGCTAGAAAAAGTAGACGAAATCTACGGCACTCTTACTGAAGTATTTGAAGCTTCAGACTCAGAGCAACGCCCTACTAACGTTATCGCGGATGAGCTAGCTCGTAAGAGAGTAGCAGCTGCAAAATAATCAAATTTGATTATTAAAAAACGGGCTTTTTAGCCCGTTTTTTTATTTAGTGATAATATTTTCTTCTTAGCGTAAATCCTATAATGACGCCTGAGTATGCAAGTCCAGAGCAGGTTAAAGGCGAAGACATTGCATTATTAAGCGATATATACAGCTTAGGGGCTTTATTGTATGAATTAATTGTTGGCGCAGCTCCAATCGTTATCAACAGCACTAGCTCTGCCGAGATTGAACGCACTATCTGCGAAACTTCGCCAGTTAAACTAAGTGCCAGCTTAAAACGACAAGATACAAATCGCGTTATCGATAAAAAGCTTATCAATAGCTCGCTAGTAAAAGACTTAGATAACATTCTTTTAAAAGCCTTACGCAAAGAACCAGAAAATCGCTATGAAAGTGTAAAGCTGTTTGTAGATGATTTAGATAACCTGCTTAACAATAAACCAGTTTCAGCCAGCCCTATTTCTAAACTTTATTTAGCTTCGAAGTTTATTAAGCGTAACTTATGGCAAAGCATGTTAGCGGGAGTAATGGCTGTTGCTCTAGCCGGGCTTTTCTCTATGCAATATTTTAACAACTTGCAATTAGAAAAAGAAAAGCAAGAAGCTCAAACTCAAGCTGAAATTGCCAATCAAACAGCTAATTATTTTTCAAAATTAATCGAGTCAGCTGATCCTGAGTTTTTTCAAGGCAGAGAAATTACTGTTAAAGAAGCGCTAGAACAAAGAGTCTATGATCTAATAGCAACCGATGAATTAAATAATAAAGTGAAAGCTCGTTTACTGCATATGTTACAACGTGTATTTAGGAACCGTAGTGACTATGACAAAAGCCTGAAGATATTAGAAACGGCAATAAAGCTAAGAGAAGAGTATGATCAGGGGAACCCCTCATACATTCTAGGGCAAATGTATGGCGAGTACGGTGATAACCTAAGACAACTCAATCGTCACGATTTAGCACCAACAGCTTTCGAAAAGTCTATTGCAATTCTAGAACAGTTAACGGATGACTTATCGATTAAAGAAAGAGCTAACACCTACAATAATAGCGGCATTGTATACAGCCATATTGGCAAGTATCAAAGAGCTAAAGAAGTTTTAGAGTTTGCCATTGAGCTAACTCCAGAGCCTACTGGTCAAAAAAGCAGTTATTATTATAACTATGGTAGAAATTTTCTCTTCCAAAAGAAGTTAAAGCAAGCACAAGACTTTTACCAAAAGTCATACGACTTGAAACTCGAAATATTGTCCCCTTCAACGTCGAACGTTAAATACTCTCAGTGGAATGGCATTAACCGAGTATGAGTTAGGGAACTATACAAAAGCAAAAGAGCAAATGGAACTGACGTTAACGGAACGAGCAAAAATGCTCGATGATGGCAACAGCTTAGTTGAATCTACCCGAAGTCAGCTAATGCTAATATATGCAAAACTTAGCGAGTGGGACAAGGCTGAAAACATTTATAATAAACACAAAGAACAATCCTATGATGAAGAATTAAAGGTAATTAATAATTCACATCTATCAAGAATGGCTCAATATATAGAACTTAAAGGAAATAGAGGCCAAGCATTAATATACTGGATGCAACAACTAGGTTATTTATTAACAAACCAACCGCATAGAGCTCGTTCAATTCATATAGCTAATTATAACAAACTGCGCTTGCTGCATGAAACTTCAGGTATAGAACAGCTGAGTTCAAAAGATGAGAAGTTTTTCCAGACGATTAAAAATTACTATCCAGAAGATAGTTTAGAAGTTGCAAGAGCCAATATATTGGAAGCAAAAATATTGGGAAATTTAACTGCAAGCTTAGTAGAAACTACTCTAAACAAGCTCAATCCTGAGATAATTGATCCTTTTAAGGATGAACTACTAGAATTACAGTCTCAGCTTAATTAATTCGATAGCCTCTTCGCACCATTCAACGATCGCTCCAACTTTTTTAACCCCCATCATTAAGGTTAATAACGGATAGAATCGTTCATCCGATAAATCGTAAGGAAAGTTTTTAGTTTCTTTTTTAGCTTGTTCCATAATGCTGCAAAGATGTTGATGCCATTGGTTCATTTCTTTATGCAAAGACTGCATAAACTCTATCTTTTTCTGGGTAGAGTCTAAGCTGTTTAAGAAAAATGTCTGCCCTAAATAAGCATGGCGCTCTGTATGCACCACTGGCCCTTGCTCAATCCACTCAACCAGCTCTTCAATACCCTGCTGAGTAGTTTGATAAACTTTTTTATTGGGCCCTTTGCTGGATTCTTCTTCGGTAATAGAAAGCTTGCCCTTCTCGGCAAGCTTTTTTAACTGAGGGTAGATTTGCGAAAGTTCAGCTGACCAAAAGTTGCTGAAAATCTCGTCAAACATTTTTTTAACGTCATAACCACTTTTCGGCTCTTGTAAAATTCCAAGAAGAATATGTTGTAAACTCAATGCATAACCCTTTTAAATTTCTTTAAATTTTCTCTGGTACTTTCGTGTCCAAATATACTGCGCTGGAATACCTATTGCTGCTGGTAAAACCCAAGGGATAACCGCGACCATTCCTTCCAAACCAATGTCATATATTCTGGTAATACCAAAAACTGCAAAGGCAGTATGGAATGCAATTCCTGCGCCAAGCATAGAGCCTAGATGTTCATATAACCAGCCTTTGTTTGAACCTTTTCCTTTTTTAGCATATTTCGAGCTCCCTTTTTTTATGTAGCTACGCATTCCTAAACCCGTACCAATTCCAATTGGGCTTAATGCTAACAATACAGGCATAGATTCAGGTTTAACTATTAAAGCAAAGGCAATAATAAAAGCACTAGCTCCAAAACTAAGCAAGATCATCGTATTCCAATAAGGGGTATTTAATTGGCTAGGATCTTTTTTCGTCTTTAGCACTGCAACACCGTAATCAACCACAATATAAGTCACTACGGAAAGGTAACCTAAAAATATTAAAAATGCATAGTTGTTTGGTGAGATATTTTTTTCAATAATTTCCGGGATGTATAAAAACAAACCAGCAAGTGCCGACAAGACCACTACTCTTGCTAACCAAGTCCAATATTTGCCCATTTGGCGATGAGCTTTACCACCTTTTTTACTAAAAATTGGGATCCAAAATAACGCCAATCCAACGAATCCCCCGATGATATGGGTATATCTTAAAATTTCATGTAATGTATCCATTGCCTGCCTCGCTATATAAATTTTTATATAGATTACTATGCATAAACTTATATAGTCAAGAAATTGTTAAAATAAAGCTGTTACAAATTATGACCAATGGTAGGATTTAGTGATTTTGCAAAAATTCTTCTAAAGAAGCTTTTCCTTTAATGGTATCTTTCTGCCAATAGACATCTCCATTGTTTGAAATTGTTATGTGGCTATAGTCAAAAGGCACCAACAAGTTTCCAGAGTTATCAATAACCCCTTTATATCTACCATCCTTTGCTTCGATTAGCTGCTCCACTACCGCTACAGAGCCAACGTAATTATGTGCTTCAGTGAAAATCGGCTTAATAAGCCATTCGCCTTGTGTATTGATATAGCCCCAACGACGTGAGTCGGCTTCACAGACAGCGGCAACACCCTTCACAAAGCTATAGCCTCTAGTGGCACAAAAGCGTGGTGGGATAATAACTTTACCGTTTGTATCGATAAAGCCAACTTTGGGAGAGCCACCTTCTGTTGTTTCAGAAAATGAGGCGTAACCTTCCTCAAAATTACTAATGACCAAATACCGAGGTGAAATGATAATGGTGCCATCCAATTTAGCCAAACCAAATTTATAGGTGCGATTGAAAACTTTGGCAACTTTAAATCTATCAGCTGTTGGGTAAGAGATCTTTATATAACCTTCTTTAGAAAAGGTGCCATTTTCATCAACAAAATACCATTGTTGCTCCTTGAGTACGTGAGGATAGGCCCCTGCATATAAAGTAATTTTATAATGAGGTTCTAATATCAGTTTACCGTTATAAGTTAAGCCGCATTTACTATTATTGTTAGGTTCACAAAACTTGTTAAAACCTACTGTATCTTCATTAACAGAGTTATTACACCCCAGGAGCATAATCAATAAAGAACAAGCAAAGATAAGTTTGTTTGTGTTGAACATAAATTATTCCCGTGTTTTATGTTTTGATCGATAAAGAATACCAGCTAGATTCGCACCCAGTATTAAGCCTGCACCAATGAGTTTGTCATTGGTCATGACTTCATTCAGCACAAAATAACTTAATAACATTGCCACGGGAACATAGAGATAATAAACAATGGAAGTTACAACGTGGTTTAGTTCAGTGGTAACTTTTACCCAAAGGCTATGACCTATCAAGGTACTAAAAATTCCCATAGCCAAAAGACCTAACCATGCGTTTTGATTTAATTCAAACGATTGGCTTGGCAAAAAAGGTAACGATATTGAAAATACCAATAATGCTATAAAAAACTGACCAAAAGCCCTTCTTTGATTATTAATATAATTATATTTTTGGTGGAGAATTGGCAAACATGCATAGAGCAAACCTGATAAAACTCCGAGCAATAAGCCAAAGGTCATCTCACTTTTAAGCGAAAACTCAGGTACAATAAAACAAACACCAGCAAAGGCTATAAAAACGCAAAATAACTCAAATAAACTTGGCCTTTGACCATGAAACCACCAACCGAGAAGTAATAAATGGGCGCCATATGTGGAAACCCCGATAGCGGCAATAGAGGCAGTTGAATATTGAATACTATAAAAATAAGTCAGCCAATGAATTGAAAAGGTTATACCAATCAATAATATTGGCAACCAATTTTTCTTCTGCGACCAAACCGATTGATTGAACAATTTTGCAAAGATATAAAGACCAATGACGGCCACAAGTAAACGGAAAAATCCAACTAGCCAAGGATTCACCTGAATAAGCTTGATCGTAATTGGAACAATCGCCATCGCGAAAACCGCAATGACCGCTAGTAGAATTAAGCGCCAAAAAGAGGTTTGCATTAAGTAGTATAATTTTTGTTTAATTGACATATAATACCATAAATCTTTTTATGACTAGTTAAGTTAATGAATTCCGACAACTTGGTATTAAACTTAGATAAAAAGCATATTTGGCACCCTTACACTAATACTGATTGCCACAACCCACTCTTTTTAATCGACACAGCCTCTGGTGTTGAACTACACTTATCCAATGGCCAAACTTTGATAGATGGAATGTCTTCCTGGTGGGCAGTTATACATGGTTACAACCACTCAGATTTAAATCGCGCAATTAAAGAACAAGTTGATAAAGTTAGCCACGTAATGTTTGGCAGTCTAACGCATGAGCCAGCTATTCAGTTAGCTCAGAAACTTTTACAGCTTACTTCAACTAATAAGCAGCCAGACTTTCACCGAGTATTCTTTTCTGATTCAGGTTCTGTCAGTGTTGAAGTTGCCATAAAAATGGCAATTCAATTTTGGTTTGCACAAGGCCATAAGAAAAAATCGAAACTACTGACTATTCGCAATGGCTATCATGGAGATACTTTTGGTGCCATGGGAGTCACCGATCCTGATAACAGCATGCACTCAATGTTTAGGGATGTGGTAGCAGAACATTATTTTACTGAGCTTCCTCTTTATGGCGATAACATTCAATGGGATGATGCTTATATTCAACCTTTCAAAGATAAATTATCACAACATCATGAAAGTATCGCCGCGGTTATTTTAGAACCTCTAGTACAAGGTGCCGGTGGTATGAAGTTTTATCATTCCGAGTATCTACGCCAATTACGTCTTTTATGCGATCAATATAATGTGCTATTAATCTTTGATGAAATAGCCACTGGTTTTGGAAGAACAGGCTCTCTATTTGCTTACCAAGGAGCAAATACTATCCCAGATATTCTGTGCTTGGGAAAAGCTTTAACAGGCGGTTATATGACACTGGCGGCAACTCTTGCCAATCAAAAAGTTGTTGATGGCATTCATGCGGACAATAAGGATGGGCAATCTGGTGGCGTTTTAATGCATGGACCAACTTTCATGGCGAACCCGTTAGCATGTGCAGTAGCATATCAATCTTTAAAATTATTAGAAACCAATGACTGGCAGAATCAAGTTAATCGCATTCAAATCCAACTCATTGAAGAGCTAACCCCCCTTTCAGGAAGCCCGCACGTCGAAGAAGTTAGAGTTAAAGGAGCCATTGGCGTGGTTGAAATGAAACAGCCAGTAGATTTTAATTGGATTGTTCCACGGTTTGTTGAGCTAGGAGTTTGGATTCGACCTTTTGGCAAACTTATCTATATCATGCCACCTTATGTTATTAAGCCTGAGCAATTAACAAAATTGACCCAGGCTATCCATCAAGTCGTCTCTGAAATGAAATAACTTACTGTTTGCGAGTAAAAGTCCAAATATTTCCATCAGTCATCTTAGAGTTAAACGTATAACCATCAACATCAAATGATTTAATATCTTCGGCATTAGTAATGCGATTATCAATAATGTATCGACTTAGCATCCCACGTGCTTTCTTTGCGAAAAAGCTGATCATTTTATAATCGCCATTTTTATAATCTTTGAAAGCTGGAGTAATTATTTCTGCATCCAACAATTTTGGTTTTATCGATTTAAAATATTCATTCGATGCCAAATTTATCAGCACATCAGACTTTAGAGATTTTAACTGTGAGTTTAAGGCATCGGTAATTTGCTCACCCCAAAATTGATAAAGGTTTTTGCCTCTTTTAGTTTCTAATTTTTTCCCCATCTCTAAACGATAAGGCTGCATCAAATCCATTGGCCTTAACAATCCATAAAGGCCCGATAAAATCCTTAAATGCTTCTGAGCAAATTTAAAATCATTAGCTTTCATAGTTTCCGCATCGAGCCCAGTATAAACATCACCCTTAAAAGCCAATACTGCTTGTTTTGCATTATCAGTAGTAAATGGTTTTTGCCATTGTTTAAAACGTTCAACGTTTAAGTCGGCAATCTTTTCACTAACACCCATTAACTCAATAACATCTTCAGATTTAAACTTTTTTAACTGACTGATTAATTCTTGAGCATCTTCTATAAAATCAGGATTGGTATGAATTGATGATTTTGGTTTAGTTTCAAAATCTAAAGTCTTTGCAGGAGATACAACGATTAACATAAAAATTAAATACTTTATAATAGTAAAGAGATTATGCCTTGCACCAAAGAAAGGCACAAGTTCAAATGATTGGTTATTCGGAATGCAAAGCTATTCGATTACCCTCACTATCGATGACAATAGCTCTATTACCAAAAGGGCCTATAGAGTGCTGCGCTTGTTGAATTTTACCGCCATTGGGCTCCACTTGTGCCACAGCATCGGATAAACGACCATTAACATTATAATAAATTAGCACTCCATCTTTTGAAGGTTGAATGCGCTTATCTACTGTTAAGCAACCAGCCACCTCATCATTTGAATGTTGGAAAACTGCCACTCCTTCGAATTCCTCGCGAACCTCACAACCAAGCACGCGTGAATAGAACCGCATGGCTCTCTTTAAGTCCATTACTGGTACATCAAACCATGTGATTTTATGGTTCATCATTGCCCTCTACTCAAACTTCCCTTCATTCAAAATTTCCCAAAGCTCTATTTTGTTGCCTTCTGGATCTATAAACCATGCGAATTTGCCGTAAGCCTCTTCACAAGGTTTTCCGACCAATACTCCACCGTTAGCTTCCACTTGTTTTAAGCACTCATCTAAGTCATCAACAATTAAATTAATCATGAAAGGTTTGGTAGAAGGCTCAAAATACTCAGTATCATCTTTAAAAGGCCCCCATACAGTACAAGCTCCTTTCGGAGCTTGTTCATACATAAAACTTGAACCACCATAACTGGCATCGATTTCAAATCCTAATGTTTTTTTATACCAAGCACCTAAAGTTTTTCGATTTTTTGAGTGAAAAAAAACACCTCCAACTCCTAATGCTTTACCCATCATAAGACTCCTAAAGTTTTCTTACATTTTAACCCGAGTACCCAAAAGCTCATGCATTTTATCCTGATTAACGCCATCAATAATATTGGTATAACCAACAGACTCTAACATAGCTTTAGCTGTTTTAGAGCGATTACCACTACGGCAGTACACATAAATTTTAGAATCCTTAGCTAAACCTAATGACTCAATGGTCTTATCAATCGTTTTGTAATCTAAATTTTCAGCCTTCGGATAATGACCTATATTAAATTCTCTCGCAGAGCGCACATCTATAATCACAAACTCAGGCTTAGGAGCTTCTTTTTCAAGAACCTTAAGTTGCGCTATATATTGGCTTGGGTCGATCTTTATATTGGCTGCAGGGTACGGCTTTATACCTTTCAAGGTTATCTCATATCCTTGAACATAAGCTTGTTGAGGATATTTATCTCCTCCATGTGTATTTAGCGTCACAGTTTCTGCAGAATCTTTTCCTGTTACCAAAAACACCGCTTGGGCATTTCCAGCCCAAGAACATTGAATACCTTTAGGGCAGCGAGAGTCGCCAATAAGTTGCATAAATTCAACTTGTAATCCATAAAACCGTTTGCTTTCAGACAATTTAAGCGCAGATGGATTTTTGCTTGTAATTGATGCATCAGATTTTAAAGTACTATCAGAGCATCCAGCTAAGACCAAAATCATTAATAATATTTTTTTCATAATTTAAGCTTCCGAATTTTCACGATACCAAATTGATAATAACCATTTTTCGCCATTTATTACAGCTTTACCTTCATGCAAACTTGTTTCTATTGGGTGTTTTTGATCATCTACATTATCAAAAATTAAAACATCTCCTTCCGCTCCCTTTATCTTAATATCCAAGTTATTAAAATATGTCTCACCTGCAACATAATCATCATTCAAGTAAAAAAGGAGCGTTCGCACTCTCTGACCCAACTGTTTTTCGTAAGCATTCATAGAAAGGGTCTTTTCATCTATATAGTCGTGATGAGGTTTAAACTTTTGACCAGCAGTATATCTCATAAGCATAGGAGGTTCTGATTGCCCTAAAGATAAGCTTGCTACTTTTGAAAAGTAATACTTTATAATGGCTAAAGGGATAAAGGGTTGAACTTGAGAGAAATTAATTGAAAAGTTATCTCTAACGTTATTATAACTTGCTAAATTTTGCCCTCTTCCATAAACCATTGACGGTTGCAGACTTTGCCCCATCAGAACCATAAGAATTTTACCTAATAAATTAGGAACAGACTTTTTCAGCAATCGTATGCGTGGGTAAATTGATAATTCTTGTTCATGCTGAGCTTCGAATTTATACTTGGCTCCATCACTTACCAATGAATATAGCAGCGAAGCAAAGGGCACAGCTTGTTTATGTAGCTTTATCATCTCTAATAAAGAGTCATGCTCTTTATGAATTAACCAATCAAAAAAAGCAATAAACACTCTAGCGTGAGCATTTCCATTTAAAGATGAAGCTTTTAAATGGGCAAAGCCTTGCTCAACATTAGACTCATTAAAGTATATATCTGCTAATCTAAAGCGCGACTCATCGCAACCGAGTTCAGCAGCGCAAACTAAATTCGACAACCCTTCATTTAAATTTCCTTTAGTGAAAGCTTTATCAGCTTGAGATTTAAACTCTTTTATTCTTTTATTCATTATTTTTTGATCGACCAATAGGTTTAACATCTCTCATTTTAGTTCCAGTAGACGTATTGTTTTTATTATAGGTTTGCCTTCCAGAGTCATCTATGGTTATTCCAGTACCTATATTTAAATTCAATGTATTATAAAAGCTTTTGGCTTTTAATAATTGTCCACTAGATTGCAGTTTTTGATTTATTTCAATTAACAACCTTTCCTTACTGGCGCGTTTTGAAACTGAGTTTGATAAAGAAATCCAACCATACGCTTCAACATAATCACCTGACTCAAAGTAATTCATTGCAACTTTCTTTTGTGCGCGATGGTCCCCATGCAAAGCAAGAAAACAAAAGTATTTTTGTTTTTCCTTCTGTAAGTTTTCTTTAAGTCCTTTGATTTTAGAGTATTTCAAATTAGTTTGAAGGTAATCGCAAAGTTTTAACTCTTCAGCATATGAGCCAGTAACCATTAACAACAAAAATATTCCACCAATATACTTCATGAGCAGCCTGCTCCAATATATTGCTTACAAATGTTTGGATAATACCTATTCAACTGATAAACAAACCGCTTTTCATTAAAATATAGCCTAGAAGTGCCGCCTCTTATGGCAAGGCTTCCACCATCGTTTATTTCATCCGCTTCAACATAAAAACACATTTTTCGAGTATCGAAGACAAACTTGGTGGAATAAGCAACAAACTCCGCTACACAGTAATTCCCCTCAGGAAGTTGAAAAACTCTAAAATGCACCCCTTTATCAACTTTGCTGATCATATGCTGCACTCTTGTAGCTGTCTCAATTAGACGTATAGAGCTAATGTAATCTAAAGTATCTGTTTGAAATGCGACTAGACCATGGTTACTCATCAATTGAAAATTTGATTGATCTGAAAGAGTGGTAATAGATTTTTTACAAGAAAATAGCGCAAAAATTGCAATAAACACTATCATTTTTTTATTCATTATCGTAAGTTTCTAATTAATATTATTATTAAATAAGAATACCATAAACATGAGTGCTAACAAAATATCAATTGGGAGAGGTGGAATCCTCCATACTGATCTCTGGTGGAGTCAAATACCCGAGTTTTCCAGCTTAAACCATTCTCTTTTAGCAGAAATACGCGATTATCAAAATTCAAATCCTCAAAGAGACCCTCTTGCGAATCCGGGATGCTGGAGAGGAAGTACTGATTTTTCAAGCTGGCCTACAATACTTGAGAATGCTATTGGTATGCTTAAGTCTATTCACCAGCACTATATTCATACCGGAGCTCCTTGCGCTAACATCATGAACTATTCTAGCGATAGATTCGAGTCTGATTTCTGGGCAAATATTAATAAACCCGGTAGCGTAAATGCAATCCATTCTCACTCCGACTGGCACTGGTCTGGAGTTTATTATGTGCAAGGAAAGGATACTGGTGATATAGCCTTTTATAGTAACCAATACTTAAACCAACAAACACGACAAGGCTTACCTTTTGGCCAATCATTTACTATTTCACCTGAAGATGGAATGTTATTGATTTTTCCAAGTTATTTATATCATGAAGTATTAAAGAATGAATCCGATAAAGAGCGAGTGAATATCGCTTTTAATATAAGAATAAAGTTTTAGAGGAGGTCCCCCTCCTCTAAATAAAATTTAAAGTGCTTCGTTTAACTCAGGGATCACTTTAAATAAGTCAGCAACCAAACCATAGTCAGCAACTTGGAAGATTGGAGCTTCTTCGTCTTTGTTAATGGCCACAATCACTTTTGAGTCTTTCATACCAGCCAAGTGTTGAATGGCACCAGAAATACCTACAGCAATATAAAGTTCAGGAGCAACGATTTTACCGGTTTGACCTACTTGATAATCATTCGGTACAAAACCAGCATCAACCGCGGCACGTGAAGCACCTACTGCAGCGCCTAATTTATCGGCTAAAGTCTCTAACATTTCAAAGTTTTCACCAGAACCCATGCCGCGACCACCAGAAACGATTACTCGTGCAGACGTAAGTTCAGGACGTTCAGAAACTGTCAATTCTTCGCCAACATAGTTTGCTGTGCCAACGTGGTCAGTAGCAGAAATTGATTCAACAGAAGCAGAACCGCCCTCTTGTGCTACTGCATCAAAACCCGTTGAACGAACAGTAATCACTTTCTTACTATCGTTAGATTTAACTGTAGCAATGGCGTTGCCCGCATAAACTGGGCGCTCGAAAGTATCGTCAGACTCTACTTTGGTGATATCGGAGATTTGCTGTACATCCAGATTCGCCGCCACACGTGGTGCAAAGTTTTTACCAAAAGTTGAAGCTGGAGCAAGAATATGGCTGTAATCTTCAGCGATTGAAATTACTAGCTTTTCAACATCTTCAGCAACTAAATTAGAAAAGTGCTCGGCATCAGCTACTAATACTTTAGCTATACCCTCAGCTTTAGCGATTTGCTCGCCAACCGTTTGACAATTATGTCCTGCAACTAAAACTACTGTATCACCCGATAATTGGTTCGCTGCAGCAATAGTCGTAAAAGTAGAAGCTTGCGCTTGTTCGTTATTGTGTTCTGCAATTACTAAAGTCGTCATTTAGATCACCTTCGCTTCATTTTTTAACTTTTCAACCAACTCAGCAACCGTCTCAACTTTAATACCTTCTTGACGTGCTGGCGGATTTGCCACTTTCAAAGTTTCAGTACGCGGCGCTACATCAACACCTAAGTCAGCAACTGCAATTTCTTCTAATGGCTTACGCTTTGCTTTCATAATGTTTGGCAAAGAGGCAAAACGAGGCTCATTCAAACGTAAATCCGTGGTTACGATTGCTGGCAAACCTAATTCAACCGTTTGCAAACCGCCATCAATTTCACGTGTTACTTGGGCTTTACCATCGGCAACTTTTACTTCTGACGCAAAAGTACCTTGGCCCCAACCTAACAAAGCACCCAACATTTGGCCGGTTTGGTTGTTGTCGCTATCGATTGATTGCTTACCTAATAACACCATTTGTGGCTCTTCTTTTTCCACAATATTCTTTAGCACCTTAGCAACGGCTAATGACTCTAAATCATCATCAGACTTTACTAAAATCGCTTTATCCGCACCTAATGCCAGTGCTGTACGCAAAGTTTCTTGTGCCTGTTGTGGGCCAATAGAAACTGCAACAATTTCCGTAGCAACGCCCTGCTCTTTTAGGCGAACAGCTTCTTCAACAGCAATCTCACAAAATGGATTCATTGACATCTTAACGTTCGCAGTTTCAACGCCAGTGTTTTCAGCATTCACGCGAACTTTAACATTCGCATCAATTACGCGCTTAATAGCAACTAGAATTTTCATAAAAAACCTTATCTATGTATAATTCTTGCAAAATAGACGACCTAGCCGACTATCTTTAGTAAAATAGGTCGCAATGGTGACCTTTTCAAGGCTTAAGGTCAATAGTTAAAGCCTATTTTTAACTGAATTTTGTCCTTTTTCAGCGCATTTAACGCTCAATCAGGCACTTATAAAAAACATTTGTGAATAAGTATTAAGAGGTGATTTCGTGGAACGCGAATTTATGGATTTTGATGTAGTCATTGTTGGGGCTGGACCTGCGGGTTTATCGGCGGCAATTCGTTTACGCCAATTAGCAGAAGAAACAGGCCAAGACTTGTCAGTTGTCGTGGTTGAAAAAGGCTCAGAAGTTGGCGCGCATATCCTTTCTGGTGCAGTATTCGAACCAACTGCATTAAATGAATTAATCCCTGATTGGAAAGAAAATAGCGCACCTTTAAATACGAAAGTCACAGGCGATCAGATCCACTTATTCCGCAGCCAAGAAAAAGGCATCAAAATCCCGAACTTGTTTGCACCAAAAACTATGCATAATGATGGTAATTACATCATTAGTTTAGGCAACCTATGCCGTTGGCTAGCTGAACAAGCCGAAGGCATGGGTGTAGAAATTTTCCCAGGTTTTGCCGCTTCCGAAGTTCTTTATAACAAAGATGGCTCAGTCAAAGGTATTGCTACTGGCGATATGGGCATTAGCCGTGAAGGCGAACAAAAAGATGGCTATATGCAGGGTATGGAGCTTCATGCCAAATACACCTTATTCGCTGAAGGTTGTCGTGGCCATTTAGGCAAAGAATTAATTGCCAAATTCGAGCTTGATAAAGGCAAAGAACCACAACACTATGGCATTGGCATCAAAGAGCTTTGGAAAATCCCAGCCAAGCAACACCAAGAAGGTTTAGTAGTTCACACTGCAGGCTGGCCATTATCAGAATCAGGTTCCGCTGGTGGCGGTTTCTTGTACCATATTGAAGATAATCAAGTAGTAGTAGGCTTAATCACGGATTTATCTTACTCAAATCCGCACGTTAGCCCATTTGATGAGTTCCAACGCTATAAACATCAAGCAACCATCAAGCCATTTCTAGAAGGCGGTGAGCGCATCTCTTATGGCGCGAGAGCCATCACTAAAGGTGGCTTACAGTCTCAACCGAAAATGTCATTCCCAGGTGGCTTATTGATTGGTGATGATGCGGGCACTTTAAATTTCGCCAAAATAAAAGGCTCTCACACCGCAATGAAATCCGGCATGGTTGCCGCAGAAACAGTGGTAGCAGCCATTCAAGCCGAGAAAGCAAATGATGACTTAGTTGAATACGCAGATAACTATAAAGCTTCTTGGGCTTATAAAGAGCTTCATACCCAACGTAACTTCGGTCCAGCTCAACACAAATGGGGCAACCTATTAGGATCCGCTTACGTCTTCATCGACTTAAACATCTTCAATGGTAAATTACCATGGACACTAAGCGATCCCAAAGCCGATCATGCCCAACTAAAGCCAGCTTCAGAGTGCAAAAAAATCGACTATCCAAAGCCAGACGGCAAACTATCTTTCGATAAACTATCGTCGGTATTTATTTCCAATACCAATCACGAAGAAGATCAGCCAATCCATTTACAATTAACGGATAACGAAATTCCGATCAAAGTGAATTTGGAACAATTTGATGAGCCAGCACAGCGCTACTGCCCAGCTGGTGTTTACGAAGTGGTTCACGATGATAATGGTGAAAATCCAAGTTTCGTCATCAACGCACAAAACTGCGTACACTGCAAAACCTGTGACATCAAAGATCCTTCCCAGAACATCACATGGGTAGTTCCAGAAGGTGCAGGCGGTCCCAATTATCCGAATATGTAAATCTCAAAATTAAGCTATTGCTAGATAAGTGTTAGGAATAGCTTAATCTAAAATTTCCACATCAAATGCTAAAGATATCCTATTCTTTTTGCTTGAATATGGAATAGTACTGTGGAAATAATAGGATGGAAAAATCACAAAATATCCTTCTCTAGGCTGTATGAATTTATAATTCTCACTGTTGTTGAGATTCAAATTCTCATGAGGCATTCCAAAAAGTAGGTAACCATCTTTGTTCTCAGAATTATTGTCTATTACATTAGGAAGCTGTACATAAAAAGCTCCACTTAACCAAGAGTTTTCATGAATGTGAGGGCCAACATAACCATCATTATCAAGTACCACCGCCCATAAGTGCACTTTATATGACTCAGGAATTTCCATAAAAATGTCAACGTTGCTTCGTAAACTTTTAAGTAAAGCAATATAATCATCGATTATTTTATGTAGACTCTCTTTAAATAACTTTAAATTCAAATATTCATCAGTGCGGATGTCTTGAGTCATTTGACCTTTACGCGTGGCTAGACCTTTTGGTTCCCACTCTAGGGTTGGTTGCAACATAATCTCTTTTTTTAACGAGGCTAAAAAGTGAGATACATCACCAGGCACTTCAATTTTTCGCTGCAATAGCAAATGTTCTAACAAAAGCATCGAAGCAGCTTCAGTAGTTTTGCCTAATCCTTGTTTGACTATGATATAGTGAGCTAAAGTTCGTTGGTCATTAGGGCATAAAGAAAAAGCTCGACTCAAGAACTCTTCTGCAGATTGTAGATTTCCTTGTTTTATATATAAAATCCCTAAATCTCGATAGTGCTCCGAGCAATCGGGTTGCTTTTGCACTAATAAGGTTAAGACTTCTTGTGCTTTCTCAAGCTTATTTAATGTCACGTAACTTGCCTGCAAAGAAGATAAAATTTCTAAGTCATTACAACTTTCATAAATGGCATTACAAGCGGCAATCGCTTCAACATTCAGGCCTAACTTTAGATAAACCTTAACAAGGCAGTCCATGGCTACAAAATTGAGATTGTTCTGCGCTGTAATATTAATTAAAGCTAATCTAGCTTCATTTAGATCACTATCTTTTCGAGAATAAGATAATGCATATGCGAGTAAATATAAACTTGCACTATCATTAGCTAAAGAATATCGTTTCCTTGATTTTTGAATAGCTTTATCTATTTGTTCATCTTGAACAAGACAGCTAATATATTTGACCCAACATTTGTGTGACCTTTCAAAAATAGTTAAAGATCGTTCAAAATAGTCAATTGCTTGTTTAAGCAAGCCTTTTTCTTGTAAAAATACAGCTTTTATATAGTCGGGTTCAGAATCAGATTGATATAAACTAGCAAATGAACCATGAATTGACTCAAAATTAGTATAGTTGCCACTTTCTATTAGTAATAACAAATAATTCTTCAGTAATAAATAATGATTAGGGGCGTACTTTAGTCCTCTCTGATATTGAGCCTCTGCCTCTTCAAACATTCTTTGCTTTTGATAGTTATTCGCATAATTATTGTATATATCAGGATTTTTTCTTTCTATAACAAGAGCTTGTTGATATAACTCAATAGCTTTAGAGTTAAGTTTTTGGTGCTCAAAACATAAAGCCAAGTTCATTATTGAACTTAAATGTTTTGGGTTTTGCTGTAGTACTAGCTTAAAGTAATTTGCTGAGTTCTCCCAGTCTTCTAATTGAAAACAACACATAGCCAAGCCAAAATAATCTTCTGCTGATAGCTTAGAGGTGCTTTCTATTGCTTTAAAAAAAGATATAGCTAAAGAATACTGCGAATAAGAAATGGAAAGTGAGGCAAACTGCCTCAACAAACCTTTATCGTAGGTTTGTTGAGTTATAGAAGAAGCCACCTCAGATAGCTTTGGTTCATTTCCTGCTTTTAAGCAACTTTCAAAATCGGAAAGCTCCATTTCAAACTTTTGCTGCGAACCTTCTTATCATCAATAAAGATAACATTAATAATAATAATTTGTCGCTTGAACCTCCACCTTCATTAGATGATTCTTCTTCTTCACAAACATCTACAGGTTCGCCAGTAGGGATGAGTTTGAAAGCTCTAACTTCATTTTCAAAAGTACCAATGCCAACAATTTCACCATTGTCATTGATATCATTTGCTTGCTGTAGATCCCAACCACTATCACATTTAATCATATTATTTAACATGTTTATCTGGTTATTTTCATACAAAAATGCACCATACCGTCTGATAGTAATAGGGGTAACTAGTACATTCCCGACGACTTGATTGTTCTGGTTGATGGAATTTGCAACACCATCTCGAAAATCATTGTTTATGTAAGGAATTTCTGTAATTACATCAAGTGAAGAATCATAGACAAATGGTTTAAAAAAACCTTCATCATCTTGGGCCCGGCCGACAACAATATTGTTATTATTGATATCAAGGCCATAGCCTTCCCTTCCACCAAAGTTAGGAATTTCCACTTGAGTTCCATCAACTAGGGTTACATGAGCAACTGCACCAATGAGATTAACATTACCTTCATGTATTCTTTCTGACCAACCCAGAATTACATCATTGTCATTGACACTAATTGCATATGAATCAAAATCACTGGTTTGTTCATTTCCAAATATAGGAAGGGGTTCTGAAGTGCCACTCGATGTTATTCTAAAGCCTCTATTCGCCGATATAGTATTTCCATCAGCATCTTCGAAGTTAAATCGTCCGTAACCAACAATATCTCCATCGGAATTAATACCGAGAGCTCTACTTCCTGAAAAACCATCATCCACATCTAAGATCTCAGGAGCATTGTTAGCAGAAAATTTAACTGCAGATTCTCTCCCATTCACAAATCCATCAATTGTTTCATTAATATAACCTATAATAATACCTGCATCATTTATCTTAAATGCAAACCCGTTAGTTTCTTCATTTGTATTTAGATCATAAGTTTGATTTAAGTCATTATAAAAAGCATGAATATCGAAAACCCTCTCTTCTGAACTTCCTTCAACCAAAGGACCATTTGCATATCCCACAGTTTCTCCAGAATTATTTATTCCCCAACCAAAGCTTTGGTTCCCACCAAGCCCTCCTAAATCTATAACCTCATAGGGTGCTGCTATAGCAACTCCAGTTGAAAAACAGGCAGCTGAAGCTAATAGTGTTTTTGTTAATAGTTTTGTTTTCATTATCTTTCTCTAGGATGCTTACGTGGCATCGGGTTGTGATTCTGGCTGGGCGTCTTTAAAGGCGTCCAATGTTAAACAGTGTTGTTCGATGGCCACCAGTCTTGGGTAATCATCGAGCGGTATTTCAAAGCGTCTTGCGTTGTACATTTGAGCGACGATAAAAGCATCAGCCAATGTTGGTTCTTCACCAAAGGCAAATTGACATTGATTTTCCTGCGCTGATAACTGTACTTCTAGCGCACTGAATCCTTGCTGAACCCAGTGGCTATACCAAGTGTTTTTTGCATTATCTGAAACGCCCATTTGCCCTTTCAAATACTGCAAAATACGCAAATTATTGATTGGATGTATATCGCACGCAATCGTTTGGCACACACTTCTGACTTGCGCTCGCAAAAAAGGTTCACTCGGTAATAAACCAGGCCCTTCATGAGTTTCATCTAGGTACTCACAAATGGCCATGGATTGACTGAGCAATTTACCATTATCATCCAATAATGGCACAAGACCATGCGGGTTTTTCTCGCGATATTCTGGTTTATGCTGCTCACCCCCATCCTTGACCAGATGGACAGGAATGGTTTGATAAGACAATCGTTTTAAGTTTAAAGCAATTCGAACACGATAAGCCGCGGTGGAACGCCAATAACTATAAAGCTTCAACATAAACCATGCACCTCAAAATTCACTCTAAAAAATTAAAGCTCGTACTTCTCAACCGTTTGACGGATCTGACCAAAAATAGAGTCACCATTGTCATCAAACATTTCGATAGTAACAGAATCGCCAAAACGCATAAATGGTGTTCTTGGCGCCCCGTCCGCAATAATTTCCAACATACGAACCTCTGCTAAGCAAGAAGAGCCCGTGGTTTCGTCAACGTTAGAGATGGTACCAGAGCCAATGATAGCGCCGGCCGCTAATGGACGAGTTTTCGCTGCATGAGCCACTAACGTTGGGAAATCGAATACCATATCCACGCCACAGTCTGGTTTACCCAAAACATCATCGTTTAAGTGAGTAACTAATGGCAAGAATACTTTTTTACCATCCCACTTATCACCTAACTCGTCTGGCGTTACCGCTACTGGAGAGAAGGCTGAAGAAGGTTTTGATTGGAAGAAACCGAAACCTTTTGCTAACTCACCAGGAATTAAGTTACGCAAAGAAACGTCGTTTACCGTCATTAACAAACGAATTTCTTGTTCCGCCATTTCAGCTGTTGCCCCCATTGGAACGTCGCCAGTAATAACTGCAACTTCCGCTTCCATGTCAATACCGTAGTCTTCTGAGGCCATCTTAATGTTGTCACGTGGGCCAATGAAAGTGTCACTGCCACCTTGGTACATTAATGGATCAGTCCAGAAGGTTTCTGGCATTTCAGCGTTACGCGCTTTACGCACCAACTCAACGTGATTAACGTATGCTGAACCATCCGCCCATTGATATGCGCGTGGTAACGGCGACTCACACGCAGTTTGATCAAAGTCAAAGCTTTCAGCTACTTCACCTGCATTTAAACGGCTATAAAGTTCTTCTAGATCAGGTTTCGTAGTATCCCAATCGTCTAGAGCGGCTTGTAAAGTTTTCACATGACATGGCCTAACTGCTTTGCTTAAATCACGACTCACGATTACTAAACGTCCATCGCGGCTACCGTCTTTTAATGTTGCTAATTTCATTGTTAATTCCTAATTTTTTTGCATTAGAAAGCTATTCGCTTGCTTTCCAGCTATTGCTGTAATCTTCATTTTCAACTGATGCCATTTCATCGGATACTTCTAGCGCATCACGAGTATCGAGCATCACCGCCACTTCATCAGTTTCTTTTTTGGCATATTCCATACCCGCTTTGAAAGCTTTTGGGTGTGGACCATGAGTGAAACCAGACGGATGGAAAGTCACCATACCTGCGTCAATATTATCACGGCTAAAGAAGTCGCCTGCATGATAGAAAAGTACTTCATCAAAATCATCATTGTTGTGATAGAAAGGTACTTTCAACGCACCTGGATCAGACTCAATAGGACGTGGAACAAAAGTACAAATCACAAAACGACTCGCCACAAAAGTGGTGTGTGCCGATGGTGGTAAATGATAGCGATGCGACATTAATGGACGAATATCGCGCCAATTAATTCTCACCACCGATAAATCACCATGCCAACCAATCGCGTCCAATGGCGAATAATGGTAATGCACTTTTGATAACTCACCTCGACGCCTAATTTCTACACTCCAAGGTTTATCATCTTGCTGAGCTTTGAATTTTTCATTAATTTCAGGCACATCCAACATAGCTGAATCAAAAATCGCTTGTGGACCAACCAAACCTTTATCAGGTAATTGATAACTATCATTAGTCGCTTCAATTAACAACATCGTCATTGGCTCGGCAGGCTCTAAACGCCACATAGTTCCGCGCGGGATTACTACATAGTCGCCATCGCGAATTTCCATATGACCATAATCACAGAACAAATCGCCCTTACCCTTATGGATAAATAATAATTCATCGCCATCGCCATTACGTGCTAACGCTGGCATTGCTTCATTACAGTCCCAAATCCTGAATTTACACGAAGCATTGTGTAGCAAATCTTTAGCAGCCCATGGCGAATTAGAACCTTTATCTAAATCGTTTAAATCAAACGCTCTTGGTCTTAATGGGCCTTCCCACTTTTCCCAATCAGTAGGGGCACGCTTATGATGAAAGTGTGCCGTTGGCCCAAAGAAACCACTACGGCCAGCTTCACGCTCATAAATACCCTCTTCAGGCAAGTCTGCGTGCGCTTGGCGCGAAATTGTGCCTTCTTTGTGCGGAAATGAAATCCACTTACGCATAATTAACTCCTATTAATATTAGAGCGATTAAATTACGCCACGATCAATTTGATCTTGCTCAATTGATTCGAATAAAGCTTTGAAATTACCTTCACCAAATCCTTGATTGCCTTTACGTTGAATAATTTCAAAAAAGATTGGGCCAATCACAGTATTGGTGAAAATTTGTAATAAGATACCTTCTTCATGATCTAAAGAACCATCAATCAAAATTTGGTTTTCGCGCAGCTTCGCTACATCTTCATTATGCTTAGGAATACGACGTGGAATCATGTCGTAATAAGCCCCAGGCGTTGGCATAAAGTCCATACCACCTGCGCGTAAACGCTCAATAGTGTCATAAATATCTGGGGTAGACAGTGCAATATGCTGGATCCCTTCCCCTTTGTATTCTTTCAAATACTCTTCAATTTGCGATTTTTCGTCAGCAGACTCGTTGATTGGGATACGTAGTTTGTTACAAGGACCGGTCATTGCCTTTGAGAAAAGCGCCGTTTGTTTACCCTTAATATCGAAATAGCGAATTTCACGGAAGTTTGCGATGTTTTCATAGAAACTTGCCCAACGGTCCATACCACCACGAACAACATTGTGAGTTAAATGATCTAGGGTTTGAAGGCCCATACCTACTGGGTACTCGTCAACGCCATCAATAAATTCAAACTCTTCATCATAAATTGAAGCTTCTTTGCCCCATTTGTCGATGAAGTATAAAACTGAGCCGCCAATACCATAAACCGCGGGATGCGAGCCATGTTCTGGCTTATCGAAAGCATCAGCGCCATTAGCAATCGCATGCTCGTAAGCTTTTTTTGCATCTGCAACACGCCACGCCATTGCACAAGCACAAGGGCCATGTAACTTACTGAATTCATTGAAATAACCTTCAGTTTCACCATTAATAACAAAGTTAATATCTCCTTGACGGTACAAAGAAACATTTTTCGTTTTGTGGTTAGCAACGTGAGTAAAACCTAATAATTCGAATAAATCACGTAGCTTTTGAATACCCTCGGCATCTGGCGCTGAATACTCAACGAATTCGAAACCATCGGTACCCATTGGGTTAGCCACTGGCTCAGTTGGAGTTGGTGCACTAGTAACTTTTGCTTGTAAATCTGACATTTTCTTTTCCTCAAAATTTAAAGAGGTTAAATTCTTTGGTGCTTAAAGCTATTTTGTACGGTTTAAACACCCTAAATTGGATAATGTTAATCATTAACATTTCAATGAAAAGAAGCGCATTGAGACGCTTTTTAAGAGCAGATCAGCTCCATTGGGCGCGAACTTGCACCGCAACAAGGTATGTAGGTATATGATATTTATTACAATTCAATAACATAGAGTGTAGATCGAAGGACTTTCTTAGCCCACAATTAGTGCCACCATTATGCTACAAGAGCTAATTTTTGACAATAAAAAGCCCACAATTTGGTGGGCTTTTTAAAAGATTCTAAAACCCAATTAGCTCGCGATTTTTTCTTCTTTCGGAGGGTAAATTGGCGCATGCAAGCCCAATTTTTTAGCTTCTTCCACAATCCCCATCACATCAGTTTGAGCTAATTGGTACAGTTGCTTTAAATCTTCTAATACAAAGTATTGTGGTTGCATGATATCGATGCGATAAGGCGTTCGCATAATATCTAAAGGATCAAAGGGCTTACGTATGACTTTTGGATTTTCCAAACTATGCGGCGTTTCGCCAATCGATGACAGAATGCCACCGCCATAAATTCGAGTGCCTTGTGCTGATTGCATTAAGCCAAACTCTACCGTAAACCAGTATAAGCGTGCTAAGAAGACACGATCTTGTTTTGAAGCGGCATACCCTAACTTGCCATAAATACTGGTAAACTCCGCAAAATAGGGATTGGTTAGCATAGCGCAATGACCAAAGATTTCGTGAAAAACATCAGGCTCTTGTAGGTAATCCATTTCCTCTGGCGTACGGATAAAAGTCGCACAAGGGAATTTCTTATCAGCAAGTAGCGCAAAAAATTTATCAAAATTGATTAACGCTGGAACCCAAGCCACTTCCCAATCAGTTTCTTTACGTAAAACACTGGAAACTTCTTCTAGTTGAGGGATGCGATCTTTAGGCAACTTTAATTTGTCTAAACCTTCGAAATACTCTGGACAAGCACGATCTACAATTAACTTCTCTTGGCGGGTTATCAGCTTATGCCAAGTTTCATGTTCTTGCTCCGTGTAATGAATAAAACCATCTTCATCCATTGGACGGGCTTTGTATTTAGTACCTTTTGCCATTAAATCACCTGTCTATCGTCAAAGGTTAATCTCAGCATTCTATCATTAAATTATCACTGTGCTGAATTTGCGCCAACATTATGGTTAGCTTGTTATGTAAAAACAAGTAAAAATACATTTGACTTAAGTTAGATGGCTTGAAGTCCGAGCAGTTTCATTATTAAATAAGATTTATTAAAAATGTTTACTCACTTTTATAATTTGTAAGAAACTAACTTGCTCTTAATTGCTCTAATATTACAGCTCAAACTGTCCAAATAGAATAATGTAATGCACTTCGATGCAAAGGAATTTTAAACAAGATGCGATCCAATTTTAAGCCAATTATGCTTGTAGCTGGCATATTACTTTCAGCACTTCTAACAGAAGCACAAGCCGATCAAACAAAAGAACAAAAGCTATTCTTAGCGGCTGAAAAGGCGTTAAAAAGCAATAAGATTCAAGAGTTTAGAAACATTCAATCAAAGCTTTCGCACTACCCGCTTGCTTCCTATTTGGAATTTGAATACTTATCGAAAAACCTAACTTTGGCTAATCGCAAAACCATTGATGACTTTATTCGTATTCAAAAAGATTCACCGTTAGCATCAAGATTAAAATTTCGCTATTTAAATCGCTTGGCAAGTCAAAAACACTACGGATTATTTAGTCATTACTTTAAAGATAGCTTCGATACGAGCAAAAATGCCAAGCTTAAGTGTTTGTATTTACGTCATCAATTACAACAAGGTATTAAAACTTCAAAGGTTTATCCTGAAGTGACTAAACTTTGGACAGTTGCTAAATCACAACCTAAAGAATGCGACCCATTATTTGAGAAATGGAAAAAAGCAGGACAGCTCAAAAACAATGTTGTTTTTACCCGCTTTGATAAGGCCGCTCGTAAAGGCTCACTTTCAATGATCAAATACTTGAAAAAGAAACTGCCAAAAAAACAACAATATTTAGCCGATCTTTGGACCAGCGTTCGTAAAAATCCTGGCGTTATTGCTAAACGAAAATTTTTCCCGCAGAAAGATTTCAAATATCAAGAAGCAGCCATAGCCGTTTTTGCTATTAAGAAACTAGCTTGGGGCGATCGCGATGCTGCGCAAAAAGTTTGGAATTCTGTTAAAAGACGCATTGCTATGCCAAAAGAATTGCTTAATGATGCGGAAAGAACCTTATTCTTAGCTATGGCAACCGAAAATAAGCCAAGAGCTCATAAATGGGCAAAACGTAACATCAACCGTTATTTAAAAGATGATTTAATATCTCACTGGAAGCTCGCAACATTTTTGCGTAAAGAAGATTGGCGCTCTATTAAAGAGCAGTACGACTTACTGGATGAGTCCATTCAAAAGAAAAACCAATGGCGTTATTGGTATGCCATCGCCTCTGAAAATGGTGGTAACAAAACTGCCGCCAAAGCAATTTTAGAATTGTTAGCCAAGCAGCGCGATTACTATGGTTATAAAGCTGCAACAAAACTACAACAACCCCTATTGCTTAACCATCAAACGACAGTTATTGATTCAAAAACTTTATCTGCGGTTACTAATTTATCAAATGTTGAGCGTGCCAAAGAGTTGTTTGCTTTAGAGCGTTACCAAGATGCTAATCGCGAATGGCGTAGTTTGCAAAAGCGCCTTAAAACACCACAAGAATTTCAAGCCGCCGCAAAAATCGCGCATGATTGGGGTTGGTATAATCAAGGCATTCTCACCATAGCCAAAGCCAAAGTCTGGGACGATACCGATATCCGGTTCCCCACTGCCTTTAAGCAAGAATACCAAATCATGGGCAAAAAAGTTGGCTTAGAACCTGAATGGTTAATGGGTGTGACACGCCAAGAAAGTGCTTATGGGCCTTTTGCCGTATCAGGAGCGGGAGCTTATGGTTTAATGCAAGTTTTACCATCAACTGCCAAAATTTACTCAAGAAAACTTGGCGTAAAATACTCTGGACGCAAAGATTTGTTTAACCCAGACACCAATATCGAAATGGGCTCGAATTATTTGAAGCTGCGCTTTGATGAACTTGAAAACAATCCTATTTATGCCTCTGCCGCCTACAACGCAGGCAAACACAGAATAGAAAAATGGAAACCTTTTGGACGCTTCCCAACAGAAGTTTGGATTGAAGCCATCCCTTATACCGAAACCCGTGACTACATCAAAAAAGTCATGACCTACCGAGCGATTTACGCACTAAAACTTGGTAAAAAAGATACCGTATTTGAGTATATATTGAATACTGAGACTGGGGGTTAATACTATTAACACCTTAATTTAGTTTAAAATATAAACAATTAACGCCGCCAATGCCCAAGCCCATTGTAGGAAATAGCATATCCTCAATTTGTTCGGGTAATAGTGGTCTTCAAATTTAATTACACTCTTATAATAGCCACCAAGAATTAACTCACCTGTAAATGAAAAGTGCAAGTTGGTTATAAATAACGGCAATGGGTTGCCGTACTCTTTATAGAGCTCTTTATAGTCTCTTTTCAATAAGCCTACTGTTTTAGCTTCATAATAAACTGTAAATACTAATAAGACTAAAAAGGGAATAAAGTAATACCAAAATTTCATAACAATTTAAAAATACTTCTCTAAACTAATCCCTATATAATCATCATTTCTAAAAGGGTAGAAAATTGATTCGGTTGGATTATTATCATCAAAGCCCGTGAAGTAACGTGCTTCTATAATAAGTTTCCATGAATCACCTAAACGTCTCGAGGCTTCTAGGTTGATAAATTTCTGCCCTTCTTCACTGTGCGAATAACCCAATAATGCTTCGGTAGATTGCTCGTCGTTCATTGCCAATCGAAAGCCTGCTACGATTGAGTCTTGAGTTTGAAAGCCAGCGCCTAAAAAATCACGGCTATCGGTTTGATATTCCAAAATAACGCCTAAGTCGACTCCTGACTCTTTGATGTCATAAAACGAATATTCAAAACCACCAACTGCAGCCCAATAGCGATCGCTATCAAAACCTGAGCGAGAAATAGCTTCTAGTTTCCATAACCAAGCGTCTATGGTTGCTTGTAAGTCGATGCTAGTTTGATCAATAGTGACATAGACTGGACGTAAACTTGGATCTATCGGGTTGGTGGCGTCTAACTGAAACAATGGCTCTCGGCTGGTTCCTGAGAAATGCGAAACGCCCAACTCCCAATCCCCAATAGAACGCGACCAACGAACCGCCGCATCAATGTTATGTTCTTTGTCGGAACTAGCATAGATAGGATTATCGGTATCAATCACTAATGGAAATCTTAATCGTCCATCAATGCCTGCAAAAGTGCGCTCTCGGAAATAGGGTAAAACAAACAGCTCCAATAAGCCCCAATCTTGTTCAGTTGAAAGATGCAGCATTGGCTGGCCTAATTTATCTTCACCATCAATATTCTCCACAAAGTCAGTTTGGTTGATAACATCGACTAGGTGTTGAGATTCAGCAACACCCCAATACACCTTGCCAATTCCGGCCTTAACCTCCCAAACATCACCCACATAAGTAAACATCAATTCACGAATGTCTCCATGAGTTCGCTCAGAATCTTCACTGTCCCAACGTAAAAATGGCTTAAAAGTCACGCTCCAATCCGTATCTTCAAATTCATGATAAAACTCAGTTTCAAATGCTAACGAATAATTACTGTTGGACTGACCAAAGTCCGAATCTTGAGTAAAAGCCTTGGCTTCTATTTGCAGCTGACTAGACCATTCACTAGCTACAAGATTCGCTGGGAACACCAAGCATCCAATTAAAGCACAAGAAAAAAAAGATATTTTAAGATTCCTAATCAAGTTACATACCGTTTGGTTTGTTAATTATAGCTATTGTATTTATTCATTATGTAAAAAGCTAGCAATTAAATATTATCGCGTATCTGTTCACATTTTAACCAAATTAAATCGTGTAAATTTTGAACAGTATGTTACATTGAAATTGAAACAATTTTGAATTTAGAAAGGAATATGAAAAGGCCAATCTCCCCCGAAAGAGGCCAATGGTATAAAAGACCAGACCTCAATGATTTATTTGAAGTTGTCGCTATCGACGATGATGAGGGAACTATTGAAATTCAGTATTTCAATGGGGAAATTGAAGAATTGGACCAAGCAAGCTGGAAACAACTAGAAATCATTGGAGCGGCAGCTCCTGAGGATTGGTCAGGAGCTTTAGAAGTGGAATCTTATGCTATTAATGATCGAATGAAAGATAGCCCTGCAAGCCTAGAAGACGCATTAAATCGTTTGGATATTATCGACAATTAGTTTATCTTTCTAAAATACTACTATTGATCACGTAATAAATGGACATTCCAGAAAGTTGGGAACAGGCACTATCAGGCTTAAAAAACAACCCAAACTATATTAATGCATCTACATTTGTTAGAAATGAAAGGCAGTTGGGCAAGCTTATCTACCCTACTGATATAAATGTTTTTAACGCTTTAAAAACAACCAGTTACGATAATGTTAAAGTCGTTATATTGGGGCAAGACCCTTATCATGGTCCGAATCAAGCCAATGGTTTGAGCTTTTCAGTAAACTCCGGAGAAAAGATACCTCCCTCTCTGAGAAATATTTATAAAGAAATTTCTACTGACATAAACTGTGAAATATCACAAGATGGCAACCTGACATCCTGGGCTAAACAAGGTGTTTTATTGCTTAACAGCGTTTTAACAGTTGAAGCCAGTAAAGCGGGCTCTCATGCAAACAAAGGTTGGGAGCAAGTCACTGACTCAATCATTCAAAGCCTCAATCATAAGAAAAAGCCCATAGTTTTCTTATTGTGGGGAGCTTATGCTCAAAAAAAGGCAACATTAATTGACAGTAAGCACTTCATTCTAAAAGCACCTCACCCTTCACCACTTTCTGCTCACAGGGGTTTTCTAGGTTGTAAACATTTTTCAAATACCAATCAACTACTTGAACAGTCAGGTCAAGCACCTATACAATGGCGAGTGTAAAGTTTACAAACGAGTTAGCTAAAGATAAAAAGCTAGCCAAGGAAGACTAAGGATAGATGTTCGTTAAGGGTTTGTTGCATTCCATTACAACAGTAGTTTTATGCTTGTATGCAAGCATAATCTTTGGTGCACCCGTCAAAAAACCTACTATAACCATTTTATCCAATAATTTTTCAAGTTATAAATCTAATATTGCTAAAAGCATTGAATTATCAGAACTAGCACAAAAGTATCAAATCAATTCGGTAACAATAGAAAACTGGCGATCTAAAAATAACAGTGATTTATATATAGCGTTAGGGCAGGAAGCATTAACAGTAATTAACCAAGAAAAAATTAAAAAACCAATATTGGCAGCTTTAATTACCAGCAGCGATTGGAATCAGCACTTTAATAACCAGCAGTATTCAAATACCAGTTCTATTTTTTATGATCCTGATCCAATTAAGCAACTTCTTCTAATCAGTCACATTGATCCATCGATAAAATCTTTAGGTATTCTTCACTCAGAGCAGTATATTCTTGATAAAGAAACTTTATCAAAAGCTGCAAAGTCACATTCAATTAATTTAAAGTTTCTTATAAATAAAAATTTAGAAGACTTTTATAATGAATATGCAGAGTTATCAAATCAAACCGATGGTATTTTACTAATTCCTGATAAACAAGTTTATAATCGCAATTCAGTTCCGAAGGCTATTTTAGGTAGCTATAGACAAGAAAAATTCACCTTTGGTTACTCAAAAGGCTTGGTCCAATCAGGAGCTCTTGCGTCAACTTATACTAGTTTAAATGACTATATTAAGGATCTAATCGAGAGTGCTGAAAACTTATTGAACAACCCCAACTTGCAATTCTCACGGTTTAGTCAATACTATTCTATCGAAACCAATAATAAGGTAGCAAAATCTTTGGACCATATACTGCTGACCAACACACAGCTTAAAGAAAAAATAGACCAAAGCATATTAAATTTAGAACAATAGAAAACTAATGACCACTAGCACAATTAGAAATTCAATTAAGAACATCTGGATTTACACTGGATTCTCCGTGGTAATACTATTGTTTTTTAATTTTTATATTTATAAAGATAATCAAAATGATTTTTTATCTATTCAAAAAAACATTGCTAATGCCACTATAAAGGCATTAGAGGCACAAATAGAATTACCATTAGTCACTGCACATAATGAAGATGTAACCGCAAGGTTACAAGAAATCGAATTAGAACCCAATACCCTAAGCGTAGAAATATTCGATAATAAGAACTCATTAGTAGCATCCAGAGTAAATAAAATAGCTGAGTTAAATAACTATAGTACATTCGAGCAAGATATCTTCAATAAACAAAATAATTACATTCAAGATATTTTCAGCGAGGGTGATGAACCAATAGAGCCACAACTTATTGGTAGCATAATAATAAAGATGGAGAACTATGGTGCCTTGCAAGAGTATATAAACAATCCTCTTGTTTATTTATACAACTTATTATTATTTAGCTTTTTAGCGTTATTTGGTGTTTGGCTTTATATCAGATTAGGCATTACTTCAAGAAACATTAGTTTGATCTCTAAATTTTTAGACGAGCCTAATAGAAAAAATCACCAGCTATCAAATTTAAAAGAACTAAAAAAACTTTATAGAAGTGCTAGTCAAGCGGTAGATAAGCTATCAAAACAGGACATCCAACTTTCTACTCTTCAACAAGAAATCCAGTATGCTCGTGAAGATTCAAACTTGGAACTAAATCGCTTCCTAGAATTTTTGATAGCATCGGAACATATTAACTTTAATGATAACTTAAGAGTCTTTGTTGACGCCGTGCTTTCAAATAAAAGCGAACAAAAAAGCATGGTTAATATTCCGCGTGAGATAAGCCAAAATATAGCGAGGCACTCTGATTTACTAACTGAGCACAATGTAACTATTATTGATAATATTTTGGGGCGCCTAGATGAATACAGTGTATTTATTGATAAACCCTTGTTTAGTCGCTTTTTAAGCTTATTTATCGAGCAAGTAATTATTCTTTGCAAGCACTCTGAAATAAAAATAAATGCTGATATAAACAGTCTTTATGGAAATTCTCATATGCTACGCTTGTCATTTGAGTCTAAGTCAAAAGCGTTTCATAATGCTTTTGAACATCAAACTCTTTTTGACTTTAATGCCACTCCAGAGGTTTCAATTGAAACAAACAATGCATCATTTATTGCTTGTAAACATTTAGTTCAAAAGGCTGGCGGCGACTATATATATCTCAAAGATGAAATTCGTTTCGAGTTTCCGGTATTGATTGAAAAAAACATGGTTGCTCCAAACAGTTTGTCTTTAATACACCCTCTTGAAATACAGCGTTCATTATTAGTGTTTGACTCTGACCCTACTGATAGAATTGTTCTTATGGGTTACTTAGAAAAGTTTGGTCAAGTTGCTGATAAAGCAACAACGAAACAAGTTGCCTTGCAAAAAATTCGCCAAAACCACTATGATATTATCTGTGTTAATTCAGACTTTTTCAATTCACCTGATCCTTACTTTCTAACCAACTTCAAATCCGAGTATTTAGCTCTTTCTCGTAAACCTCTTATCTTAGTCATATCTAGCAAAGAAGAAGTCGTTGAGAGCGAGTACTTTCAATCTTTTGAGGTAAGGTTTTTGAAAAAGCCTATTGACTTACAATCTCTAAAAAATATATTAATTAACTTATCTTAATAATTTGCAAAGAAGTCTTTTATAGTCAGATACAATTGGATCTTGCTTTAAATGTTCCCCAGCTGATACCACTTTATCCCCCTTCACCCAAACGCTTGATATATTATCCGAAGCTTGTTGGTTAAAGATAAAAGCATCAATCAATTGATTATCTGTTGCGCCAATTAACGCCATGCAATCATTATTAAGCTCGATGAAGTCAGCTTTTTTCCCTAAAGAAAGTTCACCTGCGTTATTATTTAGGCTTTGCGCTCCGCCTTTAGCTGCGTTAGTCCATAACCAGTGACCATTAGAACTAAAATCGCCCGCAGTAAAAATGGTTCTTGAATGACTCATCAATCTATTTTGATATTCAAGCCATCGTAACTCCTCCGTAGCACTAACAGAAATATGGCTATCACTTCCCACTCCCCACTGACCACCACTCTCAATATAAGATTTCATTTCGAAAAAACCATCCCCAAGATTAGCTTCTGTGGTTGTACAAATAGAAACCACGGCGTCACTGTTCGCAACTGTTTGTACTTCTGACTTGGTCATATGCGTTGAATGTACTAAGCACCAGCGAGAATTAAGTTCTTGCTGATGCGCTAACCACTCAACTGGACGCATCCCCGTATGTCCCAAGCAATCATCAACTTCTTTTAATTGCTCGGCAATATGAATATGGACTGGTGCTTTCGAGTTGAGACTATCTAAATGATTAATCACAAAGGTTATATCATTTTGATTAACCGCTCTAAGAGAATGCGGCGCTATGCCAAAATTCTGTTGGTAGTCATTGGCTAATTGAGCTACTTGATTCAATAACTCAGCATATTCATCTTGGTTATGAATAAAGCGCTTCTGACCTTCATTAGGAGCTAAATCACCAAAACCGCTATATCGATAAAACACTGGTAATAAAGTCGTGTTTATACCAACCTTTTTAGCAGCTTTAAAAATTCGTTGTGACATTTCTGCTTGATTAGCAAAATGCTGACCATTGAGATCATGGTGCAAATAATGAAACTCTCCAACAGAGGTATAACCCGCTTTTAGCATCTGCATATAAAGCGCACTGGCGATCACTTCCAAATCATCAGGGGTGATTTTCCCGACAAAGTCATACATCAATTTTCGCCATGACCAAAAACTATCGTTTCCTGTCCCGCTTTGCTCCGCTAAACCCGCCATGGCCCATTGGAAGGCATGGGAGTGATTATTGATCATTCCAGGAATAATCGAGCCATGAATTACGTCACCTACAAAGTTTTTGGGTAATTCTTGCTCTTTGACGATGCTGGAAATCAAGCCATTGCCATCTATTTCCATTAAAACGTTTTCAGCCCAGCCATCTGCGAGTAGAATGTGGTTTGCAAAGATTTGTTTAGCAACTTGTGTGTTAGTCATGAGTGCAAGAACGATTAGGATTTAATACTGAGATAATAATATGAGCCAGTTAGAAACGAAACCTTTTGATCAATTAATTATTAATGCCAATATAGCTACGCTGGCTACAAACGATGATTATGGGATTATCGAAAATGGCTCTGTTGGAATTATTGATGGCAAAATTGCTTATGTGGGCAAAGTGAATAAAGCACACCAAGCCGCAAAAGTTATTAATGCCAATGGCCAATGGTTGCTACCGGGCTTAATTGACTGCCACACCCACCTTGTCTATGGCGGAAATCGCTCTAACGAATTCGAGATGCGACTAAATGGAGCATCTTATGAAGAAATAGCCAAAGCGGGTGGCGGCATTCTTTCCAGTGTTAAAGCCACACGGGCAGCTACCGAACAAGAGTTATTTGATTCGGCATCAAAGCGACTTGAAGCGCTAATAGCAGAAGGTGTAACCACTATTGAAATCAAATCAGGCTATGGCCTAGATTTAGAAACTGAATTTAAAATGTTACGAGTAGCCAAGCAACTTGGTGAGAAATACCCAGTTAGAATAGTACCAACCTTTTTAGGTGCTCATGCCTTACCTCCTGAATATAAAGATGATAGTGACAGTTATATCGATTTAGTTTGCAATGAAATGATCCCTGCGGTGGCGAACGAAAAGCTAGCTAACTGTGTGGACGTCTTTTGTGAAAATATTGGCTTTAGTTATGAACAAACGGAAAAAGTATTTAATGCTGCAACAAAGCATGGATTAAAAGTAAAGCTACATGCGGAACAACTGTCCGATCAAAATGGTGCTGGGCTAGTTGCTGATTTTGATGGGCTTTCCGCCGATCATTTAGAATATTTATCGCAAGAATCCATTGATAAAATGGCACATAAAGGCACCGTCGCAACACTATTACCGGGCGCCTATTATTTTTTAAGAGAAACTAAGCTGCCACCAATCCAAGCCTTACGCGAGGCTAGCGTTCCAATGGCAATCGCCACCGACCACAACCCTGGTACTTCGCCTTGTTTATCGGTATTGCTTATGATGAATATGGCCTGCACCCTATTTAGAATGACACCCTTAGAGTCGCTTCAGGGAGTTACCATTAACGCGGCTAAAGCTTTAGGTTTGGACAAAGAAATTGGCTCTGTTGAAGTTGGTAAGAAAGCTGATTTGGTACTATGGGATATTGAACATCCTAATCAGCTGAGCTATCAGTTTGGAACAACTCCAAAGTTAACTGTTATTTAAAACTTTCTTCATATAATAACAATTAAGTATTGGGTCGGCATTTTCTACTACCCCAAAAACTGCAAAACCATTTTGTAGATAAAAATCTTTTGCTTGAAATCCCATAGTTTCAAGTACTATGTTTTGACAATTTCTTTGCCGAGCAATTTGTTCGGCTTTTGCCAATAACTTTGCTCCGAGTGATTGATTTCTATAATCTTGATGCACCCACAATATATCGATCAACAAACCGCCCCATTGAGTCTTGCCAGTTAAACCGGCTACGATTTGCTCGTTTTCATCTCGATAATAAAAAGATACAGGCTCAAAGTCGCGTTCAATGATATTTGAGTTATGTTCTTTTAATTGCTCGAAGACATATTCATCATCAGCTTTTGAATGTATATCTGAGAATTTAAGCTCCAATTTTTAATCCTTTTAACTCTGCAATTAATGTTTTAAGCGTTACTTTTAGTTGTTTTGCTAATTCAGGCTCTAGTAAGTTTTTATTTTGATCTAGATAGTTGGCTTGAGACAGCTCTAATTGAATAGTAAAAATATTATCCTCAGGCTTAGCGTAATGGCGCGTAATAAAACCGCCTTTAAAACGTGCATTAATCACTTTACTGTAACCGCCAGTGTCAAAATTTTCTAGACTTTTGTTAAGCTCCGAATTAACCGTAGCGCCATCATTAGTGCCGAAATTAAAACCAGGTAATTTGCCATCAAAAAAGCGCGGGACTTCTTGTGCTATGGAATGAGCTTCGAACAATATTGCATAACCGTGCTTTACCTTAGCTTTTGCAATTTGCTCTGCGATTGCTTGATGATATGGTTGCCAGTACTGCTTAATTCGTCTATCAATTTCTTCTGCACTAGGTTCATTCCCTTTTGCATACAGAAGCTCCAAGTCAAATCTTGATGTAGGGCATAATTCAGTATTGTCAGCGCCTTTATAAAGCTCTACACCACTTGAGTCGCGATTTAAATCAATCAAATAACGCGAATAGTTTGCGCTGATACTAGTGACTTCTAGTTCATCTAAAAAGTCATACAGCTGAGACAAATACCAATCCGTATCTTGGCTTGAAAGCGCTGTTGGTTCCATTTGTCGCAAAACATCATGGGGGATTAATTGTCCATTATGAGGAATTGAAACTATTAATGGCGAGTCGTATTCGTTGAGCTCATAAACTGGAGTTTCTTCTAATGATAATTTTAAACTTGCACGATCTAGAGGCATCTTGTCAGGTGCAATATAACCCTGCCTTGCGACTTCTGAATGAATAACCTCATCAGAGTAATAGAATTTTATTAATGCTTGAGCATCTTCAATCATCAAAGGACACTTCTTCTGCAATAACTCCCAAGAATCGGAGCCTAAATAAAGTCTCACATGGAATAAGTAATCTAGAAAAAAGTCCGTTAAGCTTCGGTGATATTTGCTTTCCGCGCCTAATTTAGTCACCAAAGCCTGCACGTTTGAATGAAACTTTTCTTTGGCAATAACTAAGGATTCTTTGCAAACATAATGCCAAGCAATTCTTAGATGCTCTATATGACCAAAGTCGCCACCTTGAAAGTCTTGGCTTTCAAATTTTGCTACCAGTTGCTCTATTTGCATTTAAACCCTGCCCTATCGCTAATTATTCTTGATTTTTGTGGTGTTTTTTGGTTGTATATACAACCTATCTTACAGTAATCATTTGATAAATCTAGTTCCAATGGAGTTACGCTACCAATGAGCCAAGAAGAACCTCGTTATCAACTAGTTAAAGACTTTATACGCAAAGGTATAGCCAGTAAAGAATGGAAAGAACATAAACGTGTTCCGTCTGAAAATGAGCTGGTGGATATGTGCAAAGTAAGCCGCATGACCGCTCGCCGAGCACTAGATGAACTAACAGAAGAAGGTGTGTTATACCGTGTTCAGGGCCGTGGTACCTTCGTTGCACCTAAAAAGCTGCATTCGCCATTATTAGAAATTCGCAATATTGCCGAAGAAATTGAAAATCGTGGTGCTGAATACTCTAATGAGTTGATTTTATTACAAAAAGAGTCCTGTCCTACTCACTTGTTAAATCATTTTGGTTTGCAAGAAGGCGACCAAGTGTTCCATTCCATTATGGTCCACAAAGAAGATAAGAAGCCGATTCAAATCGAACAGCGCTATGTTAATCCAATCGCGGCGCCTGAATACTTAAAGCAAGATTACAAAAGCATTACGCCCAATGTGTATTTATCTAAAGTAGCGCCATTGACCGAAGCCGAGCATCAAATTCAAGCCAAAGAAGCCGATCCTTTTATGAAGGTCACTTTGAAATTACAAGAACTTGAGCCAGTACTTTGTATTGATCGAATTACTTGGTCTGAGCAAACCTTGGTGAGCTTTTGCCAACTTTATCATCCCGCGAGCCGATTCAGTATTTCTGGCCGCTTTAAAACTGAACATCAATTAACCGAGTTATAACCTCGGCTAAAGAAACAACTTAGAGGAAAAACCCATGTCATCTTATTCCAATGACCCAAGATTCGATGCCAGCCGCGTTATCCATGCGCCAACGGGCACAAAATTGAACGCTAAATCATGGCTAACTGAAGCGCCACTTAGAATGTTAATGAACAACCTTGATCCAGACGTTGCTGAGCATCCACAAGGCTTGGTAGTTTATGGTGGTATTGGTCGTGCTGCTCGTAACTGGGAGTCTTATGACAAAATCGTTGAGACTTTAAAGAACCTTAATGATGATGAAACCCTTTTAGTTCAATCAGGCAAACCCGTTGGCGTTTTTAAAACTCATGCTGATGCACCACGGGTGTTAATCGCCAATTCAAATTTAGTACCGCACTGGGGTAATTGGGAGCACTTCAACGAGCTGGATAAAAAAGGCTTGATGATGTACGGCCAAATGACGGCGGGCTCTTGGATTTATATTGGCTCACAAGGCATCGTGCAAGGTACCTACGAGACATTTGTTGAAGCTGGACGCCAACATTTTGATGGCGTAACTAAAGGCAAATGGGTACTTACAGGCGGTCTTGGTGGTATGGGTGGTGCTCAACCATTAGCAGCGACTATGGCAGGTTATTGCATGATTGCGGTTGAGTGTGACGAAACTCGTATCGACTTTAGAATGCGTACCCGTTATGTGGACAAGAAAGCCAAAACCATTGATGAAGCGATGGAAATGTTGAATCAAGCTTTGGAAAAAGGTGAAGCAATTTCGATTGGTTTATTAGGCAATGCCGCTGAGATTTTCCCTGAAATGCAAAAACGTGGGATCAAGCCAGATCTAGTTACCGATCAAACTTCGGCGCATGACCCTGTTAATGGTTATTTGCCTATTGGATGGACGATGGAAGAATGGCGCGACAAAGCGAAAACTAATCCTGAGCTTGTGACCAAAGAAGCTAAGAAATCCATGGCGGTGCAAGTTCAAGCCATGCTTGATTTCTGGAATGACGGTATCCCAACCGTTGATTATGGTAATAACATTCGCCAAATGGCATTAGAAGAAGGTGTTAACGATGCCTTTGATTTCCCAGGCTTTGTTCCAGCTTATATCCGCCCTCTTTTCTGTCGCGGCGTTGGGCCATTCCGTTGGGCTGCGCTTTCCGGCGATCCAGAAGATATTTATAAAACCGATCAAAAAGTAAAAGAAATCATTGCTGACGATCCTCATCTGCACAATTGGTTAGATATGGCTAAAGAGCGTATCAGCTTCCAAGGCTTGCCTGCACGAATTTGTTGGGTAGGTTTAGGTTTACGTCATAAATTAGGTTTGGCCTTTAATGAGATGGTACGTAATGGTGAATTGTCAGCACCTGTTGTGATTGGTCGTGATCATTTAGATTCTGGCTCAGTTGCCAGCCCAAATCGCGAAACCGAAAGCATGATGGATGGCTCTGATGCAGTTTCCGACTGGCCATTATTAAACGCCATGTTAAACGTTGCAGGTGGTGCCACTTGGGTTTCATTACATCACGGTGGCGGTGTTGGCATGGGGTTCTCACAACACTCAGGGGTGGTAATTTGTTGTGATGGCTCTGAAGAAGCTGATAAGCGTATTGAGCGCGTATTATTTAATGACCCAGCAACCGGCGTGATGCGTCATGCAGATGCGGGTTATGACATCGCGAAAGAGTGTGCCAAAGAGCAAAATTTACATTTGCCAATGGTTAACGATTAATAAGTGTGAGATTAAGAACATGAATAAATTTACTTTAACACCGGGCGAGCTTTCATTAGCAGATTGCCGAGCAATTTTTCAAGCCGCGACTTCGATTGAATTAAACTCAGATTTTTATCCTGTGATCGATCGTGCAGCGCAAACGGTTGCTGACGTGATTGAAAACGATGAAACCGTTTATGGCATCAACACAGGTTTTGGTCTTTTAGCATCTACTCGTATTCCAAAAGAAAAGTTGGAATTATTGCAGGAGTCATTAGTACTTTCTCATGCCGCTGGTGTGGGCGAGTTATTATCAGACAATATTGTGCGCTTGTTAATGGTATTAAAGCTTTCCAGCTTGTCGCAAGGTCATTCGGGTGTAAAGCGTGAAACCGTCGATGCATTGATTAGCTTAGTAAACCATGAAGTTTACCCTTGCATCCCAGAGAAAGGTTCAGTTGGAGCTTCAGGTGATTTAGCACCATTAGCTCACATGAGTTGTACTTTAATTGGAGTCGGTAATGTTCGTCATAATGGCAAAATCATTTCAGCAGTTGAAGGTTTAAAAATTGCAGGATTAGAGCCATTGGTTTTAGCTGCTAAAGAAGGTTTGGCCTTACTAAACGGTACTCAATGTTCAACAGCCTTGGCATTGGCAGGTTTGTTTGGCGCTGAAAATAACTTTGCTGCGGCAATTGTTGCTGGCGGGTTGTCGGTTGATGCTGCGCTTGGTTCTACAGCTCCTTTTGATGCTCGTATTCATCAAGTTCGTGGTCATAAAGGCCAACAGCAAGTAGCATTAAACTTATTGAACCTAGTTAAGGGTTCTGAGATTAACGAGTCGCATTTAAACTGTGAGAAAGTTCAAGATCCTTACTCGCTTCGTTGCCAACCTCAAGTTATGGGTGCGGCACTTGATCATATGCGTTTTGCAGCTTCTGTTTTATTGACCGAAGCCAATGCTGTTTCTGACAATCCATTAGTTTTCCCAGAAGAAGGAGACATCATATCTGGCGGTAATTTCCACGCTGAGCCTGTTGCTATGTCAGCGGACTTATTGGCGATTGTGATTTCAGAGGTAGGTGCAATAGTTGAGCGACGAATTGCCTTAATGTTAGATAAACATTTAAGTGGTTTACCAGCCTTCTTAGTTCAAGATTCAGGGGTTAATTCTGGCTTTATGATTGCCCAAGTTACTGCGGCAGCTTTAGCATCAGAAAATAAAACTTTAGCTCACCCTGCTTCGGTAGATTCTTTACCAACGTCTGCTAATCAGGAAGATCACGTTTCTATGGCAACTTTTGCCGCGCGTCGATTAAAAGACATGAACTTTAATACCTCTGGCGTTATTGCTGTTGAGTTATTATCAGCAGTTCAGGGTATCGACTTCAGAGCGCCATTAAAAACGTCAACAGCTTTACAGAAAGCTTATGATGCTATTCGCGCCGAAGTTCCCTACTACGAAAAAGATCGTCACTTTGGCCCTGACATTGAAGCGATTCAAGCCTTAATCGAATCGGGTATTTTCAATGAACTAGCCAAAGAAGTAGAGTTACCAAGTTTACATTAAATTAGCACTTACTGATGAATGCACAAGAGTGGTTTAAATTAGGCAAGTATTACCAAATTAATGGGCATAAAATTTTTGTTATCGACACCCAGAACAAAGATGAAAGCCCATTACCAGTTTTGTGCATTCTGCATGGCTTTCCAACTTCATCTTATGATTACTGGAAAGTATTACCAAAGTTAAGTCAGTACTTTCGCGTGGTTATTCATGATCACCTTGGCTTCGGTTTTTCTGATAAGCCTTTAAATTACTCCTACTCTTTATTTGATCAAACTGATATTTCGCAGCAAATATGGAAACAACTTGGTATAGAAAAATGTTACTTATTAGCCCACGACTATGGTACTAGTGTTTTAACCGAATTATTAGCCCGCCATAATTCAAATGAACTAAAGATAGATATTCAAAAAATTGCATTATGTAATGGCTCCATGCATATCGAACTTGCGCAATTATTGTTAATGCAAAAGTTATTACGCAGCCCATTTGGTGGGTTAATTGCAAAGCTCTCGACTAAAACCACCGTTGAAAGCAATTTAAGAAAAATATTTGCCGATCCAGCCCTACTAATGGATAAAGAAGTTGATGCTATTTGGGAGATGATGAATTTCAATCAAGGCAATAAAGTTCTTGCCAAGATTAGTCACTATACTTTTGAACGTCAAAAATATTGGGAGCGTTGGATAGGTGCTTTAAAAGAAACTCAATTACCGATTGAAATAATTTGGCCAAATACTGACCCCATTTGCGTTAAAGAAATGGCCTCAACCATTAAAGCTGAAACACGAAACTCTAATCTTACTTGGCTTGACACAGTTGGCCATTTCCCTATGTTAGAACAACCAGAAACTTGGTGTTCTGTAGTCATAGAGTCACTTTTAATGGATTAATCTCTGGATAAAGAGCTGAATTAACCTCTCAAACTCTACAATCTTTTACAATAGTATTTTGCTCAATTAACCCTTTTCAGCTAGTCTATCGTTAATAGGGATAATCTAGTTCTAAAGGTATTTATTATGCGAAAACGTATCCTTCCGATTGCAGTTGCGACTGTACTGAGTTCAACCCTTTTTTCAACGGGAGTTATCATGGCAAAAGATCAAGACGCCATCACCATTTATTCAAGCGCTCAACCCGGTTCAATATCACCAGATATTTATCGTCCTGTACCCGGTCAACATCGAGGTCACTATAACGTACCTGGATATGCGATGGTAAAATCTACGCGTGAATACAATATTGCTCGTGGCATTAACAAATTAGAAGTTTCAGATGTCGCCGCTCTACTTGACCCAACCACGGTTCAATTTAGATCGCAAGACGATAAAGATGCGCGTGTGTTAGAACAAAACTACCAATTTGATCTAGTCAGTCAGCAAAAATTATTGCAGCGTTATCTCGGTCAAACCATTACTGTTGAGCAGTTAATTGGCGATAAGATTCATAAGAAATCTGGTGAATTAATCAGTGCTGATGGCGGATTGGTGATTAAAGATAATTCGGGTGGAATCCATAGCATTAACAGTTACCACAACATTAGTTTTCCCCAACTTCCTGGCGGTTTAAGAACCAAACCAACCCTCGTATGGTCATTGTTCTCGGATAAGCCTGGTAAGCAAGATATCGAACTAAGCTATCAAACTAACGGCATGACATGGTGGTCTGATTACAACATTGTTTATTCAGAGGAAGGGACAACCGACTGTAAAATGGACCTCGCTGGCTGGGTTAGTGTTATTAATCAGTCAGGGGCTAGCTTTGAAAATTCCAAACTTAAGTTAATTGCTGGCGATGTCAATCGAGCACAGCCAGCGCCTTCACCTAGAATGATGCGAAATACTATGGCAATGGAGAAAATGGCTGACTCAGCTGGCTTTGAAGAAAAATCATTCTTTGAATATCATTTATACACTCTAGGGCGCCCCGCAGATCTTCCAAACAACTCGACTAAGCAGTTAGAATTATTTCCGGCCATTAATGACATTAAATGTCACAAAGAGTTAGTTTTCGATGCTTCTAGCCAGTTTTATGGTTATGGTGGCTTAAATACCAGTAAAGGATATGGCGGGCAATCCCAGGGCGATGTTAACGTTTATTTAAGATTCAAAAATGATGAATCTAATGGAATGGGAATTCCTCTACCAGCTGGTCGAATTCGCGTAAATCAACGCGACACTGACGGTTCATTAGAGTTTATCGGCGAAGATATAATCGATCATACACCTAAAAATGAAGATGTCTTAATAAAAATGGGCAATGCTTTTGATATTAAAGGTGAGCGAAAACAAACCAATTATAGTGTTGATACAAATAACAAAAAAATGTCAGAAGCCTTTGAAATTACTCTAAAAAATCATAAAGAGAAAGCTGAAGAAGTGGTTATTAGAGAAACTTTGTATCGCTGGTCTAACTGGAAAATAACCGACAGTTCCCATAAATTCACAAAAGAAGACTCAAGACATATTCACTTTAAAGTAAAAGTACCTGCCAATGGTAAAATCACTGTGAAATATCAAGCGGATTATTCTTGGTAGCTTTACCTGAAATATAAATCACCCAATAATCAATATGAGGACTGTGCCACTTATAAAAGTGGCCTACTCCTATTTCTGTCTGTTTGGAAAAAAACTCATGCTCTCCCAAGAGGTGTCTCTTATGTGCGTAAGAGCTTTGAAATTTTAACCATACATTTTCTGCAAATTCCTCTCCCCCCAAAATAGCTTCTACTGTATTTGAGTGTGGTCTGTCTTGTTCAGGTAGATTAAACCCGTGAGCAATTAACCTTTGATTTGGAGTGCCTCCTAAATTGTGATCAATAACGCCGGATTCAGCCAATGCTATAGCTTGCTTTTCAGCTATTTGCGATAACTTTAAATTACAATTAATTTCAATCCTTTTCTGCTCTGAAGAGTTCACTATTAATTTCGCCAACCTCCTAGCCTTTTCGCTGAGACCACATTTCGAAAAATCTAGCGGATGCTTCTTTTTTTTGCCAATAACTTTTCTTTGCTGATGAACCTTATCTTCGCTTAGACCAGAATCAGATTTAACAGGATATAATTCCGTCGAATTTTTAATGAAATCTGACTGTTCATGGCTAGAAAAGCAACTAGCCAATAGTATTAATAAGATACTAGCTGAGCTCGTCTTCAACTTTTTTGATATAAAGGTCTTGTTTGCTATAGGGTATTTCAATGCCTTCTTCTCTAAAACGCTTATGGATTGCTAGTATCATATTATGCAGAATCCTTCCGCGCAATTCAGGCTTGTCAATCCAAAACTGGAGTTGAAAATCAACACTTGAAGGACCAAATAACTTTGCTCTTACTTTTGGCTCTGGATAGTTCAATACCATTTCATTTTTTTCAGCTTCTTCTTGTAATGCTTTAACAGCTAATTCTAAGTCTGTTTCGTACGCAACACCAACTGGCAGGCGAATTCGAGTTTTTTCGGAAGGGCCTCCACTCTCATTCACAATTTTGGCATTACCCATCACTGAGTTAGGAACCGTAACTTCGACATTATCTCTAGTCATTAAGCTAGTACTTCTTATACCAACGTGGGATACCATCCCTCTTTCGCCACTGTCTAACACAATATAATCACCTAATTTATAGGGTGAATCAGCCACAATAAAAAATCCTGCAAACAAATTTGATAAAGTATCTTTTGCAGCAAAACCTAGGGCAATCCCCATTACACCTGCAGAGGCTAACCAAGCTGTCGGATCTTTACCCCACAGCAGAATAATAAAATAAATTGCCAAACCCACAGTTAATAACTGGGTAACTATATTGAGAAGTGGAATAGTTCTTTCTTCTACAAAAGTAAAATGATTACGATTATTACTTAAAGCTTCTAATACAATTTTAGCTCCTTTCCATACAGTAGCCATTAAGCTCATAATTAGTATGGTAACCACTAATCTTTTTAGCGTTGTATCGGTATCTGATGCAAATTGATAAGCTTCGATTGCAAATAATAAGGAACCAAAAAAGATTATTGCAAATATCGGCTTACTTAAAATACCGATTATTCTATCGTCATAACTATTTTTAGTCTTGGCTGTTAATACGCCTGCAACTTTTTTAAAAGTCCATTGAATCAATTTTGCTAAAACATAACCTAATGCTAAAACGATTAGCATTAATAAAAGTGGTTGATCTTGTAATTTATCCCAATAAGGAACAACCCATTCAGGCAACCAAGTTTTAACATTACTTAAGGTTTGTTCTGCAACTTCACTGCTTGTATCTACAATTTGTTCTTCTGCCATAGTATTTTCCTACTAAAAAAAAGGCTTAGATATATTATTCTAAGCCCCTATTATAATTTATTAAAATTCTTACTTTAAATTATGGTAAATCAAATTCTGCGCCTTCTTTTTCGACTTCAGGTGGCATCAAGTCTTCTTTCTTAACACCTAGAGCTAACGCGACAATACTTGCAACGTAAATCGAAGAATATGTACCAATAAAAACACCAACAATTAAAGCTGATGCAAAGGCGTGAATCGTTTCACCACCAAAGAAAAACAATGCTAACAATACTAACAATGTAGTAAAGGACGTCATTAAGGTTCTTGCTAAAGTCTGATTTAAAGATTTATTGATCACTTCATAAGAAGTACCTTTACGTAACTTTAAAAAGTTCTCTCGAATTCGATCAAAAACTACGATTGTATCGTTTAAAGAGTAACCAATAACCGCTAATAACGCTGCTAATACCGTTAAATCAAATTCCATCTGAGTGATAGAGAAGAAGCCTAAAGTAATGATAACATCATGCGCCAAAGCAGCTACTGAGCCTAACGAGAATTTCCACTCAAATCGTAAAGCCACATAAATCATAATACAAATTAAAGCGACCAGCATGGCCATGGCACCCTGCTCTTTTAGCTCTTCACCAACCACAGGACCAACATAACCTTTAAATTTCTCTTCAACCGTAGGATCATTAGACTGCAACAAATCAATAACAGCTGCACCAATTTTATCGCCTTCAATAAAATCTTGATCCGGAATTCGAATCTTCACATCACGCGAAGTACCAAAATTCTGAACCACTGCACCTTGGTAATTTGCATCTTCTAATTGTTTTCTAACTTTAGGAAGATCAGCAGTATCGCCATATTTAATTTCTACTGACGTACCACCAGTAAAATCCAAACCAAAGTTTAAGCCTTTAGTTACTAATGAAGTAATTGACGCTATTAATAAAATTGCAGACAAGACGATAGCAATCTTACGTAGCTTTAAAAAATCGATTTGGGTTTTCTTGTTTAAAATTTGCATGATAATTCTCCCTATATCGACAATTTCTTGACGTTTTTACCGCCATAAATCAAGTTTACTATGCCTCGGCTGACAACTATCGCTGTAAACATCGAAGTCAAAATACCTACGAATAAAGTGATAGCGAAGCCTTTAACCGGACCAGTACCAATTGCATATAAAATGATTGCAGCTATCATAGTAGTAATATTCGCATCAGCAATAGTTGATAACGCTTGAGAGTAACCTTTATCAATAGCTTGAGCAGCTTTCGAGCCATCTCGCAACTCTTCTCGTATCCTCTCAAAAATCAATACATTTGCATCAACGGCCATACCGACAGTTAAAACAATACCTGCGATTCCTGGCAAGGTTAATGTAGCGCCCAATACTGACATAATTGCGGTAATAAGTACCAAGTTAAGTGTTAAAGCAATGTTTGCAACAAAACCAAATAACTTGTAATAAATCAGCATAAATATAAGAACTAATGCAAATCCTATAATTACTGAATTCATACCTTTTTCAATATTTTCAGCACCAAGAGTTGGTCCAACAGTTCTTTCTTCAATAAAAAAAGTCGGAGCTACTAATGCGCCTGAACGTAGGTTCAAGGCTAAATCTTTAGTTTCTGCTGGCGTAAATTGACCTTGAATATAGAAATCAGTACTAAAACGACCATTAATATTAGGAGCACTTATTACGCGTTCTTTTTGATTTGACCCGACTAATACTCGTTTACCATCAACAAGCTCAAACTCTGGTTGAGATTCAACCAAAATCATTGCTAGGCGTTTATTAACATTCTGAACCGTGGTCTCTAGCATTTTTGCGCCGCCAACGGAATCAAGCTTTACATTTACAATAGGACGCTGTGAATCTTGTTGTAAACCGGGAAAAGCATCAATTAAATGCTCACCAGTAACTTTAACTTCATCAAAAACCACTAACGGGCGACCATCTTCGTCAATAAACTCAGTACTTCCTGCAGGAACCTGTGAGCCAGGGACAAAGCCAGCCATGGCTTCTTCATTGACCAACCTAAACTCTAGAGTTGCTGTTGCGCCTAATACTTGTTTTGCTAATGCTGAGTCTTGTACACCGGGTAATTGCACAACAATTCTATCAGCGCCTTGACGTTGAATTTGTGGCTCAGCAACACCTAAAGAGTTAACACGCTCACTTAAAATCAATCGGTTTTGATCAACAGCTGCATCGCGAATTTCTTTTAATTTTGCTTCTGTGAAAGTTGCTCTAATTAAATCAATGTCATTTCGAGTAATGCGCTCTAATAAAACTCTATTAGAATAAACTTGAAATAATGCTGAATAAGCACGTTCTATGTCGCTAGGCTTAACTTGCAATAACAAACCATTTTCGATGACTTCAATTCGACCACGGATACGGCCTTCTTCATGGTCTAAAAGCGTGCGTTTAAAGTCGCTACTGATTTGCTCTTTTTGTTTTTCAATGGCTTTATCCATATCCACTTGCATTAAGAAATAGATACCACCACGTAAATCCAAGCCAAGCTTCATCGGCTTTCCGCCTAAGTTTCTTAACCAATCAGGTGTTGCAGGCGCTAAATTTTGTGCAACAACATAACCTGCATCTTTTGAGTTTGGATTTAATATATCATTGGCAACTTCTTGGGCTTTTAATTGACTTGCGCCGTCGTTAAAACGAGCAATAACCTTTTGATCGTCCTCTTGCTCAACTGCAATTAAACTTAAGTTACTTTCTTGCCATCCTGACCGAATAGAGTCTAACTGCTCAGTAGAAACTTTATTGTCTAAAAGCCCTGTCATTTGAACAGCAGGGTTTTCACCAAAAATATTGGGCAGCGCATAAAGTCCAGCGATAGCAATCACTAAAACGATCATAAAATACTTCCACTTAGGGTAAGTATTGATCGGTCTTTGCACCTGATTAGGTTGATCAAAAATCATAAGTTATCCGTTAATTAAACTTTCTTTATTTATCTAACAATATCGCGTTACTTTAAGACGCCTTCTTTTACCCTGAGAGATTTTGTTTGCTATCAAGGCAAATGACTTTTAAGGCATGGAGCTTTATATTCATAAAGTGAATCCCGAAAAAGTCATTTAACGATGAGAGCGAGCAAAATAGCCAGCATAAACTTTAAGATTCGATATCTTTAATGGTGCCTTTAGGCAAAGTCTGTGAAATCGATGCTTTTTGAAATTTAATTTCAACTGTGTCACTAATGGCAACAACTATAAACTGTTCTTGCACCTTAACAACACGGCCAATAATACCGCCAGTAGTCATAATCTCGTCACCCTTTTCTAAAGCACCTAACATTGATTGATGTTGCTTTTGTTTTTTCTGTTGTGGACGAATCATCAAGAAATACATAATCGCAAACATAATTACGATCATGATCATCATTTGCATACCGCCACCTTGTGACGCTGGAGCTGCTAAAAACATGGACTTAACCTCTTAATATTTATACTAATTTCTTTTTTCTAAGCTAGGCGTTTCTTTGCCCTGCTTAGCATAAAACTCTTCAACAAAGTGCGACAATGTACCCTTTTCGATTGCCCCACGCAATCCCGCCATTAAATTTTGATAAAAGTGCAAATTATGAATGGTATTGAGCTTCGCCCCCAAGATTTCATTGCACTTATCCAAATGGTGTAAATAGGCTCGGCTATAATTCTTGCAAGTGTAGCAATCACACTCAGCATCTACTGGGCCAGTATCAGTCTTATTGCGACTATTACGCAGTTTTACAACCCCTGTGGAGCTAAAAAGATGGCCATTTCGCGCATTTCTGGTGGGCATCACACAATCAAACATATCCACGCCGCGACGTACCGCTTCCACTATATCCTCAGGTTTACCCACGCCCATTAAATAACGTGGCTTATCTTGAGGCATTTCAGGGGTTAAATGATCCAACACTTTAAGCATTTCATCTTTTGGCTCGCCCACCGATAAACCGCCAATAGCAAAACCATCAAAATCAATTTCAGCCAGCCCTTTTAAGGATTCTGAACGCAAATGCGGATACATACCGCCCTGAACAATTCCAAATAAGGCAGTTGGCTTCATATTGCGTCGTTCAAAACCTGCATAATGAGCATCTTTACTGCGCTTTGCCCAACGTAAAGAAAGCTCCATCGATTCGCGCGCTTCTGACTCAGTTGCAGGATACGGAGTACATTCATCAAATATCATCACAATATCTGAGCCCAATTTTCGTTGTACTTCCATCGCTTCTTCTGGCCCTAAAAAGACTTTTGAGCCATTGACTGGGGAGCGGAACTCAACACCTTTTTCGGTGATTTTGCGCATTTTACCTAAACTAAATACTTGAAAACCGCCTGAATCGGTCAAAATTGGCTTATCCCAATTCATAAAATCGTGTAAATCGCCATGTTGCTCGATAATGTCCGTTCCCGGACGCAACATTAGGTGAAAAGTATTACCTAATATGATCTCTGCCCCTAAAGTTTTAATATCTTCAGGGGTTAACGACTTTACGGTGCCATAAGTTCCCACCGGCATGAATGCTGGCGTTTCAATGGTTCCACGCTCAAATTTCAATTGACCTCGACGCGCCATGCCGTCTGTTGCAGATAATTTAAACTCCATCATTAGACCTTTTCGCTGGCCTGCGATTTATACGCAGGATTAGTTATAAACATTGAATCGCCATAGCTGAAAAAACGGTACTGTTCTCGAACCGCTTCCCTGTAGGCATCTAAAATTGTATCTTTGGTGGCAAAAGCACTCACCAGCATCATTAAAGTAGATTCTGGCAAATGGAAATTAGTTATTAAAGCATCCACCGATTGGAACTGATAACCAGGATAGATAAAAATATCGGTTTCACCCTTAATCGGTTGTATTTCACCCGTTTTTGAAGCCGACTCTAAACAACGCACCGAAGTAGTTCCCACTGAAATCACGCGGCCACCATTAGCTCGCGCTCGCTTCACCTTGTCACAAACCTCTTGGCTCACTTCAAACCATTCCGAATGCATCTTATGCTCAGTGATATCATCCACTCGCACGGGAGAAAAAGTCCCCGCCCCAACGTGTAAAGTCACAAAAGCCGAATTCACGCCCTTTTGTTGCAGTTTTTCCAACAAATTATCATCAAAGTGCAAACCTGCGGTTGGAGCTGCCACCGCACCATCAACTTGGCTATAAACCGTCTGATAACGCTCTTTATCTTCTAATTCATCTTCGCGATCGATATAAGGTGGTAATGGCATATGGCCTACCGCACTCATCACCGATGGCCAGTCTGAATTTTGTAATTCCAACTCAAAAAGTGCTTCATTACGCCCTTTAATCAATAACTTGGCACCATTATCTAAAATGATTTCTGTATCAGCCTTAGGCGTTCGATTGGCACGAACATGGGCCAATGCCAACACATCTGAGTCAATCCGTTCAATTAATATCTCAATCTTACCGCCTGTAGTCTTCTGCCCAAAAATACGCGCGGGGATCACGCGAGTATTGTTAAACACCAACAAATCATTGGGGTTTAACTGCTCGACTAATTGATGAAAATAACGATGAGTAACTTCACTGCTAGAACCATCGAGGCACAGCAAACGGCTATCAGTGCGGTTTTCTGTAGGGTAACGAGCAATCAGCTCATCAGGTAAATCAAAATGGAAATCAGCTAAAGAAAGCTGTTTTGAATGATTGTCAGAATTAGATAAAGCGTTATTGGTAGACACTAGGCACACTCTGATCTTACGGGATCACAAGTAAAAAGTGCGCCTAGTGTAGCGCCTTGCCATCAAAAGGCAAGGCAAATTCAAGGATAATTAAGCATCACGCTTGGCTTTATATTCTTTCAGCTTTTCGCGCATATCTTGTGGAACTTTGCCATAGCGACGATAAATTTTATTGGCTTTATTCTGGTACTCAGCAGCTTTATCAAAATCATTCAACTTTGCGTAGCTAGAAGCATAAAGCTCATAAAAATCCCCTGGTGAATTAATTTGCTTATCGTTAACGATTTCTAACTGCTCAATAATTTGCTGTGGCGAATAATCTTTCCTTTTAGCAAGAATTCGAGCTACATCAAAAGCAATATCTTTGTCTTTAGCCATTCTAGCTTTCTCAAGCCAAAACTGGCTTTTACTACGACTCTCTTCACTATCAATTTCAGCATATAACTTAGAAAGCTTTAATTGAGAACGCCCCAAATTACCCGACGCAGCACGAGTTAACCACTTCAAGCCTTTTTCTTTATCAGCAATACAACCTTGACCATACATTAAGCTCATACCAACTTCGTGCATGGAATCTGCAACCCCTTGCAATGCTGATTTATAATACCATTCAGTAGCATTAATCCTTTCTTTAGATAAAACTTCTGGACCATACTTTGCATAATAGAATTGAGATAAAGCATCGCCTGCTTCAGCCTTCGATTTAATGTCATTAATTAATGATTTTGCTTTGGAAGAATAACCAGCCCCAAATTCATACTTAATCGTATAGTTCATTGGCGCTAATTGGGCTGAATCTGCGTTACTTTTAAATTTCCATCGCTTAATAGCCCTTAGAGCAGACTTATCAAATACACCTTCTGGGTAAGACTTGGCTATTCTGATATCTTTTGGTGAACCATCTGAGGCTAATGAGAAGGTTACTTTTATAAACCCTTCAATCCCTTTCCTCTTCGCAATATGAGGAAACTCTGGCGCTGTAGTCTTTATCGGGATAGCTTTAAATTTAGCCTCACCATTCTTAGTTATATCAAAAACCGGCTTTAACTCAGAAACCATAACCTCATGGCTAAAGTTAGCCTGCAACCGACTAAAAGTCTTATCAGCCAAATTCAAATCTTCATCGCTAAAATGCTTTTCTATCTGTTTCAAAACATCCTGAGTTTCAGTGCTTTTGGCTTCTTCATCGGACAGTTTAATCCAAGCGTAAGCCTTGACTAGATCTTGTTTAGTGCCAAGCCCATCAAGGTACATAAAACCTAAATTGTACTGGGCACCAGTATTACCTATTTCTGCTAAAGACTGAAATTCAGTTAAAGCTTCTTGATACTTTCCAGATTCATAGTTGGCGACAGCATCTTTAAAACTTGCTTGTGAAGCAAAAGAGGTAAATAAAATACTACTAAGAGCGATAGGAATTAATAATTTTTTCATGCTTTTCCCTGTTATTAATAATTATTGATATAGTAAATATATTAAGGTTAAAACTGGTTTTTTCAAGTCGTAGACATGAAATTTACCAATAGCTGTTATAGCTTTACATAAAACTAAAATAAAAAAGGGGCCGAAGCCCCAGGGTTGGAGGAAATCACCTCCTAGGGTACGTCTCCTTCCCTAGAAACGCCTTCTTCCCATGCAAACAACCATTAAGGCTAAAAGTAAAAGTACATTTGTACTACCACCACCGTTGCCTTGACCATTATTCGGCACTAATTGCGGTTCAACGGTTAGTGATATTTCCTTTTCTGCGATAGCACCATCATTGTCTGTTACTGTTAATTTAAAGCTAATTAGCGTGTCTTGATTAACAATCGGTGCGATAAAAGTTGCTACCTGCTTATTAGCATTATTCAAGCTCACTTGAGGTCCTGCGGTTTGTATCCATTGATAGCTAACAATCTCGCCATCAGGATCCAAAGATGAAGTACCGTTTAACGAGACTCCAGTTCCAGATACTGGGTTTAAGTTATTCACAGTAATATTCGCGGTTGGAGATTGATTAGCGACCGCCTCTAGATTAATAAATACATTACTAACCGTAACAGCACCTTGATCGTCGGTAATGATTAATTTGAATTGCAATAAATCATCGTCGTTAACTGCTGGAGTGATAAAACTTGCCTCGGCTGTTTCCGAACCATTTAACACAAGTTGCGGACCAGCTACTTGTTGCCATACAAATGACACAATAGCGCCGTCAGTATCGCTTGAAGCTGAGGCATTTAAAGTTACCAACTCTTCAGCAACTGGATTATGATTAGAGACTTCAATCACAGCGTTAGGAGCTTGATTCTCTTCATCAGCAGGCATAACTTGGATCTGAACGCTTGCTTGTGAAGAAGTTTCCGCATCATCAACAACCGATAACTGAATAGTGACAATAGTTGGCTCAGTAACTTCTGGGGCAATAAAACTAGTGGCAACCTGATCATTGTTACCCAAACTAATTGCAATGCCATTTAATTGATGCCACTCGTATTGAGTAATAGAACCATCGGGATCATTAGAAGCAGCCCCATCAAGTGTTACCAAGCTACCTGATTCAGGTGACAAATTACTAACACTGATTAAAGCATTAGGCGCTTGATTCTCTGCTTTCGCAGGCTCCATGTGAATGACTACAGTCTGACTATGAGTAATAGTATTTTCATCAGTCACAGTTAGCATTAACACTACCCCAGCATCAGCTTCAAGCTCAGGCACAGTAAAGTTTGCCACGCTTTGATTGGCGTTTGTAAGGCTAATAGCTGGTCCTGAAATTTGAGACCATACAAACGTCGAAACCATTGTATCATCGGTCGATGCAGAACCGTCTAGAATAACGTTTTGGCCCGACTCTGGATTTGAATTACTGACATTAATAATGGCCATTGGAGATTCGTTGAAAACGTTCAACCACTTTACATATGAAGTCACATCTCCATCATTATCAGTGATATCCACTTGGAATTTCAATAACTCTTCGCCCACAAGATTTGGCGCAACAAAAGACATAATCGCTTGATCCGTGCCAACAATATCTGTCGAAGGACCTTCAATTTGACTCCAAACAAAACCAATAATTTCACCATCATCATCGCTTGATAAACTAGCATCAAACTCGACTTGACTTCCTGAGTGAGCGGACGCAGGACCAGTTACAAACGAATTGGGTAGCGAATTAACAAACAGCTTAATGAATTCACAGCCAATTAAATCGTTACAGCCTTTAACGATAGCGCTTTTACCAAACTCTAAAAGTTTTGAACTAGTAATATTATTAAGACCAATACGCTCAAAATGCATATCATCGAAGCCAAGTGGCAACCACTCGAACTCCGCATGATTTAGCTTGTTTAAGTAATAGTACCCATCTGTAGCTAAAGCGAATAATGTATTATGAGCACTCGATAAGCTTATAGCTTCATTGGCACCATCAACATTTGGGCCATCAGTTAAGGTGTCTACCATAGTAAAATCATTGCCCTGTCTACGCCACAACTCAATTCCTTCAGCGGCATTTGAAGCCAGTGCAAATAATCGACCATCAACCATTTCTAAAGATCTAAAGTTTTCAATTTCGCTGGCATTTAATTCAGAAGCATTCAAGCCTGTGGTTCGCCAAGCTCGAGCAACATTCCCCGTATTTGCAATGAAGTAAAGCGTATTTTCGTCACTAACAAACTCTCTGGGAATCGAACCATCAGCACCAGGATTTATATCCTTTAACTGAAGAGTTATCTCGCCATCGGTTCCCCACATTTCATTACCATTTTCATCAGAGGCTTCAAAATATAAGTAGTCTCCAACCACATGAAAATTACTTGGGAAAGTGCTTGCGGGGCCTCCATCCAAATTATGCATGATTAGGTTGTCTTCCGAGTCCAAACTCCATAGTTCAAAACCATTAGTCCCATCACTTGCTTGAAACCATAACTTGTCTTTATATACGGTTAAATATTTAGGACCCGAAGATTCTTCATCAATATTGATATCAGTTTTAAGAGAAAAATCCTGACCATCGGTAACAACAATCTCCCTTCCCTTACCTGAAATGTTTGCCGAAAAATATAACAAGTCGTTTAATATGGCAAAATGAGCTGGTGAAGAGCTGGTAATTCCAGGGAAAACATCTGCTACTAACTCTATAGAGTCATCGTTTACCACCCATAACTCTCGACCTTCAGTTAAAGTAATTGCAGTGAAATACAAACGCTCATTATAAACAAAGAAGTTATTAGGATAAGAACTCCCTTTACCTTCAAAAATATCCATGGCTAAAGTAGCATCATCATGATCGGACACCCACAGCTCATGGCCACTTTCTTCAGTGTAAGCTGAGAAGTAAAGCTTATCTTTAAAGGCTACCGCCTTATGGGGTGAAAATACATTTAAACTTGAGTCAACACCAGTTGGCTGGTTATTGCTTGACCAAATGATTTCTGATTGGTCTTTATCAAACATTCCTACTCGATTATTCGTGCCTTGGGTTACAAAAATATCAGTTCCAGTTTTACCTAAAACTTTAACGTTTTCATAAGATAGCCCTTCAATTGATTGATGCGCGATTTCTGCAAAAAAACTCCCTGCCTGGACCTTTAACAACTCTTTTCCATTTAGTGTCGTTTCAGCAACGAAGTAAGCCGCTTGCCCATCATTAATACACTTTTGCGGATTTGAACTCGCTTCCCCAGCATTAAGCTCAAATGGCTCACCATCAACTCCAGTTAATAGCTTAACAACGCCATTAGACATTTTATAAAGCTCTAAACCATTATTACCAAAGAAATTACTTCTAAAAAATACATGATTATCAAAATCACATAAAAATGAAACCGAAGATTGGCTAGAAACAAAAGTAGGCTGCCCCTCGTTGTTATAAGACCAAAGTTCTCTATTAAAACCTTTTCGTAAAATTAAATATAAATAGCCATCTTCTGCAGCCAATGCATCAGACACATGATCTATATTTTCAGCACCTGGTGCGAACTCAAAAAAGATTGAGGGTGTGGAATGATTTGCATCAACAACATGAATTTCATAACCAACTTGCTCTGAAAAATAGGCATTTACATACAATTTATCTTCATATACAAATATCTTTGAACCAAATTTAACACCTGATTCAGCGCCTGGATAAAATTCTTTAAAAAGCTCAGTTGTCTCGCCATTTGTTCTATATAGTTCATTACCATTAGTGCCATCTGAAGCAGTAAAATACATCCAATCGCCAAATGGTGTTAAGTGATTAATTCGGCTATCGCCATTTGGATTAATATCAGTAATTCGATTGGGAGTACCACCTTTAGTTCTCCACAACTCTCTGCCATGAATGCCATCATCGGCAACGAAATACATCCAACCATCATAACTTGTAAAACGATCCGGGTTACTTGAACCCTCTAAGTTAACATCATGTAATACCGCTGTTGCAGGATCACCCTGAATCGAATATAACTCCGTTCCAGTTTCATTATTAACCGCACTAAAAAAAACTTGATTACCAATTTTGCTAAACTTCTGCGGGTGTGAAGGTAGAGTGCCATCGTTAATATCGGCAAGCGGCCTCACCGTATTGCTCTCAGTTACAACCCAAGGCTCTTCTCCTGCATTAGGTGTGTAGGCAGAAATAATTAAAACCTTCTCGCCATCTAATATCATATTGATTGAGTTTTCTAAACTACCAGATGATCTTAGGCTCTGCTTATCATTATTGACATCTAAAAAAGGTTTCGCGGTCACTCTTTGTTCCGCAGAAACATTCGAACTAAGCAATGCGATAAAAATACCACTTAATAAAAATTTATTGAATTTCATGATTTCCTCCAAAGATATTCCATGTCTTCGAGGGCTATATTAGAAAAATAACTCAATTGCTTTTTTTTACTTTTTATGCAAATTTTTATCACTTTTTTATCATTTTTGATAAAAACCAACCTTGCTTTTATGTAAATCAATAACTTAGATGCTTTTTATTTTTGTAATTTCCGGATAAGATAAAAGAAAATAACAGCCACTTTTGCCAGAATGCTTGAAAGTAAACTGCTAGATTCCATTATTGGAAACATTTCAAAAGGACTCCAATCAGGTGCCAATAAGCGGCAAATTGCTTGGCTGGTGATTGATAATTTGTCTTTACTAGGATTGGAAGATTGTTCTATTTATCTTTTAAATAAAGATAAGCAACTTTTAGTACAAGAAGCTGCCAATAATAAAGAAACTAACTCTAAAAGAGCTTTATCGTCACCGCACAGATTAGAAGTTGGTAAAGGAATTGTCGGAACAGCAGCTAGCTTGCAGCAACATATTATTGTCGACAATACTGAATTAACACCAAACTATGTTTTAGATGAAAGCTTAGGAAAGTCTGAAATGTCAGTACCTATAGTTTTTGAAAATCAACTATTAGGTGTAATTGATTCAGAGTCACCTAAAGAAAGTTTTTATCAGCAACCCCATTTGCGTATTTTTGAGCTAGTTGCTGTTATGGTTGCCCCATGGCTTGCTCAGGTTGATAGTAGTACCAATAACTTCGGTAGGCGAAAAAGTGATACCCAGAAAGCTTCAGCAAAGTATGGTTTGGCATTAGAGGAAGATAATTTAAAACAACAGTCGAATGAGTTTTTAGGTTTATCCTACGAATTTTTCTCTAAGGTAGAACGAAACGCTTATAATAATGTAATGCATCTATTTTTAAAGCATTATACTAAAGCCGAGCCTTTAAAGTATGTGCGCGAGTTGGAAGCTGTTTTAGATAGTTTTAAAAACCCTGTGTTTAAACAGTTTATCGTTCAAAGATTAAAAGATCTTATTAAACTAGGAATTGATGAAATTTATTTACCAAGCCCAAAAACTCAAAAATATCATTTTATCATCGAGCATACTTATATTAACCCATTGCCTAACCATCAATTAGTTGCCGATCGATTGGGAATGTCTTACAGCACTTTTGCAAGACACTTAGGCAAAGCACGTAATGGTTTAATCGATCACATTTGGCATAAAATTCATCAATTAATATCACGCAAACAATAAAAAGCCAGCTTAAGCTAGCTGGCTTTTGAAAGGGTTGACTTTAAATATAACTTTTCATTCCTGTCGCATGAAACTGTTCCCTGCCTTCTCGCCAACCACCAAGCCATTCTTCCTTAGCGTTAATATCTTCGTAAGGACAAACTTCTTTCGATTGGCCATGCAAAGCGGCGTTAAAACCTTTTGAGTGAGCTCTTTGAAGCTTATCTCTTTTTTGTCTTTTCATCGATGTTTCCTCTTATTGTTTATATATTGGTTCGAGATACTAAATATTTAGAACAAAAAAAACCGACTGCCCCTTTTGGGACAATCGGTTCCAATATTCTGTATTAGTATTAACTCTTACCATTTAGAATCTTTTTAATTCGCCTGAATTCACTTTACCTAAATTAGGTTATTAATCAAGTCATTCTCAAAACAATTTGTACATTTTTCGTACAATCAAAGAGTTATTACTAAAATCTCCAACCCAGCTAAATTTAATATTTTAACTTCCTTAGTTCTGGTCGCACCTCTTGTATCAAAAATCAAATCAAGTTTACGTTTGCGTAAAGGTAAGGTATATTATTGCTTCTTTAAAATTGGCGTCTTACTAAAATATGACTGTAGCTGAAAAAGAGTACACAATCAGTGACTTAAGCAAAGAATTTGAGATTACTTCTCGATCCATCCGTCATTATGAAGACGAAAAGCTTATTAGTCCTGAACGCCGTGGCACCCACAGGATTTACTCTTCGCGCGATCGAGTAAGGCTACAGCTAATCTTACGAGGTAAGCGTTTAGGCTTTTCATTAGCTCAAATACGCCAAATTATCGATTTATATGACCTTCCTGAAGGGAAACAAAAGCAAACCAGTTTGTTATTAAATTTAATTCAAGAACGTCGTGATGCCCTTTTGCAACAGCGTAAGGACATTAACTTTATGTTGAAAGAGCTGGAAATGCTCGAATCGAAGCTCGATTAAGAGCACGTGATTAACCATTTAAAACAGAAATATTGAGGAATACCCATGTATCCATCTTTAAACTTTGACCTTGGTGAAACGGCTGACATGATCCGCGACATGGTTCGTGGCTTTGCTGAAAAAGAAATCGCCCCTATCGCCGAAAAAACTGACGAAGATAATCTATTCCCACACCACTTGTGGCAAAAGCTTGGTGAATTAGGTTTATTGGGTATTACCGTTGAGGAAGAGTATGGCGGATCTGGCATGGGCTACCTTGAACACGTGGTAGCGATGGAAGAAATTAGTCGTGCTTCAGCATCAATAGGCCTAAGCTATGGCGCTCACTCAAACCTTTGTGTGAACCAAATCCGTCGCAATGCTTCCGAAGAGCAAAAAATGAAGTATTTGCCAAAACTTTGTTCAGGCGAACACGTTGGAGCTTTAGCCATGTCTGAGCCTGGTGCAGGTTCTGATGTAGTTTCCATGAAACTTAAAGCCGAACTTAAGGGTGATAAATACATCCTTAACGGAAACAAAATGTGGATCACCAATGGTCCTGAAGCTGACGTATTAGTGGTTTATGCTAAAACCGATATGGAAGCCCATTCTCGTGGTATCACAGCTTTCATCATTGAAAAAGATATGAAAGGTTTCTCAACTGCGCAAAAGCTAGATAAGCTTGGTATGCGAGGTTCAAACACCTGCGAGCTAGTCTTCGAAGATTGCGAAGTGCCTGTCGAAAATGTCATGGGCACGGTAAACGAAGGCGTTAAAATTTTAATGAGTGGTTTGGATTATGAGCGTGCGGTTTTATCTGCTGGTCCATTAGGCATCATGCGCGCTTGTATGGACGTGGTTGTTCCTTATGTTCACGAACGTAAGCAATTCGGTAAAGCGATTGGTACTTTCCAATTAATTCAAGGTAAAGTTGCTGATATGTACACTCAAATGAATGCTTCTCGAGCTTACGTTTATTCAGTAGTGAAAGCTTGTGATAGAAAAGAAACCACTCGTAAAGATGCGGCGGCCGCGATTTTATTTGCTGCAGAAAATGCCACTAAATTGGCATTAGATGCGATTCAAATTTTAGGTGGTAATGGTTATATCAACGAATATTCGACTGGCCGCTTATTACGCGATGCTAAGTTATATGAGATTGGCGCAGGCACTTCAGAAATTCGCCGTATGTTGATTGGCCGTGAACTATTTAACGAAACAGCTTAAGGCTTATTAATGACTCTTGAAATCCTGTTAACCATTGGTGGCATCTTTCATCTAGCATTTTTGCTGTTTCACCTAATGTTTTGGAAATTATTTAAGTGGAACAGTCAGCTGGAAAAATTGCATCCCATAAACAAAGGCGCCATGCAAGCAATGAACATTATTCTCATTGCTATCTTTGCAATATTTGCAGCCATCTCTTTAGGGTTTCAACAAGAGTTATTAAATACTGATTTAGGTTTTTTCTTAATCGCTTCTATAGCTGCGGTTTGGCTATTGAGAAGCATTATCCAAATTCCATTATTTACTTTAAAGGCTATCGCTTCTAAAGTGTTTTTTATTACCACATTAATCGGAGCCAGTATCTATACATACATTGCACTGGCTCTATATAAACTGATTTAAGGTATCAATATGAGTAACCAAGATCCTATCGTATTTGTCGGTATTGCTAGAACTCCAATGGGTGGCTTTGGCGGTTCACTTTCAAGCGTGAAATCAACTGAACTAGGCTCAGTGGCGATTAAAGCAGCAGTTGAGCGCGCGGGCATTCAAGCTGAAGATGTACAAGAAGCCATTATGGGCTGTGTACTTCCTGCAGGCGTTGGCCAAGCGCCAGCTCGTCAAGCCGCTTTAGGCGCTGGCATGAGCGTAAACTCTACTGCAATGACTATCAATAAGGTTTGTGGTTCTGGCATGAAGTCCATTATGTTAGCGCACGATTTATTAAAAGCTGGTACGAACGAAGTCATGGTTGCTGGTGGTATGGAAAGCATGAGCTTAGCGCCATACCTATTACCAACAGGTCGTTATGGTCAACGTTTTGGCCATGGTAAAACTCTTGATCATATGGCTTATGATGGCTTAGAGGATGCTTACGAAGGCTCTGCAATGGGCGTTTACGCTGAGCAAACTGTCGATACCTACGGTTTCACTCGTGAAGACCAAGATGCTTTCGCCATTGAGTCTTTAACCCGCGCTAACGCAGCTATCGAAGCAGGCCATTTCAATAATGAAATCGCACCAGTAACGGTTAAGTCTCGTCGCGGCGATACAGTTGTAGACACTGATGAGCAGCCGCCAAAAGCACGTCCTGACAAAATTCCTGCGTTGCGCCCTGCTTTCAAAAAAGATGGTACCGTAACAGCAGCAAATGCTAGTTCTATTTCAGATGGTGCGGCAGCGGTTGTGATGATGCGTCAGTCTGAAGCAGAAAAACGTGGCTTAAAGCCATTAGCTAAGATCGTTGCACAAGAATCTAACGCTCGTATCCCTGCTGAATTTACCATTGCTCCCGTTGGCGCTATGGAAAAAGTCATGGCTTCAGCTGGTTGGTCAAAAGACGATGTTGATTTATTTGAAATTAACGAAGCATTTGCTGTCGTGACTATGGCAGCGATGAAAGACTTAGACCTAGACCATGCTAAAGTGAATATTCACGGTGGCGCGACTGCACTTGGCCACCCGATTGGCTGTTCAGGTACGCGTATCGTAGTAACTTTGATCGAAGCATTGCGCACACATGGCAAAACTAAAGGTGTTGCCTCGCTATGTATTGGTGGTGGCGAAGCAACGGCCTTGGCGATTGAGCTAGTATAATATTACTAGCACGTCATTGCGAGGGCGCTCTCTGCCCGCGGCAATCTCTAACAAGTTACAGCTTAACGTATCGAGATTGCCACGCGATAAAAGAACTATCGCTCGCAATGACAAAGAATTTTTAAAATTAAGTACAACACAGCAAGGATAAAAGATGATTCTTACTGAAGAACAAACCATGATTCAAGATATGGCGCGCGGTTATGTGCAAGAGCGCATTGCGCCATTTTCTGCGGAATGGGATGAAAATAAAACCTTTCCAGCCGAGGCTTTGCAAGGTTTAGGCGAACTAGGCTTTTATGGCATGTTAGTGCCGGAAGCATGGGGTGGTAGCGAAATTGGCTACACTGCTGCTGCATTAGTTTTAGAAGAAATTGCTGCTGGTGATGGCGCTTGCTCTACCATTATTTCAGTGACTAACTCTGTTGGCTGTATGCCGATTCAAAATTTCGGTAATGACGAGCAAAAAGAACAATATTTAAAGCCATTGGCTTCAGGTCAAATGCTTGGTGCTTTTTGTTTAACAGAGCCACATGCAGGTTCTGATGCAGCTGATTTAAAGACTAAAGCAGTGCGTGACGGCGATGAATACGTTTTAAATGGCGTTAAGCAATTTATTACTTCGGGTAAGAATGGTGATATCGCTATTGTCTTCGCTGTTACCGATGCAAGCGCTGGTAAAAAAGGCATTAGTGCTTTTATCGTACCGACAAATACACCGGGTTATATCGTTGCTAATATCGAAGAAAAGATGGGCCAAAATGCTTCAGACACAGCGCAAATCGTATTAGAAGATTGCCGTATCCCTGCAGCTAATTTACTTGGCGAAGAAGGTCAAGGATATAAAATTGCCCTTTCAGGTTTAGAAGGCGGTCGTATCGGTATCGCTGCCCAATGTGTTGGTATGGCACGCGCAGCTTACGAATATGCATTACAATATTCAAAAGATAGAACTTCTTTTGGCAAACCAATTTTTGAACATCAAGCAATTCAATTTAAACTTGCAGAAATGGCAACTAAAGTTGATGCGGCTCGTAATATGGTTTTAAACGCTGCGCAGTTACGTGATAACAATTTACCCTGCTTAAAAGAAGCTTGTATGGCGAAACTATTTGCATCAGAAGCTGCTGAAAAAGTATGTTCAGAAGCAATCCAAGTTTTAGGTGGTTATGGCTACTTAAAAGAGTTCCCAGTGGAACGGATTTATCGCGACGTTAGAATTGCACAAATTTATGAAGGCACAAGTGAAGTGCAAAAAATGGTGATTGCTCGCGCGATCGCAAATGACTAAATAATAGAATTTTATTAGGATTTAACAGGAACCTTATACTAGGAAATACACAATGCCAGTTATTAAATCTTCAATCAATGCTCGCAGCGCAGCTTTCCAAGAGAATGCTGATGCTATGAGCGCGTTAGTGGATGACTTACGCGATAAGATGGAATACATCACTCAAGGTGGTGGTGCCAAATATCAAGAGAAACATTTGTCACGTGGTAAATTATTACCTCGTGATCGTGTGCGTAAATTATTAGACGTTGGTTCGCCATTTTTAGAAATTTCGCAAATGGCTGCTTGGGATATGTATGATAATCGCGTTCCTGCGGCTGGATTAATTGCAGGCATTGGTCGCGTATCTGGCATCGAATGTATGATTGTTGCCAATGATGCGACGGTTAAAGGTGGAACCTACTTCCCTGAAACGGTTAAAAAGCATTTGCGCGCTCAAGAAATTGCTGAGCAAAATAATTTACCATGTATTTATTTGGTAGATTCTGGTGGTGCAAACTTACCACAACAAGATGAAGTATTTCCTGATAAAGATCATTTTGGACGTATCTTCTATAACCAAGCCAATATGTCCGCGAAAGGTATTCCACAAATTGCAGTGGTTATGGGCTCTTGTACTGCTGGTGGTGCTTATGTTCCTGCAATGGCGGATGAGTCAATCATCGTTAAAGAACAAGGTACCATCTTCTTAGGTGGCCCACCCTTAGTTAAAGCGGCAACTGGTGAAGTGGTTTCTAGTGAAGATTTAGGTGGCGCAGACGTACACTGTAAAAACTCAGGCGTTACCGATCATTACGCGATGAATGATGAGCATGCTTTAAAATTAGCGCGCCAAGTAGTTAGAAATTTAAACCGTAAGAAAAAACCTTTTGTCACCATCGAAAAGCCCGTTGAACCACTCTACCCTGCTGAAGAATTGTATGGTGTGGTAAATAAAGATCCGCGTAAGCCATTCGATATTCGCGAAATTATTGCTCGTGTAGTTGATGGTTCTGAATTAGATGAATTTAAAGCCATGTACGGCAACACTCTAATTTGTGGCTTTGCTCGAATTCATGGTTATCCGGTAGGCATCGTTGCCAATAACGGTATTTTATTCTCAGAGTCAGCGCAAAAAGGCGCTCACTTTATTGAGCTATGTTCGCAGCGCGGAATTCCATTAGTTTTCTTACAAAACATTACCGGCTTTATGGTTGGTCGCAAATACGAAAACGAAGGGATCGCAAAACACGGTGCAAAAATGGTAACTGCCGTTGCTTGTGCTCGTGTTCCTAAATTTACCGTTATAGTAGGCGGTAGTTTTGGCGCTGGTAACTATGGTATGTGTGGTCGCGCTTACTCTCCTCGTTTCTTATGGATGTGGCCTAACTCGCGCATCTCAGTAATGGGTGGCGAGCAAGCAGCAAACGTATTAGCGCAAATCAAGCGTGACAACTTCGAGCGTCGTGGCGAAGAAGTTTGGTCAGACGATGAAGAGAAAGCTTTCAAAAAGCCAATTGAAGATCAATATGAGAAGCAAGGTCACCCTTACTATTCAAGTGCGCGCTTGTGGGATGATGGGATTATCGATCCAGCTGATACTAGAACCGTATTGGGCTTAGCACTTTCAGCCGCCATGAACAAAGAAGCCGAAGAAACAAAATTCGGCGTCTTTAGAATGTAGGAGTTGATGAAGATGCAAGAAGCTTTAAAAATTTCTATTGATGAAAGCGAGCTAGGTTCAGAAGGACGTGGCGTTGGTTATATCACTTTAACTCGTGGCGAAATTCATAACGCTTTCGATGATCAATTGATTGCTGATTTAACAGGCGCTTTTGAAGCCATGCAAAACAACGATGATGTTGAAGTTGTGGTATTAAATGCTGAAGGAAAAAGTTTTTCAGCTGGCGCAGATTTAAATTGGATGCGTCGAATGGCAGATTATTCTTGGCAAGAAAACTTCCAAGATTCACAAGCCTTAGCTAAATTAATGAACACCATTTACGGTTTAAGCAAACCTACTGTTTGTATGGTTCAAGGTGCAGCTTTTGGTGGTGGTGTTGGCTTAGTCGCTTGTTGCGATATGGTGATTGCATCAGAGCGTGCGAGCTTTTGTTTATCAGAAGTTAAATTAGGTTTAATTCCTGCAGTTATTAGTCCATATGTAGTTAAAGCTATTGGCGAACGTCAAGCGCAACGATATTTCTTAACGGCTGAACGTTTTAAAGCTAAGCAAGCCAAAGAATTCGGCTTAGTGCATGAAGTAGTTGCTGGAGAAGAATTGCAAACTAAAACCAATGAAATAATAGGCACCTTACTTTCTAATGGCCCGCAAGCAGTTGCCGCAGCTAAAGATTTAATTCGAGCTGTAGAAGGTAAAAGCATTAATCAAGAATTGATGGACGAAACGGCAAAACGCATTGCAGATATTCGCGCAAGCGAACAAGGCAAAGAAGGTTTGAACGCCTTCTTAGAAAAAAGACCTGCTGACTGGTCAGTCGGACAGTAGCGAGGAAAAAAGAATGTTTACAAAAATATTAATTGCAAACCGTGGCGAAATTGCTTGTCGCGTAATCAAGACCGCTCAAAAGCTCGGTATTAAAACCGTTGCGGTTTATTCAGAAGCAGATAAAAATGCTATGCACGTTGCTATGGCCGATGAAGCGGTTTATTTAGGCCCTGCTCCAGCACGTGATTCTTATTTGAAAGATGAGTTAATCATTGAAGCTGCAAAACAAACTGGCGCCCAAGGTATTCACCCGGGTTATGGTTTCTTGTCTGAAAATGCAGACTTTTCTAAAGCTTGTTTTGCAAACGACATCGAATTTATTGGCCCACCTGAAGATGCCATCATTGCTATGGGTTCTAAGTCAGCGGCTAAAGAAATCATGCAAGAAGCACAAGTTCCTTTAGTACCTGGTTATCATGGCGAAAACCAAGATTCAGAATTCTTAAAGTCCGAAGCTGACGAAATGGGCTACCCTGTGATTATCAAGGCAACCGCTGGTGGCGGCGGTAAAGGGATGCGTATTGTCTGGAAGTCTGAAGAGTTCGAAGCAAACTTGGCATCCTGTAAGCGTGAATCAGCCGCTTCTTTTGGTGATGATCGCGTATTAGTAGAAAAATATATTACTAAACCACGTCACGTTGAGATCCAAGTGTTTGCGGATAAGCATGGCAATGCAGTTCATTTATTTGAGCGTGATTGTTCGGTGCAACGTCGTCATCAAAAAGTTATTGAAGAAGCTCCAGCTCCCGGTTTAAGCGAAGAAACTCGTGAAGCTATGGGCCAAGTGGCTATTCGTGCTGCAAAAGCCATTGGCTATGTTGGCGCTGGTACGGTTGAGTTCTTGTATGATGAAGATGGCTCTTTCTATTTCATGGAAATGAACACTCGTTTGCAAGTTGAACACCCAGTTACCGAATACATTACTGGGCAAGATTTAGTTGAGTGGCAGTTAAAAGTTGCTTCTGGCCAACTGTTGCCATTAACACAAGAAGAGTTGAGCATTAATGGCCACGCTTTTGAAGTTCGTATTTATGCCGAAGATCCACGCCAAGATTTCTTACCAGCAACTGGAACCTTGTTGCACTTAGATACACCAGAAGAATCGACTCACGTACGTATTGATACGGGGGTTCGTCAAGGTGATACGGTTTCAGTTCATTATGATCCAATGATTGCTAAACTTATCGTTTGGGATCATGACCGAAATGCTGCCCTTGCACGCTTACGTGGAGCGCTAGCCCAATACCAGGTAGTTGGTGTGACTACCAATACTGAATTCTTATCAGCTTTAGCCTCAAATCAAGCTTTTGAAGATTTAGATTTAGATACTAATTTTATTGAGCGCCACAAAGACGATTTGATTTTAGATGACTCAGCTGCGGATAATGACACTTTAGTTGCTGCTGCAATTTATCAAATTTTAAAGCGTGAACAAAAAGCGCAAGCTGTTGCCGCAAAAAGTGATGACCCCTACTCGCCTTGGAACCAAGTGACAGGTTGGCGTTTAAATACTGATAATCACCATACGCTTGATTACAAAGATTTTGTGGATGGTATTGCTAATGATTTATCAGTAACCGTTCATTTCAGAGGCACTCCACAAGATCAGGGATACTTACTAGAACTACCATCGACAGAACTCAAAGTTTTATCGGCTAAGCTAATCGGTGATGAGCTTCGTTTAGATGTAGCTGGTCGTCGTTTTAATGCCAAAGTGGTTGAAGACACTAGCAAATTACACGTTTTCGTTCATGGCAACTATCAAATGTTGGAAATCGTTGATAAAGGCCAAGCTGGTGAATCTGACGATGCCGGCGGTCGTTTAACCGCACCGATGCCTGGCACTGTGATTGATGTTCTAGTGGAAGCTGGTGATACCGTTGAAGCTGGACAGCCACTGTTGATCTTAGAAGCCATGAAAATGGAACACACGATTAATTCTCCAAACGCGGGTACAGTTGCAGAAGTGATGTACTCTGCTGGCGACTTAGTAGAAGATGGTGCTGAGTTATTATCACTGGAAAGTGCCGAGTAAACATTATGGTTATGGTCTCTCAAGAAAACATCTTACCCACTCACGTTAAAATAGTTGAGATGGGACCTAGAGATGGTTTGCAGAATGAAAAGCAGCCAGTATCTACTGAAGTGAAGTTAGAACTGATCAAGCGTTTAATGGATGCTGGTGAAAAACATATTGAAGCTACAGCTTTTGTTTCGCCTAAGTGGGTTCCGCAAATGGCGGATCACAATGAAATCATGCAAGGCTTAAAAACTTTAGATAACACTGACGATGTGATGTTTCCCGTGTTAACGCCAAACCTTAGAGGCTTTGAAGGAGCCTTGACAGGTGGCGCAAAAGAAGTAGCAGTTTTTGCAGCAGCATCAGAAAGTTTTTCGCAAAAAAATATTAATTGTTCGATTGCTGAGTCCATAGAACGTTTTAAGCCAGTCATGGATGCTGCCAAAGAAAATAACATTCTAGTTCGCGGTTATGTATCTTGTGTTCTTGGTTGTCCATTTGAGGGCCATATTGCACCAGAAAAAGTTGCCGAAGTAGCAAAAGCTTTGTATGACTTAGGCTGTTATGAAATTTCGTTAGGCGATACCATTGGTACTGGCACTCCATCCAAAGCGCAAGCGATGATCAAAGAAGTGGCTAAATATGTACCGATTAATCATTTGGCTTGTCACTTCCACGATACTTATGGTCAAGCCTTAGCGAACTTGTATGCCTGTTTAGAATTGGGCGTTTCAACTATTGATAGTTCCGTTGCCGGAATTGGTGGCTGTCCTTATGCGCCAGGTGCCACAGGCAATGTAGCCACTGAAGATGTAATTTATATGCTCAATGGCTTAGGCATCGAGACTGGTATTGATATCAATAAATTAGTAGATGCGGGTGTTTTTATTTCTAATGAGTTAGGAAGAAAACCAGTATCGAATGCGGCAAATGCCATTTTGACCAAAAGGTAAGGTATGAAATCAATAGTTTTCTTATTAATGGCTTGTATTTCATTAAATGTATACTCCTGCGACTTTCTTGGTATTAACAATCAAGATGAAATACTCCCTCTTTCTAAAAATATTTATATTGGCTCCGTAGTCGGAGTAAAGTCCGAGGATTATGGAAAGTACGTAGCTAACACTGAGCCGTTCCAAGAAATAGATAGTAACTTTTTCAAACATGGGGCATCAAGAAAAGTTCTAGTTGTCGTCAGAAAAACTTTAAAAGGAAAGCCTTTAAAAAGTATATATTACAATATTGATAAAGACGATACTTGTAGTGTTTTAAATAAAGGAGAACTATACGATACAGTTGTAATCTACGAAAATGATAACAGCAAATTAGGTAGGCCAATTCAAGAAAACGAATATAAAGAATTAGTAAGTAAATTTTAGATTTAAACGAGGACTGAAAATGTCAGGTTTTAATAAAGTCGTAACGAGTTACGAAGAAGCCTTAGCGGGCTTTACAGACAATATGACCGTCATGGTCGGAGGCTTTGGCCTTTGTGGTATTCCAGAAGGTTTGATTGAGCAAGTGAACAAACTGGGAGCAACTGGCTTAACCGCTATTTCTAACAACGCTGGAGTTGATGGATTTGGCTTAGGCAAATGGTTGGAGAAGCGTCAGATTTCTACCATGATTGGATCATACGTTGGTGAGAACGAGTTATTTGAGAAATTATTACTTTCGGGTGAGATGGAAGTGATCCTAACGCCACAAGGTACTTTAGCTGAAAAAATTCGTGCTGGTGGCGCAGGCATTCCTGCCTTCTTCACAGCAACGGGTTATGGCACTCAAGTTGCAGATGGCAAAGAAACTCGCGAAATTGAAGGTCGCAATTATGTGCTAGAACCATCTTTAACGGCGGACTTTGCTTTAGTTAAAGCTTGGAAAGCCGATACTATGGGTAACTTAATATTCCGTAAAACGGCAATGAACTTTAATCCAATGATGGCGACTGCTGGCAAGATTACGGTAGTGGAAGTTGAAGAAATTGTTGAAGCTGGTGATTTAGATCCAAACTATATTCATACACCAGGAATTTATGTTCAACGTATTATCAAAGGTAGCTTTGAAAAACGCATCGAGCAAAGAACCATCAAACCTACAAACGAGCAAGCATAAGGAGCGCACAATGGCATTAACACGTGATCAAATCGCCATGCGAGTGGCGCAAGAAATTCAAGATGGCTATTACGTTAATCTTGGTATTGGTATTCCTACCCTAGTGGCAAACTACATTCCTGAAGGGATGGAAGTGATGTTGCAATCGGAAAATGGTTTATTGGGTATGGGCGAATTCCCAACGGAAGAAACTATCGATCCTGATTTAATCAACGCAGGCAAACAAACGGTAACCGCAGTCACTGGCGCAGCTTATTTTTCATCTGCAGAAAGCTTTGCCATGATCCGTGGAGGTCATGTTGACTTAACGGTTCTTGGTGCATTTGAAGTAGATCAAGAAGGCTCAATTGCTTCTTGGATGATCCCAGGAAAATTAGTTAAAGGCATGGGCGGCGCAATGGATTTAGTGGCTGGTGCTGAAAACATTATTGTAACCATGACTCACGCTAACAAGCATGGTGTTTCAAAAATTCTTAAAAAATGCTCTTTGCCATTAACTGGTGCAAATTGCATTAAACGCGTTATTACAGAGTTAGCCTTTATGGAAATAAAAGATGGTGCTTTCCATCTATTAGAAAGAGCGCCAGGCGTAACTGTTGAAGAAATTCAAGCGCTTACCGAAGCTGATTTAGTCATTGAAGGTGATATACCTGAAATGAAAGTCTAGCTTCAGCTTTAACTTTAAAGCCAGCATTGTTGCTGGCTTTTTTAGAGATTAAACATTCATAATCACTTACAAATTAAAACTGAGAAAAACCCATTATTTCTCTAAAATTACCAAGTTATATTTTAAGTATATTTAGGGGTTACAAGGTATCAATCATGAAAAAATTTATTATTGCAGCGCTCACTAGTAGTGCAGTATTAGCTTCGTCGGTTATAGCTGATGAAGGAATGTGGCAACCACACCAGCTTCCAAGCTTAAAGAAAGAACTTAAAGCCGCTGGTTTAAAAATTAACCCAGAAGAATTAACCGATCTAACCAGTTTCCCAATGGGCGCTATCGTTAGCTTAGGTGGCTGCTCAGCAGCATTTCTTTCACCACAAGGTTTAGTAGCGACTAATCACCATTGTGTTTACGGCAGTATCCAATTTAACTCGACTGCCGATGACAATTTAATTGAAAAAGGTTTTTTAGCCAAGTCATTAAACGATGAACTAAAAGCAGCGCCGGGCAGCCGTGTCTATGTGACAGAGGCAGTTAATAAGGTTACTGATAAGGTTATTGGCGGTTTATCTGCTGATTTAAGTGGCATTGAGCGTTACAAGGCGATTGAAAAGAACCGCAAAAATTTAATTGCTGATTGTGAGTCGGAAGATGGATACCGCTGTCGAGTAAGCGCTTTTCATGGTGGTTTAGAATATTACTTAATTAAGCAAATGGAAATCAAAGACGTTCGTCTAGTCTATGCTCCTGCTGGCTCTATTGGCAAATACGGTGGCGATATCGATAACTGGATGTGGCCACGTCATACCGGTGACTTTGCTTTTTACCGCGCCTATGTCAGTAAAGATGGTAAGCCTGTTGATTACTCTGAAGATAATGTTCCCTATAAACCAAAACATTTTTTAAAAGTAAATGCTGATGGTGTTAAAGATGGCGACTTTGTGATGATTGCTGGCTACCCAGGAAGCACCAATCGTTATCGCACTAGTGTTGAAGTGCAAAACCAATTTGAATGGTACTACCCTACTTTTAGAAAGTTAGTACACGACTATATTGATACGATTGAGCAAAATGCGCCTGAAGGCTCTGACGCTCGAGTAAAATATGCTTCTACCTTAGCCAGTTTAAACAACGTAGAGAAAAACTGGGGTAGCATGATAGAGAGCTACGGCAAAGGTGACTTCTTACAACGTAAAACCAAACTGGAATCTAGTCTTGCCAATTGGTTAGACACTGATAAATCAATGAGCAAAAAGCACCGCGACTCTATCAATGCTTTAAATGCTTTAATTGAAGAAGATCAAAAGTCTCAAGAAACCGATATGAAGCTATGGGCGATGGGTAGAGACGCGTTAAGCTCTACTGCAGGTCGCTTGTATCGATTAGCGTTAGAAAAGCAAAAACCTGATGCCGAGCGTGAACCAGGATATCAAGAACGAGACATGACTCGCTTCGAAGAAGGTTTGAAACGCTTTAATCGACGTTGGGATGAAAAAGTTGCAAAAGAATTATACAAATACTTTGTTGGTCAATACGCGACACTACCAATGGATCAACGTGTTAAATCTTTTGATAAAGCCATGAATATTGGTAAAAACTTCGATGCTGATCAATTTGCTACGACAATTAGCAGTATGTTTGCAAAAACAAAGCTTACTGAGCAAGAAATCCGTTTAGACTGGATGACTAAGTCTGTTGAAGACTTCAAGAAGTCGAATGATCCATTCATCAAGTTAGCCGTTGCTACTTATGATGAGAAATACCAGCGTGAGTTAAAAGATAAGCAGCGCTCTGGTCAATTCCAGCAATTGCGTCCAAAGTATATGTCGGCAATGATTGATTACTATGATTACTTGAACAAGCCAATTTACGCGGATGCAAACAGCACCCTACGTATCACTTATGGTAACGTTAAGGGCTACTCTCCTAAAGATGGCACTTACTCAGTACCGTTTACTACTTTAGAAGGTTTGCTTGCTAAACACACTGGAGAAGAACCATTTAATTCACCTGAAAAACAAAATAAACTGATCCAAGACAAGATGTATGGTGACTACCACGACAAGGCCATAGATAGTGTTCAAGTCAATTACCTAACTACCGTTGATATCACTGGTGGTAATTCGGGTTCTTCTACATTGAATGACGAAGCAGAATTCGTAGGTTTGGTTTTTGATGGAAACTATGAATCGATCATTGGTGATTGGGACTATGATCCTAAATTAAAGCGCGGAATTCATGTCTCAAGCGCTTATATGTTATGGGTGATGGAGCATATTGATGGAGCAAACAATTTAATTGAAGAAATGTCTATTATTCGTTAGGATCGATTTAATGCTTTTAATAAGGGGCTTTTAGCCCCTTTTTTTATTCTTATCAAAAAATTATGACAATTAATTTTATTGTTTTAGTAGTTACAACCCTGTAATCTATCTCTATGGCTATCTCCAAAAACTTATTAATTTCATTAATATTAATTGGCATAACTTTGCCGATGGGAGATCATGTCTTTGCTAAACAGAATCAATTGCTGATAGCACCTAAAAAAGTCGTTCGTATAAGCGCTCATAAATCTCCACCAATCATGCTAATTGAAGATGGTAAAAAACCGCAAGGATTCATGGTTGATTTTTTAGATGAAATTGCCCTCAGAGAAAACTGGACTATTGAATGGGTTATTGATGAGTGGAGCAATTTGCACACAAAAGCCAAAAATAACGAGTTAGACTTAATGGTCTTTATCGCTTATGACGAAAAAAGAGCTGAATACCTAGACTTCTCAAATGAAAACTTTATTACTGGTTGGGGCCAAGTTTATTCCCATGATAGTAATACTTTTCAAAGTCTTTTTGATTTTGAAAATAAAGAAGTCGCCATTCTAAAAAATGGTATCCATGGAATAGCTTTTAAAGATTTATGTGATACGTTTGAAGTAAATTGCCTCATTAAAGATGTTCCTAATTATGGACAGGCCTTCCAAATGCTACAAAATAAGCAAGTAGATGGCGTTGTTTCAGGAAATTGGATTGGGCATAACTATTTAAATCAATATAATATAGCTCCTACCTCTATAATCTATAATCCGAAGGATACGTTATTCGCAGTGCCAAAAGGCACCAACTCAGAACTACTGAAAACCATTGATCGGTATGTAGCTAATTGGCGAGCTGACAAAAGCTCTCCCTACTACGCCGCACATGATAAATGGATCCATCAACACTCTGACGGCAATATTCCTAAATGGTTAACGACTGTATTACTGTTAATCACAGGCTTGCTACTTGCATCAGCTTTTATAACTTATATCCTAAGAAAACAAGTTAATAAACAAACTCTCAATTTAAAACGTCAAAGTCAGCAAATAAGACAGATTATCGACTTAATCCCTCACTTTATCTACGCCGCAAATGATAAGGGTGAGATCTATCTGATGAATCAATATGCAGCTGAGTTTTGTGGATTAGAACTTAAAAATTATGACACCCTACCTAAAGCACAATTAATAGAAACCTATGGTGCAAACCCAGATTTATTTAATGGGGATAGTTCTTTATTAAAAAGAGGTGCCGGAAAACTTCAGTCTGAATTACATACAAAAAATGCCACTGGAAATTATAAATACTTAGATTTAATCAAGGTTCCCTTTGTAAGCAATACCACCGACACTCAATCATTAGTCTGTGTTGGTGTTGATATCACTGAAGCCAAAACTTATGAACAGCAAATCAAGCACATGGCGTATCACGATCCTTTAACTCAATTACCAAATAGAATTTTGTTAAACGATCGCCTAAAGCAATCTTTAGCGTTAGCTGTTAGACAAGGTTATAGTGGTGCAATTCTCTTAATTGATGTAGATGACTTTAAAACATTTAATCATAAGTATGGTCAAATTGTCGGCGATAAAACACTGCAAAAAATAGCGAACAAAATCTCTAGTCTCGTTAAAAGTGGTGACACTGTTGCTAGACTCAACTCAGACACCTTTGTTGTTCAACTTAATGAGCTTTCTATCAATCCAGATGAAGCAAACAACTCTGCATTCAAAGTAGCCTCTCAAATACAAGAAGTAATAAGTGCGCCTCATACCATTGATGGCAGCTCGGTAAATATTACCGCAAGCATTGGCATTGTCATTTACCCGTTTGATGGTAAGAATGCATCTAACATTATTCCTCGCGCAGAGTCCGCAATGCGACACGCTAAAGCAAACGACAATAAAAATATTGTTCGCTTTATAAGCGCCATGGAAACTGCCGTTTTTCAGCGTCACCTGATTAATCAAGAATTACAAGCAGCCATCAGTAATAACGAATTTACTCTTTATTACCAGCCACAGTTTTATGAGCAAGAAAACTTACCGATTGGGTTTGAGGCGCTCCTTCGATGGGAACACCATAAGCACGGGCTTATATATCCTGCCGATTTTATTGCGGCAGCTGAAGAAAGTAACTTAATTATTTCGTTAGGTTATTGGGTTATAGAGCGAGCTTTTAGCGACTTAAGGAAATTACAAAACACATCCCTTAGAAAATCTTTCTTTAGTATTAATTTATCAGTAATACAAATTAAAGACCCTAATTTAGTTCCTTTAATTAAGAGCCTTCTTAAGCAGTACGCTATAGAACCAAGTTTAATTGAATTTGAAATTACTGAAACTGTTCTATTTCAAGATGTTGATGATTCTATTGATACATTAACGTCAATAAAGTCGTTAGGTTGTAAAATATCTATTGATGATTTTGGTACAGGCTATTCGTCTTTAAGCTACATAAATAAGTTACCGTTAGATAAACTAAAAATCGATCATTCTTTCATTAAAGACATTCATCAAGATAGAAGCAGTCAGGCAATAGTTAAAACGATAGTCAATATGGCTAAAGATTTGGGTTTGAATGTTTTAGCTGAAGGTGTTGAAGAGGAGGCTCAACTTAATTATTTAAAATCAATTAAGTGTCAATATTATCAAGGCTACTATTTTAAAAGAGCTGTGCCTCTTTCAGAAATTATAAACACTTATAATCACGAACAAAGACACAGAACCATCGGCGAATTAGAAAATAACCTTAATATTTAAGCAAGAAGATAAGCCAGCCTATCGAATAAAATATAGGTGGCATTAGCGATGATAATTAACCAAGTCATTAAAGTTCCATAAAATCTACCAAAACTAATTCCTATGCTTTTACCAAACCCATAAGCATGTAATAGTCGACCGATTACAAGTAGAAACCCAGAAGCATTCACCCAATAAATATTTGCCCCACCAATTTCAACAAAAGCCATCAAAATTATAGCAATAGGAATATATTCAATGGCATTAGCATGTATTCTCATTTTATGAGTTAGCTCTTTATCACCTTTTGAACCAAGACCAATCCTTTTACTGCGACGAGTATAAACGACCTTTAGAGCCAATGTAATAATTATAAATCCTAACAGCGCAGCATAAATTGGTGTAAATATTAATTGCATCATATTTCCTTTTTATTGGACATAAAAAAGCCCACGATTAAAGTGGGCTTAGTATTGCATGAAAAAGATTAACCGCCAACCGTCACAACATTCTCCACTGGAATAGTTACTTGATTTGCTTTTTCTTTATACTCTTCCATTTGATGGAAATTTAGATACTTATAAATATCATCCGCCATGGAATCAATCTTAGTAGCATATTCTAAATATTCTTCAGGTGTTGGTAATTTACCTAACACGGCCGAAATTGCAGCTAACTCAGCTGAGGCCAAATAAACGTTAGCTCCTTGCCCTAAACGATTTGGGAAGTTACGCGTCGAAGTAGAAACTACCGTAGACTTTGGCGCTACACGAGCTTGGTTACCCATACACAATGAACAGCCTGGCATCTCTAAACGTGCGCCAGAACGGCCAAAAATATTGTAATGCCCTTCTTCCATCAATTGATGCTCATCCATCTTAGTTGGTGGAGCAATCCATAAACGAGTTTGCAAAGTACCAGCTTCAACGCTTTCTAATAATTTAGATGCCGCACGGAAGTGACCAATATTGGTCATACAAGAACCAATGAAAACTTCATCAATTTTATCGCCCTGAACTTCTGATAATAAACGAGCATCATCTGGATCATTAGGCGCGCACAATACAGGCTCTTTAAGCTCGCTCATATTGATTTCAATTACAGCTTCGTATTCAGCGTCTTTATCGGCTTTCATTAAGCTTGGATTCGCTAACCACTCTTCCATCTTAGCCACACGACGACCGATAGTACGCTCGTCACCATAGCCATTTGCCATCATCCACTTCAGTAATACGACGTTTGACTGCAAGTACTCAGAAACTGAAGCTTCGCTCATCTCAATAGTACAACCAGCAGCAGAGCGCTCCGCAGAAGCATCAGAAAGCTCAAACGCTTGTTCAGCAGTTAAGTCGCCTAAACCTTCAATTTCTAAAATACGGCCAGAGAAGATGTTTTTCTTGCCAGCTTTTTCAACAGTTAAATAGCCGTCTTTAATAGCTTGATAAGGAATTGCGTGTACTAAGTCGCGCAAAGTAATACCAGGTTGCATTTCACCAGTAAATCTAACCAATACCGACTCAGGCATATCGAGTGGCATAACGCCTGTCGCCGCCGCGAAAGCTACAAGACCAGAACCCGCAGGGAACGAAATACCTAATGGGAAACGCGTATGAGAATCACCACCAGTACCTACAGTATCAGGTAATAACATACGGTTTAACCATGAGTGGATAATACCGTCACCCGGGCGCAGTGAAACACCACCACGATTCATGATGAAGTCTGGTAACTTGTGTTGAGTATCAATATCAACAGGCTTTGGATAAGCTGCGGTGTGACAGAAAGACTGCATTACTAAGTCTGCAGAGAAACCTAAACAGGCTAAATCTTTTAGCTCATCACGCGTCATAGGACCTGTAGTATCTTGCGAGCCTACAGTTGTCATTTTTGGCTCACAGTATTGACCCGCGCGAACGCCCTCAACACCACAAGCTTGACCAACCATTTTTTGCGCTAAGGTATAGCCTTTAGTAGAAGCTTCAACTTCATCTGGCTTACGGAAGAAATCAGCCGCTGGCATACCTAGGTATTCACGAGCGCGTGCTGTTAAACCGCGACCAATGATTAATGGAATACGACCGCCCGCTTGAACTTCATCTAATAAAACGTCAGTTTTTAATTCGAACGTTGAAATCACTTCACCAGCATCATTTTCAACTTTGCCTTCAAATGGATAAACATGAACTAAATCACCCATGTTCATTTTTGAAACATCCATTTCGATTGGCAAGGCACCAGCATCTTCCATCGTGTTGAAGAAGATTGGCGCAATATTACCGCCGAAACAGAAACCGCCATCACGCTTGTTTGGAACATGAGGAATATCATCACCCATGTACCATAACACTGAGTTAGTTGCTGACTTACGCGATGAACCGGTACCAACAACATCGCCCACGTATACTAATGGGTAGCCACGACCTTCTAACTCTTCGATTAACTTAATTGGGCCAATTTCGCCTTGTTTATCTGGATCAATACCTTCACGCGCATTCTTTAGCATCGCTAAAGCGTGTAATGGGATATCTGGACGAGACCAAGCGTCTTGCGCTGGTGATAAATCATCGGTATTGGTTTCGCCAGGAACTTTGAATACGGTTAAGCTGATCTTTTCAGCTAGCGCATCTTTAGAGGTAAACCACTCAGCATCTGCCCAAGATTGAACTACCGCAGCAGCCACCGCATTACCATTCTTAGATTTTTCAGCGACATCGTGGAAAGCGTCAAACATTAACAACGTATGCTTAAGTTGTTCACCCGCTAACTCCCCTAACTCAGGACAGTCTAAAAGTTCAACTAAAGTAGCAATGTTATAGCCGCCTAACATGGTGCCTAACAACTTAACTGCATGCTCTTTGCTAACTAATGGCGAAGTAGCTTCTTCTTTACAAATAGCCGATAAAAAGCCCGCTTTAACGTAAGCCGCTTCATCAACACCGGGCGGTACACGATTGGTCAATAATTCAACCAAAAACTCTTCTTCACCCGCAGGTGGATTTTTCAATAATTCAATTAAGCCATTTACTTGCTCGGCGCTTAATGGCAACGCAGGAATGCCCTGCTCGGCTCTTTCTGCTACATGCTTACGATATGCTTCTAACACGCTAAAAGTCCTCGTTATATTCTTAGTCTCATCACGGAAGGCCTGACTGTCTAAAAAACACTCAACAATCAAGCAAAATTAGGCGAAGATTATAGCACAGGAAAGATGTTTATGTATTGAGTTTCAGTATGGAAAGCAACTGAATTATGCAAGTTAGAACATTGATAGAGTATCTATCTCAAATCATTTTCAATTAATTCTAATATTTTAAGTATACGCTTTCTTAAGATATATGACTGCTCATTGATCATATTACTCCAAAGAGCAGCAGTTGCTGCATGATCCTCAAGATCAGACTGTTCAAACAAAATATTCAAATCCTGTTTACGAGTAGATTTGCCCAAATCAAAGTTTACAACTAACTCATCACCTAAAAAGAAATCATCCATCATTCCATCTTTAAAATATTGATTAAAGCGACTTCTAGTTGAAGTATAATTGGTTAGTGTAGGTCTAATAAAATCATTACGATAAAAGCGATATTCTTCTTCTAATTCGGTTACATAAGTTATATCCCGAGTCCAGCTTGTTAACAGTTTTTTAAGCTCAGAACTTTGCAATAATTTAATCCGATCTGTGCTTATTATGTCATTAACGATCGGATCAAAGGTTGGTGTAGAAATAATTTGATTTAGGTGAGTATACACATCCTTAGCATTTCTTTTGTCAGGGTCATCTTGATATTCCAGTAATTTACCTGCAGAAGCGATGGTCTTATTTCTCACTGTGATTTTTTGTTCTAATTCCTTTAAATTACTTTGATACTCATCTTTTAATTGCAATAACAACTCTTGTTCTAGAACACGATCTTTTCGCTCCTCATTCCAATTATTAATCTGTAGTGCAATTAAAATACCAATCACTACCAAAAATATTTCTCCAATAGCGTATTTGATATATCGAGCAGCCTTACCCTCATCGAGCAGTGATTTGCGAATTTTGCTAAAGAACCTAAGCATGATTTATATCCCTAATTATGGTGACATCTCAACTTCTGACTTTATAATTTCGGTCAATTTACGGTTTTGTTCCATTAGTGCCTCTAATTCTATAAGAGCTCCTTCTAAGTTTAACAAACCCCAACCAGATGTTTGCTTCAATAATTTATAGACTTTCGATTCCTTGTCTTTGATAAATTTCATTACATCTTCTTCTGTCTTATCATCCTGTAAATACAGCAGCCAATATTCATTCATATCACCACCATGAAATACAGCCCTAAATTCAGACCTGCTTTGCTGCAAAGCTTGAGAATACCGCTCTAATCGTTTGTAATAAGCAATGCAACTAGAAGTTAATAGTTCATTAGATAGGTTATAAAGCTTTCCCGAGCTTATCATTTCTTCAAAAGTAATATTGCTCGATACTACTCTTATAAACTGAGCGCCGCCATAATTGTTCATGATATAACGGATCATAGCCTTTTCATCATCAGCAAAAATAGCCTGCTTAAAGCCTTTTACTATCTCAATATATTTTTTAGTGTCCTCTATCGCTGTTTTTAGTTGCTGATAATCTGACTCTAACTCAGAGTGCAACTTGAAAAGTATTTCTTTTTCAACTTTTCTTTCTTGGTATTGATTGAATTGACCATTAATATAAAGAGCAATCAAAATACCAATAACCACCAAGAAGATTTCACCTATGGCGTATTTGGTATATCTCGCAGCTTTGCCCTCATCGAGCAGTGACTTGCGTATTTTGCTAAAAAATCTAAGCATAGGATTGTCGTTTTCTCCATAAAACCATGCCTTTATATAACATCACACAAACAACTGTACAAATATTAATCATCTAACATACTTGGAATTTAAAAGCTGTTTGGGCTATATTCAAGCAAATGCAATACAATACTTATGCATAGAATTTAAACCATTCATGCTTGTTATGCATCTAACCCTTAATCAAATACCTAAACGCTAATAATAATGAAGTCAATGAAAGCCATCCTAGTTATAGCCCTTTTATCTATAACCTCCTGCACTTCTATTTCTAAGCAGTCAAAGGATAGCTTCGTGCTAACTACTCCCGACAAAGCAGGTTATTCACAAGAAAAGCTTGAAGCATTAAGAAAGCACCTTATCAAGTCTGATTCAAGCTCATTATTGTTATTGCATGATGGTAAAGTTTTCTTTGAATGGGGAGACATCCATAAAAAACACTTAATCCACTCGATGAGAAAGCCATTGCTAAGTGCTTTATTTGGACTTTTATATGATGAGGGCAAGCTTCCTTTAAATAAAACATTAGAAAAGCTGGGGATCCAGGACCATCCCACTAAGCTTAACCAAACTGAGTTGCAAGCTACCTTAGATATGGTTCTAAAGTCACGCTCAGGCGTCTATTTAGATGCTACAGCCGAATCCCAGTGGATGAAAGATACTAAGCCTAAGCGAGGCACTTATAATCCTGGCGAATATCACTATTACAATAACTGGGATTTTAATGTGGCTGGTTTTATCTATGAAATGTTGAGTGGTTCTAAAATTTATGATGATTTCAATGAATTTTTTGCGAAGCCTTTAGGAATGAAACACTACCAAAACCAGTATTCTGTTCTGAACGAGGATTACACTGGAGCCATTCCAAAAAATGATGGCTTTTATCAATATGAAAAATCCAAAAGCAAATTCCCCGCTTACACATTCAGAATGTCGGCTCATGATTTAGCACTATTTGCTCAACTCTATTTAAACAAGGGTGTCTGGAATGGAAAACGTATTCTTTCAGAAGAATGGATAAACCTTTCTACCCGTGAATATTCAAAAACCAATCCTGAGTTTGGTTTGGGCTACGGGATGTTTTGGAGCACAGTTAACTCAAAAGGCTCAACTCAGGGTTCTTTTTATCATACGGGCGCTGGTAAGCATATGATCGCGATTTACCCTAAGCACAAACTTATCATGATCCATCGTGTGGATACTGAAAACCCTGATAATAAATTTCAGAATCACTATATATACCCGATTATCAATGGTGTCCATGATGCTAGATTGTAATAGCCTCAAACCTCTAGAAAACCCCAAATAAGTAACAATATAGTCCGAATCGATAGCTAGTATTAGGTGATCATCAATGGCGAATAAGGTAAAATCGCGCCTTTAATCTTTTCCTTAACTTTTAGGATATTTGTCATGCAATTATCTGCATTAACTGCAATTGGTCCAGTCGATGGCCGTTATGGCTCTAAAGCAGCGGATTTCCGCGCAATTTTCAGTGAGTTTGGTTTACTAAAGTACCGTGTAACGGTTGAAGTTCGTTGGTTACAAGCTTTATCTCAAGCCGACGCTATTAGCGAAGTTCCAGCTTTTGATGCTGAAGCTAATGCTTTGTTAGACGCTATCGTGGCTAACTTCTCTGAAGAAGATGGTATGCGTATTAAAGAAATCGAGCGCACCACTAACCACGATGTAAAAGCAGTGGAATACTTCCTAAAAGAAAAAGTAGCTGATAATGCTCAGTTACAGGCAGTTAATGAGTTTATTCACTTTGCTTGTACTTCTGAAGATATTAACAATTTGTCTTATGCCTTAATGCTAAGCGAAGGCACTGAAACTCTGGCAGAGATACAAACTCAAGTTGCAGATGCTATACGCGGATTATCAGCAGAATACGCTGAAATTCCAATGATGGCTCGTACTCACGGCCAACCTGCCTCTCCTTCGACTATGGGCAAGGAAATGGCTAACGTGGTTTACCGTTTAGAACGTCAATTACAGCAAATCAATGCTCAAGAAATGCTGGGCAAAATTAATGGCGCGGTTGGTAACTACAACGCACACTTATCAGCCTATCCAGAATTTGACTGGCAATCGTTTGCTGAGAAGTTTGTTACTTCTTTAGGCTTAACTTGGAATCCTTATACTACTCAAATCGAGCCACATGATTATATGGCTGAGTTGTTTGATGCCATTGCTCGTTTTAATACGATCTTAATTGATTTTGATCGTGACGTTTGGGGTTATATTGCCTTGGGTCATTTCAAGCAAAAAACTATTGCTGGCGAAATTGGCTCTTCAACCATGCCACACAAAGTAAACCCAATCGACTTTGAAAATTCAGAAGGTAACTTAGGTATTGCAAATGCCCTATTCGATCATTTTGCGATGAAACTCCCTATTTCTAGATGGCAACGTGATTTAACGGATTCAACGGTTCAGCGTACTTTAGGTGTAGCCTTTGGTCATTCTACCATTGCTTATCAAGCTACCTTAAAAGGTATTTCAAAATTAGAAGTGAATGAGCAGTCGTTATTAGATGAACTAAACTCTAACTGGGAATTATTAGCAGAACCGATTCAGACTGTTATGCGTCGTTATGGCATTGAAAACCCGTATGAAAAATTAAAAGAGTTAACCCGTGGCAAACGTGTAACTCAAGAAGATATGGCTGTGTTTATCGATGGCTTAGAACTACCAGAAAACGAAAAAACGCGTTTAAAAGAGTTAACGCCGGCTTCTTATATTGGTAATGCCATTTCGCAAGCTAAGGCTATTTAAGGTACTTAGAGATCAACATTTTCAACTCTAAAATTAGTGCCGAATCTTTTTTCGATGATTATTGGCAAAAAAAGCCCCTCTTAATTCGAGGGGCTTTTGCTAATCAATTTATCCAAAGTCTAATTACTGCAGAAGAATTAGCTGGCTTTTCTTTAGAAGCAGAAATTGAGTCACGACTAGTTAGTCAATTTGATGCCCATTGGGACCTAGAGCATGGCCCCTTAGACGAATCCATTTTCCAAAGCTTACCAAAAGAAAATTGGACCTTGTTAGTTCAGTCTCTTGATTATTTCCATGAACCATTGCAGTCACTAATCAAAGCTTGTAACTTTATGCCGCGCTGGCGCTTAGATGACGTTATGGTTTCATTTGCTACCGATCAAGGTGGCGTCGGTCCACACTTAGATCAGTATGACGTCTTTTTAATTCAGGGTGATGGCAAAAGGCGTTGGCGAGTTGGTCATAAAGACCAAACTGTTACTAAGCATCGTCCTCATCCAGATATCTCTCAGATAACAGCCTTTACAGCCGACATGGATATTGAAGTCGAGACTGGAGACTTACTTTATATACCGCCTAATACGCCACACTGGGGGGAATCCATTGGTGATTCAATTTGCTACTCAGTAGGTTTTCGAGCACCTAACTTGGACGCTATCGCTCAGCAGTTATTAGAAGAGTCAGATCAACAATTAGATCAACTATGGCAAGATGAATCCATTCTTTCTGAACAAAATCGATTGGGTGAAATTAGTTCAGAAATTAATGATTGGACGGCAAAAGAAGTTCAAAAACTAACTCAAAGCAACAAACTAAAAGTTGCCATTGGCAAAGAAGTCACTGAGCTAAAATATCCAGAATTGCTAGAACAGTTAACCAATTGTGAAGCAAAAGAGTTATCTGAAGTGGCTTTTTTCAGAGACTTTCAATTAAATAGTATTAGTCGATTAGCCTACTTCAAAAACAATCAGCAATTAATGGTTTTTGCGAACGGTGAATACAGCTCTACCCATTTAGAAAATTTAGAATTACTGGAAGCTATAAACCAATATCAAACCATTCGTGCTAATGATTTTTCTGACATTACTTCTAAAAATAGCGTTAGAGAATTATTGACTTGGTTATTTAAAGTTTCGGCAATTGAGTTAGTTGAATAATGTCTAAATACCAATCTCATCAAATTAAGCGGGAAACTAGCGAGCTAGTAAAAATTGCAATCCCTGCCATCTTGGCACAGCTTGCGCAAATGGCTTTAGGTGTTAGTGATACCATAATGGCAGGAAACTATTCTGCCAATGCTTTAGCCGCTGTGGGGACTGGCTTTAATCTATTCCTTATCATCTTTTCATTATTTATGGGGATGATGATCGCGATTAACCCTATGGTCGCACAACTTAGTGGTGAAAAAGCAACCAGGCCTATTGGTAAAGTATTCCAGCTTGGTTTTGTCATGGCGGTTTTGTTTGGAATCGTCAGCTTTGCTATTTTGCATTCGGCCGAACATCTACTTAACTTTGCAGGACTTCCTGAAAGCATTGTTACCACCACTAGCAACTATTTAAAAGCGTTAAGTTGGGGGACTGTTTCTGTCTTTTTATTTTTGGCATTACGATCGGGCAATGAAGGCTTATTTTCCACCAAAGCGATTATGGTCTGCTCTTTCTTGGCGATACCTTTCAATATCATTTTAAATTATTGGTTTATTTTTGGTGGTTTTGGAATAGAAGCTATGGGGGCTGTTGGCGCGGGCTACGCTACCAGCATTGTCTGGACTTTACTGTTTGTCTTTTTAGGACTTTATACTTGGCGCAACCAAGCTTACGCAAAATTTGAAATCTTTAAAAATTTCAGTTTACCCAGCATAAAATTAACCAAAGAATATTTTTATATTGGCTTGCCTATTGCCATGGGTATGGTGATGGAGATCGCCATGTTTGGCGGCATAGGCATTTTAATCGCACGTTATGGCGAACAACTCGCCGGCGCCCACCAAATCGCTATGAATATTGCATCGGTAGCCTTTATGGTGCCATTGGGCTTATCTGTAGCGGTAACCGCTCGGGTCGGTTATTGGTTAGGACAAAAGCGCTTTGGGCAAATGCGATTGGCAGGTTATTGCGGTATCGGTCTTGGTATTGTCTTCCAAATTGTTACCGTTATCATAATGGTAGCACTTCGCTATGAAATTGTTGGGATTTATACAGATGATACTCCAATTATAGAAATAGCAGCGAGCTTGATATTCTTGGCTGCAATTTTCCAATTCTCTGATGGCTTCCAAGTCAATGCTGCTGGCGCCTTACGCGGTATGAAAGATACTACTATCCCTATGATTTATATGGGAATTTCATATTGGATAGTTGGAATGCCATTAGGCTATTATTTAGCGGAATATAAAGGAATGAAAGCCCAGGGCTATTGGATTGGAATTATCGCCGGATTAACCGTTGCTGCAATATTCCTACTGAGTCGCTTTATTCGTAAAACTAAAACCATGTCAGACCAAGCGGGTAACTTGCCAGAAACTCACTAGCACAGTAAGATCGCCTAGTTTTTAGCTTTTAGTTGAATATTATGAACCCTTATTCTGTCGATAATTATGAACGCCCTATTCTTGAAACGCCAAATGGTGAAGAAAAGGTATTGATGCATTCTTGTTGTGCACCTTGTGCAGCAGAAGTGATGGAAGCGGTTCATCATTCGGGAATTGAGCAAACCATCTTTTTCTACAACCCTAATATCCACCCGATTGAAGAATACGAAATTCGTAAAGACGAGAATAAGCGTTTTTGCGACAAATTAGGGATTGAATTCATTGATGCGGATTACGACAAAGACAATTGGTTTGAGCGTGTAAAAGGCCAAGAAGATGAGCCTGAGCGCGGCGCCCGCTGTACCACTTGCTTTGATATGCGTTTTGAACGTACTGCCCTATTCGCTGAAGAAAATGGGTTTAATTTAATTTCTAGTACTTTAGGCATTTCCCGCTGGAAAGATATGGAGCAAATAAATGGTTGTGGGCTTCGAGCTGCTGCCCCCTATGAAGATGTTGATTATTGGACTTTTAACTGGCGCAAAAAAGGTGGCGCACAACGCATGATAGAAATCTCAAAGCGTGAACAGTTTTATCAGCAAGAATATTGTGGCTGTGTTTATTCCTTACGCGACACCAATCGTTGGCGTAAAGCTAACGATCGTCCAAGGATAAAACGCAATATTAAATTTTATGGATTAGACGATCCTAGAGAATAAAATAAAAACTCGCAGATAAAAAAAAGCCCTTAATATAAGGGCTTTTTTTTATCTTAACCGTTCTACATTTCTTGGATTACGATTCGGTTTAGGAATTTTCACTTCATTCACTCTCGGATTTATTCTACGAGGTGTTTTCGGAATATCCCTTTCGCGAATACGCTGTGGTTTCTCAATCACGCGCGGTGTTTCAGTCACTTGTTGACGAATAACTGGAGCTTGCTGACGAATAATCGGTGTCGAATGCGATCTTAACTCACCACCATCTAAATCTCTTACGTTTGCGCGTCGATCAATTAATCGATGCGTCGGAGATGGAGCAGCATTTAGCTGAGAATCGCTACGGCGGTCATGATTACGAATACTATGCCTTACGGTATGGTGATGGAAAGCACCATGGGTTGGGCAGTAGTTATAACGCGGGTAACCGTAGTAAGGATATCTCCAACGATAACCTGTGTGCCCGAACCAGAAAGGATCCCAGCTACTAAATACAGAAATATGTTGATGCGATTGGCGACGCTCCCATAAATGATGTCCTGTGGAGTCCACAACAGGGAAATTCACTTGGTGCTGACCAATCTGTCCTGGCATAGGGTCATTCAAAATACCAACCACAGTGATTTCTTTACCTTGCTTGTAAATCAGTGGATCTAAAAAACCTTGTACGCGAGCAATAAATCGACCTGCAGTATTAGCATTACCTAATGGTCTGGCTCTAGAATCCAGTGGTAAATTCACGATTTCGACAAGAGTGTCATGCTCAAGGTTTTCAACACGAGCTACGATACCGCCCCAGCGGACGTCATAACCCACAAAAGCGTCAGGAGCTTGGGCTACCCGAACAAAACTGGTATTTGGCTGATCGAAATCAACGGTTTCAGGAGCACTGATACAAGCTGACAATAGACTAAAGCCCGCAACAACTGATAAAACCCTAGTTAAAGGCTTACTAAACCATTGATTTAATTTATAAAGTTGAGTTTTCAAATGTCTTTCCTCAATTAACGCCTTGTTCCATCAAAAGCAAAAACCGATGATTTCCTTATTGATAGGCCAGTTATATCATATTTAACTGAATTAATACTGAACGCTTTTGTAATATCAATAAGTTACAAAATTAATGGTTGGGTTTACCCTGCTCAGCTTTCTTTTTCGCCACATTATTACGCAGATAAACTGGTTGCGCCAATTCAGCAGCCACAGCAGCGCTATTTTCAAGTTGATATTTAACCCAAGGCAACATGGCGCTAGCCCTAGGAAAGCTTGTTTCAGTTTCAATTAGCACTTCAGCATTAACAGCCTGATTCAACTGTTCCGAATAAGTTTCCCAACCTGAACCAGTGGCATATAAAGATGACGCACCATTAGCATCAATAGTGACATTTTCGGGGTTTAAAACAGCTTCTTCGCCAACAAGTATCATTAAACTATCAACTAATTGGTATTGCCCCCAATAAACTTCGCCCATGCGCGCATCAATCGCGCTTAAAACATTCTTAGCGCCTTGTTGTTCAAAAGCCTGCTGAGCCATCGCCTGTAAGCTAGAGCAACCAACAACTGGCACATTAGCACCAAATGCTAAGCCTTGGACGATCGACACGCAGATCCGCAAACCGGTAAAAGCTCCAGGGCCTTGGCCGTAACCAATACAATCCAACGCTTCTAACTTAATATTGGCTCGCTTTAACACTGAATCCACCATCGGCAACACCAGCTCGCCATGCTGACGTGGTGCCACTTGGTATTCTTCATATAAGTCGCCATTCACCTCTAAAACGACTGAACAGGCTTCTGTGGCGGTGTCTATTATTAAAATCTTACTCATATTAAAACCTTAACGGGTCATTCCAAGACGCTATTTGCTTTCCAATCCCTGCAAAAATTTTATCACAGTCTCTTGGCTTCGAGTACGAGGTAATTCTGGTAGGCTTTGCAGGAATGCTTGCCCATAATTATTAGCTACCAAACGTGGATCACACAAGACCAAAACACCCTTGTCTTCTTGATCACGGATTAAGCGCCCAGCACCTTGTTTTAAGGCGGTAATCGCTTCAGGGATTTGTAAATCGTAAAATGGATTCTTACCTTGTTTACGCATGGATTGCACTTTGGCTTCTATCAAGGGCTCATCAGGTGCGGCAAAAGGTAACTTATCAATAACCACCAAGCTTAATGCCATACCTTTTACATCCACCCCTTCCCAAAAGCTTGAAGTAGCCAACAAAATAGCATCACCTTGTTCTCGAAATGCTTCGATTAATTCATTCTTAGGGCGCTCACCTTGAACCATTAATTTCGAGGCATCTACTTTATCTTCGATCAGGTCACGCACCTTATTTAGCGCATAATAACTGGTAAATAGCAGGAAAGTTCCGCCTTGATTGGCTTCAATCAAGGGCATGACTTTATTAAACCAAGATTCGATATATTTAGGATTACGCGGATCAGGTAAGCCCCTTGGCACATATAACAAGGATTGGCTTTCATAATCAAAGGGGCTATCCAGCATCAGTTCTTCCGCATCATTTAAACCCAGTTGATCTTTAAAGTGATCAAATTTGCGCGCTTGACTTAAAGTCGCCGATGTAAAAACCCAAGTTTGCGCCCCATGCTCCATTCGAGATTGCTCAAAAGCTTCCGATACATCCAATGGCGTTTCCACCACTGCAAATCCAGTGCGGTAAGTTTCGGCCCAACGAACCGCATCTTGCGCTAATTCTTTATTATCAAACAGCACTAGAGTTTGTAGAATCTCAACGGAGCGTCTATGACAAGAATCCAGTCCTTTACTTCGTGTGGCATTCAAATCAAGGCGTTTACTTAAGGCTTTCATCTCCCTTAAAAGCTCTGAAAACAAATCATTTCTAACTTTAACATCAAGTTGTAACCAGTTGATTTTTCGACCAGAATCGCCCAATTTTAAACGGATTTCATTAATTGCACCTTCTACGCGGCGAACAGCAACAGATAACTGCCGATCATCCTTTGCGGTGGTCATGGCTTCAATTTCGGTATCGCGACAAAGCTCGTTAATTTGACGACTGGTCAAGCGATGACCATAAAAGCCATGAGCAATGGCCGCAACTTGATGCGCTTCATCCGCCACTACAATATCAGTCTCAGGTAACAATTCGCCGAATCCATCTTCCTTTAACACCATATCGGCTAATAGCAAATGATGATTCACTACCACTAAATCTGCATCCATCGCCTTTTGACGCGCCCGAACCAAATAGCAATCCGCATAATCAGGGCAATCAGCGCCTAAACAATTATCGTTAGTAGAGCTAACGTAACCCCATAAAGGGTCATTGTCTTTCAGATCAGGACATTGAGTTAAATCTCCAGAAACCGTCTTATTAGACCATTGATTAACTTTAACTAGAGTATCCGCCATAGAACGACTCTTAAAACGCCCAGAATCAAGGTTTTGTGCTAAACGGTAAATACAAAGATAATTATTGCGCCCCTTTAACAAGGCTTTTTCTTTATGGATACCTAAAGCATCGAAAATACTGGGTAAATCACGAAAATAGAGTTGATCTTGCAGGTTTTTAGTACCCGTTGAAATGATGATTTTCTTTTCAAATTCATCAGCAGCTACAATCGCAGGAACTAAATAAGCAAAAGTTTTACCGGTTCCTGTACCCGCTTCGATACAAATACTGGTTTCAGAATTGATTGAATTTTCAATGGCTTGTGCCATTTCCAACTGAGCGTCGCGCTCAACGTAACCTTCAAAGGCTTGAGCCAATAAGCCATCGCTGGCAAATAGGGATTTAATGGATGCTTTGGCCACTAATTTAATTGCTTTTGTAGCAAATCAAACAGCAAGTCGATATGAATGGGCGAATCGTTCAGCGCTGGAATATAACCGTATTCCTTACCACCCGCTTCAATAAAGCCCTCTTTATTTTGAATCGCTAACTCTTCAAGCGTCTCTAAACAGTCCGATGCGAAGGCGGGACTAATCACTTGAACGGACTCAACACCATTCTTTCCCCAATCCGCCAAGGTCGCTTCAGTGTAAGGCTTAACCCACTCTTCACGGCCAAAGCGTGATTGAAAAGCAATCTGATACTTCTCTTTGCTTAAACCCAACTGATCCACCACTAGACGAGTGGTTTCATGGCACTGCTTTTCATAAGGATCGCCATTCTTACTAAAGCGTTCTGGTACTCCATGATAAGAAAATAGTAGTTTTTGAGCCTGTCCATTAGCTTTCCAATAAGCTTTAATAGAATCTACTAAGCCTTTGATATACAAGGGATGGTCATGATAACCATTAATGTAACTTAACTCTGGAACGGAATAACGTTTTTTGTAGAACTTATTAACCTGATCGAAAATCGCGGCATTAGTTGCTGAAGAATATTGCGGGTATAATGGCAATATAATGATTCGTTCACAGCCCTGTGCTTCTAAAGATTTCAAGGCTTTTGGAATCGATGGATTGCCGTAACACATGGCCAGTTCAATTGGCACATAGCTTTGCGAATCATAAATCTCTACGGAATTATCCAGCTTATTCTGCAAGCCTTTACGCTGTGCTTGGCTATAAACCATCAACGGAGAACCATTATCCGTCCAAATCGCTTGGTATAACTTAGCGACCTTTTGAGGTCGTGTTCTGAGAATGATGCCATGTAAAATGGGACACCAAATAACTCTTGGAATTGAAACGACTCGCTTATCATGCAAGAACTGAGCTAAATATTTACGTACTGCAGGAGCAGTTGGAGCTTCAGGCGTTCCTAAATTGCATAAAAGAACGCCCTGCTTTTTAGACATAATCCTAGAATTGATTCCGAACTAAGCTTCTAAGCCACTGAAAACAGCATCACGAATCTCTTCAACAGAACCCACACCAGCTACTTTTAGGTACTTTGGAGCAGCTTCTGCATCTTCGCTTGCCCAGTTTGAATAGTAATCCACCAAAGGACGAGTTTGGTCTTGATAAACGTTTAAACGGTGTAAAATCGTATCTTCTTGATCATCATCACGCTGGATCAAATCTTCACCCGTCACATCATCCTTACCTTCCACTTTTGGCGGATTGTAAGTCACATGATAAACACGACCAGAAGCTGGATGAACACGACGACCACTTAAGCGTTTCACGATTTCAGCATTATCCACATCGATTTCCACCACGAAATCCACATCAATAGCATTTTCTCGCATCGCATCCGCTTGTGGAATCGTTCTTGGGAAGCCATCTAATAAATAGCCATTCTCACAATCAGACTCTTTAACGCGCTCTTTCACGATACCAATGATAATATCGTCAGAAACCAACTCACCCGCATCCATCTTCTTCTTAGCGGCTAAACCCATCTCCGTACCAGCTTTAACAGCAGCGCGAAGCATATCGCCCGTAGAAATTTGTGGGATATCGTATTTATCCTTTAAAAACTGTGCTTGAGTACCCTTACCGGCACCAGGCGCGCCTAATAAAATAATGCGCATTTATGGCTCCTAAACGAACATAATAAAAAATAGCATAATAGGCGCTAAAGATACTTGGAATAGCGCCTAAGCTCAAGTAGAAATATCACGTGTACGCAATTAATTATTGGTACAAATCAAATCTCTCTCGGCTTACTGAGCTTTCTTAATCCTTTTAAACCAGCAAAAGTTAAAACTAACCCAATAAATGCTAGTATCCCTGGGAAAAGCCAGTTCAGCCAGCCTTTGTCGATTAAGCCTTCATTTGGTTCTAGTGTATTATAGAAGACGGTGACATTTTCTCCTCGGGCATAAGAGCGACTTGATGAGCTGACTTTAGATTTAAACTGGTAATTATTGCCATCTTGTGCCTGATATTTAACTACTGGCGCATACATGGTTTTGCCATCCGAGCGGTGGGTTTCAAAGCGAATAATGGTTCCTGTGGCTTGCTCCGCACTTTGTATAAAATCGTAGCGCGTTTTTGTCCAGTAGCCACCACCGCCTAGTAACCCGAGACCTATAACTAATATAAGCACTTTAGCCCAAGTGGGTGTCTTCTGCTTTTCTTTAATGGTTTCTGCTAGAGAAACACTACTGATCATGTGTTCAGAAGGCTGATAACCTAAAACTCCATCTCTTGGATTAGATTCTGAAAACAAATCATCGTTATCCAAATCCTTTTCCGTGACCACAGCGCCCTGTCTTTCTGCTATGCGCTTTTTAAATTCTGATTTGCGTGCTCTTTTAGCTTCAATTTGTTCTGGTGTTTTCTTTTTGAAAAATCTGAACAAGGCAAACAAAAGAAATGGAGACAACATAAGAAATTCAAACTTAAAACCACTTAAAGTCCATTCCATTTTTGTAATTGCAATCCCCATGAAAAGGCCGCCAAATAACATAATAAAAATGCCCATCCAATTGTTAGCGGGACGCTCCATCTTGGCATTGGTCGGCTCGTCTGGGTCGAAATAGACTTCCACCTCTTGGTCTATCTCATAACCCATAGCACCAGAACTCACCGAAGATATAAAACGATAGGATTGGCCGTGTTCAAACTCAACCACAGGGTTGTACATTGTAGTTTCGCCAGAACTTTTTTTATTCTTACTTTGATAAGTTTCAAAGCCCACTATCCGCCCAGTGGTTTTAATGGCCTTACGTTTAAATTGAATTTGGCTTACTTGAATAAATATTCCGAGAAGAAAAATTAGCGTGCCGACAATTAGAAATATAATCATTGAGTCCTTCGTTATTAAAGATTTTTATTCTTCTACCATAATAACAAAGACCTTTTAATATGCAATCTAACCAAGCTTTATTAAATACAACGCCTAACTTCCTTGTCAGGGTAGATACTTTTAACTAGGAAGCTTGGCTACAAAATAACCTGTTTGTAACTCTTTTTGTGACTCCAACAAATAACCTATATATGTTTCAACTAATCTTAAGTTACCAGATTCTGCGAGTATCTTTTGATCTTCCCAGTTTATCCAAGGCTTATTGTCATCTTTTCTTAAATACAATTTAACCTTTGCAGAATAGTCTAAAGTAAGAGAATCCTTGATTTGATACTGATACTGTTCTCCTCGAGCAATAGCTTTAAGATCCGCAAGTACAGCCATTCCCGTTGGGATCTTACCAGCACCTTTACCTCTATATAGGAAGGACTCTCCTTTATCCACTACTTGAATAGCATTGTCTTCATAGTGAACATTTGAGAGCTGATCTCCACTATCAATAAATTCAGGTAAAACGTAGCCGCTAATAGACTCTTTATTGAAATCAGAAACTTGCTTATTAAGAGTAGCCACTGGCTTAAGTGTCCAACCATTTGCGTTAGCGTAAGCGATATCTCTTTTGCCAATATTCTGAACTCCGAAATTAACAATCTCATCTGGTTCTGCTAAGAGACCAAAGCCATGCAAGGCCAAAATAGTTGTCTTATATTTAGCATCAAAACCACCAACATCAGAAATAGGATCGGACTCCGCAAATCCCTTTTCAATAGCGATATCTAAAGCTTCATGATATGACAACTTATCAATAGTCATTTGACTCAGTATAAAATTAGAAGAGCCATTTAATATTCCTCGAATACTCGTGATTGAGTTCACTTGGTGGTAGTTATTTAACAAAGTAAGAATCGGAATACTGGCGGCTACTGCTGCTTCATATAAAAAAGATGATTGATTTTTTTCTTGCAAATCGACTAAAAGCCTTAGGTTTTGAGCAATCATTTTTTTACTGGCACTGACCAAGTTTGCACCATTTGATAACGCTTTTTTTGCAATACTTAACGCTTCTTGATCATTGCTAATCAGTTCTACTACATTTTCTTTTAAAGATGATGCCTCCTTCCAACCAGAATAAGAGTCTATTGGGTGTTCAATACTCCTTTCCTTATTCTCATCTTTCACGACTATCGGAGCCAGATCGATCGAAATATTCGACTCATTCAGCAAGCTATAAAAGCCTTGTCCGACACAACCTAATCCAAACTGAGTAGTTTCAATTGCAGGGGGCTTTTCAACTATCGATAATCCTTTATAAAAGCTTTGAATGGCATTAGTTATCTTGTTAGTTTCAATTAAAAATCCATCATGTCCATATTTAGAATTTAGTCGATACAAAGTACTACCATTAATATTGCGGGCCAAAAGTTCAGACTCTTCAATATCAAAAAGTAAGTCTTCATGGATTCCAATCACTAACGTTTTCGCTTGTACTAAACTTAAAGCGTTAGGAAGACCATTACGACCTCTCCCTACATCATGACTATCCATTGTTTTGGTCAAAAGATGATAAGACTTGGCATTAAAACGTTTAGCAAACTTCTCACCTTGGTAGCGTTGATAGGTTTCAGCCAACCTGTTTTCAGTAAAGCTGAATTGGTCTGACTGAGTTTGATTGTAAAGCTTTGCATTACGATAACTTAAAAGTGCCGTAGAACGTGCAGCTTTAAGCCCAGTGTCGTTTGAAACATGACTCCCTTTTTCACCTGCAAAAATTGCTAAACGTTGCGATTCATTAAAAGCGATAGCCCAAGGAGAAAGCTTTGCACTGGTAGCGCATAAAACTAAATTTGCAACCAACTCGGGCTCAATAATTGACCACTCTAATGCCTGATGCCCTCCCATAGAACCACCAATTAGGGTATGGATCTTATCTATACCCAACTGATTTTTTAAATGGATAAAAGCATTTACATTGTCTCGAATGGTTATAGTTGATGTTATTCCACTTTGCAGTTCATCAAAACTAGAACCATACGGCGAGCCAATTAAATTAGCGCATACTATATAGTGTTCATCAGGATCAAATAACTTATCAGGCCCGACTAAACCAGCCCACCAATCATGTGGTTCAGAATTGGCTGTTAAAGCATGGCAAATCCAAATGACATTGGACTTCTCTTGGTTAAGAAATCCATAAGTTGTATAAGCGATTTTTAGGTTTGATAGTTCTTCTCCTGACTCCAGCTGGAAAGGCCCATCAAATCGATATTCGCCATTAAGCAGTTTGCTGTTGCTTTGACTCAACAGCGTTGAAGGCTTGCTGTAAATCGTTTTTGATGTCGTTAACATTTTCTATTCCTACTGATAATCTTAATTGATTGGGTAAAACACCGGCGGCTAATTGTTCTGTTTGGCTTAATTGTTGGTGAGTTGTTGATGCGGGATGAATCACAAGAGTTTTCGCATCACCAACATTCGCTAAATGACTAATCAGTTTTAACGAATCAACAAAGGTTTTGGCTTGCTCTAAATCACCGTTAATTTCAAAAGATAAAACGCCACCAAAGCCGTTCTGTAAATATTTACGAGCATTTATATGATTTGGATTAGTGCTTAAACCTGGATAATTTACAGAAGTAACCTTGGGATGTTTTTCTAACCATTGAGCAACTTCCAAAGCATTTTCAGCTGTACGCTCTACTCGAAGTGATAAAGTTTCTAGACCTTGTAATAGCAAAAAGGAATTAAATGGACTAATTGCAGGACCAAAATCACGCAAACCTTCCACCCTTGCCCGGATTGAATAAGCAATATTCGGCAACCCAAGTGGATTACCTTCACCAAACACCTCCCAAAAATTCAAACCATGGTAGCCTTCAGAGGGTTCTGAAAATTGAGGAAACTTCCCATTGCCCCAATCAAAATTACCTGCATCAACTATGACGCCACCGATACTAGTGCCATGCCCTCCAATCCATTTGGTTGCAGACTCGACTACAATGTTAGCTCCATGCTTTATCGGCTGACATAAAAACCCACCTGCACCAAAGGTATTATCGACAACCAACGGAATTTGATGCTCCTTTGCTAACTCTGAGATACGCTCAAAATCAGGAATACAAAATCCAGGATTACCAATAGATTCCACAAATATAGCTTTTGTGTTGGGGCGGATAGACTTTCTAAAGTCTTCAGGGGAATCAGAATCTGCAAAGGTTACATCGATACCTAAGCGCTTGAAACCTACCTTAAACTGGTTGTAAGTCCCGCCATAAAGATAAGGCGATGCCAATAAGTGGTCACCGGTTTGCAAAATATTATTTAGCGCAATAAATTGAGCCGCTTGACCAGAAGATACTGCTAATGCAGCAACACCACCCTCTAACGCTGCAATCCGTTTTTCAAAAACATCCGTTGTTGGATTCATTATTCGAGTATAAATATTACCGAATTGTTTTAGAGCAAATAAATCTGCGCCATGTTCAGCGTTATCAAAAACATAGGAGCTAGTTTGATAAATCGGTACAGCTCTAGAGTTAGTAGCGCTATCTGGCTCATGTCCTGCATGAAGCTGTAGTGTTTCAAATTGAAATTGAGTTGTCATAGGGACCTCGTTATAAAGTTTTGGGTAAAACCCAGTTAAAATAACGGTTCCTATAAAGAGAAATAAATTATGTAGGCGCTCCTAAGCGCGTAGAAAAGTGCTCTCTCTTTATATTCACCTGACGAAAATTCGCCGGATCAGGAATTGGCACCTTGCTTCCATGGAAAGCTGGTTGCCTGAGGGTCACAGAGCCTGTCTCTCACCTCATCTGTATAAAGACGTAAACCCTAAGGTTTACCAAGCTAGTTTTAATCGATTAAATTTATAAATGCAAGCTTTTTATCAATGCCAATTAATAATAAGTTGATCAGCTTTTGAGCTAATGCATTTTTGCATTGCCGATCTCTCACACCTTTTTGAGAGCAGAGCCATACTTTGAATATATATCTAGTTATAAACTGCGAATGTTCATCCTCGAACATATTATTAATACAATTAACAAGGAGTTTAATCATGTTCAAATATATATTTACTTTAGCAATGGGAATTATCGCTTTTAGTGCTGATGCAGCGAAAACTGGAATTTCAGGTAGTCGGGGAGATTATGAGCATGCTCAGTATGAAATAGGGTTCACTCATAATATGCAATCATTCTGGGTTAAAGAAAAAAGCGATCACCCGTGCTGGGTTCAAACTGGCTTTAAAAGTTGGTGGCCAAAAACAAAAGAAGAATGTAAAGGGAGCGCTCCTTCAGGCTCGAAGGGAAAAATCAAAATCGAAGGATACATCACAGGACTGCAGGTATGTCACTCAAATTCAGGACGTGTTAAAGGATACAGACTTTTTGGAAAAGATTGGGATAACAACACACAAAGTGAAGAGTTCAAGAGAACTAATTGCCCTAACACTGGTTGGAGAAATCGAGTAAATTGTCCTTCTGGGGAAATGGCACAGGGTGTTCAATTACACTTTGAGAATGCAGGTGGTAATAAATCTGATGATTTAGTCGGGGTACAATTATATTGTGGCTACGCACCATTTGCTCAATAAAACTTACCATATTAAGCTCCTAATTGTTTAGGAGCTTAATTTTTTAAAATATAAGGCTTTGTTAATACAGCTACAATCACTCCTGCGACAGCACCTAAACTATTAGCTAAAAGGTCAAACCATTCGAAAGAGCGATTTGGTATTAATTGTTGTAACAACTCAATAGCAAAGGAAAAAAGAATAACTGCAATTAATAACTGCCAATTGGCTCGCTTGTTAGAAGCGAAACGACAAATAGCTGCCAATCCGCAATAAGCAATGAAGTGCCCTGCTTTATCCCAGATCAGGTTCGGTGGCAAAGTTTTACCAGGTAACAATGATACCGTAAAAATAGCCAAGCAAGCGATAATAAATAAGGTTTTAAACAACTTACTATTTAACAATGCCATTTCTTTTCCATAATAATTTATTAAGTAGCATAAAAAAACCGTCTAAGATAACTCATAGACGGTTTTAATTTATTAGTACTATTAGTTAGCTAATTTTAGCAGTAGCTTGTTTAGCTTACTAGCAAAACTAGCAGGGTCTTCAAGTTGGCCAGACTCAGCCAATTGAGCTTGATTAAATAGCACTTCAACCCACTCAGCAAACTGCTCTTCATCTTGCTCATTATCCACTAATTGAATCAAAGCATGCTCAGGGTTAATTTCAAATACAGGCTTTGTATCTGGAACTGGCTGACCTGCCGCTTGCATCATTTTAATCATCTGCAATGGCATATCACCTTCGCCTGCTACGATACAAGCTGGAGTGTCGGTAAGGCGCATAGTGATTTTTACATCACTAACGTCTTCTCCAAGCACTGTTTTAACACGCTCAACTAAACCTTTGTTATCTTCAGACGCTTTTTCTTGAGCCTTTTTGTCTTCTGCATCTTCAAGATTACCTAAATCTAAATCACCTTGAGTTACCGAAACAAATTGTTTACCCGCATATTCTTGAATGTGTGACATAGTCCATTCATCAATACGATCAGACATCAATAAAACTTCAACACCTTTTTTACGGAACACTTCTAAATGGGGGCTGTTTTTAGCAGCTAAGAAACTTTCTGTAGCAATGTAATAAATCTTTTCTTGCTCAGGCTTCATGCGCTCAATGTATTCATCTAACGCAACATTCTGCACATCTGAATCGGTGTGAGTTGAGCTGAAGCGGAATAACTTGGCGATTTTCTCTTTATTAGCAAAATCTTCGCCTGGCCCTTCTTTTAACACCTGACCAAATTCATTCCAAAACTCTTGATACTTTTCTTTATCTTTTTTCGACAATTGCTCAAGCATTTTCAATACGCGACTAACCATTGCACTACGCAATGATTGAGTAGTGGCAGAGTCTTGCAAAATTTCACGCGAAACGTTTAATGGTAAATCGTTCGAGTCCAATAAACCACGAACAAAACGCAGGTAAATTGGCAAGAATTGCTCAGCATCATCCATAATAAAAACGCGCTGGACATAAAGTTTTACTCCACGTTGACGGTCGCGGTTCCATAAATCGTATGGAGCTTTTGATGGAATGTATAATAAGCTAGTGTACTCTTGCTTACCTTCTACTTGGTTATGCGACCAAGTCAAAGCATCTTGAAAATCATGCGAAATATGCTTATAGAACTCTTGATATTCTTCGTCATTGATTTCCGACTTGGAGCGAGTCCACAAAGCCGTAGCCTTATTGACCGCTTCAAACTCTTCTATTTCCGGCTTATCTTTCTCTTCTCCATGGAACGCTTTAAGCATTTCTACTGGCAAAGAAATATGGTCTGAATATTTACCAATAATATTGCGTAAACGGAAATCTTCTAAGAACTCTAACTCATCGTCTTTTAGGTGCAAGATAATGTCAGTACCGCGAGCTTCTTTATTAGTTGCCTCAATCGTGAATTCACCATCTCCAGCCGATTCCCAAATCACAGCATCACTTGCTTTCGAACCAGCTTTACGGGTCACTACTGTCACTTTATCTGCAACAATAAAAGCCGAATAAAAACCTACACCAAACTGACCAATTAAGTGCGAATCTTTCTTTTGGTCACCAGTTAACTTGCTTAAAAACTCAGCAGTGCCTGATTTGGCAATAGTACCAAGATGCTCAATCACATCTTCTTGATTCATACCAATACCATTATCAGAAATAGTTAAGGTCTTAGCATCTTTATCCGCAGTAATTCGAATCTTCAGATCTGAGTCGCCTTGGTATAACTCAGCATCTTTAACCGCTTGAAAGCGCAGCTTATCTGCAGCATCAGCCGCATTAGAAATTAACTCCCGCAGGAAAATTTCTTTATTCGAATAAAGAGAATGCACCATCAAGTGCAATAACTGTTTAACTTCAGTTTGAAATGAATGTGTTTGTTTTTCAGTCGCTGCCGACATAATAGAGCCCCAAATTTAGGTTTACGATTAAACTGAAAACTATTTGGGGATTAACCCTTGATAATCAAGAGTCTATGAAGAAAAAGATATAAAAAAGGAGCCGAAGCCCCTTTTTAATTTAAAAGTGATTTACAACTTAATATCGATTCTATTGCTGTTTAAGAATTCTTTTTCCTTATAGAGCGTAGAATTTCTTAAATCTAACGGATCTTGGCGAGACCAATCATTTCGGTTTGGTTGCGCAGGAGCCATTTTAGTCACTGGACAGGAGCCGTTCGCTTGATAGGCTAATGCAGTCGCCAGCATAGCTTCCGTAGGATCGCCGAGTTGCTTTGAGAAATCGTCCGCAACGGTACAACCTTTCACGAAATCTTGGCCATTATCAGTTGCCGAAGGAATAAAGCCATCAGCGTACTCACCCCAAGATTTATTGTTTTCGCCTCTAAACTGAATAGTGAAATAAGTGGTGCCGCAATTATCTGTCGGGTAGAAACCGTAAGGCTTACCGCAAGTGGTATCACCAATTAGAATCACTTCAACATCAATACCACGTAAACCATTAATAAAGGCTTCACTAGCAGAACATGTTGAGCCAGTTGATAAAACAAATACACGATTTAGATCGACGTCGGGCAATGTTCCGCCAGGAGCAGTAGCTTGATCTGAAGTGGTAGTATAAAACGGTGTTGGCGATAAAGTATCCCCAGTCACAGGGTTTGTGGTTGGGTTTTTATCATTAAAGACCGTAGTTTCGAAAATTCTATTGTTGGTTCGAGAAGGTCCAGCAACCATGTAGGAAAGCTGACTTGAAATAAACAAGAAACCACCGCCGTTATAACGTAAGTCAACTACTAAATCATCAACACCTTGATTCGAAAAATCCACAAAAGCATCAATTAACTCTTGCTCAGCTATTCGCGTACCAAAAGTATTAAATTGCATGTAACCAACTTTACCTGAAGCTAAGTCATATACTTGTTCGTTTTGTACAGGATCAGTCGTTACAGTAGTAGCTGTTAAGTTGATAGTTCGAGTTGTGTTCGAGCCGAAGTCTTGAATCACAAATTCGTGTGTTTCTCCATCGTTAGGGAACAGACCAGCATTTAAAGTATTCACGTCAGAACCATTCACTAAGTCCTCACCATCAATTTCCAAAATCTCTGCACCACGCATGACACTTGCGTCGCTAGCTGGTGAATTTGGTTCTGTATATGCAATAACCGCTTTTCTTGGCGGAGCAGTCTGAATTAATCTAACTCTCCAACCATAACCAGCTGAAGAACCCGTAGAAGCATTCTGCTGATACTCGTCAGTATCTTGAGTGAAATGGAAGTTATCCTTCTGATTTCCTGAGTTGGTTGTTGCATTAGTTTTCAATACATCAAAATAAGCTACAGGGGTAGAGAAATTTGCAGGGTTTTGATCGGTAATTTCACTATACCATAAATAAGTCTCATCACTCCAAGAACGTAACCAGTGGTTTTCTTCCAAAGTTGAGCCTTGTACATCTGGCCAAGGATTGCCATTAATATCACTTCCTGAGCGTGGACTTTGACATCTAGCTTCAAAGTTACTAGATGGTTCAAAAGTACCAGCAGTCCAAGTAGGCCCTGTTGAGGTAGGGGGTGGAGTGGGTGTTGGGCTAGAATCAGAACCTCCACCACAAGAAGCTAAAGTATTAGCGAAAAATGCTAGAACTAATATCTTATTTAATTGTTTCATAAGATGTTTCTCATTGTTTGATTTAAAATATAAAGGAATATAATAACAGATTATATGTGAACTTTTTAATAACTATACTGTATCAAATATTAGCTTTTATAAGGCCTGCGCTCAGATAGTGACTGCATCAAAGTTCCACCATCTAAATATTCAAGCTCACCACCGATAGGAACTCCAGAAGCAAGTCTCGAAGTGCTAACCTCATGATTTTTAAACATTTCTGCAATAAAATGGGCAGTAGCTTCACCCTCAACCGTTGAGTTTGTGGCTAGAATAAGCTCTTTGGGCGAGTCTTTTTGCACTAATTCCTTTAATAAATCCAAGCCAATATCTTCAGGACCAATGCCATCTAAAGGCGATAAGTGCCCCATTAAAACGAAATATTTACCCTTAAAACTGCCCGTTGCTTCAATTGCATAAACGTCCACAGGAGACTCGACCACGCAAATAAGTGAAGGATCACGAGCTTCTGAGCAACAAATTCCGCAAACATCATCTTCGGTAAAATCACGGCAACGTTGGCAATGATTAACTCCATTAATAGTTTCAGCCAACGCCTCCGATAAATGCAAAGCAGCCTCTGAATTGCGCTCCAACAAATGATAAGCCATACGCTGCGCAGACTTAGGGCCTACTCCCGGTAAGCAACAAAAAGCATCAATAAGTTTCTTAATCAACGGCGACTGCATATTATTTCACTATCATATTTTTGACACAATTTTAACGCAGGATATTTTTGCTTTATTCGAGGCAGCTTTACGTGAAGAGATTGAGCATACGTAAGTACGTGATTGATTCTGAACGTAAAGCTAACGAAGAATAAACGAAAATAGACAAGTTAAAATGGTAGATTCATTCCGGGGGGCAAATTCATCCCCTTAGTCACTTCCGCCATGCGTTCTTGTGAAGTTTGCTCAACTTTTCTTACAGCTGCATTCACCGCAGCGGCAATTAAGTCTTCAAGCAACTCTTTATCATCTTCCATTAAGCTTGGATCAATTTCGATTCTTTTCACATCATGGCGGCCAGTCATGGTCACTTTGACCATTCCAGCGCCAGCATCTGCATCCACTTCCATATTGGCGATTTCTTCTTGCGCCTTTTGCATTTTTTCTTGCATTTGTTGGGCTTGCTTCATCATACCGCCCAAACCACCTTTACCAAACATGGTGTATTCCTCTTTTCTAAACTAATCTAAATAGCTGACTGATTCAGGGATCAATTCAGCTGCAAAAATCTTTTTAATCTGTTGACTAAATGAGTGCTCTCGCAAGTTTTTACAAGCCCTTTGATGCTTTTCTTTTGCTAACCTTTCAAAAACCATACTTGGCGTTTCTCGATCAGGCTCTGCAAACTGCCAATCAAACTTAATAGTTTTATCCAAATATTTAATAACCGCAGCTTCAACTGTGGCTTTAGCACTGTCGGTACAGATCATATCAAGGGTCGGCTTAACTCGAAACTGTATTTTATTCTCACCCTGCCAATCCATTAAACTCGAAAGGGTTATTTGATACGCAGTTCCGTCTAAGCCCAACCGCTGGGTTAAATTTGTCCATTCATCATCATCTACGGCTGCAAATTGCGAAGTCACATCCTTATTGGTAACTTCAGGCGACTCAGTTTCTTGCTGTGTTACTATCACGCTAGTCGCTTCTTCATCTGATAAATCTGTTTCTGGGCTGCTGGTATCGTCCTGCCTCATCAAACTTGCATAAATAGCATCTGCATCCGCGTGTTCAGAATCAAAATTCGCCCCAACTTCTTCGGTTAAAGACTCTTTATCTACAGAAACTTCTTCTACTTGTGGAATATCCTTGCGAGTTTCTTCTAATTCAGCTTCAACGGTGGGACTGAATGCTTTAGTACCCTCTTCTGAAGCCACAAGTCCCAAAGCTACGTGCAAACTTGCCAAGGGGTCTTTATTCGTTTGAGTTGGCTCCGCCAGCTCTTCTGCAGGCCTCTCCTCAGCTACTATTTCTACTTGCCCTTGCATCGAAGAGTTTTGCGTTACTTTTTGAGTATTAGGCTCAGTAGATACTACTCCAGAAATATCATCACCAGTTTCCTCTTCCCCCCAATGGTAATCAGAATAATCAGGAGTATCCGAATCATTAGAAGCATGCTGAATATCTTTTCTAGGTGTTTCAGACTCTAATATATCTACTTTAGAGATTTCAGGTGTTATTGTTTCTTTTGCTGAAGGCTCAGCTTGACTCGATTCTGGCGTTTGCTCTTTTTGAACTTGCTCAGTTTTTATACTTTGCTTATGAGATTCTTCAGTCGCTAAGCTTTTTTTTTTAAGGAATTACTGCTGCTATTATCAATATTAAAAGCTAACATACGTAACAAAGCCATTTCTAAACCTTGTTTTGGTGTAGCGGCCCAAGCTAAATCACGACGAGCATGTAAACCCAGCTGATAATAAAGCTGTAAGTCTGCTGCTGATATTTTTTCAGCGAAGTCAGCTAAATACTGCGCCTGTTGATCTAAAGTAACGCCAGTAGCTTGGAAAATAGCCACTTGATGCAGTCGATTAAGCAGCTCTTTTAAAGCATCAGCATAATCTACTGGAAAATTACTCATATCCTTAATCGCACTAAGTGCCAGCTGAGTGTCCTTAGTTGCTAATGCTTCCAATAGTCTCTCAATAAACTGATGGTCAATAGTACCCAGCATCTGACGTATATCGTCTTCTTTAACGCTACCCTGACCAAATGCAATGGCCTGATCAAGCAAACTCAAAGCATCTCGCATACTGCCTTCGGCCGACTGAGCAATATGATTTAGTGCCATAGCTTCAAACTCGATGGATTCTTGGCTTAAGATAAACTCTAAATGCTTGCTAATGATTTGCTCGTCCATGTGCTTTAGATGGAACTGCAAGCAACGAGATAAAACCGTAACTGGTAATTTTTGCGGATCAGTGGTTGCTAATAAGAAAATGACATGCTCTGGCGGTTCTTCTAGAGTTTTCAATAGCGCATTAAAAGAGCTATTGGAAAGCATATGAACCTCGTCAATAAGATAAACCTTATAACGACCACGAGTGGGGCGATATTGAACGTTATCCAGTAGTTCTCGAGTATCATCGACTTTGGTTCGAGACGCCGCATCCACTTCAATCAAGTCAACAAAGCGCCCTTCATCAATTTCTACACAAGAAGCGCATTCTCCACAAGGGGTTGCAGTAAGACCATTGCTTTCACAGTTCAAACACTTGGCTAAAATTCGAGCAATGGTAGTTTTACCAACGCCTCGTGTTCCAGTGAACAGATAGGCATGATGCAGACGCTCAGTTTCAATAGCATTAACTAACGCACGACTGACATGCTCCTGCCCTTGTAACTCTTGGAAATTCTTAGGTCGCCACTTGCGAGCAAGCACCTGATAGCTCATAGATTATTCTTTGTTTGAAGCAATGTCTTAATGCAGTGACTTTATCATAGTTGGACAAGCAGATAAAAGCTTCTTCAGTAAATATGGGAAATATTAGAGTAGAATTCAGGAATTAATAAAGACTCTGCTAGCCACACCTCGGCACACGAATCAACTGCTACCGTTGCTCCCTTCCGGGCCTGGCGGGATTCACAATCTATCATTGCGAGGGGACCAGCAGAGCCGACGGCATTATCCAATAATATACAGAAATAATAAAGCCTTTATTTATTCAATTAACTAGATTTCTTAATTATCTCAATCTTGATTAAATTTGAATCAGCGAATGGAAAAACAGAATTCTTACAAACTAAAATCTTTTTATCATCAACTGACAAAACAAAATTTTTAGTGTCCTTTAAAGCAGCTTTCGGAGTCAATAGAAATGCCACTCCTTTTGTATCGGGACCAATAAAGAGAAAATCTTGACCAGGGTCATTAACATTAGAAGCTAAGCATAAATTACCTTTAATATATTTTAGGCCCACCTTAGTATGCGACTTCAAAGGTTTACTCCAACGGCTCATTGCAAACTTCCACGCTCCTTCCTTACTTGGAAGTCTTTTAGAAACTACCATTGGGGTCAATTCTTTAATATAAAAATCCGAAATTTGTTCCTGCTTAATACAAGCACCACCTTGACTTTCATTGACCATTTGCCAGGTAATTTGATGACCGCCGTTAGCATTTCTAACTAACTCCGTATCGGCTTTAGAATCAGGAAATATAGATAAATCAATATTACTTTTTATCAGATGCATTATATCTTGAAAGCCAAATACAGCTTTTGTTTCAACATCAATCGGATAACGATCGCTAGAACGAGCTATATACTGTACTGAATACTTATACATAATTTGTAAAAGCTTTTCTTGCAGAGTCGAATTATTAGCAGATAGAAAAGGATACTTTTGAGGCATATTAGTATTGAAAAGTTTTAACTCGCTTTTCACTTTATCAGCAAAAGAGTCAATATTTATATATCTGGAATTTTTATCATGATTCTTTTTAGCTTTTAACAGCTTTGGGCGTTCAGCATATTTAAAGTTAAAAGCAAAGCAGTGCGACTCCTTAATCATATTAGAGTCATTACCGATTTGTACGTCATTGATAAAGCCATTCAGCTTGTGAAATAAGTTCCAGATTTCAACCCTTTTCAGTAAATAGGGCTCCATGGAAGCCATCAAAGAGGCTCTTACAAAAGTGTTCTGAATAGTTATTGATACTGATAATGGATTGTCCGTTGGGTCTTTAATTTTTATTTTGGTTAACTTATTAATTTCAGCGTATTGATAAAGATCAAACAATTCTTGCCATAAATAACTCGGTAATGAGCGTTCAAAATTATAATGTTCTGCTTTTAAAAGTGACAAATAATGCATGGCATAATTCGCTCCAAAGGCTTGTTTTTTGGGCAGTCCAAAAACCCATTTGTTTTGCTCGTTAAGTAAATTAAGATAAGCTTTATAGGCAAAAGTCATTTCTCGCGTTAAGTCATGCATCAATTCATCTGCTTCAGATCGTTCTTTTAAATTGTCATTAGAATAATCACGTAAAGAGCTACTGAAACTTGAGTATTTGGAGTGAAATAGTTTTAATATCGCTTCGGAAGATGACAATGATTTTGGGCAACGATTTATATCGTGCAGTAATTGAGTGATGCGCTTAATATCGGAATCCAAATTAGAAGTTCCATCATTTTCAATTAACTTCTTTAAAACTTTAGGATCAGTTTCTGTGAGGAATTCTTGTCCTTCTAGTAACTCGGGATAGGATAAATTAATATTCATATTCTTAATGTTTGCTATATGGTTTTACAAGTGATTTTCTGATGGTTATTGTTTTATTTCCTTTAATCTTAACTCAAGACTTATTATTATTTAACAAAGTCCACCATTCTTTTTAGTGGCTTCAAAGCTTGTTTTGAAAGTTCGGAATCTACAAAAATTTCATTATCATCTTTTTCGAAAACTTCAGACAAAATTTCTAGCGCATTCATTTTCATCCAAGGACAATGGGCACAACTTCGGCAAGTAGCACCCTCACCTGCTGTTGGCGCGATAATTAACTCCTTATCGGGAGCCGCTTGCTGCATTTTGTAGAATATCCCTTTATCTGTTGCCACAATCATTTGCTTGTGAGGTAATTCTTTAGAGGCTTTTATCAATTGTGAGGTTGAACCAACCACATCAGCTAAAGCAACAACTTTTTGCGGAGACTCAGGGTGAACTAAAATAGCCGCATCTGGGTACAAGACTTTAGCTTTTTCCAAACCTTGGAATTTAAATTCGTCATGAACAATACAAGCACCTTGCCATAACAACATATCGGCCCCGGTTTTCTTTTGGATATAATTCCCTAGATGCTTATCAGGTCCCCAAATGATCTTTGCGCCTTGGCCTTGCAAATGCTCAATCACATCAACCGCAATACTAGAAGTTACTACCCAATCGGCTCTAGCTTTAACCGCTGCCGAGGTGTTAGCGTATACCACCACAGTTCGATCTGGATGTTGATTACAAAACTCATTAAAAGGCTCAATTGGACAACCTAAATCTAACGAACATGTAGCTTCAAGAGTAGGCATTAAGACTTTTTTGTCAGGGCCAAGAATCTTGGCAGTCTCACCCATAAATTTAACACCAGCGATAATTAGCGTCTCAGCAGAATGACTTGCTCCAAATTTAGCCATTTCAAGTGAATCACCTACAAAGCCCCCTGTTTCTTCAGCCAGAGCCTGAATCTCTGGATCCGTATAGTAATGAGCTATCAATACAGCATTGTGCTCTATCAATAATCCTTTGATTTTTTCGATGTAGCTAGACTGTTGGTCCTTGCTTAAAGCTTTAGGAGCTTTTGGAAGTGGTATCTCGATATTAATTTCTGGTATCTTGGCTAAACTCATTATTTCTATAACAATTATCCTATAGTTTTAAATAGTATAATCTATTTTATCTGCTGCTAATACGAATATATTTTATAACAACTTATAATCGAGTATGATTAAGGTTCACAAAGATGATAGGACTCTAATCTTGAACCCACTTCTTCGAATATTGGCCATTTTAACAGTACTGAGCTTATTCAATGCTTGCGATTCAAGTAAGGAAGATAATACCTCTACCGTATCTTCCAAACAGCAACTACTACACCCAGAAGTCGATCATATTTACGATATTAATGGTGTTAGTGTTAACAATAAATATCATTGGTTATCAGATCCTAATAATGAATCTTATATTAAATGGGAAGATCAGCAGTCTGATACCTTTCAGCAATATTTAGATGATAATAAATACGAGAGTTTCATTGAAGCTCAAAGTAATGAATCCATAGCCAGCTATGCCCTTACACAAAAGTTGGGTTATCATTATTTTATGCTCAAAGAGCCAAAGTTAAGCAACAATCAATGGGCGCTGGCAATCTATAATGGCATAACCCAAGCCATAGAAGTTATAAACATTGAAACTACTAATGAAGAGTCAATCATTGATCTATCCATTTCTACTACAGGTCGATATACCGCCCTTCTATTCAAAAACCTTACTCAATATCAATGGCGAATTTATGACACTTTCTCTAAAAAATTCACCTTTGAGCGACTTCCTTGGCTTAATCACCGTTCAAACCTAGTTTGGGACTCGTCAACTGAATTTATATATGCTGGCACTGATGAAATTTATTCTGCCAATATATACAAAAATAAAAATAGCACTTTGTTTTCCGCTAAAGAGCAACTTGAAAATATAAGTGATTGGACTCTATTAAATTTGCACTTAACACATATAAACAAGCAATTCTTGATTACCATTCGCAACAGTATTAATAAAGATAATAGAGGATGGGTTATTGACCTTAATAATTCAGAAGTTTCTCATCGGAATTTAATTTCTAATGTTAAAGCAGATTTAGAGTTTGCAGGTTCTCGAAAAAACAACTATTACTTTATTACCAACTTATCAGCACCCCGAAATCGAATAATAGCTATTAATATCGAAAAACCCGAGCGCCGCTATTGGCAGGAAACTCTTGCTCAATCTTCGGCAGTTCTGTTGAATGCCAAATTATTGAATAACCACTGGCTACTTTTTTTACGCGACAATGCTCAGTCTCAATTGAAAGTAAGCAACTTAAATGGCGCTAACGTAAAACAATTACCAATAGCACCTTATTCAGAAATAACAATAAATAACTTAAGCTTTTATACTCAAGAAACGCACTTTCCGTTAGTTAATATTCAGACACTAACCGAAAAGATACACCCTTTCCAAATTATGGATCTAGATAATGAAATGCAAATATCCCCCTTACTCCCACCTCAGTTCACGGCTAAAAATGAGAAGTTGCATTCAAAGTTGAGTTTTTATAGAAGCTTAGATGGTAGCAGAATCCCTATTAGTATTCTTTCTGCCAGTAAAAATCAAAAAAACAAACCTTTATTGATGTTAGTGGCCAGTGAAATTAATACTAAGGATAACTATCATTATTCTAACCTTTTAAGATCTTTCATTGAGCTTGGCGGGTCTGTTGCTGTCCCACATATCCGAGGAAGCTCTACTTATGGAAATAGCTGGGCTAAAGCAGGATCTGGGAAAAAAATTCAGAATGCCATTGATGATATCATTTCAGCTCAAAAATGGCTTATCGATAAAAATCTTACTAGTTCTGACAAGTTCGCTATTTACTCCAATGGCAATTATTCCTTGGCCTTTGCTCAAGCGCTCAACCTGGATTCGTTTAAGGTATCTACAGCGATATTTAGTAATTCAAAATTAAACTTTATTGCTGAATTGCCGAGTTTTACTGAACAAGACTCTCTTTTGGAAAAGTATGGTTATAACAATACTAAAGAAACTTTAAATAACCTGTTGGAAATTGACCCCTACACCAATATCAACCCTAAAGATTATCCTGCCATTCTTATCATTTCTAAAAAATCGGAGATTGGAAGTAAACAGTATTTAGCAAAACTCCAAAACCATCAATTTCAAAATCACCCCATGCTAATGACATGGAGTGATGATGATAATGAAGTAATTAAAACTAACAAAATACTGTTCTTTCTAAGGACACAACTTAAGCTTTAATTAAGCTCCGACAAGAATTCGCTTGGATTAATTTCTGAAGAATCAAAGATTTTTTCTTCACAGACAATAGATTCTTCAGTTAAAGCTTTTAAGATCGGTTCATAGATATCTTTGGTTACAGGCAATCTAAGGCCTTTTTGCTTATAGTTACCATCCAGAATTAATTGAGCCGCAATAGCTGCAGGATAGCCAACGGTTTTGGACATAGCAGAATAACCACCAGCTTCACCAATTGCTTTTAATGTAGAGCTAATACAATACTCTTTACCATCCGGCTTTCTTAAAACAAACTTATGTTGCAGTACAACCATATCAGTTTCATTTTCTAAATATTGAAGCTTTTCGATTAACAAGTCACAGAAGATATCAATTGCAGAGCTTTTAGCTGTGATCAATTTATCACTAAAACAACCTAACCAGCTTAATGCCTCAAAAGCATCAGAACTTATGTTACCAGAAATATCTTTAATCTCAGAGGCTTCATTGATCTCGCAAACAAAAGTCTGCCAATCCTTTGAATTAATACTTACCTCTTCAGTAGCAAGTAAACCTAATTGGTAGGCTCCCTTGATAATTTCGCTAAACCCGTGATAACGAAGTGTTCCACGCAATATAGACTGCGCCTCTTCTATTCCATAAACATTCTTATAGCTAATAGACTCTCGATTGGGATAGCCTTCTAAATTAAGGTCAGCTATTGATAGTGGCTGAGCCCAATCCATAAGTGAGTCTGAACCTACAACAATGGCTTTATTTTGATGCAAATATTGCGCTTCATTTAATAAAGCCATCAAAACTCCTTTAGGGGCCCATGAAAACTTATAACCTAAAGGGTTGTTATTAAACTCTGGTGCTGGCAAGCCACCACACCATGAGACAAAGCTTACAACTTCCTCGGATTTTTCATGCGCATCATCAATAATTTGCATTGCTGATAAATGATCAATTCCAGGATCAAGCCCTATTTCGTTTAATACAGTAATTCCTGCTTCTGCAATTTGCTCTGACAACTCACGCATTTCTTCAGATTCATAGCTAGCGGTTACCATGGATACTTTACTATCAATACAAGCCTTAGCAATGCCAGCGTGAAAAGGCGCCGGAACCAGACTTACAACTAAATCACAAGAGTTTAACTTTGATACTAGCGCGTCATGATCAGTAACATTAATTTCTATAGCTTCTACACCATCAAATTTACTGGCTAACGATTGGGCTTCTTGTAATAAATGACTAGCAACAGTTATTTGATTTTCATTGCGACGACTTAAATACTCTACTAGTGGTTCTGCAACAAAACCAGCACCTAAAACTAAAATTCTTTTCATATTCAATATCTTACTTTAATGTTTGGTATAACGCTTGTAATAAGCTCTCACCTAATACATAACTACGTTCTGGTGACCATCCTGTGATGGTATTTGGCAAATTAGCATTATCTTTAAATGGCATTTCAAGAGTATAAGATAAACAGCCAAACTCTTCCCCGACCCAATTAGTAGCAATTCGTAAATCAGCTTTGCCTGGCTCATCTTTATCGTACCCATACTCCATTTGGAAATCAGGATTAATGGACATCAAATTGTTTGAAAAGTTAGTTTCTAACTTTGCGACCTTCTCGGAGTAGCTTGGGTTGCCCTCAGCACCGGCAACAAAAACGTACGGTAACCCTTCATCTCCATGCAAATCTAAAAAGGCTTCTACACCAGTTTCTTGCATTAAACTTCGTACAGCTAATACTTCCGGACTGTTTTCTGCAGAAGGTTCTGACCATTCGCGATTTAAATTGGCGCCCGCTGCGTTTGAGCGCAGGTTACCATTGACAGAACCATCTGGATTCATGTTTGGAACGATATAAAAGCAATAATTGTCTAACAATAATTGAGAAGATGCCCTATCTTCATCTAATAAACTATCAACCAAACCTTCTGCACACCACTCAGCCATGGATTCGCCTGGATGTTGTCGTGCAATAATCCAAATGGGTTTTCGGTTTTCATTGCCTACCACCAAAAGATCCATATTGCGACCTTCTACCGTTTGACCAATTACTTTATGATGACAAATCGGAGATTGCTGAGCACTGAAAATCAACTGCTGATGCCTTTGATAGGAGTAAGGTGCAAAATAAGCAAAAAATATCGAGTTGTATTCAAATGTATGCTTAATGGTTAATTGATCGCCATCAAATTCGGTTGCGACTCTAAACCAATCTACCCCATCATAGGAAGCTACAGCACTATATCCATCCCACCCTTTTGCATAGGAGCAACTATTAGCATTAGCAATATTAAAGGTACAGTCTACACCTACTTCAGTGGTTACTTGAAAATAAAACCACTGTTTAAATTCAGAGTTAGTATCATCGCGAATTTCTAAAGTAGCCGAGTTATCAATGATAGATTTTACTAAAATATTTCCACTATCAAAATTTTGATTAATTTGCATCATTTTATTGTTCCAATTAATAAAGGGGCTATATCAAGCCCCTTAACAGTTTGTTTTGTTTTCAACGCTAGAAACTAGGCGCCGGAATTTCAATAGGTAATACCGTGCTGAAAGTTTCATCTTCCAATTCAGAGGGCATAGCAGGGAAAGGCACAGCGTCAAATAACGCTTTTTGTACAGCTTCATCAAGAATTTTTTCACCGGAAGTTTTTGTCACGCCTCCACTTACCAGCTCACCATCCCGATCAATTTCCAATTGAATGTTTACAGTACCATGAGTTTTTCCTTTTTTAGGGCGATTAAATACGTTTGCACCATAACGTTTTATTAAATCTCTAGAAGGGTATTGGAAATAACTTGTATAATGACGAACAATACTGCGTCGATAATTTGACTTTATAGCTGCAAGTTCTGCCTCTGACGGGCCCGCGGGAATTTCTACGACAGGAGGCTTATCTTGAGCAACCTCTTTAGCTTGTTGTTCTTGTTCTAGTCGCAATTTTTCTTCTTCCTGTGCTTTAGCTTGAGCGGCTAAAAGAGCCTGCCTTTCTTCTTCTTTTGCTTCAGCTAATTGACGTAATCGAGCATCTTCAGCAGCTTTAGCCGCTGCAATTTTTTGTTCTTCTGCCAGCTGTATAGCTCTTTCTGCTTCTTCTTTTTTAGCTATTTCTTCCTGAAGTTGTTTATCGAAGAAAGCAATTCTAGCCTCTGATGGCTGAATAGATTGATAACGACTTAACAAGCTATCAAAGTTAGTTTCCCCTAAAATAGCAGCTTTATACTCTACTGAAGGTGGACGTTCACCAACCCAACTTCTCAATACTAAATTAAAGAGTTCTGGAGCTAAACTTGCGTTAACAGAGCCGTTAATACTGATATTAGTTGCTTGTCCAGGGAGATAATCAATCGCAATAACGTCATTTGCAACAAAATTCTGCCCCATAACACCTGCTAAAGTACGTACTTGTTTAGCTAATGCTAATACATCACTAGGTGAATTATTATTACGGATACGTTCAACCCAAAATCTTTTCAAACGTCTTCCCGATAAATTATCGGCCAAGACTTTCATTTCCATGCGCTTTGGACCAACATCAGAAATAATAGCATCCACATCATTACTTTTATTAGATAAATACAAAGCATTAATAAACCAATCACTACGTAGCTCACTTTGAATGGCAATACCATTCAATTGTAAACTAGCTGATCCAACGCTGATATTAGCAGCAGAATGCAGTGTAAGGGGCGCACAAGTTAAGATTAATAATAGGGTTATTGCAAAAGATAATATTTTTTTCATCATATATTTCAGATTCAGATTCAGATTCAAAGAAAACAGGCATCCGTTCACAAATCCATTTTAAGGTCTACACCTTTAATTGCAAGTAATATATGATGTATGTAACTTGTTGTTTTTGAAAAGGTCGTGATAAAGGTCACGAGAATTCTGGGGTAGTTAAAATAAAGCGTATGAGCAATCTAATTCTCTTAGTGGAAGACGATCATAAATTAGCAGAGCTTACTGCTGAATTTTTACGGATGAACGATTTTGAAGTGAAAGTCATCGGAAATGGGCATGATGCTATTGAGTATGCCCAGAACTCTTCACCTATAGCAATTATTCTGGACATCATGCTTCCTGGAACAGATGGGTTAAGTGTTTGTCGTGCAGTCAGAAAGACCTATAACGGCCCTATTCTGATGTTAACCGCGATGGACAATGATATAGATGAGGTGCTGGGACTTGAAACTGGTGCTGACGATTATTTAACCAAACCAACCAAACCCAGAGTATTACTAGCTCATTTACGCGCTCTATTGCGCAGGATGGAAACCATAGAAACCACTGCGATTGATAGCTCCACTATTACCGCAGGGCCTGTGTTGATTGAGTCAAAAAGCCGCTCCGTAAAAGTGGAAGGAGATGAAATTCATTTAACTACTGCTGAATATAACTTACTCTGGCTACTAGCAGAGCAACCAGGAAAAGTTATCAGTCGAGAAGAATTACATAGAAAAACATTCCGGCTAGAGTACGACGGGCTAGATAGAAGTATTGACTTAAGAATTTCTCGGTTAAGAAAAAAGTTAGGCGATGATCCTAAAGCGCCTTACATTGTAAAAACCATCCGAGGGCAAGGTTACTTACTAGCGCAATGAAAAAACAAATTTTATCTTTCTTAACTGTACTAATTCTTTCAAATGCAGCGGCTGGCATTGCTCTTTATTATGTTTATTTTCCTTGGTCAACGGATATTGACTATGAAGCTGCCAAAGAAGAAGTCAGAAATGACCTTTTAGAGCTTAATGTTCGATTCTCTCAGATAGACTACCAATATCAAAAATCAATAGCCGATAAAGCTAGTTTAGAACTAAAAAGAGAAATCAAAGCCTTACCTCTTGAAGAGCTTGACCTAAATAAAGAACAAAGAACTCAGTTTAAACTTGACCGTTATATGATAGATATGGAAGCTGAAGATGGGCCTATAGGAATTCTTAAAACAAATTCTGATAATTATTTGGTTATTGGCCCATATTACTCTCAATACGATGCAATTAATTTACGAGATCTGTTTGCTTACTTTATATTTTTATTGGTTTTTAATGGGCTATGTGTTTGGGGTTTTATTCAATATCTAAAAATTCGTTTTATGCCTGCTAGTATCGCAATAGACAGGGTCTCTAAGACTTTGAAGTTACATCAAGACGATCATATTTTAACCAACGTTATGGGAAATACTCCAACATTAGTTGATACTATCTTTGAATTACAAAATGATCATGAAAAAAACATACAAAATCAACAAGATTTAATGCACGCCGTGGCTCATGAATTTAGAGGCCCAATGGCTAGAATAAGTTTTGCCACAGATCTTCTACTAAGCGATAAAAAACCTAATAATTCTGCACAATTAAAAACAGATGTAGAAAGCTCTCTAGAAGAGTTGGATGCTTTAGTTAAAGAGGTATTAGATTATTCAAGGTTAAAAGATGGACACCAAGTATTAAAACCTGAAAACTTCAATATTTTAGATGTCATTTCTTCTGCTCGTAAAAAAGTTGAACTAGTTTATCCGAATAAAAATTTCCAAGTCGAAATAAATCCAACCAGTGGCTTCGAGTGCTATTTGGATCAAAAGCTAATTGAAAGAGCACTTTTAAACTTGATCCGCAATGCTGCAAAATTTAGCTTTGCAAACGTATTAGTCAAGATATCTAAAACCTCGGATGAAATTATAGTTCAAGTTGAAGATGACGGGAATGGTGTTCCCCCTGGAAAACGCTTGAGAATATTTGAACCTTTTACTCGACTAGATCATAGTCGCAGCCGTGATTCTGGAGGCGCTGGGTTGGGTCTTGCTATCGTTAAAGGGATCGCTTTACGTCATAATGGTCATATTGAAGTTCAAGATAGTGACGATTTAGGTGGGGCTAACTTCATTCTAAAGTTAGCAATATCAATAGAAGTATAAGTTGGTTTTTAATTTAAACAAATCCAACCTATCCCCTCTGCCTGACTAGCAATATGATAGTTTACTTTGGTATCCATAAAAACATCACTTAATAAATTCCCTACTAATTTGGGACAGTTATTTTGCTCACTCAGATGCGTTGCAATAACACATTCTAATTGCTCAAAATCTAACTGCTTCAATAAGTCTAAAGATTGATGATTGTTTAAGTGGCCTAGCTTGCCACCTACTCTTTGTTTTAAAGAATAAGGATATACGCTAGTCATCAACATTTCATAGTCATGATTCATTTCTAGCAATAAACTATGACAGCTTCTAAGTTTATCAATAATTGGTTGCGTAACGGAACCTAAATCACTCACCACCGCTAACCTTTTAGCACCATATTGAATTACAAACTGGCAAGGCTCGCGAGCATCGTGGGGGACAGAAAATGACTCAACCTTGGCATTTTTTATGACAAACTTATTAGTTGGGCTAATAAGGTTTATCTCACAGTCGCCAAGTTTATTACTTAAGACAGTGCCTTGTGTGGTATATACAGGAATTTGCAGACGTCGGCTTAAAGCCCCTGCTCCTTTGATATGGTCTTGATGCTCATGAGTAACTAAAATTGCTGTTAATTTTTTAGAGTCGAAATCTACATTTCCGAAACGATTTAACGTTTCTTTAACCGTAAAACCACAATCAATTAATAGATGCGTATCGCCAGCTGAAATCAAGGTTGCATTTCCTTTAGAACCGGAGCCTAAAGAAGCAACTTTAAAGAGGGAGTTATTAGAATCACAAGCCATAAAAAATAAGGCCGCAAATTGCGACCTTGAATCCAATTTTAATTACAGTGTTCGACTTCGGTATGCCGCTTTAAAATCTGGATAAATCTTACCCACTAAACTAGCAGCTAGACGCTCTCCGGCTTCATTTTCAAAAGTGACACTAGTACCGCCTTGCGCTAAAGTTTCCAGTTGTAAACGATAATCGCCTGGTTCTAACTCTACTTTTGCTTCTTCTTTATCAGAAAATAATGAACTAAAGAAGCCGTCAGAGTCTTCAACTTTAAAGAAAAATAATCCCTTTGATTGGTCTCTATCCACAATAGGCAGGTTAAGCGCTTCTAAAACTGCAGGAGTTTGCTGCCAAACAGATTGCAAATCTCGCTCGGTAACCATTGCAATATGACCTTTCGAATTTGTACCTAGACGCGTTTCTATGACTCCTTCTGCTAAAACTCTAGCACGAGCCTCAGTATCTCTAACACCATCATAATAGCCGATAAATTGATTTAGGAATTGCTTGGCAACACGATCCGAAGTTTCAACCGTCACCCATTCACCATCAATTTCTTGTTCACTAGCCGTATGTAAAGCCTGTAAACCAAACTCGTTACCACTATCGGCAATCATGGTTAATTCAAACTTGTGACGTTGATCATCAATGTTGTACGAGCCCAATCCTTCACCAATACCATCGTCGTCGTCGGACAACCAATCAGTGGCTAAACGTTTGCCATCTTTAGTGCTGACATTAATGTTATTAGAACTTACAAAACCATCGAAGTATTCACTTAAACGACTCGATTGACCACGCAACCAAACCGTTGGGTGTTCTGCTTCAAGATCTTCACGCACCCCATCACCGCTAGTTAATAACAATTGTGGCGGCTCCAAACCCAACTCTTGGCCTTTGGCTTGACGATTAACAATCACCGCGCCTTCAGGAATTTGATAATTATCATTTGGTTTGATTTCGTTAACGCCAGCAGGTAACTGTAGTTCAGCCGTTTGACGGCTTTTTAGATAACTATCATCAATATCTTCACGCCCGTCATTAGCCGAAAACCAGCTACAGCCTGAAAGTGTCGAAAGAGCCACACTTGAAATGGCCAAAGAAATTAATAATTTATTGTGTTTTAACATTTGCTTGTTCCAATGCTTTTAAAATAGCAGGTCTAAATTTTTCACTTAACGAAGTCAGTGGTAATAAAATGGCATCCTCAAGTTTCCCCATGGCACTTAGTGCCCACTTAACGGGAATTGGGTTTGCTTCTAAAAATAAATCTTGGTGCAAAGCAGCTAACTTTTGATCCACAATTTCAGCTTGCTTGCTTTGACCTTCAATCGCTAAACGGCACATATCACTCATCAATGCAGGCGCAACATTAGCCGTCACCGAAATAACGCCATGACCACCCGCCAACATAAATTCACGCGCAGTAGCATCATCGCCGCTCAGTAGTTGAATTGGAGTATCGCACTGGTCAATAAGTTCCTTAACTCGCGAAACTTCTCCAGTGGCCTCTTTAATCGCTACAATATTCTGATGCTTAGCTAATCTTGCCACCGTTTCTACCAACAAATCACAAGCTGTCCTTCCCGGCACATTATATAAAATGATGGGAAGTTCAACTGCATTAGCAATTGCGCTAAAGTGCTGATATAGCCCTTCTTGAGTTGGCTTACAATAATAAGGCGTTACCACCAAAGCAGCATCGACACCTAGCTCAGCAGCACCTTGAGTCAACTTAATGGTCTTGGCCGTGCTAATTGCGCCAGTGCCAGCGATTACAGGAACTCTTCCTGCAACGGCTGCAACCGCTGTTTCTATCGCCTTAAAATAATCCTGCTCTGTGACCGTCGCTGATTCTCCTGTGGTTCCCATAACTACAATACCCTGAGTACCCTGCTCAATATGCCATTGGCACAAATCCGCCAAAGCATCGAAATCAACACTTTGATCTTGAGCGCACATCGGCGTTACTATTGCAACTAAACTACCAGAAAAATTCATGATTACAGGATTGTCTGAACCAGCCTTGATTAGCCAGCTATGGTAGCTAGAGCGAGCACTAAAAACAAGCAAAAATCGTCGCCATAGCCATCTTCACAAATAAGTTTTTAATCTACTTGTCAGGCGCTCGCATCTCAAGTAAAGTGAAATTAAGTCATTGCTGAAATGCTTTAGGCAATTTGCTTAAAAAACAAACAGCAGCTTAACGAGCTCACTCAATAGAAAATACCGTGACCATAGCATTAAATAAAAAAGCTCCAAATTTCTCAGTCGCCGCTACTGGCGAACAAACTCTCTCCCTCAAAGATTTTAAAGGCAAAAACCTCGTTATTTATTTTTATCCCAAAGATAACACTCCAGGTTGCACCACTCAGGGACAAAACTTCCGCGATTTATATTCAAAATTTCAAGATGCAAATACCGAAATTTTGGGCGTTTCGCGCGACTCTGTTCGTACTCACGAGAACTTTAAGAAAAAGCACGAATTCCCATTTGATTTATTGTCCGATGCAGACGAGACCATGTGTAACGCTTTCGACGTTATCAAACTGAAAAAGCTCTACGGTCGTGAATATATGGGAATTGAACGCAGTACCTTTTTAATTGATGACAAAGGTAAACTGCGACAAGAGTGGCGCAAAGTAAAAGTTAAAGGCCACGTTGACGAGGTGCTTGAAGCTGTTAAGAACCTTTAAAAACATTCACATTCAAGAGGATTTAGAATGGTAAGAAAAAAAATCGATGGTAAAAGATTATTTGTACTCGACACCAACGTTTTAATGCACGATCCTACTTCCCTATTCCGATTTGAAGAACACGATATACTCATACCCATGGTGGTCCTAGAAGAGCTGGACGCCGGCAAAAAAGGCCTTTCCGAAACCGCTCGCAACGTCAGACAAGTCTCCCGCTATATTGATGAATTGATGTCATCCGCCAAAGATGGTGAGGATCCGATGGAAAACGGAATCCATCTAGGCTCTATCCCACAAATTGGAGATATCACTAAGCATGGTAAAGTCTATTTCCAAATTCGTGAGCATACGGATCGATTACCAGAATCCTTACCCAGCTCGAAAGCAGACAATACCATTTTAAATGTCGCCCTTGCCCTTCAAGCAAAAGAACAAGATAAAGACGATGGCAAAACCGTCACTTTAGTCTCTAAAGACATTAACCTTCGAATTAAAGCCAATATTGTCGATCTTCATGCCGAAGATTATTTTAACGATAAAGTCCTAGATGACGTTGAGCAACTGCATACAGGTTACTACCAACTACCCGATGACTTTTGGGATACCCACAGCCGCGATATGGACTCTTGGCAAGAAGACGGTCATACCTATTACCGAATTAAAGGGCCATTAGTCGAAGAGTGGTTTACCAATCAATGTTTATATAACGAAGCGGATCATTTTGAAGCCATTGTTCGCTCAGTAGAGAAAGACGAAAATGGCGAAAACATTGCATTAATTGAGCTATTAACTGACTACCGCACCGATAATCACAATATCTGGGGAATTACCGCCCGCAATCGTGAGCAAAGTTATGCCTTGAATCTACTCATGGATCCTGAAATTGATTTTGTCACGCTCCAAGGTCCAGCTGGAACAGGTAAAACGCTTCTGGCATTGGCTGCCGCGCTAGAGCAAGCCATTGAATTAAAACGCTATAAAGAAATTATCGTAACTCGCGTCACTGTTTCAGTTGGCGAAGATATTGGCTTCTTACCGGGCACTGAAGAAGAAAAGATGACACCTTGGATGGGCGCGCTGATGGATAACTTAGAAGTATTAGCGCCATCGGATAACGACGAATGGGGAGCTGCCGCAACTCATGATTTATTACGCAAATGGATCAAGGTTCGCTCACTTAATTTTATGCGCGGACGCACTTTCCTCAATAAATTTATTATTATCGACGAAGCGCAAAACCTAACCTCAAAACAAATGAAAACCCTCATTACCCGTGCAGGTCCGGGTACTAAAGTAGTTTGTATGGGCAACGTAGCCCAGATTGATACCCCCTATCTAAGCGAAACCACCTCAGGAATAACCTATGTAGTCGATCGCTTTAAAAACTGGGCTCATTCAGGGCATATCACTTTAAAACGTGGAGAGCGCTCTAGATTAGCGGATTTTGCTTCGGATATTCTTTAGTTTGTGAGGACAAGAAAGCAGAATTATAGTTTACTTTCACAAAAGTCAGGTAAAATATTTGGTTGGATTTTACCCTTTTTATATAGCCTATATTCTCCTGAGAAGTCGCTTTTTTTCCATAAAGGAATATCATTGGAGTCAACTCCATCCAAAAGCTTTATATTTATGATCAACCTATCACTATTAACTTTTATAGTTCCCTTAACACTGGTCTGACCGTACAGCGAAGATTCATAAGGACAAGCACTCATGTTCGTATCAATCTCCATTTGTTCATTTTGTTCACCAATCGGAAGAATTATCCATTCACTGCTTTCATATTCTCTTTTATCGTAATCAAAAGGGTTATGTAAATTTCCACGCCCTTCATATTTGTAAGGTATTCTTAAAAAGTATTCATTATCTGAAAAATCATATATCTCAACATATTCAAAAGGAGTACGCTTTTCATAGCCAATAACAACGCAACCTTTTAGAGTCAATAATAATAAAATTAAAATAACTCTACTCACTCTCTTCCTGCCCTTCCTTATGCTCTCTAACCGCATCCAACACAGCATTGACCAGTATCGCCAATGGAATGGCGAAGAATACGCCCCAGAAGCCCCAGAGACCACCGAATAATAGGATGGCGCCAATGATTGCCACTGGGTGCAGGCTAACAGCTTCTGAGAATAATAATGGCACAAGAACGTTGCCATCTAAGATTTGGATAACAAAATAAGCAATGGCGAGTATATAGAATGGCTGGCTAAAACCCCATTGGAAGAAGCCAATCAATAACACAGGAATGGTAACTAAGGCAGCGCCAACATAAGGAATAAGTACCGAGAACCCAACCAATACTCCTAGCAATAGAGCGTAATTCAGGCCTAGGATGGCAAAGGTGATATATGAGACCAAACCAACGATAATAATCTCCATCACTTTACCGCGAATATAGTTACCGATTTGGCGGTTTACTTCGCTCCAAACGGTTTCAGCTAATTGTCTCTCTTGCGGCAACCATTGACCAATCCAGCCCAACAATAGATTTCTATCTTTTAGGAAGAAGAATACCAACAACGGAACTAATACTATATAAATCAACAAGCTAGCAACGCCAACTAAAGAAGACACTGAAGCCGATAATAAGCTTTGTCCCAAAGCTCCTAGTTCGGTTCCTATATTGGTTAAGATGTCATTAACCTGTTCAGTAGAAACCATGGTTGGGTATTTTTCAGGAAGTTCTAATATAGCTTGCTTGGCCTTAGCGCCAATACTAGGCAGCTCGGAAACTAATAAAGAGCCTTGCTTCCAAATCAATGGTACCAAGCCTAAAACGATTAATAAGGCGAGCGTTACGAAGCCCACGAAAACCCCCATCACCGCCCAAATACGTTTTATCCCACGCTTTTCAACGGCGCTAACAACCCACTCAAGTAGATAAGCGATAACCAATGCCCAAAGGATTGGCGCTAGAATATCACCCAGCGTTAGGATAAAAACAAAGCCCAATAACAATAACATTGATAAAACAATGGTGGCTGGACTAGAAAAATTGCGCTTAAACCAACGGGTAAAGATAGAAGTCATATTATTGATAAGTAATTATTAGCATTGACGATTATAGTGAATTGATTGACCTAAATAATAGCAAAAAATTCCATTTATCGAGTTTTCGCATTGGATTTTGCTAAATTTGCTAATATTTACCAGATTTATACAAAACAGAGTTTGAACTTTTTACTCATCGATACCATCATAATAAGAGTAAATCAATTGATTAAGGCCCTAACTCGCGAATGCTGAAATATATGTTTAAAATCGCCGCCACTTCAAGTCTATTCCTTTGTTTAGGAATTAGTGCGCAAGTTACCAATGACTTACCGAAACTTGGTGAAGCTGCTGGAGCGACCTTATCAGTGGCTAAAGAGCAACAAATTGGCGATCAAATCATGGCTCAAATCCGCGCAGCCAACTACATTATGGCCGATCCATTAGTGAATGATTATATTCAGCAGATTGGTTATCAGTTGGTTGCTGCAAACCCTGATGCACTGGGTCGTAGTTTCCGCTTTTTCGTGATTGAAGAACCTAGCATTAACGCTTTCGCCCTTCCCGGCGGCTATATTGGTATTCACTCAGGTTTAATCACGGCTTCACGCTCTGAAAGTGAATTGGCCTCAGTTTTAGGCCATGAGGTAGCCCACGTTACTCAGCGTCACTTGGCTCGTCGATTAGAAAAACAAAATGAGCTATCACTTCCTTCAATATTAGCAACCATTGGCGCAGTATTAATTGCTACGCAAAACCCCGAAGCTGGAATGGGCGCCCTTGCTGCTACCCAAGGCGCGGTTCAACAGTCGATTATCTCGCACACACGTGAAAATGAAAAAGAAGCCGATAGAATAGGTATCGCCATGTTATCAGGCGCAGGATTTGATACTCGCGCCGCTGCTGACTTTTTCCAAACATTGGATCAGCAAAGTCGCTTTATCCAAAAGCCACCAGAAATTCTACTAACTCACCCACTGTCTAACAACCGTAAAGCTGATGCTGAGCGTCGCTCACGCCTTTATCCGAAGGTTGAACATGATAGCTCCATTGATTATCGACTAGTTAAAGCTCGTATCGAAAGCTTAGAAAAACGTCGTGATGATAAACATTTTTCAAATTTAAAAGCTCAAATCAATGCTGGTACAACAAAAGTTGAAGATAAATATCAATATGCAGAATTATTGAAAGCACGTGGTCAATACCCAAAAGCTATCAAGGTTTTAGATAAGCTATATCAATCCAGTCCAGAAAACCATATTTTGCTGTATAGTTTATCTGAGGCGCACTTGTCCAATAAATCCAGTGAGCAAGCCTTGCCATTATTAAAGCGTCAATTATCGAGAAATCCAGGTAACACAAAGCTAGTATTAGCCACTTCGCACGCTTATATGTCGATTAAAAAACCTGAGTTGGCTGAAAGCCTATTGCTACGTTACGCAGACTTAAATAATAACAATCCAAACTATTTGTTTGCACTGGCCAAAGCCCAACAAGAATCAAATCATCTGCCAGAAATGCATGAAACAACAGGGCAATACATGATGTTAGTGGGCCAATTTAGAACAGCCAAAAAACACTTTGAAATCGCCCTGGGACACTTTTCTGAAGATCCTTATGCCCAAACTCGAATTCAAGCTCGGTTACAAAACGCGAGACAAAAATTACGAGAATTACTTGAGTCGCAAAAGCGTCGTAGCTAAAAGCTAACTACTGCTGGTTGGCTTTAAAACCTTCAACTTTATGAATAATTTCTAATAAAGACTCTTTGGTTTGAGTTCCTAATAAAGGCCCTATCATTTCACCATCTGGTGTAAACAAATAATTTGCTGGTAGCCCCGTAGGCCGCTCTAAAGGAAGGTATGGCATAGGATCCGTGCCGATCATGGAATATCCCATTTCAAACTTATGCTTTTGTTCGGCTAATTCTTGATTGGTCAGTTTGTCATAACTAACAGCCAACACTACTACACCCTCTTTATTTAGTGCATTTAACTCGGGAATTTCTTTTAAACAAGGTGGACACCATTCTGCCCAAAAGTTTACTAACACCCATTGTCCTTTGTAATCGCTCAAAGACTTAGATTCTCCGGACAATAAAGTAAACTCACTAGTTTGTTGACATGAAACTAGACTTATTAGCGTTGCCAGTAAAAGGCATTTTAATCTGTAAGGTTTTGTAATAAACATATAAAAATCATGAGTTTAATATATAAACTCATGCTAAATAATCTGGCATTAGCTTAGGATTTGAGGCATTATTATAACAATACAATTTGATACATTGTAAATTTTAAATCAAAAAGAAAAAGGGTTATTCATGGAGTCATTGAAACTCACTTTTCCCTCTTACCAAAGTGGGCAGGAGTTTATAACGGAAACAGAGCCAAAAGCCATACAAAAATGGCTTGATAGACTTGCCTTTGTAGAGACTAGTCAAACTTTAAATGAGCTTACTAGAGTTGTATCTACTTTAAATCGTTGTGAGCAAAAGGCCTCTGACCGTGAAAAGAACATGGAGATCCTTAATCAAGGCTATTTAACCCTCAGCAGGCATATGCGTGAGCAACACGACAGGCATAAAGCTTTTATCGATAAAGGTCAATATAAAGCTCTGCATAAGCTGTCTACTGAAATGGCATTTGGTTACAAACGTTTAATTGATGACCTGACACAACAGAAGTTCTTGCTACGTAAACAACGTTTAGCCTGTGCCATTAATTATGCTCAGCATTACTTAGGCTTGATGCTTATTGAGCAGTACCAATTATATGAGCCTATTCCTAGCTATATATGGCGAGAATTGCACTCTCTTTATGAATATTCAGAAAAATCAGGTTTAAGTGAAACCAAGCTTTTCAAACAAGAGCCAATTGCTTTAGAGCCGTGTATTAGCATACGAGATAGTTATGCCAGAAACTGTTTAATGTCAGTTATTGACCCTTATCATATTGAAGACAACCAGCACTGGCATCTGTTTAAATACCTCGCACATTGGTCAAGCTTGGCCGAAATTACTAAAGATCTTCGTAAATATAGTAATACGCGTTGCTTTATTGTGGATCTAGCCGATAGCGATAAACCACATATCGCTAACGAAGATAGCGAGTATGATGATGAGCATCAGGTCCGTTTATTATTAACTCATCAATTATTAACTAATATAGAAGAACAGATATTCAAATTTGAAAAAGAGCAAAAACTGCCATCTCCAGGCTTTTATAAAGGGATCGAAGCCACTAATGCTATAAATTTATTAAAACGTATTTATGAATACTGTGATACTTATAAAAATAGAGAACATGCTCGTTACCCGCTAATGACTCAAGTTGAATCAGTTTGGGGCTTATCAGCAATAAAACAAACACTTAACTTCGAAACAAAAAATAATACCGCCATTACAGAAGCCAATTGCCAAGAATTAATGGGCGCAAATTATAAACTACCCTTTAATTGGTTAGCAGTAAATCACAGTGATGGTGGTATCTGTATTCAAAATCATAATAAGACCGTTGAAGGTATGCACATTGGTCATCTGGTAATAATGAAACGATATATCAATAAAAAGCCGCAGAAAAAATGGCAATTAGGTATTGTTCGTTGGTTACAAACAGGCACTCGAAGTGGTACTAGTTTAGGAATTGAATATATCCATGGTGATTTGAAATTTATTAATTATTTAACCACTAATAAACAAGGCAACACTATCTCCCACGAAGTTTTGTTAGTGCAACCATTTGACCAGTCTGGTTTTATTTTATTGACCGCCAAAAATTTGATTGGAGGCCATAAAAAAATTCAAGTGCAAGTAGATGAACAAATTCGAGAGTTCACCATCACGCACCTGCTTGAAACCAACTCTAAAATTAGTGCTTTTGGGGTTCGTCTTTCAGCTTAACTTTATTCTTTACTTCCAATAAAGGGATATTCAATTCACGATCTAGATGTAGATTGGCGTTTTCTACTTTTTGAATTAAAAAATCGTTACTATTAACTGTCTCTTGACTGTTAGGTAAGCGCCAATCCCCTCTTCGGTATAAGTCTGCAATAGTTAACTCTTTACCGTTTACAGTAAGACAAAATGTTTCACCCTCAGTTTTAACTACGAATTTTAAATCAATGAGTTTGTTTACTAAATTTAAAATTGTCTGTTCATGCATCATAGGAAATGTCTTTTTTAGCAAATCTAAATCGACCGTTGCTTCAGCTTCTTGTGCCTTGGCAAAAAACTGAGCTATTTGCAGTGTTGAGATAAAAGGATCCTGTGACTTCTTGTAGCTTATATCAAAGCGATGTAATGCATAACAAATCACTGCACCAAATAATAAAATGACCCACGATAAAAACACCCATAAGAAAAACAAGGGGATTGCAGTAATGGCACCATAAATCACTTCGTAAGTTGAAAACTTAGTGACAAAAATGGCAAAGCCATACTTGGCTACTTCGAACAAAATTGCTGTGATAAAAGATGCGATTAGCGCTTTACTGAAACTGACTTTGGCATAAGGCGTAATCATATAAAGCGCCGTAAAAGCACAAACAATTAACATAAACGGCAAACCAATAAGCAAAACGTTTCCAATTTTGTCGAATACTGGAAGTGTAGCAAAAGAAGAGGACGCAATAAGACTGGTAGCAATAAGAATGGGTGCCATGGTTAGCATCGCCCAATAAGCGAGCCATTTATGGATACCTTGGCGTTGATTACTAGTTTCCCAAATAGTATTTATCGATCGGTCAATTGATCGCATTAATAACAAAGCTGTGATAAATAGGAAAATAAAGCCAATGGCCGAGAGGTTTTTTGATTTACTTACATATTCATTTAAATATTCCTGAACCGCCAAACCTTTCTCGGGCAACAGATTCTTTAAGATTAAATCTTGGACTTGGCTATTCACACCCTCAAACGCAGGAAAGATAGCCATTAGGCTAACAGCTACCGTCATCAGTGGAACTAATGCCAACATGCTGTTAAGTGTCAACTCTGATGCCATTGCACTAGCTTTTTTCTTGCCAAACTGACTAAAAACGAATTTTATGAAGGCTTTTAGCCACTGCCACCTTTTTTCCATGCTCATTTACGCCTAAAATAGACTGAATTAGATTATTAACATTAAATCATAGGATAAACCTAAAAGTCATGAGTGAATTCAATATCTTACATAATCCTCGCTGCTCAAAGTCGCGCCAGACACTTGCTTTGTTACAAGAAAACGGTATCGAACCCACCATTATCGAATATTTAAAAGATGCTCCCAGTAAGAACAAAATCAAAACCATTATCAAATTACTAGGTGTTGAACCGCGCGATATTATGCGTAAAAAAGAAGCTGAATATAAAGAAGCTGGCTTAGATGACGAGTCTTTGACTAAAGAGCAACAAATCGCCTTAATGGTAGAATTCCCAAAAGTTATTGAGCGCCCTATCGTTTTCACTAAAGACAAAGCAGCCGTTGGCCGTCCTCCAGAAAACGTTCTAGCACTAATAAAATAATCGTCTAACTAAGGAATATCACTTGAATCAAATTTTAGTTTTATACTATTCACGCCATGGCAACACCCGCCAAATGGCGCGTTTAATCGCGCGAGGCATCGAAAAAGTAACTGGCTGTGAAGCCTTGTTACGAACTGTGCCAGAGGTTAGCGCTGATCATGAAGCCACCGCTAGTGATATTCCGCAAGATGGCGATCCTTATGTGTCGATTGAAGAGTTGCAAAATTGTGATGGACTAGCAATGGGCAGCCCTACTCGCTTTGGCAATATGGCAGCGCCATTAAAATACTTTCTCGATCAAACTTCTGCTCAATGGCTTTCTGGCGCCTTAATTGGTAAACCTGCCAGTGTTTTCACTTCAACGGGTTCATTGCACGGCGGACAAGAAACAACTCTAATGACCATGATGATCCCGCTGCTCCATCACGGCATGGTGATTTCAGGTATTCCTTATTCAGAAACAGAGCTATTAAGCACTACCACAGGCGGCACACCCTATGGCGCATCTCATGTGGCAGGAAGCGATAGCAAAAACGCCATTAGCGAAGAAGAAAAGAAACTTTGTATTGCCCAAGGGCAACGATTAGCCGAATTAAGTACAAAACTAAAAGCTTAAAATAAATATGAATATACACCTTAAAAAAGCCCTAAGAGCACGTCTAATTGCAGTTACTTGCTATGTAGCCATTGTGATCGCATTGCCGATATTTATCTTGTTAAATCACGAGCATATGACCATTAAAGCCATATCGTTAGTTATCTGGTGGTTACCTTTGACCATTGCCTTGCCCGGAATGTTCAAAGGCAAAACCTACACCTACGGCTGGACAGGATTTATCATCCTACTCCCCTTCTTTTACGCTTTTTACTACATCATCGAGCCAGATAAACTTTTCTGGTCAGTCAGCATAACCGTCTTATCAGTTATCTATTTCTTAACCTCTATGAGCTATATTAAACAATATGCCTTGTCGCAGGGGATTAGGACTAATGCAGAAGCTAAAAAAGCTAAAGGGATAGAATAGGCATTGCTCATTTCTTTGTCCGCACAAAGAAACGAACCAAAGAAAAGCGACCCTAATATTTAGGTTTTCTGCGAAAACTTCCTTCATAAAAGTAAAGTATCTTAACGCACCGTGAAATACAGCACTTCCTTATGCTGGATTTCACTATCGACATCATCCAAGATGTCGATTACTAATACTTTCCTTTTATTCAGCTAAATATAAGGGAATTATTCATTCCAAGCATAAAACTCTCCATATACAACAGAGTTATTATCCATGGCTTGATTAATTAACTCGCTTGCAGTGGCATCTATGTCTTTTTCCCAAGAAACACTTTCACTCTCTGCCAGCATTTCTATATCCACCAGTTCAAATAAATCTTCTTTAATTTGAGATGTTAGTAAATCTAGTGCTTGATGAAAATTATCAGCGGGGATATATAATCTAACTGTTGCTCCTTTAATATCCTCGAAGTCTAACTCACAACCATTTAATGGAACTACTTCTATCAAGCCTACATATAATCGCTTTATCATAAATCAAATAATCCCTTATAAGCTCTAAACCTCAAAAAATGGTCACATAACACCAATGTTGCCATAGCTTCAACAATCGGTACAGCTCTTGGTAGTACACAAGGATCATGTCGCCCTCTGCCATGAAAAACGGTTTCCTTACCTTCTAAATCAACCGTGTCTTGATTCATAATAATAGTAGGCGTCGGTTTAAAAGCTACCCGAAACACGATTGGCATTCCATTAGAAATCCCGCCTAATACACCGCCTGAATTATTCGTTTTGGTTTCTACTTTTCCATAGTTATTAATAAATACATCATTGTGGGTAGAACCAGAACCCAGAGTCCCTGCAAAACCAGAACCAATTTCAAAACCTTTACTAGCATTAATCGCCATCATGGCTTTGGCTAAATCAGCTTCTAGTTTATCGAATACTGGCTCACCTAAACCAACCGGTACTGAATTAATTCGACATTCAACAACGCCACCCAAAGAGTCTCCTGATTTACGAGCTGTTTCAATTCGCTCGATCATTTGAGCTGCCAACTCTAAGTCAGGACAACGTACGGGCGTTTTCTCAATATTATTAGCATCAATTTCAGAAGAGTCTGTTTGCAATACTAAGTCATTAACGCTTTTAACATAGCCAACAATTTCTGTATCCAAAGCTTTAGTTAAAATCTTCTGTGCAATAGCGCCTGCTGCAACATGTCCCGCAGTAATTCTGGCAGAACTACGACCGCCACCAGCGACATCGCGAATGCCGTATTTCTTTTGATAGGTAAAATCGGCATGGCTTGGACGGTAAATTTTTGCCATTTCAGAATAATCTTTTGATTTCTGATCTTGGTTTTCAATCATTAAACTAATCGGTGTACCCGTCGTTATACCCTTCACAGTTCCCGATAGAATTTTCACCTGATCTTTTTCATCACGGCGTGTGGTAATCTTACTTTGACCGGGACGACGTCTATCCAAGAAAGGCTGAATATCTTCTTCCGATAATTCCAAGCCCGCAGGACAACCTTCGACTATTACGCCGATAGCTTTGCCGTGGGACTCGCCCCAATTAGTTACTTTAAATAATTTGCCGAAACTATCGCCTGCCATTTCTTTTTACCTTGTTTTCGCTGAAGGCTCTTAACGCTATCTAGCTAAAGAGCATCAGAATATAATTAATCGCGAAGCTCAACTGACTTCTTCTGTGACAATACCAATCTGTTCAAGGTATTGCCAATAAAGTGGAAAGGATTTTTCAACCGCTTGTGCGTCGTCAACAATCAAGTTTGGAACTTTAATTCCCAACAAAGCCAAAGACATTGCCAAACGATGATCATGACAACTGGAAACGCGTGCAGCTTGTAAATCGCCCCCGCCAGTAATACTAATAAAGTCTTCGCCATATTGACAATCAACACCAGCCAATTTTAACTGCTCACACAAATCATCAATGCGATTCGATTCTTTAAAAGCTAAATGAGCAATGTTAGTAATTTTTGTTACCCCATTTGCAAAAGCAGCGATCACAGCCAATGTTGGAACCGCGTCAGGCATATTGCCCATATCAACAGTTATGCCTTGCAATGGCTTATCATATTTTATAACAAGGTCTGCCCCATTTTTGATGACACTCGCACCCATCAATTCTAAAACATTTGGGAATTCAGATTCACCTTGAACCGAATCAAAATCATAGTTTTCGATTCTAATTGAAGTTTCGCCAATTAAAGCGGCGGCCATAAAGTAACTACAAGAAACCACGTCACTGGCAACATTAATGCTTGGCGCGAGCAATGACTGATTAGATTCAATTAAGAATTCGTGATTATTAATTCTTTTAACTTCGCCAGAAAACTTTTCAATAGCCTTCATGGTTAACTCAATATAGCTTTCGGATACAGGTTCAGATACCAATTGTATTAGTGTTTCGTTTTTTGCTTTTAAACAAGCAATCAATAAACCACTTAAAAATTGACTGGAACGAGAAGCATCTAACGAGCACTTACCTCCTTGAATTGGCCCCTTTAATTCTATTGGTAAATATCCATCATTTGAATTCACAGAAACATCAAGCTGCTCTAAAGAATCTATGATTTCTTGCATCGGCCTTGAGCGCATTTGCTCGCTAGCATCAATCACTAGTGGCGACTCTAAGGTTGCTGCAACGCCTGTTATAAAGCGACTTAAGGTACCGCTATCACGACAATCAAGGGTGATATTCGCGTCCGGACTATAGTTGTCTATTCCGCATATAGCCAATGTTGATTCAAATCTTTTAACTTTTGCGCCCAGTGTATCAATCGCAAATAAAGCAGCTTGAATATCATCATTATCTGGGGCATTTTTTAAAATAGTTTCACCATCGGTTATAGCCGCCAAAGCTATATATCGATTGGCAAGATATTTACTACCAGGGATAGATACTGTTGGGTTCTTTATATTGCTTTGAATAAGCTTTCGTGCAGACAAATTTTTACCTTTGATGGTTATTCTTCTGGTTGTAATTCCGCAAAAATATCAGCTAACAGTTCAACATCACGATCATTCAGACCATCTGAATCAACCGCATCCTCAACAAACAATGCAAATTCAGCAAACCACTCCAAATCATTCAAATCACCTTGTGGAATTAAGTCCACCATCGGAATTAAATAACCTACTAAAAATAGTTTTTCTTCTTCAACTGTTTGCTCCATTGCAAGCAGTTGTTCTTTAATCGTTTCTGCTATCGACATTTCTAAGCCTTTACGGACAATGCGCCCTACTGATTGATGGTTTGCGCTTGATGCGCTGCCTCAGCCATGGTTTTAGCATACTGAGCAATTTCATCAAGCATAATCTTTGGCTCATTATAATATTGATTGATAAGCTTCACTAGCGCAGATCCAGTAATAACTCCATCAACACCAGCTTCTGCAGCCTGATAAACATGTTCAACAGTCGAAATACCAAATCCTTGTACTAATGGTGCGCTATCAAACGACTTTAATTTGCTTAAAAAATCTGAATTTGCTTGAGTGGCGCTAACCTCTGTTCCTGTGATACCTTTCCGACTTAATACGTAGGTATAGCCTTTAGAGTTATTAGCCACTAAGGCTAAAGTTTCATCACTAGCATCAGGCGGTGCAATAAAAACCGTATCAATACTGTATTGACTGGCTACAGCTGTAAACAGGCCCCCTTCTTCAACTGGACAATCCGCAATTAGAACTGAGTCTACACCAGCTTCTTGCGCCATTCGATAATATTGCTCAATACCTTGTGCAAACACTAAATTTGCGTAGGTTAAAAGGCCGATGGGGATGTCTGGATAATGCCCTCTCACTTCTTTTAATAACTTAAAACCGTCTTGCACGTTAAAGTCATTAGCTAAAGGACGTAAGCTAGCTTCTTGTATCACAGGGCCATCAGCCACCGGGTCCGAAAATGCAAAGCCTAATTCAAGTGCATCAGCACCATTATCAATTAAGGTCTGAATAATTTTAAAAGACTGCAAATAGCTCGGATCACCCAATAAAACGAAGGGCACATAAGCTAGCTCATTCAATTGTTTCTTTTCAGCAAACATTTTTTGATAACGCATTAGTAAGCTCCTTGGCTAGTTATTGTGTCCATAACCATGGCCAAATCTTTATCGCCACGACCCGATAAATTAACAATGATATTCATTGGTTTGTCTGCTGAGTTCGCAAGTTTTTTTGCATAAGCGAGCGCATGGGATGATTCTAATGCAGGTATAATTCCTTCGGTACGCGAAAGTTCTTGAAAAGCCTCTAGCGCCTCTTCATCCGTTACCCCGACATACTGAGCCCGCCCCGTTTGCATCAAATGCACATGTTCAGGACCAACGGCTGGGTAGTCAAGGCCAGCGGAGACTGAGTGAGACTCTTGAATTTGTCCATCTTTTGTTTGCAATGTTTGGGTTCTGGCACCATGAATAATCCCTTCCGTTCCCTTTAATAAGGTTGCACCATGTTGTTTTGAATCAAGACCTTTTCCTGCTGGCTCTACACCAATCAGCCGTACAGAGTCTTCTTTAATAAAATCCGCAAAGATACCAATGGCGTTCGAACCGCCCCCGACACAAGCAATGACAGCATCAGGTAATTTCCCAACTTGCTCAAGTATTTGTTGCTTAGCTTCTTCGCCAATAACCTTTTGAAAGTGTTTTACCATTTTAGGAAAAGGATGGGGACCTGCGGCAGTTCCTAGTAGATAGTGAGTATCGTCATAAGATGCTGCCCAGTCACGCAATGCCTCATTAATAGCGTCTTTTAAGCTTCCACTACCATTATCCACCGGAATAACTTTCGCACCCATTAATTTCATACGAAACACATTGGGTGCTTGACGATCGATATCTTTAGCGCCCATGTAAATTGTGGCTTCTAACCCTAATAGAGCAGATGCCAAAGCAGTGGCTACACCATGTTGTCCAGCGCCTGTTTCAGCGATAATACGACGCTTACCCATTTGTTTTGCTAACAAAGCTTGCGCTAATACCTGATTCGTTTTATGGGCACCGCCATGCAGTAAATCTTCTCGTTTTAAAAACACCCTAACATTTTCTTTAACAGCAAAACTACTGCATTCAGTTAGCGGGGTCGGACGGCCAGCATATTGATCCAACAAATGATTGAGCTTTGATTTAAACTGCTTATCGATGATTGAATTTTCAAAAGCCTGTTCTAATTGTTGTAAAGCAGGCATTAAAATTTGTGGTACAAATTGTCCACCATATTGACCTATATAAGCGCCGTCATATTCAAATTGTTTACTGGTAACTTGTGTCATCTTTGTATGCCTTTGACTTTTGAGCTGTTAAATATTTCGTTAATTTTAATTGGGCACTTAACACCCGGCTCAATTTCACTGCCAGAGCCAATATCTAATTTATAAAAACCTAGTTTTTTTAATTGCTGAATATTGGCAGAATTCAGCCCGCCTGCGATGCGAATATGCTCTAAATTGCTTGTAATCTTTTCATCATCTAATAACCCCCAATCAAATACCTCTCCAGTACCACCTTGCTGCGTAAAAACTTGTGAGTCTAGTAATAACTCATCGACATTTTTGTAATCAAAGCTTGGGATTTCACCATTAACATGAACAACTTTCGAAATGAAGAAATCTTCACCTAAAGCTTTACGTAATTGATTTATAGTTTCCTGAGGCTCATCTCCATGCAGTTGAATCCCAGTTAACTTATGTTGCCCGATCTTTGATAAGATATAATCAGCGCTTTGATTTTGAAACACACCTATTAGAGGCTTGTTTTTTCCATAAATTTTAGTGTTTTCGGATAATTTACGTTTAGAGTTTTCAGCGAAGATAACACCCAGCTGACTCGCTGAAGATTGCTCTAAAAGTTCAAAGTCTTCATTTCGAGTCAAACCGCAAATTTTAATATCTCCATATACTAATTGAGCGGTAGCCTTTTCCAAATCATCTTGTAGCATCAAAGATGAACCAACTAAGCAAGCATCTGCAAATGCTGATAAGGAAATAATATCTTGATGTGAATTGATGCCAGATTCGGTCACTATTACTCGATCCGATGGGATTAACTTTGAAAGGTGTTTGGTGTTAGATAAGCATGTTGATAAATCTTTTAAGTTACGATTATTGATACCAATAATTTCACTACCAAGTTTTATAGCGCGCTCAACCTCAGTCTCATCATGAACCTCTGTAAGAACATCCATATTGTATTTCTTTGCTTCAGTCGCGCATAGCTCATACTCATGATCTGATAAAACGGATAACATTAGCAGTACAGCATCAGCACCATAATAACGTGCTTGTCTAATCTGTTTAGGCTCTAAAATAAAATCTTTACACAGTACAGGTTTATTAGTGTTCTTACTTACAAACTCTAAATTTCTATAACTCCCTTGGAAGAATCTATCTTCCGTCAAAACTGATATGGCATCAGCGTAGCGGTCATAAACCTGACTAATTTCAATAAGATTAAAATCAGATCTAATCAACCCTTTTGAAGGGGATGCTTTTTTACATTCCATAATAAAGCCGAAATCAGACTGGGTTAGAGCATTTTTAAAACTGCGAGTACTGTTTTCACTCGGAAAAACATCTGATGAATTTGCAACAACCAAGCGTTTGTAATTTACAATGCTATCTAAAACATTAGACATGAGATGCCTCCTGAATTTTTTTAACATGCAAAGCTACTTCTCCGGAAAGAATTACATCTTTAGCAAGTTGCACCGCTTCAATCAGAGAGTTAGCTTTATCATTTAAATATAAGACAGCACCTGTATTAGCGGCAATAATATCGATATGCGCATCTTTACCCTTTCCTTCTAATACAGCCATTGCCGAATCAAGATTTTCAGCCACACTATGAACTTGCAATGATTCAATCGAATAATGCTTTAGACCCAAATCCTCAGGCGTTATACTCATACTAGTAACTTCACCCTCCTCTAACAGAGTAACTTGGGTTTTATCATGCAATGCAATTTCATCAAGCCCAGAGCCATTAACCACCATAGCTTTCTTGGCACCTAAAATATTTAATATATGTGCAAATGGTTCGCAATAACGTTTATCATAAACACCCAACAATTGAATTTCTGGCTTAGCAGGATTCGCAAGTGGACCGATTAAGTTAAAAATGGTCCGAGTTTTCAAAGATTGACGAATGGGCATCACGTGTTTTACCCCCTGATGGTATTCGGGCGCCATCAGAAAACAGAAATTTGTTTCATCCAATAAATCCCTGCTATCTTCAGGGTTTAAATGTGTATTAATTTTTAAAGCACCAATTAGATCGGATGAACCGCATTGTGACGATACAGAACGATTACCATGTTTGACAATTTTCACACCTATACTTGATGCAACGAAAGCTGAAATTGTCGATACATTAATAGTATTAAATCCATCGCCACCAGTGCCACAACAGTCTGTGGTCGTATAATCTACTGCTGGGAAAACTTGAGCTTGTTCACGTAACGCATTAGCAGCACCAGCGATTTCCTGAACAGACTCACCCTTCGTTTTCAAAGCAGCCAATAGCGCAGCCGTTACAGATGGTTCAATCTTACCCATTAATAACTCTTGGAAAGAGTTATTTGCTTGTTCGAAGCTCAAATTCTCACCCTGATAAATAGTTTCAAGCACATTCAGCATGGTTCGTCTCCTTAATGTTGCTTTGAAGTAAAGTCTTGTGAATAAAGTTTTCTAGTATTTTTTTACCTTCAAAATTCATAATACTTTCTGGATGAAACTGTAATCCGTATACCGGATAGTGTTGGTGTTGAAAAGCCATAACTTCATTTGTTTCGGAAACTGCTGAAATCTTGAGTTCCTCTGGTAACTTATCAACAATTAAAGAGTGATAACGAGCCACCTTAAGAGAACTATCAAGATCTAGAAATAAATCTCCATCGATGAGTTTAATCTTCGAATTTTTTCCATGGACAATTGTTTTTGCTTTAACCACTTTAGCACCTAAGGCTTGCGCGATAGTTTGATGCCCCAAACAAATCCCAAGAATCGGCTTTTGCTGATAAAAGTCCTTTACTACTCTTAAACAGTGCCCTGCATTGTCTGGGGTTGATGGACCGGGTGAAATAACAATTCCATCATGTTGCTTTATGAGCTTAGAAAGCTCATCATAATTAACATTATTTCGACAAACGGTAACAGCTACATTTAGCGAATTAAGTTCATAACGTAAGTTATAGATAAACGAATCGTAATTATCGATTAATAATAACTTCATGCCACTTCTCCTGGTGCTTTATGAGGAGAATTGAAAGCTGCTAAACATGCATTAATAACGGCTTTTGCTTTATTTTCGGTTTCTTTAGCTTCTTCAAATGGAATTGAATCATGCACAATACCTGCTCCAGCAGTAATGGTTGCCCGTTGATTTCTAACTAATGCGGAACGGATAACAATAGCGCTATCGAATTCATCAAGTGCGTTAAATACTGCTACTGCTCCACCGTAAAAACCTCTACTGGATTTCTCATATTTTCGTATTATCTCCACTGCTTTAATTTTTGGAGCCCCTGTTAACGTCCCCATGTTGGCGCAAGCTTTATAAGCATCCAGTGGATCTATGTCACTTTGTAGCTTGCCCTTAACTTCAGAAACTAAATGCATTACATGGGAGTACTTCACCACTTGCTTTAACTGGGTGATTTTACGGCTATTAGGTTCAACAATTCTGGCTAAATCATTACGCGCTAAATCCACTAACATCATATGTTCAGCTGTTTCCTTTTCATCATCGATTAGCTGATATTCAATTTGAGAATCACGCTCATAATTAATCCCCGAATGATTAAAAGCTCTTTTACGAGTACCTGCAATGGGGTAAAGGCTTACTTCCTTATTATGGGTCACTTTCAAACAACTCTCTGGACTAGCTCCAAAAAGCTGCTTGTCACCAAAGTTAAGATAAAACATATAGGGGCTAGGATTAGTCTCGCGTAATTTTTGATACGCTGAAATTGGCGCTGGACAATTAATGGTATAGTTTCTAGATAAAACCACTTGGAATACATCACCATCGACAATATGTTGTTTAGCACTAACTACTTGTTTGGAAAATTCTTCATCAGAAATATCTACAGCAACCTTATCTGTAAAACACTTATTTTCTGACATTACTATTTCCTTCTGGAGTAAAGATTCTAACTCGGCGAGTTTCAGACCAAGGTGAACATTATTGTCCGAATTTTTTGCAAAACCCTTAACAATAATTTGTCCAGAATTGTTATCAAGTGATTGAACAAGAAGCTGATCCGCTAAGTAAAAAACATAGTCTTCATCACTTTTTTTAACAGAAGGCAAACTCTCAAATTGATCAACCAAGTCAAAACTAAAGGCTCCTAAAAAGTAACTAGTAGTATCATCTTCATTATTCCCAGTGGCTAGTTGCTGTTTTAGTAATCGTAAAACACTTAATACTGAGTCTTGAATTAAACGCTCATCTTCACTATTGCAAGCATCTATACTCTTTAAGTTGAGCTTAATTTTGCTATTAGTACTTTCAACTTCAAAACTATTCAATCCAGTGCAATCCAAGCCATCTAAGAATGCTTGACCATTGGCGTTTAAAGCTTCAATAACAACACTATTATTTAAGGAGCAAATTTTTACCGCGCTTGAAACAGCGATAATACTTTTGGGGTTCGCATGGCTTGCCACTTCAGCAGTTTCAAATAATAAACTGTCCTTTTTATTGCCACCATTACATAAACGCTTATATGCCTCTAAAGGGTTCAGCGACAAGTTTATCTTTTTAACTAAGGTATTCACTTTCATGATAGCTTTTAACCTGCTTTATATAATGGTTTAAAACTGCGACCGCTGGCTTCGATGAATGGCTTAAGCTGTTGTAATAATGTGGTGTATTCAGTCGGAGATAATGCCTGAGCCGCATCAGAAACAGATTCCACTGGTTTTCTATGACACTCAATAATCAAACCATCAGCACCACAAGCCACGCCCGCTTTAGCCATCGGAGCGACCAAGTTTCTCACCCCAGTACCATGCGAAGGATCAACAATGACTGGTAAGTGACTTTTCTCTTTAATAAAGGCAACTGCATTAAGGTCCAATGTATTTCGAGTAGCATTTTCAAAAGTACGAATTCCGCGCTCACAAATCATGACGTTTGGATTACCAGTCGCCACAATATACTCTGCGGCTAAAAGTAGCTCTTCAATAGTTGCTGATAAGCCTCTTTTTAAGAGTATCGGTTTTTGGGTTTCGCCAACCGCTTTTAGCAGAGAATAATTTTGCATATTTCGAGCGCCAATTTGGATTGCAGAAATGTAATTAGCAACATCATCTAAATCCTTAATATCCACTAACTCTGTAATAGTATCTAAACCGGTTTCTTGTCCGACTTGCTGCATTATCCTTAAACCATCAACACCTAAGCCCTGAAAAGAATAAGGGCTAGTTCGCGGTTTAAAAGCACCTCCACGTAATACTGTTGCGCCAGCGACTTTGACATGCTGAGCTGTTTCTAGCAACTGCTCTTCACTTTCAATCGCACAAGGCCCGCCCATTAAAGCAAATTGTTGAGATCCAACAGGCGTATTGCCTAATTGAATTACTGTATCTTGTGGATATATTTCACGACTCACCAGTTTATATTTGCTGAGGATTGGCTTTACCGTTTCTACCTGCGGATATTTCTCCAAGTGTAGTGATTGCAAAACGCGCTCATCACCCAAAGCTCCAAGTACGGTTCTTTCAACTCCTGGCATATGCAAAGGCTGTAAACCAGCGTGCTCAATTTCAGTTAAAACTTCCTTGGCTTCTGCTTCACTTGCTTGAGCTTTTAAAATAATAATCATAATTTTTCCTAATCAGTAAATGTATAAATTCGTTTTCAAATGGCACAAAAAAACCCGCTTTCTTTCGATAAGCGGGCTTGTCTATAGTAATTTTCTTAATGCAACAAAAATTCTCGAACAAAAGCCCGCTGAATCCAGTTCCACCACCAGTTTTGAATCATTTGATTGTTGAGTAATATGCTCATATCTAAATTTTAGTTAAAAAAAAGCCCGCAACTTCAAAAGTGCGGGCTTTAACAATATTTAATTTAAGTACAAATAAGCCCGCTACCTAAGTAACGTGCCACCAAATAATATTTGCGCTTAATGTCTTCATGCGAGTAAATTAATTGATTCCAATCAATTGGTCAAGGATTTATTTGCCTTTAGCAAATTTATCTACCTGAGCTTCCGTTTTAATTCGGTGATTAGCTTGTTTAGATAACACACGTTGAATACCAGAAGTTAAAGACCATATTTCCATCTTTGCGGCTTGATCATGCCACTCTGCGACAGTTAAGCCTTGAGCAAAGGAATCCAAATAAGCCACTCTATTACCCAGTTTAGCTGGCAAATCATCAATTTTAAGTAACTGTTTAGCTTCAGCAACAACAGCCTCAGCCGAATTAGTTCGAACGCGATAACGGTTCCAACATAATCTAGTTTCAAGATGGGTATTAACGGATTTTGCTTCTTCAACGATTTCAGCTAAGTGCTTAGTTGACCAAACTTCAACTTGTGAAGGGCTAAGGGGAATTAAAGATAAATCTGACAACATCAGAACAGCACGGGTTATATTGGTAATACGAGGATGGCCGTCAATTAAAATATAGTCGTAGGCGTCAAGATTATCACGAACAAGCTTTTGGAGTTGCGCCAAATTTTTGGCCGTGGCAACTTGCAGATTCTCAATTTCATATTTTTCATTTCGAATCTGAAACCATGTATCCAAAGAACTCTGCGGATAATCCGTATCTATCATTAGAACGTTAGCACTATCTGATAAAGTAGAAGCTATATTGGCACAAAGAGTTGTCTTCCCTGCTCCTCCCTTCATTTGAACAAAACTGATAATTTTCGCGCGCACAAAAAAGCCCTCTCCTATAGTTTTATAAATATTCTACATGAAGAAGGCTAATTGGCAAGATTTCGAAAGTCGAATAACTATTTCTTCCAGCCAGTGGCTCCTTTATATTTTTTCTCACCAGACTGATTTATTGAATAGTTCCCATCTCCACCCATAGTATTAACCGCAGTAGCTGTCAATAAATAGTTTGTCCCAGCGTCATTAACGTTAATACTAATATTGTAATATGGGGCTCCGTCACCAGGCACTTGCGTCCTAATAATTGTATTAAGATTATCATTACTTAAACCAGCATAAGAAAAATTAGCTGCTTTATATCTCTCTACTGCTTCGGCTGCTGCTAATAACGCTTGTTTTGCATCGCTTCTTTTTCCTTTACGTACTTGCTCTAGATAAGATGGATAGGCAATAGCTGCTAAAATTCCAATGACCGCGACCACTATCATCAATTCAACTAATGTAAATGCTTTATTTTTTTTCATATCAAACCTAACTTTTAACTACTTTTGTAAATCCTGAAATAGAAACGGTTATCTCACGACATTTATCTCTTTTATCACAAGCCTTTATCCCCGCCCAAGGTTCCAAATTAACTAAAAAACCTTTCGAAGAAATGTTAATGGCAACAGGTTCCTCCGCTAGTTTTAACTGATTTAGCGCATCAAAAGTACCCAGTGTTTCTCCTCCTGACAGAACTTGCCATCCGTTATTCCAACTACCATCTATCGGCGCAATTTGGACCGTAGCTCGTTGTGAAACAGCAGTATTTTTGGCTAGTGCAACAGAGTTAACAAAGTCATTAGAGAAAGATGCTAAACGACTGTTTAAAATCATATTATTAAAAGATGGTATAGCAATTGCAGCCATGATCGCAACTATACTAATGGTCACGATCAATTCTACTAATGTAAAAGCTTTATTTTCCATTTGTATCTACCTTTTGCCAATTCATACGCTTAGTTTTATCTAAACCAGACGTTATACCGGCTTGATAGGGGTTGCCTAACTCGCCTTTGATTATATTATTACCAACTAACCCTACGAAACCATCTTCCAAAAATAGTAGTTGATATGCTGGGGGTATACCTGGATAAACATCGTCGATAGAACGCGTATTTTCATCAAAGAAAGAAGTTCCGTCGATTACATTAACCCCGTATAACGATCCACTACCAATCACCACAGAACAAGTATTAATTCTTTTGGCTGTCGGAACATAACTCGTGAATGCAATTTTATTGTTAATTATTCTAGCTTCAGCTAAAACTTTTTCCCCAGTTCTTTTTAGTTGTATTTTCCAGCCCTTAATGGCATCAAAATCAATCCCTGAATTCTCTGCATCAGTAGCATTAACATAAGGCGTAACATCAACTAAATCACTATGGGTTAACTTAACAACTTCTTTATTATTAAGTACAGAACTATCCTTAATCATATAAAAATAATCAGAAACAGTTTCATCAAGCGGATGAGCTCTATAACCAGTACCAATAGCGATTCCTACAAAAGGAGTAATACCCGCTCCTTCTATAACAGCAGCAGTTGGAGAGTAATAGATGCGACGATTATCAGCCTTGCCAGTATCAACATTAAGATCTGCAATATGCTTTGCTTCTGCAAAAACACCACCTCCTGACTCTTTAGAACGTTCATTATCAATATCTACACGATAAACATTACCACCAGTATCGGCAGCATAAAAATGCTCTATCAAACCCTCTTGATTAAAACCAAATGGCGTAACTTCAGCTGCAATACTGTCTTTAATCGCAGTGCCGTCACTGGTTTTATTAGTGCTCCAGATCACAGCGCCTGAATTAATATCTATTATGAAAAGGCCGTTGCCTTGGGTATTTGCGGGCTTATCGTTATAGGCTATTCCATCAATAACTTCTCTTGTTACGCCATTAACTACAACCTTCTTATAATTCACAGCGTCATCACGAGCTTTATCATAACCTCCACCAAGCATCATAACAGTTTTAATGCTGTCACCTATTTGTATATTGCCGATTTGAGGCTCAGGCCAAGATTGGCCCGGATTGATGCCGCTTGCCTTTGCTTCAAACTTATATAAAAACTTTGGTGAATTTAAACTAGAAATATCAAGAACATGATAAATATTTCCGCCTCTACGCATACCTACTATCATGAAAACCTTTTCACCGGAGTCTACTATGGTGTCTAAATTTTTATCTTGATGGACAATAGAAATTTGTCCATCTAAACCGTATTGATGATCCTCAGCTTTACTGATAACGACATCATCATAAAAGTCATCCAATTTAGTTACAAATTCATCTGGAATATAAGCCCACTCCTCTTTACCAGATGCTGAGCTAATTTCTACTGCGTGCAAATAACCCATATTAGTCGCAAAGAAAGCAATCTCTTTGCCACTAGCATATTTAACAATTTTTGGAACACTATGCAGAGGGTCTCCCATTGAACCTACAGTCGCAACTTTATATCCATCCAAGGGCTCTAAAATATTTCCATCAGCATCCAAATTATATTGCGTAGACACTAACAAACCCCTAGCTTGATTAACATAATCTTCCCAAGCTTGAGCAGAATTAAAACCAAAATCAGTGCTGGTATAATCCGACTCGAAGCTTTTCAAGTTATCTCCGCCTGTCACTTTGTAATTTGAATATACAGTTCTATCAAAGTTTATAAATGGGTTTATAGTACTACCATCATTTAAAGTAACTGGGTCACCAAGTTTTAGTAATTTAGACAATGCTTCTGTGGCACCACCAAAACGAACATTATTACCATCTGAAACTCCATCAGCATCCCAAAAACTCTGAGCCGTATAACCGCCATCCTCAACAGGATCTCCATTTCTGAAGAAACCTTTGTCATTGACTGCAGGATTGCTTTTTGCATCAACCAAGATGTTTTCTTTTTCATCTCCTACAGTAATAGTATCAACTCGATATCTTTTTAGATTACCTGGCCAACGCTCTTTACTATCAGGTTGGAACTGAGAAAAATATAAATGGTTATCTTGTTGTAAACGGTTTTGCTGTGAAACAGTTACACCAGCCTGTACGAAACTAGAGCCTTGTTCTAAAACTTTTTCAATAGAAGCGGCTATAAAATCACTCAATGCATTTGGGTCAACACCGTTCCATACAAAAGTATCACCAGTCTCACTAGCAGTACTAATGTTTTGTAAATTTTGCAATAATTGAACCTGCTTACCACCCGTAAACACTGTATAGGTATCTACTTTTTTAGCCTTTAGGTATTTGGCAACATCAGCTGCCGAATTACAAGCACCACAATTACCTTTAGTGACTTCTTTGATTTGCTCAGAAGTACCTCTATTGTTGCCAGGCTGGCCTCCCGAAATTAGAATAACAGCGTTCCCACCACAATTAGCATCAGCTAATAAATTTTTATAGCCAGCACCTGATATAGCCTCTGAAGATAAGTCAAACCCTAAGCCTTTGTGCTTTGGAGTATTGCCGAACTCCCTTGTCATACCTTGAAAATAACGAGCAACTTCCGTATAGCCTTTAACTAAAGCCGGACCACCACTTAATGAACCTGCAACTAGCTCATTATCAACAAATTGTGCAAAATTCTCACCGTCATCATCAATAGCATCTACCGGTAAAACAGCTCTTTCTGTTTTAGCTGAAGTTGAATTTCTAGTGCTATAATAAATTAAAACACCTAAATCAACTTTTCCCAAAAATTTATCATTAGAAGCCACAGCTTTGAATGCAGTTCGGAGGTTTGCCAGTCTATCAGCACCATTAGTATTTGAAGACCATTCAAGCGCAATGACAACTTTGGGGTTAGCAGTATTTGTAATTAAACCCGCATCATTAAAATATACTTCAGTATCATCCGCTTTAGCCACTCCACCTACAAAAGGAGCCAGGATATAGCCCGCTGTTAAAACTGAAATTAAAGTTTTCTTAAACATTACGATCCTCCTAAAATAGGCTGCGTTCCAGATGTTCCAGTACCGCTTGAACAGCCCGCGGTTTTCACAACCCAATTATTAACTTCACTCTGGCTAGAAGATGCGACATCAGAAAAACCCGTTATTTTCCAAGCATTACAACCAATCAAACCACCAAATTCATTTCCTGGGCATGTTTTACACCCTAAATATTCTATTTTTGCTATAGCAGACAAACCGCCGATACCATCAAAATTCGTACCCACACAGGCATCTTTTGTATCCTGTTTAGTTACTTTTCCACTCTCTCCTATACAAAAATAGGGGATAATTGGGTCAACCTCACCTGTATCAGGATCAACATTTGCAATATCATCTGTAAATTCTGTTCCATAAAGAGCTCTTTCATTTAATCTATCAGCGTTTACTAATGCAGAAATTGCACTATCCGCAACGTGAAAAGATTCTGACTCTAAATACATATTGGTAGAAGATTTTTGCTGAATTATAGAGCCCGACATACTTGTAACGGCTAATACAGTTAAAATTAATAAAAACACTAACACTATACCTAGAGTTGCTCCACTTTGTTTATTTAACATTATTAACTCCTATTACGAACCGATAAACTTCGGTCTGTTTGGCAAAAAGATAGTGGTCGAAAAAAGGCGACGAAGCTTTTTATCCGAAGCTGTGGTATAAGTCTGCCCATTAATAGTAAAGCTTTGAGTACGACTGGTGCTCGAAACATCAGTATCGCTAACTAGTACCATAGTCACTTTCACAGAAGCAACATCCTCAGCTTCCTCAGGTGAAGCGAGCAACTCAGTTGCTGAAACATACTTATCAGGGCTACCATCTATATTGACATCAATTCCATAGGTGAAGTGCAAAGCTTCTACACCGTCTATAATAGGTTCGCTTCTAGCACCGGTGTTACACTTTAAACTGTCATCTTCAACTAAATACTGATTTACAACAACACCAGTAACTTCTTCGCCTAAGCAGTTTGCACCAGATTCATATCGAATAGCCACAGTATCAGTTGAGTCCGCTCCATTCCCATCGCTAGTTCCAGCCAAATCAATATAATTTCTGGTCGAACCACCTATAACCCCAGTTTCAGGATCTTTCCAGCCAGCTTTTTGAATATCAGTAGTTAGAAAATAAAGTGCAAAACGGCCATTTTCTTGAACTTCACTTATCGCTCTTTGAGCTCTTACTGAATTGTTCATCCCCAAAAAGAATGAGCCCAATCCAGCAAGCAAAATAAGTCCTATGGTAATCGCCACCATATATTCAATTAATGTGAAACCTTGTTGTTTTTTTCTCATAATTTTCATGGCATAACATCCAATACTAAACAGTCCACTTCATCACCTAAGTTGGATAAAACAATTTGGTTTGCTGCATCAGCAGCAAAATTACTACAACGAGTATTCGCCACTTGTGAATTAACAGAAGCAATTTGCCCTACGTCGGTTCTTTTTGCTCCATTTGCCCAAAATGTATAAATTGTTAACGCTGAACCAGGCGAGCATAAATCTCCATCAATAGTGTCTCTATCGCTACAGCCCACTCTGATCTCACCATTAAGTAATAAATCATCATTAGTTTCGCCTGGACCAACAGTAAAACCGTTAATAGTTTGGCAAGCTTGCCAAGTGTCTGTTAAAGCTTGTTCAATTGCTAAGCAAGTCCCATCAGGGCCAGTACAAACTGGTTGCTCATCACAATTCATGTAATTCTCTGCTTTTAAATATTCTGATAACCCGCCACTTTGGAAACTATATTCACGGTTTGCCCTGATTGCAGAAGCTAACTCTTGTGAAACATAGATAGCTTGTGAACGAGCCATTCCATCTTGATTTGAATTAATTGAAGCCAGTTGAAGCGCCATATAACCTAACAAACCAACCGCAATAATAATCATCGCGATCAGCACTTCCATCAAACTGAAGCCTTGGTTTTTGTTTTTGATTGGTATCCTCATTAGAGCCCTGTTTATTAATTTATTAACGCAATAACTATAATAAAGAGTCTTAGCAAGGGCTTGCTATATCGGATATTCGGTAGAAATCCGCCGACAAATGGTTAAATCGGCGGTTTCTAGATTAGAGTTTAGGGATTAAGGACGTAATTCTGCAGGAAGTACGAATACGATATTTTCTTCTACGCCGTCGGATTCTTGGGCTTTTTTTCCGCCATTTTGTTCAAGGAAATCAATCACTTCTTCAACCAATACTTCTGGGGCAGAGGCTCCAGCAGTTACTCCTACTTTTGAAACATCCTCCAACCATTCTGTATTAATTTCAGTAGCGTTATTAATTAGGTAGGACTTTCGGCCTTTATTCACAGCTAATTCCTGGAGTCGGGAAGAGTTTGAGCTGTTTTTTGCCCCAACCACTAATATTAACTCACAGTCTTGAGATAATTGCTTTACCGCATCTTGGCGATTTTGTGTGGCGTAGCAAATATCATCCTTTTTAGGGCCTTTAATATTTGGAAACTTTACTTTTAAAGCTTCAACGATTCGTTGAGTATCATCAACCGATAGCGTAGTTTGAGATACATAATAAAGTGTATTTTCATCTTTAACCGTCAGAGCATCTACATCAGCGATATCTTCTATCAAATAAATACCAGCTTCGGCATTATCATATTGCCCCATGGTCCCTTCAACTTCTGGATGTCCTTTATGGCCAATTAAAATACACTCTTCACAGCGACGGCTGTGACGTGCAACTTCCATATGAACTTTAGTTACCAAAGGGCAAGTTGCATCAAATACCTTTAAGTTACGCTCTTTGGCATCTTTGCGTACTTGTTGCGAAACGCCATGGGCACTAAAGATCAAAGTTGAATCTCTTGGTACTTCATTCAAATCTTCAATAAAAATAGCACCCTTGTCGCGCAAACCATCTACCACAAATTTGTTATGCACTACTTCATGCTTCACATAAATTGGCGCACCAAATAATTCGATAGCTCGATTTACAATTTCAATAGCACGATCAACCCCCGCACAAAAACCGCGTGGGTTGGCTAAGATAATTTCCATTAGGCATTTACCTCTTTTTGATTGCGCTCAGAGTTTTTCACTTCAAGGATCTCTACTTCTAAAATAATATCTTGATCAGCTAAAGGATGATTAAAGTCAACTTTAACTGAATGGCCTTGGATTTCACGGATCATTCCAGGAATAGCAACACCGCCCATTTGCTCAAAAGCAATAATGGCGCCTTCTTCCAACTTTAAATCTGCAGGGAATTGATTAATATCCATGAAATGAACATTGTCCGGATTCACTGCTCCAAACAAGTCTGATCCAGCTATTTCAAACTTTTTAGTTTCACCAGTATCCAAACCCATTAATTGATTTTCAAGCGACTCAGTTAAACTTCCATCGCCAAAAACAAACCAAACTGGCTTGCCATCAACCCGAGTAGAGTCGGCCGCTGAACCGTCTTTTAATAAGACATTAAAATGGACTAATGCTCTAGAGTTTTTATCAATCATTTTGCGCTTTCGCTTTTTTAGATTTGTTTTCTGGATTTTTAATCGCATCAATAATCAGCAAACCAACTCCAATCATAATTACGCTATCGGCAATGTTAAAAGTTGGCCAATGCTTTTCAACACCATCCCAAATAATGAACCAATCGATGAAATCAATCACTTTACCATCGTTAAAAATACGATCATAAATATTACCAAATGCTCCCCCTAAAATTAACGCCAACCCAACGTTGATAAGCTTATTAGTTTTAGGGGTTTGCCACATCCAAAGTGCTAATGCGATGACAATAGCAATTGGCAATACCACTAGCATAAAAGTCATACCTTCAAAAGAACTAAAAGCAGCGCCTTCGTTATAGGCCAACTTCAAATTGAAGAATGGCATCACTTCAATTACTGGACCATAAAAAGCAGGTGCCAATTCTTTATCAGCCCATTGCTTGGTCCAATAATCTGCAATAAAAGCAAGAACTGTAAGCCAGAGCCACACGAAGCCTGACTCTTTAAGTGGTAACGGTTTAACCTTATCTTTAATAAAAGAAACTAAACTCATTAAGCAAACTTCCTTACTTCACCATCGCCAGCAACATTTTCTACACAGCGATTACAAATCGTTGAGTGTTCCGCGTGTGAACCTACATCATCACGATAGTGCCAGCAACGCTCACACTTTTCGTTATTAGACTTTTCAATAATTAATGACAAACCATCTAAGTCAGTTGCTTCGCCTTCACTTGATTGAGTTAACTTAGCTTGCGAAGTAATAGTGACAAAACGGATTTCATCATCTAACTTTGAAAGCACTTTATATAAGTCATCATTTACACATAGAGTCACTTCTGCTTCTAACGAACCGCCAATAACACCTTCTTTACGCTTTTCTTCTAAGGCTTTATTTACAGCGGTTTTAACTGCTGCAACTCTTGTCCAGTCCTCGTCAGAAATAGTCATTCCTTCTGAAGCAAATAAACCTTGGTACCATTCTGCGATAAACACAGAACCATTTTTTTCACCTGGAATATGCTGCCAAATTTCGTTAGCAGTAAAGCTTAAAATAGGAGCCATCCAGCGTACTAAAGCTTCAACAATATGATACATAGCCGTTTGGCAAGAACGCTGTGCTAATGAACCATTTTTCGCCGTGTATTGGCGATCTTTGATAATATCTAAATAGAAAGAACCCATATCAATTGAACAGAAATGTTGAATCTTTTGCGCTACTACCCAGAAGTTATAATTATCATAAGCTTCAATAATTTCTTGTTGTGCTTTCAATGCTTTATCCACAGCCCAACGATCCAGTGCCACCATATCTTCAGGCGCAACTAAATCCGTAGCGGGATCAAAACCTTCTAAGTTCGACAATAAAAATCTTGAAGTGTTTCGGATACGACGATACGAGTCGCCTGTGCGCTTAATGATTTCATCAGAAACCGCCATTTCGCCACGATAATCTGCAGAAGAAACCCAAAGGCGTAAAACGTCTGCACCAAACTTATTGATCACATCTTTCGGCGCAATCACATTGCCTAAAGATTTCGACATTTTCTTACCGTCTTTATCGACCACGAAGCCGTGAGTCAAACAATGTTTATATGGCGCTTCTTCGTAGATTCCCACAGAGGTTAACATTGACGATTGGAACCAACCTCTATGTTGATCAGAGCCTTCTAAGTATAAGTCCGCTGGACGATTTAAATAATCACGGGCAGCCAATACACAATAGTGAGTCACACCAGAATCAAACCAAACGTCTAACGTGTCATCAATTTTTTCGTATTGCTCAGCATCAACTAATTCTGAAGTATCTAAATCATACCAAGCTTGGATGCCAGCTTGTTCAATTTTTTCTGCAACTTTTACCATGAGTTCCGCAGAGTCAGGATGTGGCAAGCCATTTTGTTTATCGATAAATAAACATAAAGGAACGCCCCAAGTTCTTTGGCGCGAAATACACCAATCGGGACGCGAATCCATCATCGATTCAATGCGTGCTTCGCCCCACTCAGGAACCCACTTAACCTTTTTAATTTCTTGCATCGCTTTTGGCTGTAAACCATTTTGTTGCATTGAAATAAACCACTGCGGCGTGGCGCGGTAAATCAATGGCGTTTTAGTTCGCCAGCAATGTGGATAGCTGTGACGCATTTTATCTTGATGTAATAAACGTCCTTGCTCGATTAATAAATCAACGACTGGCTGATCCACTTTATAAACGTGTTGACCATTAAATATAGGTGTTTCGTCATTAAATACGCCATTAGCCATGACATAATTCAAAACATCTAAATCGTATTTTTTACCCACCACGAAATCGTCTGGACCATGATCCGGTGCAGTATGAACTAAACCAGTACCAGCATCGATAGTCACGTGTTCACCACAAATGACTGGCAAACCTTTATCATAAAAAGGATGCGATACTTTTAAGTTTTCAAGCGCGTTTCCTTTACAAGTTGCAATCACTTCAAAGCTTTCAACTTCAGCTTCTTTCATCACGCTTTCATACAAAGCTTCAGCCAATACAAAATTTTCTGCACCAGCTTCAGTTTGCGCTTTTACTAACACATAATCTAACTCTTCATGCACCGTTACCGCTTGGCTTGATGGTAAGGTCCAAGGCGTGGTGGTCCAGATCACAACTGAGATTTCACCGCTGACTTCTGGATTGCCAAATGCCGCCATAAATTGTTCTGTATCTGTCAGTGGATAACGAACATAAATTGAAAATGAAGTTTTATCTTGGTATTCAACTTCAGCTTCTGCTAACGAAGAGCCACCAACCACACTCCAATAAACGGGTTTAGCATCTTTTTTCAAGTGGCCATTTTTAACAATTTTAGAAAGCGCTCGAACGATGTTGGCTTCAAAACCGAAATCCATAGTTAAATAAGGATTATCCCACTCGCCCAACACACCTAAACGAATAAAGTCTTCTCGTTGTGCATCCACTTGTTTTTGCGCGTATTGGCGACATTTTTCACGGAACTCTGCGTGCGAAACTTTAACGCCAGCTTTACCTACTTTTTTCTCAACGTTATTTTCAATTGGCAAACCATGACAATCCCAACCTGGAACATAAGGCGAATCAAAACCGCTTAAGGTTTTACTTTTGATCACCATATCTTTTAAGATTTTATTCACTGAATGACCAATATGAATATTACCATTAGCGTATGGAGGACCATCATGCAAAACAAACTGTTCACGACCTTCGCGCGCTTTACGAATCTGACCATAGAGATCATTCTTAGCCCATTGAGCCAACATTTTTGGTTCGCGTTGCGGTAAATTGCCTCGCATCTCAAAGCGAGTTTTTGGCAAATTTAAAGTGTCTTTATAATCACTCATCAGTGTTCTCAGTTTGTTGTAATTTCAGTATTTAAAATCGTTTTAGCTGTTGCTATATCTTGCTGAATTTGTGTGATTAAAATATCCACAGATTCGAATTTCTTTTCATCGCGTATTTTTGCTATCGGTTCGACTTGGATTCGGTGGCCATAAATATCACCATCAAAATCAAACAAGTGAACTTCCAGTCGTTCACTAGAATCTTTTAGGGTTGGTTTGCGCCCTATATTTGCAACACCCAATAACGTCTTAGTGCCTAGCCCATAAACCTTAACCGCATAAACGCCTTTTAAAGGACTCTTGCGTCGCTTTAAAGCGATATTGGCCGTTGGTACGCCGATTAATCGCCCTTGCTTATCGCCATGGGCAACTTTACCGTTTAGTCGAAAGCTTTTTCCTAAAACTTTGCCAGCGGATACAAATTGATTTTGCTCTAGTAAAGCTCGAACTTGGCTACTGCTGATCCGAGTTTCCTCTCCTTCCAACTCTGCAGTAACTGAATGATTTGCTTCTACTACAAAATCATAACTTTTCAACAGTTCAAAATCACCCTTTCGCTGATGACCAAATCGAAAATCATCTCCAATAAATAAATGATGAACATGTAAATGCTGATTTAGCACTCGTCCTACAAAGTCCTGCGCCGAAAGATTAGCAAGCTCTTTTGCAAAGCGTAAGCATAAAACATAATCAACGCCCAGCTCCGCTAGCGCTTGGATTTTATCCGTTAACTTAAATAATCTTGCTGGCGCTTGTTCAGGTCTAAAAAACTCTTGTGCATGAGGCTCAAAAAGCACCACCACGCTCGGCAGTGTTAGCTCCTTCGCACGGCTTGTTAACCGCTTAATTATCGCCTGATGACCAAGATGCACCCCATCAAAGTTACCAATAGTCGCAACACAACCCTCGGTAAAGAGTTGTTCTGGGCAATTATAAAGTCCTCGCAGTAAGCGCATCGAGCCTATTTTAGCTAAGTCAAAGCGGGCAATTATAGCCATAAATGGCGTAAGAATTAACCTTTAAATGATAAGAATCGATATAAGTTGGTAATCGGGGTTTCATTATGCCATTATCAGGTCATTCAAACCTCTTTTAACCACTAAAATCAAGCAGTTACTTATGTCATCAAGAGTCAAGCTTTCCATCAATAACAAAATAGCTTGGGTAGGCCTAAATCGAGCAGATAAACACAATGCGTTAGATATGGCTATGTTTAAGGCAATTCGTAAGCTTCAAAAGCAGATTGCCAAAGACAAAAGTCTTCGAGCCGTCATTTTATATGGCGAAGGGGAAGACTTTTGCTCAGGGCTGGACATTAAATCAGTGATGCAAAGTAAGTTTAATGCCTTTAAACTCTTGTGGAAGTGGTTACCTGGAAATGCCAATTTGGCGCAAAGTGTCTCTATAGGATGGCGCAAGTTAAAAATCCCAGTTATTGCAGCCATCCATGGACGTTGTTGGGGTGGTGGATTACAAATTGCTTTAGGTGCAGATTTTCGTATTGCCTCAAAAGATAGCTCTTTTTCCATAATGGAAGCCAAGTGGGGCTTAATTCCAGATATGTCAGGTACTTTGGCATTAAGAGATTGTATGAGCAAAGATCAAGCCATGAAACTCAGCATGACGGCAAAAGAAATAACAGCCAAAGAAGCTTTAGCCTTCAATTTAATTACTCAAATTGACGAATTACCGTTAAATTCTGCTGAAGAAATAGCAGAACAAATAATAGACAACTCTCCCGATGTAATTAAAGCCATCAAAAAGCTTTACCATAAGCGTTGGCAAGACTTTGACCGTTATATATTATCAAGCGAAACGGTTGCCCAATGGAAAATCGCATTAGGTAAAAACCAAGCCATTGCGGTAAAAAGGCAAATGGGCAAAGATATTCAATATAAAGATTAACTCTTAGGATAAACTATGAAGCAATCAGCAAAAACAACACTCTTAGGACTTTCGGTTATTAGCTTAACAAGCTTAAGTTTAATTAGTTGTAATCCCCCCCCATCTAACAACTTTAAGGCCGACAGCTCTACTCAATACTTCAGTAATCTGCAAAAACTTTGTGGCAAGACCTTTGTTGGTGAAACGGCTTACCCTAAAGATCCTGAGCACGATTTTGCGGGCAAGAAGTTAGTCGCTTATTTTGAATCTTGTACCAACAATGAAATCCGCATCCCCTTTACCGTTGGTGAAGACCATTCTAGAACTTGGATTATTAGCAGAACTGAAAAAGGTCTACTATTAAAACACGACCACAGACACCATGATGGAACTCCCGATGAAATCACCATGTACGGGGGCTATGCGGGTGATTATAAAGGGGCTGAAGGAACTGCATTATCGCAAAACTTCCTAGCCGACGAACACACAGCACAATTAATTCCAGCTGCTTCCAGTAATGTTTGGACCCTTAGCTTCGACCCTGAAAAACAATCTCTGACTTACAACTTAGAAAGACATACAAAGCCAAGATATAAGGCCACTTTAAGAGTTAAAAATTAAACCACTAATTTGTTAACAGTCTATCTATGGATTTTAAAATCTCTGGGTCTGATGCCCATTAGTATTAAAATAGTTCCGTATGATACAACTGTTGCGCTAATAGTACCGATAATCATGGCTATTGCTTCAACTCGACTCCAGGCTTGCCATTGTTCAATGGAGAAATCGAAATACCATAAGCCGGCGAGTAAAAGTCCAGTCGCAACCACTAACTTTAGAATCCATACAGCTGTGGACTTTGATATTTGAAGGTGTTGTTCTTTATGTAAATAGCGATACAACAAAATTGCATTAATAAAGGCAGAAATGCTGGTTGCGGCAGCTAAGCCCACATGGCCGAATGGTTTAAATAGCGCTAGATTAAGTATGATATTTGAAACTACTGCTATTAAGCCGATCTTTACTGGCGTCTTAGGATCTTGTCGAGAATAAAAACCTGTTAGGAAGACTTTGACTGTCATAAAGGCGATTAAACCCAGCGAATAAGCTTGTAAACTTTGGCCAGCTCTAAATGAATCATGAGCGTCAAAGGCGCCATGTTGGAAAACCGTGATCATAATGGGCTCAGCAAGCCATAAAAGTCCGATGGCTGCTGGAATGCCGATCATTAGTACCATTCGCAGGCCCCAATCTAAAGTGCCTGAAAAGTGTTGCATATCGTCTTTTGCAAAGTATTTAGAAAGGGTTGGCAATAATACAGTTGCAATGGCTATGCCAAAAATCCCTAAGGGAAACTCTAACATTCGATCCGAATAATAGAGCCATGAAATACTGCCCTCTTCCAAAAAAGAGGCAATTTGTGAGTCGATGACTAAATTGATTTGAGTAACTGATGCGCCAACTATTACCGGTAACATCAACTTCATAATGCGTCTTACAGCGCTGTCTTTCCAACCCCATCTTGGCCGAGGTAAATAACCGTCTTTCCATAAAAATGGTAGAAACAGCAATAACTGCAATACGCCTGCAATGAAAATCCCCCAAGCTAAAGCGACGTTCGCTTCTGGTAAATGCGGTGCTACAAAAATCGCCATGCCAATGATAGATAAATTCAATAGCACTGGTGCAAAAGCTGGAATGGCAAATTTACCTAAAGTATTCATTACCGAGCTGTACATAGCGACTAACGAGATAAAGAAAATATAAGGGAAGGTAATTCTTAAAAGTTCCGAAGCTCGAAAAAACTTATCGGGATCTGAGTGATAAAAACCTGCGCCAAAAATCCCCATTAGTAGTTGTGGCAAGATCACGCCAATCAAAGTGATTAGGAATAAAAATCCGCCCAAAGTACCTGAGACTTTACTCAATAACATTAAGGTTTCTTCTTTACTACGCTTTTCATGATACTCAGAAAATACAGGTACGAAAGCAGTAGCAAAAGCGCCCTCGGCAAACAAGCGACGTAAAAAGTTTGGGATTTTTTGGGCTAATAAAAAGATATCGGCGCGCCCTTCTGCACCTAAAATATTGGCCAACACAATATCCCGCGCCAAACCTAAGAAGCGCGACATCATGGTCCAAAAGCTAACAATAGTGCTGGATTTTAATAAGTTTGCCATTAAATTGACTCAGCTGACCTTACGGCCGTAAATCATTGATATTGTGTGCAAGTTTAAGGCAAAATAGCCACCGTCACCAGCCATTCAGACTAATTGCCAGAAAATTGCCAGAATTGGTGTAAAAACCGTGGAATTATGCCAAATTAGCTTGAATAAATGACCATTTAGCGGTATATTTCGCGACCTTAAATTTATGTATTTTCGTTAAACCTTTTTAGGAGAAACACCTTGGCTAACATTAAATCTGCCAAAAAGCGTGCAAAGCAAGCTGAAAACCGTCGTCAACACAATGCAAGTCGTCGCTCTATGCTACGTAGCTACATGAAAAAAGTAGTTTACGCTATTGAAGCTGGTGACAAGAAAGCGGCTCAATCTGCGTATGAGCGTGCTGTACCAATGATCGACGTAGCTGCAAACAAAGGCTTAATTCACAAGAATAAAGCTGCACGTCATAAGAGTCGTTTAAACGCTCGCATTCAAGCACTTTAATCTAACTCTAGATTAATTTAGCTGTAAGAATCTTAAAAGCCGCACTGGTTTCCAGTTGCGGCTTTTTGCGTTTGGCTACTTTTTGTAATTTCAATTTATTGGCTTCTAATGTTAAAGTTAAGATTAATATTTATCCACTCGCTATTTTATGAGCATTATCTCTCGCTACTTCAAAATAATTAGTTTCGCCTTATTAGTTTTAGTTGGTATTCAACTTCCAGGTTTTGTAACTGCTTATGGTAACAATCTAGCAGCACGTCTTGCAGAGTCAGATATTGCCATTGCACCATTTCAGAAAACTGCAGATCAACACTTTGCAGGTAATTTAGAAACTTTAGTTGAACATTATGCGAATAATGAAGACTCTGTAATAACGGATACTGGTAATGGAGTTCAGAGCATTTACCAACGAAACAAGCTTTTGAAAACAGCTTTGGGAAGCTTTCAGGTTGATCAGTTAAACGCTTATAAGGAAACTTTCTTACATCCGATAGCTGACGTACAAAAACAAGTTTGGTCAAATTATAATTACAATGTAGCTTTAGATGCTAACGCAATTATCATCGGCCTTAGTTTTGCTTTATTGCTACTAATTATTATCGAAAGTCTTTTATGGTGTATAAAATTCTTGGTAAAGCCCAAAAGGGCCATTAGAGCTTAGTTAATATCAATCAAACTTAATAATTCCGTTAAATCGCTAACTTGTTTAGATGATAGTTGCTTTAGTTGCTCCGATACTCTTTCTACACGTTGTTTACGAGCTTGTTCCATTAAACTAATACTTTTTCTAGTAGCTGAAACAAACACTACCCTTTGATCGGCTCGTGATTTCGCTTTAATAACATAACCATCTTTTTCAAGGCTTTTAACAATGCGAGTAATAGCAGGTGCACTCACCTGCTCCATTTCTGCAATTTCATTAACAGTTTTAGAGCCAACGTAAACTAAAATAGATAATATCGAAAGCCTTTCTGGTGTTAGACCAGATTGTAAATCAGTTTTGCGTGCATCCCTTAAAATATGAATCGCGATGCTATGCAGGTTATTTGCTAAAGCATTTCGATCAGACTTTTCCAATCCTTTCGGTAATCTAATATTTGACATAATCCTTACTTTAGGTAATTATTTAACTCATGTTAAATATATCGCAATTCTAATTGAGGTTAAAGCGTGATTATCGGAATTAAACAAATTCATGTGAAAATTAAAGATATAAATCGAGCCATTGAGTTTTATCAAAATGTTTTAGAATTAGAACTACTAATGGCATTTCCGGAACAAAACATGGCATTTTTTGAATGCAATGGAAGCCGAATTTACTTAGGTAAAAACCCTGAATATGATTCAAAAGCTTTTATTTATTATGAAAGCAACGATATTCAAACAGATTTTTCAAAGCTTAAAGCTCACAAAGTGGAAATCATAAAAGAGCCAATGATGATTCATAAGAGTGAGGAAACAGAGAGTTGGCTTTGCGCTTTTAAAGATTCGGAAGGGAATATTCTTCACTTGATGCAAGATAAATAAAGTTACTTATAAATTATTTTATTACGCCCGGTATTTTTTGCAGTTAGCATTCTATCATCAGCAATAACTATCAATTTATTAGGCTCATCTTCTTCTAAAGGGCATTCAGTAATACCAGCACTTATTTGAAGCTTTAGTTTAAGCTCGTCAGTGATTTGAACACCCTGCTTCAATCGAGTATTGATTCTGTTCACAATGATGGCAGCTTCTTCTTTAGTTTCATTTTCAAGCAACAAAGCGAACTCCTCACCGCCCCATCGCGTTACCTGAATCTTATCGGTAGAAAACTCATCAAAAACATCACCTACAGCTTGCAGTGCTTTATCACCAATAGCATGCCCATGCTCATCATTGATTTTCTTAAAATGGTCAAAGTCAACAAAGGCAACGGAAAGTGGTTGGTGGTTTTTAATAGCATTGGCCACCGTGGTCGGTAAGATATGTTCAAAGTAGGCTCGATTTTTTAAACCAGTTAAACTATCAGTGCCGGTAAAAGTCACTAAACCTCTAGTTCTATAAACAAAACTCACTGCAACAGCGGTCAGTAAACCTAAAATAAGGATACGACCAAATTGGATTGGCCAATTAAAGAGGCCATACTCTTCGGATCTAATTCCTAGCTCGTTAAGTTCAAACCGACTATCCAAATAAAACGCCAGCAGAGCATATTGCAACAAAGCGCAAACTCCAGCAAAAATAGTAATTTTTACGTTTAGTCTTAAAGTAGAGGTAAAGATAACAACAGAATAAAGTTGCCAAACCACTAAGCTGTTTGTGGCCACAATGGGATTGCTATACAGAGCTATGAGTAGCAACGCTAATGTAATAACCGATACATCGAGAAAAGTGGTTATCCAGGCTACTAATGAAGTTTTAATTTGATTTTTAACAAGCCAATAAATTGTTATAGCGCCAATAACTGCCACTGAAGTGATAACAACGCTTATAAACACTTCTGGTCTTTTATCATCAAAAAAGAAATATAGAATAAAGGGAATCGTGCCAGTTAGGCTATAAATCAATAGCCTAATTAACGATATGATGCGTTCTCCGGTGGCAGAGGCATCAAGTAACAAAGTATCCTTATATTGATAGCGAACGCTCAATCCATTCTCTCTTTCGCTTAACGACTAGTTTTTATTTTAGGGAAATTTCCTTAAAAATCAAATCCATAGAATATTATTGTTTATATTCTATCTCAACCCCATCTTCTTCAAAGGTATCACCGTCTTCAAAATGCTCACCGTCATCCCAGTCATCTTGACCAGCTTCAAAGTCATCATCAGACAAATCATCCCAAGCTTCATCATCGGAAACTTTAGACTCGCCTTGAGTTGGCCAGTTAAACTCTTGAGTCACTTCTTCACGTTCAAACTCGCGAACCTCTGGATGTTCTATCAAATACTCCATAATGTCATTACAAATAACTTGAGTACCTTCTTTTTTCACTGCAGACATCTGGTAAACGGGACCATCCCAATCTAAACGCTCTAAGAAATCTTTAACTTTCTCTTCGACTTCTTCTTCAAGCATCAAGTCAGTTTTGTTAAACACCAACCAAACGGGCTTATCTTTTAACGAAATATCCTTACTGTCAGAGTATTTATAAAGTTCATTCATAATGCCGTTGAAGTTCGCCACGGGATCCGATTCGTCATACGGCAATAAATCTACAATATGCAATAAAATTCGGGTACGAGCTAAATGACGTAGGAAGCGAATACCAAGGCCAGCACCTTCGGCTGCCCCTTCAATAACACCTGGAATATCAGCAACAACGAAACTTGACTCATTATCGACCCGTACAACGCCTAAATTTGGAATTAGCGTTGTGAACGGATAACCTGCTACTTTTGGCTTAGCAGCCGATACCGCGCGAATAAAGGTGGATTTACCAGCATTTGGCAAGCCTAGTAAGCCCACATCTGCCAAAACCTTCATCTCAAGACGTAATTCACGGGTTTCGCCCGGTGTACCATGCGTTGCTTTACGCGGAGCTCGATTAATAGAGCTTTTAAAACGGGTATTGCCAAGGCCATGAAAGCCGCCTTTAGCCACTAACACTTCTTGCCCAGGCTTGGTCAAATCACCAATAATTTCACCTGTTTCAAGGTCCGTAATTTGGGTGCCAATTGGAGCTTTAAGGTACAAATCCTCACCTTTAGCACCAGTCATATTGTTTCCCTGACCATTTTCGCCACGTGTAGCGTCATAGAATCGCACAAAGCGATAATCAACCAGTGTATTCAATTCTGGCTCAGCAACAATATAAACACTACCGCCATCACCGCCATCGCCACCATTGGGGCCACCGCGCTGAACGAATTTTTCACGACGAAAGCTAACAATGCCGTTACCGCCATCGCCCGCTTTAACTTTTATGGATACTTCATCGACGAATTTCATAGTGTTATTGTGCCATATAAAAAATTATCAGTCATTGAGTGGGAATTATCTTACCCGCTCAACAAAAAAGCCCCGACACATGCCGAGGCTTTCTTATGCTTTCAAGCTAATTCGAATTAAGCTTCGATAGAAACAAACTTACGGTTGTTTTTACCTTTAACTTCGAACTTAACTTTGCCGTCAGCTTTAGCAAACAAGGTATGGTCACGACCTAAACCTACGTTTGTACCAGCGTGGAAACGAGTACCACGTTGACGAACAATAATAGAGCCTGCAGACACTTCTTCACCACCGTAGCGCTTTACACCAAGGCGTTTACTTTCGGAATCGCGTCCGTTTTTGGTACTACCACCAGCTTTCTTATGAGCCATCTTATAGTCTCCTCTTAGCCTTTAGCTAATTCTTTTGCTTGCTCGATCCAGCCTTCACGCTCGATACGGCCTTTAAAACTTAATGCTTCGTCAAATTTAGCAACATCTTCTTCGTTCCATGCTGCGATTTGTGCGAATGAAGTAACGCCTGCAGCGTGTAACTTCTTCTCTAATACAGGACCTACACCTGATAATTGCTTAAGATCGTCTGCACCAGCTTCTGCTTTAGGAGCTTCTTTCTTAGCTGCTGCTTTTTTAGGAGCGGCTTTCTTCTTAGCGCCACCTACAACAATATCGTTGATCTTAACTTCAGTGAACCATTGACGATGGCCCATTTGCTTCATGTGGTGCTTACGACGCTTGAACTTTAAGATTTTAACTTTCTTAGCGCGACCGTGAGTTACCACTTCAGCTGATACAGAAGCACCGTCAACTAATGGCTGACCTAAAGTCACGTTGTCGCCATCAGCTACCATTAATACTTCTTCGAAATCGATATTAGAACCAGTTTCAGCTTCGATTTTCTCTAAGCGTACTACTTGGCCTGCTTTAACGCGGTGTTGCTTACCACCACTTTTGATTACTGCGTACATATTTATTCTCCAGTTTACGACCTTTCTGTATCTCTCAACAAAATGGTTAATATGTAACTTACTTGTCTAGTCTAAAGCTTGAAAACACAAGATAGACCGTTTGAGGGCGCGAATTTTAAGGGAAATAGCCATTTGTGGCAAGGGAAATTCTATAAAAAACCAATAAAAATAAGGATTTTTGTGCTTTTTAAACCAGATCTGATTAAGAAGTGCTCTGATCAGCGCCATTTTAGCCTTTTCAGCCGCAATTACCAATAAATAGCACTTGACCCAAACCTAGACAATAACTAGGATTGCGAGGCATTTTAATGATAATTCGTCAGCAATACAAAATTCATGACAACTAATACCAAGATCGCAAACATTACAACAATGACTATGACACTTGATGAAATCCGCACTTTAGTAGATAGCGAATTTGAAAACACCAATCAAATCATCTTAGACAGACTTCAATCGGATGTGGTCTTAGTGAACCAAGTGGGTCAGTACATTGTCGCCGCTGGTGGCAAGCGTTTGCGTCCAATGTTATTGCTTTTGGCTGCTAAAGCTTTGAATTATCAAGAAGATTCACAAAAGTCTCAATCCATTCTTGCGGCGGTTATTGAGCTAATTCACACTGCTACCTTACTGCATGATGATGTAGTGGATGAATCAGATTTACGTCGTGGTCGTGAAACTGCCAATGCCATGTTTGGCAACCAAGCATCTGTATTGGTAGGCGATTACCTCTACAGTCGCGCCTTCCAAATGATGGTGGAAGTCGGCGAAATGCGCATCATGGATGTTTTATCAGATACCACCAATCAAATAGCCGCTGGTGAAGTTTTACAACTAATGAATGTAAACGATCCAAACGTCTCTGAAGAGAGTTATTATCAAGTGATTGAGCGCAAAACAGCTATATTATTCGCAGCAGCGACTCAATTAGCCGCAATTCTTAGCGGTGCTGATGAAACCACAGAGAAAGCTTTAAAAGAATATGGAATGCAATTAGGCATTGCTTTCCAATTAATCGACGATGCATTGGATTACGCCGCCGATACGGCAGCTTTGGGTAAAAATGTAGGCGATGATTTAGCTGAAGGTAAACCTACCCTGCCTCTTATTCATGCGCTGGAAAATACCAACGATGCAGGTAAAAAGCTGATTACCCATGCCATTGAACATGGGGGCTTGGATAAGATGGATGAAATTATGACCATCATCAAGCAAACTGGAGCCATTGAATATACTTATCAAGCGGCGGAAAAAGCCGTGGATAAAGCTATTTCGGCCATTGATTCAATAGCTGAGTCTCAATATAAAGAAGCCCTAATTTCAATCGCAAAGCTATCATTGAAGCGAGCTTCTTAAGTTAACCTGTAAAATCAGCTTACCCGATCATAACTTATTCATTTCATTGATAGATTAAAAGTTATGGCTTAGTTGTAAATAAATCCCATTTAAGCTACCACCTGCCTATTTTTTCTGCGATAATGTCGCGCAATTTTATAAGTATTGAAAGAGTCTCTATTTAAGACTTCAATACCATGATTTTGCTTTAACATTCAGGAGCTAAGAATGTCACTTGATCTGAGCCAATACGGTATCACAAACGTATCAGAAGTAATTTATAACCCTTCCTATGAACTATTATTCCAAGAAGAAACTCGCGAAGACATTCAAGGTTATGAGCGTGGCGTAATCACTGAGTCAGGCGCAGTAAACGTAGACACAGGGATCTTCACAGGCCGTTCACCAAAAGATAAATATTTCGTGATGGATGATGTGACTCGCGATACGCTTTGGTGGTCAAAAAATGGCGTAAACGACAACAAATCAATTACTCCTGAAGTTTGGGCAGACTTAAAATCATTAGTGACGAAGCAACTTTCTGAGAGCCGCTTATTCGTAGTTGACGCATTTTGCGGTGCTAACGAAAACACGCGTTTAAAGGTACGTTTTATTACTCAAGTAGCGTGGCAAGCACACTTCGTCAAGAATATGTTTATCCGCCCTTCTGACGCTGAACTAGAAGGTTTTGAGCCAGACTTCGTTGTGATGAATGGTTCTAAAACGACCAATCCAGATTTCGAAAAGCATGGCATGAACTCTGAAAACTTTGTAGCCTTCAACTTAACTGAAAAAATTCAGTTAATTGGTGGTACTTGGTACGGCGGCGAAATGAAAAAAGGTATGTTCTCAATGATGAACTACCTATTGCCATTGAAAGGCATCGCTTCAATGCACTGCTCTGCTAACGTTGGTAAAGATGGCGACACAGCTATTTTCTTTGGCTTATCAGGTACAGGTAAAACTACCCTTTCTACTGATCCAAAGCGTGCTTTAATTGGTGATGACGAACACGGCTGGGATGATAACGGCGTATTCAACTTCGAAGGTGGTTGTTATGCAAAAACCATTAAGTTAAGCAAAGAAGCTGAGCCGGACATTTATAACGCTATCCGTCGCGATGCTTTATTAGAAAACGTAACCGTGGATGCTGATGGCAAAATCGATTACGACGATAACAGCAAAACTGAAAACACTCGTGTTTCATACCCGATTTATCACATTGATAATATCGTTAAGCCAGTTTCAAAAGCTGGTCACGCGAAAAAAGTGGTTTTCTTAACTGCTGACGCATTCGGTGTTTTACCACCAGTAGCCAAATTAACGCCTGAACAAACTCAATACTACTTCTTATCAGGTTTCACTGCGAAACTAGCGGGTACTGAGCGTGGCGTAACAGAACCAACACCAACCTTCTCTTCATGTTTCGGCGAAGCTTTTTTAAGCTTACACCCAACTCAATACGCAGAAGTTTTAGAAAAGCGCATTAAAGAAAATGACGCTGAAGTTTACCTAGTAAACACTGGCTGGAACGGTACAGGTAAACGTATCTCTATTCAAGATACTCGAGGAATTATCGATGCGATTATGGACGGTTCAATTGAGCAATCTAACTTTACTCAATTACCATACTTTAACTTAGCAATCCCAACAGAGTTAACAGGTGTTGATACCAACATCTTAGATCCTCAAGACACTTATGCAGATAAAGCTGAGTGGGATGCAAAAGCTAAAAAGTTAGCTGCTATGTTTGTTGATAACTTCAACCGCTTTGCTGATAACGATGCTGCACAAGCATTGATTGCAGCAGGTCCTAAAGCTTAAAACAGCATTGTCATCCCCATGCAAATGGGAATCAATAAAAAGCCCAGCATTTGCTGGGTTTTTTTTCTTGTAGTAAACTAAACAATATAAGAGCATTATCTAGTTTAGATTTTCGATGTACAATCATGAATGACGTCAGTAGCAAAATCACAAAATTCAAAGTCCTTTCCACCGTATTATCATTACTTTGGGCTATTTTGACATATAATCTAATAAGTCATATCCCAATGACTGTAGGTGTAAAAATAATATCCGTTATTCTCAGTGTAGTAGTATTTATCGCTATCGGGTTGTTTTTTAGCCATAAAATATCGAGCATTAGATGCTATAAATGTAAGAAACCGATTTTGATAAAAGGTGAGTCCACCGATCAAACTGGAATACTGGATACTGCTTACGACGAATGCTATTTTTGTGGCGAAAAAATTTACTAAAAAATTAAAAGTATTATCTACTATAAACTAAAGCCAATGAACCATCACTTTTATCCAAAGCCAATCGACTAATACCTTTAACTCCAAACTCAGCTAAATCTGCAATTTCAGAAATAGATTTATTGTTTATCCGATATAACTTTGAGTCTTCACCAAAAATCACTTCTTTATCATTCAACCAAACATAATCTTGCACACCTTCTGGCAAAACAATTCCTGTATCGTGACTCTCATGATTACCATCAAGCAAATATATTCGATGCCTACCATCTTCTTCTACGCTATAACTAACATTATTTTCAGCCACTCTATGAAATGCTCTCCCAATATTTTCTGCTAATACCATGGGTTTTCGATTAGCTTCGGTATGTAACACTTGCAAAGTCATAACATCGCCTAAAACAAATACCGCAGCTTCTTTGTCATTAAGCCAAGCGTGATAACCAATAGGCTCGATAGCAGTGGTAAAAGTCTTTTGCACACCGTTTTCGATGGACAACCTATTTAAATACTGCTTACCATTACTATCTGCAACGCCAATAATCGTTAAATAACCATCTTGGTATGGCGTTGGAGAGTATTCGCTAGAATCGTTTGAGTTACTGATATTTGTTAGTTGCTTTGATTCAAAGTTATAAGCCATCACATCAGTTTGTGATTTATCATCAACAGTAATTCCGCGAGTAAAGTAAATTGTTTTACCGTCTTTTGAAAACTTTGGTTGATTATCGTAACCATCGCGATAAGTTAAATGGAAAACCTTAGCAGGTTTTTCTTTATCTTTTGAGAAAAGCTTTTTTAAATCAAAAATTGCAATATCAGTTGTTGGTAGTGCAAAGAGGTTTGAGGCGTTAAACATAACCGTTAACACCAAAAGGTATTTTATAAATTTCATTATTTTAAATCACTCGCAGGTTGAGCTCTAAAACATACAACGGTATCGCCAGCTTGACGATCACCTACTGATTTTTTAAGTGCTAATCTTTCTTCAGAGAATATAAAAGGCGCATCATTTTGGATCGCATAGTGACGAACATTCTCAGACACTAACACCGCGCCTGGCTCTGCCATACTTTCAAGTCGCGCCGCAAAGTTTAACGCATCGCCTTCAATGTCTAACTGGTCGGTGATTTCGTTATGGGTAATTTTTACATCACCAATATCCAAACCAATTCGAACCACAAAACCAGCCCCATGCAGAACTTTTTGCATCATAGCAGCGCAGTGTAATGCTTGAGAAACTGTGGTAAAAGTAGCTCGAAGAGAATCGCCTTCCATATTTGGATAACTGGCTTGCCATTGCTTCATGACAGGCTTTAACAAACCTCTAAACAAAGCGAGCTTAGCCGTTCTTTCTTGTTTATCCCAATTAGAAAACCCTTTGAGATCCGTAAATAAAACAGCCATTCGACGCATTTTTGCATCACTGTCTTGCTCGGATAACTCTAAAAGTTTTGGCCAGTGACGATCTTTAATGGCTTGCATCGACTCTCGAATTTCTGATTGCAGTCTTCTTTCAGATTGCAAACTAATCTGAATCGACTGTAGCTTATCTGCTTCTTGTTGCAAGCTGGTTTCCAGCATGGACGGATGTATACCACCAGTATCTTCAACCACCATAACTACAACCGTATCACCAGGTTCATTTCGAATCTCACGCACACGTAGCTTACAACCCCAGAAACTAGCCTCTAAGTGTTCTATCAAAAATGGTAAGGTTGCCAAATCCTGATAAGACAACATACGTTGGTAATATAATTGAAAACTGATTTTATCAGAGAATAACTTTTCAAATTGATTCCGCGTATAATGAGTATATTCACGCCCCCGTTGATCCCAACTTGCATGAGTACAACTAACACCGCGAATGGACCAGCCTTTAGTTTGTACTTGCCATAATTTTGCAGAGCTTAAATCCACATTATCTAAATTAGCTTTTGATAAATTAGCACCACGTAAGTCTACACCTTTTAATTCACTATCTTTAAAATTAAAACCAGCTAAATTTTGCTTAGAAAGATTACAATTATTCAAGATGGTTCGAGTCATTAGCGTGCCATCTAATTCACATGTAGATAAGTCAACATCAGATAAGTTAGCACCATCCAAATTTGCATCTACTAAGTTAACATCATCTAAATTAGTACCAATTAATTTTGCGCCACGTAAATCAATACCTTCTAAATTTTGTCCACGCAAATCAGCGCCGGACAAATTAGCTTCTTTTAAATTCTGACCACGTAAATCCTGATCTTTGAAATCGACATTTGAAAAATCAGCTTGGTGACACATTGCAGTTAAAAAATTAGCATGTAAAACATTGGCATGACTAAAATTAGCTTGTCTAAGATTGGCAGCAATTAATTTAGCATTGGTTAAATTGCAATAACAAAGGTTAGCCTGCGAGAGGTCTGCAGCAATTAAGATCGCATTTTTCAAATCCGAATAAGATAAATTGGCCTTAACTAAACTGACTTCCGACAAATCATAATCTGACAGATCCAAACCACGTAGATCTTTGCCGTCCAAGTTTAATTGCTCTTTGGGGTGCTTGTAACGCCAAGCATTCCACTCTTCAGCACTAGTACAAAGAATGTCAATGAGCTCTTCCGTGCTTAACCCTGCATTAAGCTGATTAAGCGCCTTTTTTGATTCTGTTTGATTATCACGATCGTGTTGCATAATAGCTACTAATGTTGCCGCCTATAAGTACACCATTTATATCATAACAAAGGATTTTTTACGAAAAAGTTTATATAGCTATTGACAAAGATCTTTAACAGCATAAGAATGCAGATTATGAAATATTCAACCAATAGTTCTTTTTATTTTTATTTCTATGGTCTTAATGGCTAGGAGGACTATTGGTTAAAATTTATAGAGCCTCCCTAACCGGAGGCTTTTTTTTTGCCCAATGTCATGCAAATGAGTATTTAATATGAGTAATGAACCGCTATTAAGCTTACGAAAATCTATAAATGAGATTGATAAAAAACTGTTACGACTATTCGCAGAACGTCGCGCAATAAGTTTGCAAGTTGCTGAAAGTAAGTATCAAAATGCTATGGAGATACGTGATCAGGGGCAAGAACAGCGCTTATTAAAGCAGCTATTATCCGATGCAAAGGAGTTAGGACTGGATACCTCCACCACTCTAGGACTGTTTCACGGCATAATCGAAGACTCTATTAGAACCCAGTATGACTACTTTCTTGAGAAAGACTCTGCAACCAAAGGAACTATTCAACTGGCTTTGCTAGGTGACGATACCTCTTATTCAGCCATTGCCGCGGGCAATCACTTTTCAACAAAGAGTCAGAAGTATCAAGCAAAGTTTTATAATAATTTTCAAAGCATATTCCAAGCCGTCGCAAATGGTGACTGTGATTATGCTTTAGTTCCGATTGAAAACACCAGCTCAGGCAATATTCCAGAGATACATGATCTTATTTTAGACTATCAAGTAAAAGTTATCGGTGAAGAAAAACTCAGAGTCAAGCACTGCCTAATTGGACTTGCTAATGCGACTATAGAGAGTGTTAGAGAGGTTTATTCACATCCTCAGGCATTAATTCAGTCGAAGGAATTCCTCAATAAAAATAGTCATATCAATACTCACTTTCGCTCTAGCACTAGCTCAGCCTTAAAGCTGGTCGAAGAGTATAACAATCCAAAAATTGCCGCCATTGCTAGCGAAGAAGCTGCTTTATCTTCTGGTTTGCAAATATTAGCAAATGGAATCAATAGCTTTAAGGATAACTTTACTCGTTTCATTTTAATATCGAAATCTTCGGTCAAAGTTCCAGAAAAAATCCCTGCGAAAACCAGTTTGCTCTTAGTCACAAAACAACAAGCCGGCTCCCTGGCTGAATGCTTATCTATTATTAGTCATAACAACATAAATATGACAAAGATTGAGTCACGTCCAATAACAAACAAACCTTGGCAAGAGCGTTTCTACATAGATATTGAAGGCAATCTAGCCTCACCAGAGATTCAAGAAGCTATCCATAAATTGGAAGTAGCAGCAAGTGATTTGGATATCATTGGCTGCTATCCAATGCACGATATTTTAGCTACAAATTTAGATATTTCAGCACTTATTGATAAATCAGCTGAGTAATCTGTTTATGACTCAATTAAATAATTTAAATATTCAACAAATTGATATATTGCCTACACCCAAAGAAGTTAAGCACGACATTCCGCTTTCTGAGACGGCAAAGTCGAACATTATCAACTCACGCAATACCATTAAGAACATCATGGAGGGGAAGGATAATCGTTTATTACTAATTTGTGGCCCCTGTTCTATTCATGATATTGATGCTGCAAAAGAATACGCAACTCATCTTCAAAAACTTTCTGAACAAGTGAAAGATAAGTTTCTATTAGCCATGAGAGTTTATTTTGAAAAGCCAAGAACACACATCGGTTGGAAGGGTTATATCAATGATCCCGATTTGAACAATAGTTTTAATGTGGCTTCAGGACTCCGTCGGGCCAGAGGTCTATTAACTTGGCTAGCAGAATTGGGTATGCCAGTTGCAACCGAAGCTCTAGATCCTATTTCCCCTCAATATTTAGCAGATTTAGTAAGTTGGTCAGCTATCGGGGCGCGCACTACTGAGTCTCAGACTCACCGAGAAATGGCATCAGGCCTATCCATGCCAGTTGGTTTTAAAAATGGTACAGATGGCTCTCTATCGATAGCGAAAAATGCCTTAATTGCCGCAAAATCATCTCATAATTTTATGGGCATTGATTCAAATGGAAAAATAGCGCTTCTTAAAACAAAAGGTAACAACCATGCTCATATTATTTTACGAGGTGGTAAGACTCCCAATTATCAAAGTGAATCGATTCAAAGCTTAGAAAAAGAGTTAATCTCAGAAAAAATAAAACCTCAATTTATCGTAGATTGTAGTCACGGTAATTCCAGTAAAGATTATCGGAACCAACCGATTGTTTTCAATGATATCATTGAGCAAAAAATTGCAGGTAATAATTCAATCTTCGGTCTAATGTTGGAAAGCCATTTGATCGCAGGTAATCAGCCAATCCATAGCGATAAAGCACATTTAACTTATGGTCAATCTATCACTGATGGTTGCATTGACTGGGGTACCACTGAAGCCCTCATCCAATCTGCATATAAAAGATTATAATGCTATTGGCATAAACAATTTTCAGAAGTACAATCCGAAAAAACACGAGAGAATATTATGCACCCTTTTGAAGAATTTCGCACCAAGCGCAAAGCAGGAAATGAAGCTGCTTTAGAAACCAATAGTTTGTTGATTAAACGACTTTTCGGGTTAGATAAAACCGCTTATGGTGATGGCGCTTTAGACAAAAAGACTAAGGAGTTATTAGGTTTAGTGACTTCGATGGTATTACGCTGTAACGACTGCATTGATTATCATTTAGAACAGGCAGTGGCGCAGGGATGGAGTCGAGATGAAATTGATGAAGCTATGGGAGTTGCCATGCTAGTTGGTGGCTCAATTGTAATCCCTCACTTGCGTCATGCCAAAGAAAGCTTAGAATTTTTATTTCAAGAAAAAGAAGCTGAAAAACTAGAGTCCTAGAACTTCTTTTATAAAAGGCTTGGTAATTTTTCGTTTTGCTTGCAAGGATGCAACATCAAGCTTTTCCATCGACTCATTCAAACTGTTTAAGTCACGCTTTCCTCTCGAAAGCATATAAGAAGCCAATTCATCAGCAAGCTCCAACCCTTTATCTTTAGCTTTTCGCTGAATATAAAGTTTTTTATCTTCATCAGTTAAAGGCTTGATTTCATGAATAAACATCGCCGATAAACGCGACTGCAAATCTTTTAAACTACAAGTCAAACCCGACGGTGCTTGATTGGCTGTAATCACTAAACTTTTATTTTGATCTTTTAAATGATTATATAAATGGAATATTGATTCTTGCCATTGATATGCATTTTCCCTAGTCAAAATCACTTCAATATTATCCAAGCAAACACAATCAAATGCCTCAAAACTGGATAACAATTCTGGAACTAGCGCATCAGATTCTAATGGCAAGTAAGCAAGGTTGAGCTCTGCAATATTCGCAGTTTGATGAGCTAAGGCTTGTAGTAAGTGTGTTTTGCCAGAGCCATTTTCTCCGTGAATGTATAAAAACTCTTGCTGTCCAGAAGTTATCGACTGCATTGCCTCAAGCAATAACAAATTACCGCTGGGTATAAAATTATCAAAAGTAGCATCGACTTTTAATTCGAAGTCTAAAGGAAGTTGTAGCATGGTTTATGTAGCTTTCTGAGAAACTTTTTCTAAATAGGCTTGGCGACCTAACCATAAGTAATGAATACCGCTAATAACACTGGTTGTAATAATAACCCATTCAAAGCTTTCAAACAGCCAATCTGGTAATGGATACCATTGAGCTAGACTGACTAAAACCAAAAGCACTAATAAAATCAGTAAAACCGTATTCAATTTGGAGATTAAGGTTGGCTTCATATCATAACGTCCATATTTAAAGTGGAACCAGGTTGCCCCCGTCACAATAATAATATCTCTTAAAGTTGCTACCCAAAAGAGGTTCCAAGAAACATGACCTTTAACTGCCAGTAGCAATAAAGCCACAAAAAACAATAGCTTATCAGCCAAAGGGTCCGTTATTGAACCAAACCTACTCTGCCATTTAAATCCTTTAGCCAATAAACCATCTAAGCCGTCTGAAGCTCCGGCGATTAAGAATATAATCAACGCAGCCTCATAATCACCTTGCAACAAATACATTACAAAAGGCGCTATTAATAGCACTCTAATGATAGTAATTACGTTTGGGATTACACTTAAACTCATGAATAACTTCTTATTATTTATCCTTTAGAACTCTTGAAGAACTCTATTAATCACGCCAATTATACACTAATGCTTGCGTAGAATTGACGGAATTACCAAAACTATCAGCACTGCTGGGGCGTAAATTTTTGCTTAAGCCTAAAGCATCCACTAAGTATCGTGTTGACGACTGCAAACCAAGTTTAAACAAAACTTCGTCTTCTTTAACTTCAATCGCATTAACCGAGCTAACCATACTTAGGTTGCTTAGCAAACTTTGCACTTTGGCATATGACTCGATTGAACTTAACCCAGTAACTACCAAATAATCCGTTTGAGTTTCGCTATTTAATACTACTGCGAGCTTCATTGCCAATCGATCAGCAACTCGATTCACCATTTTTGCCACAGCTTGTTCTTGTGAAGGCGCGCTAGTGGTAAAGCTCATGCTATCGCCACCAAAATTAACACTCCAACTACCCTGCCAACTTCCAGAGTCACCACTCAAGCGTCCCATCACTGTATAATCTGCATTGTAACGACGAGAGGCTCTTGCAACTGGGTCAGCAAATTTGCCCCAAACATCTGCTGCAGAAACTGCAGACTTATCTTCTAGATCCATCAATGGCAACATAACCGGCAAACCGCGTTGATTCGCTTGCTTTGTAACAGCAATTGCCGCGCCACCTTGGCCATCCGCAGAAATTTGACGATCGCCATTGCGCTCAACAGCTATCCAATAGGCGCCTGTTGGACGGTTGTTATTCCACACCGGCTGACCAGCATCCTTTAATAAGTTGGTAACGGCATTTGGTTCAAAACTAACTTTTAACAATAATGGTTTCTTATAAACTTTTTGCTCTTCCAAACCAAGTTTTTTATAAGTATAAAGTCGCATATAAGCGCTTGCATTAGGAATACTGGATTTAATAGCTGATGAATTTAGAACTTTCTCACTACCACTAGCCCGAACTAAAACTTGAGCAAAAGCATTGCCTAAAGCTCTATTTCTTACTTGAGTAGTTTGATCAGATACTGGCCAGCTAGCTGTGTATAAGTCTTTCATTTCTTCAGTTTGACCTGAAAAACTTATCGTCCAACCTAATAAGCTAAGTAAAGATATTGCTATCCAATTTCTGTGTAAAGCCATAGTCATTCCTATAATTCTCAATGCTTTATTTCCACTTTGTATATTGCAACTATTCTAACAGCTTTTATTTATGACGCTAGACATACCCATAAAGTGTGCGAAATTTAACATTCTATTTTCTTAAATTTTGAATTCTGTATCAGTTTGGCAAAGTACCAGTGAATCAGTTCAGATTAAATTCATAAAAGCCTGCCTATAATTTTTAACAGTCAAACAACAAGTGGAAATTATTATGGTGAAGTTAAGAAATAACAAAAGGTTAACTTTAGGTTTAAGCATGGCGTTAAGTGCTAGTTTATTTACTGGCTGTACGGTTTTAGACCCTTATACAGGTGAAGAAAAAACCAGTAAAGCGGTAAAATATGGCGCTATTGGCGCTGTAGTATGCGGTATTATAGGCTCAACTCGTAACAGCGAGTCAGCTCGTAACGCAGCTTTAGGTTGTGGCGCAATTGGTGCTGGTGTTGGCGCCTATATGGACCACCAAGAAAAAGAACTACGTGACGAACTTGCTGGCACCGGCGTTGGCGTACAACGTGATGGTGATCAAATTCATCTGATTATGCCTGGTGATATCACGTTTGAAACTAACCGCTATGACATCAATGGTAACTTCTACCCTGTATTAGATTCGGTGGCTAAAGTGCTTTATAAATTTAAAGATACTAACCTTGAAGTCGCAGGATTTACCGACTCTACAGGCGCGGAAGGCTATAACCGCGAATTATCTGAAAAACGTGCGGCGAGCGTATCCAGCTTCTTGCGTACTAAAAATGTTGCTTCTGAGCGCCTGCAAAGCGTGGGATTGGGCGAAGCTTACCCTATCGCTTCAAACGATACAGAGTCAGGTCGAGCACGTAACCGTCGTGTAGAGTTGAAAATCATTCCAATTCAACCTGCGAGCTAATTATCAAGAATTGAATTAAGAGTCATAAAGTCCCCCAAAGTGTACATTTTGTACCTTTTACTTAGATAGAGCGCCTTGTGCGCTCTTTTTTTTAGTTTTCCCCAACAAGATAAAGCTTTAGTGTCGACCTAGCGCCTGACTTCTAGTAAAATTAGCGCCGCTAATTGAGTCTAACCACGAATAGGAAAATCCATGAGTGAGAAACAATCTTTAAGTTATAAAGATGCTGGCGTTGATATTGATGCGGGCAATGCATTAGTTGACCGAATCAAAGGTATTACCAAGAAAACCTATCGCCCTGAAGTCATGGGCAATATCGGCGGTTTTGGCGCTTTATTCGACTTACCTACGGGTTATGACGAGCCTGCTTTAGTAGCTGGTACTGATGGCGTAGGCACCAAGCTGCGTCTAGCATTAAACATGAAAAAGCACGATACAGTAGGTATCGATTTAGTAGCTATGTGCGTAAACGACTTAATCGTTCAAGGTGCCGAGCCTTTATTTTTCCTAGATTATTATGCAACAGGCAAGCTAGACGTTGACGTTGCTGCTGACGTTGTTGAAGGTATTGGCGAAGGTTGTTTGCAATCTGGTTGCGCTTTAATTGGTGGCGAGACTGCCGAAATGCCCGGTATGTACGAAGGCGACGACTACGATTTAGCTGGTTTTTGTGTTGGTATCGTGGATAAAAAGAAAATCATCGACGGTAGCAAAGTTAAATCAGGTGACGTGCTATTAGGATTAGCTTCCAGCGGTCCACACTCGAATGGTTACTCTTTGATCCGTAAAATTCTAGAAGTTTCTGGCGAAGACGTGAACCGTGAATTTGAGAATGGCAAAACTCTTGGCGAAACTTTATTAGAGCCAACTCGCATCTACGTTAAGCCATTATTACGCTTATTCAAAGAAGTTGAAGTTAAAGCAATTTCTCACATTACCGGTGGCGGCTTACAAGAAAACTTACCGCGCGTAATGCCAAAAACCAGTAAAGCTATCGTGGATACTAACGCTTGGCAAATGCCGAAAGTTTTTGAATGGTTACAAGAACAGGGCAACGTTGATCGCCATGAAATGTACCGCACTTTCAACTGTGGTATTGGCATGATATTAGTGGTTGGTGCTGAAGTTGCTGATGAAGCAAAAGAGCTATTAGAAACTTTAGGTGAAACCGTTTACCGCGTAGGTGAAATTACTAATCGTGACGGTGACGAAGAACAGGTTGTTCTTTAAACCAGAATATGGCTCAAATATCCAAAAAGTCCATTGTCGTACTTATTTCCGGCAATGGCTCCAATCTTCAAGCCCTTATCGATGCACAATCACAAGGGCTTTTTTCTGGCGAGATCAGTGCTGTTATTTCTAATAAACCAGACGCTTATGGTCTAACTCGCGCCGAAAATGCCAATATTGATGCCATTTGTGTGGATCATACTGAGTTTGCTGACAAAGCCAATTTTGAAACGCAACTTATTGAAACTATTGACATATACAAGCCTGACCTGGTCATTCTTGCAGGGTTTATGCGAATTTTAAGTTCAGACTTGGTTCAGCATTACCTTGGCAAAATAATCAACATACACCCTTCTCTACTACCAAAATACAAAGGGCTACATACCCATAGACAGGTTTTAGAGAATGGCGACAAGGAGCATGGCACCACGGTTCACTTTGTTACCGCAGAGCTCGACGGTGGTCCCATTATTGCCCAAAAACGAATTAATGTTGAAGCAAATGACACAGAGCAAACTTTGGTACAAAAAATCCAGCAACAAGAACACCAACTCTATCCAGAAGTGGTGGCTTGGTTCTGTGGCGAAAGACTCCAGTTCGAACTCGAAACAAAAACAGGAAGCGCAAGAGCAGTACTCGATGGCAAAATTCTATAAGCGACTCATTTGGCTACAACTAGGTTTACTGATTTTATTATTCGGTATTCCAAAATTATTAGCCGATGAAAGCCCATTAGAGAGAGCTATGAAGCCTTATAAAATTCAGTATGACGTCATAGCCAAAGGCGATAAAGTTGGCACCGCTAGTCGTCAATTAGAACAGCTAACCAATGGTCAGTGGCAAATCGCCATGCAATCCAAAATCAAATACTACTTCTTTAAAGATGAGCGCCAAGAGACCAGTCGCTTTGAGCTTGTAGATGGCCAAGTCTACCCTATCCACTATCAACGTATAGCCGATAGTTCATTCAAAGACAGCAATCTGATTCAGCAATTTGACTGGGAATCTGGCCATGAAACAGGCTCATACAAAAAGAAACAATGGACCATTGAATTAGCCGATGGTGCATTGGACCAATTGACCCAGTTATTATCAGTGCGCCAACAACTTATGTCGCAAAAGCCAATAATGCCTGTGACTATTAGTTATCGTGGCGGAATTCGAACCCATGAATTTAAAGTGATTGGGCAAGAAACTTTAGAAACTCCCATGGGCAAAATTGAAACCGCCAAAATCCAATTGAACGAAAAAAACCGCAAACGTCAAACCAATTTCTGGCTGGCCATTGATCATGATTTTTTATTAGTTCAACTGCAAAGAATCAAAAAAGGTAAGGAAGAAGCAAGGCTAGTTGCTACGGAATGGTAAAACTCAAATTAATAATCTAAACAAGGGAATATTATGAAAACAAAAGCTCTATTATTAATTGTTAGTTTCTCAGTTTTATTTTCAAGCTCATTGTTCGCTGAAAACGAAGAAACTTCCAAAGGCTTAACCATAGAACGCAGTATTTCCAACCCTGCAGAGTTCCAATTTCCAAATGACGAGCAGATTTTTCCTGATAAAAGCGACTTCAGTATCAAAAACTATATCTTACTCAGTAATGAAGAAGGCGATCGATGGGTAACGGTAACCCTTAAAAATAATTCATCTGGTAATAGAATTTTCGACAATGACCAAATCATGGCACTCTTCGCCAATGGCAAGCGCCTACAACCTCAAAAGAAAACTCTACGCTTCGAAGGTAAAGAAACCCAAACCTTCGCCATTAATTTCGGTAGAAGCAAATTTCCTATATTAGCGGTTTATACTAAAGATTAAAAAAAGCCAGCAATGCTGGCTTTTTTAGTTTTGAACTTTTTAATTAAGTCTTTGGTAATGTAACCCCTGTCTGACCTTGGTATTTACCGCCTCTATCGCCATAAGAAGTTTCACAAACTTCATCTGATTCGAAGAATAACATTTGCGCTACGCCTTCGTTGGCGTAGATTTTTGCTGGTAGTGGCGTGGTGTTTGAGAATTCCAAAGTGACATGCCCTTCCCATTCAGGCTCTAATGGCGTTACGTTAACGATAATGCCACAACGAGCGTAAGTGGATTTACCTAGACATACAGTCAAAACAGAACGTGGAATGCGGAAATATTCAACCGTTCTGGCTAGTGCGAAAGAGTTTGGCGGAATAATACAAACATCCGATTGCACATCCACAAAACTGTTTTCATCAAAGTTCTTAGGATCAACCACACTCGAATGAACATTGGTAAAGATTTTAAATTCGTTAGAACAACGAACGTCATAGCCATAACTTGAAGTACCGTAAGACACGATACGCTGGTCGTTTTGATGGCGCACCTGACCTGGCTCAAATGGCTCGATCATACCTTCGTTTTCCGACATTCTGCGGATCCATTTATCTGATTTTATGCTCATATTTCTATCTCTATATATAGTGTCATTCCAAACTCGATTTGAAATCTTTTAATTTTACAGGCAAGTTATATCAGCCTAATAAACTCAACTAACAATCTACGCAAGCTATCGAAATTGCCGCGCTCGTAGCTCGCTCACAATGACGACATTTCCAACTGTCATTCACCACAGGCACTTCCTACGGTCGCCCACAAAAGTAGAAATCCTCTTAACAAGGTTTAGAAAGCTCTTTATAAGGCTGTACAACCAAACAACGACCTAGCTATTCTCAATAGTAATAGTCGGAAAATCTGCCCTAAACTCTTTTTCTTGTAACGATAATCTAGCAGCAAGTTTCAACGCTATCTTTTTGTATTTATTGGATATTTCGCTGTTTGTATCTTTTACCAAGCTAGGCGTACCATTATCGGTATCTTCCCGAATGGCTAGCGCTAATGGCAAGCTTCCTAATAATTCTACACCAATTTCTTGAGCTAATTTTTCGCCACCACCGGCGCCAAAAATATGTTCTTCATGCTGGCAACTCGAACAAGTATGCATGGCCATATTTTCCACCACGCCCAATACCGGCACCGAAACTTTATTAAACATAGTCACAGCTTTTCGTGCATCAGCTAATGCTATATCTTGTGGCGTTGTGACCACTAAAGCTGCGGTCACTGGGATCTTTTGCGCCATTGTCAACTGAATATCGCCAGTTCCTGGTGGCAAGTCAATAATCAAATAATCTAAATCTTTCCACTGAGTATCATTAACCAACTGTTGCAAAGCGCCTGATGCCATTGGCCCGCGCCATACCATAGCTTGCTCAGGCTTCACCAAATAACCAATCGACATAGATTGAATGCCATGGGCTTCTACTGGAAAAATGGTCTTTTTATCAGTGGATTCTGGATGCTTATCTTGCGCGCCCAACATAATTGGCATACTTGGACCATAAATGTCCGCGTCTAATACACCTACTTTGGCGCCTAAATTACTCAATGCCAAAGCTAAATTCACACTAGTAGTCGATTTACCAACGCCGCCTTTGCCCGATGCCACAGCAATAATGTTTTTTACTTGTGGCATGGCTTTAACTTTAGCGGGATGGGCGTGCGCTTCGACTTTAACCTTAATATCTAACTGGAGATCCAATTCTGGATTTGCTTGCTGCAAATAGCTTTTAAGCTCAGTTTCAAATGCCGAACTGAATTCGCCCAATGGATAGCCTAGCTTTAACTCCAATGAGCATTTGCCCTGTTCTAATTCCAAAGATTTGATACTTGTTTCAGAAACTGGTTGAAAGCCCAAAACATCGGAATAAAACTCAATTAATTGGCTTTGGATGGAATTGATGTCTGACATTCGCTTGATAAAAGTCGTTTAATAATCTAATTGGCTCAAAGTCTAAGTGTTTTAAGGCTGAAAACCAAGCCGCTTTACCTTTTTTCACCAATTAATTAATGAAAAAATCGTTAAAAACCAGTATATTTGCCGCTATTCGCTTAGAAAATATCAAATAGCAGAAAAAGCTTAAAATATGACCAGTTCAAACCAACGAAAAATCCTAGTGACCAGTGCCCTGCCGTACGCTAATGGCGATATCCATATCGGCCATTTACTTGAATATGTACAGACAGATATTTGGGTTCGATTCCAAAAGTCCCGTGGTCATAACTGCTATTATGTTTGTGCTGACGATACTCACGGCACGCCAGTGATGCTTCGTGCACAAAAAGAAGGTAAAACTCCTGAAGATTTTATCGCCGAGCAACAAGCCAATCATGAACGTGACTTTGCCGGCGCTTTGATTGAGTTTGATAACTTTTACTCTACTCACAGCCCAGAATCGAAAGAATTGACTCAAGGCATTTACCTTAAGCTTAAAGAGCAAGGTCATATTAGCTCAAAGACCATTAATCAATTATTCGATCCAGAAAAGCAAATGTTTTTGCCGGATCGTTTTGTTAAAGGTACTTGTCCAAAATGTGATTCTGAAGATCAATATGGCGATAACTGTGATAACTGTGGTGCAACTTACAATCCGACCGATTTAAAGAATCCTAAATCGGCGGTGTCAGGCGCAACGCCAATTTTAAAAGAGTCAGAGCACTTCTTCTTTGACTTAAAAGGTTTTGAAGGTTTCTTGCGAGAATGGCTATCAAGCGATGACCATGTGCAATCTGAAGTTCAAAACAAAATGAACGAGTGGCTGGACGATTTACGTCAATGGGATATTTCCCGTGATGCGCCCTACTTTGGCTGGGAAATTCCAGGCGAAGAAGGTAAATACTTTTACGTCTGGTTAGATGCGCCCATCGGTTACATGGCAAGCTTTAAAAACCTTTGTGACAAAACTGAAGGTTTAGAGTTTGATGATTTTTGGAATAAAGATTCTGACGCAGAAGTTTATCACTTTATTGGTAAAGACATTATTTACTTCCACACTCTGTTTTGGCCATGTGTATTAGAAGGTTCAGGCTACCGCACCCCAACCGCCGTTTGGGCGCACGGTTTCGTCACCGTAAATGGTCAGAAAATGTCTAAATCCAAAGGGACCTTTATTAAAGCCAAAACTTATTTGGAACATTTAAACCCAGAATATTTACGCTATTACTACGCAGCAAAATTATCTAACAAGATTGATGATTTTGATTTGAATTTAGAAGACTTCGCTCAGCGTGTTAATACTGATTTGGTCAATAAATTAGTAAACATCGCTAGTCGTTGCTCAGGATTTATTACTAAGCAATTCGATAGCAAGCTCAGTGGCGTTATTTCAGAGCCACAACTATTACAAGAGTTTTTAGGTGCCTCTGATTCGATTGCTGAGCTTTATGAAAACCGTGAATTTGGCAAGGCCATTAAACAAATTATGGCACTAGCTGATAAAGCTAACGTTTATATTGCAGAAAAAGAACCATGGAAACTGGTGAAAAACGAAGCTACAAAAGAAGAAGCGCATCAAGTCTGTAGTTTAGGGTTAAATTTATTCAAAGTATTGGTAACTTATTTAGCGCCAGTATTGCCAAAACTAGCAGAAAAAACTCAGGTGTTTTTGAGTTTAGAGAATATCAATTGGGCAAGCGCGCAAGAGATTCTAACAGACTACGAAATCAACAAATTCAAACCCATGTTACAGCGCATTGAAATGAAATCAGTAAACGCCATGGTTGAAGCCTCTAAAGAAGACCTAGAAGCTGAAGCAGAGAAAAAGCCTGTTGTAGAATTATCCGATCCCATTAAAAAAGAAATTCAATTTGGCGATTTTGACAAGATTGATCTGCGCATTGCTAAAATTGCAAAAGCCGAACACGTTGAAGGTGCTGATAAGCTTTTAAAGTTGCAATTAGATCTTGGTGAGGGCGTGACCAAGCAGGTCTTTGCGGGCATTAAAAGCGCTTATGCTCCAGAAGATTTACAAGGCAAGCTAACCGTTATGGTGGCTAACTTAGCGCCAAGAAAAATGAAATTTGGCATGTCTGAAGGCATGGTGTTGGCAGCGGGTCCAGGTGGTAAAGATTTATGGATATTAAATCCCGAAGATGGCGCTCGGCCAGGTATGCGTGTTAAGTAGCTATATTTACAAATAGTCACGCGTGTTAAATAAATTGATAGGAATATTATGACAACTCCAACCATTCCACTAGAAACAGAAACAACTGAAACTGCCCAAGAAATCGGTCAGGAGCTAGTGACTCAAATACCAAATTATGGACTGACTTGGTTTGTATATATCGCTCTGACTTTATTAATGGTTGGAATCATTTGGTATGCCATTCGTAACTGGCATTTCATTATCAAGTGGTTTATGGCATCTACAATCTTCGCTGGCGCCCTAACACCAGCTCACCCTGCTGATGGCATTGAAACCTACTCGCCATTAGTCCTAAACGCCGTGGTAAACCTATTCGATGGCTACAAAACTGAATTCATGTCTGGCGTAAAAACACTTGGTATTGTTTGGGCTGTAATATTTATTTTGGGCATTGCAGTTTGGTTTTTAATTAAGAAGTTAAAAGCTGACAAAACTGAAAAGCCCATTGATACAGAAGCAGTAATGGCAACGCCAATTGAACCTAAGATAGAAGATTAATTCACAAAACCCTTAGCTTGATAAACGCCTTGAGTAATTAAAGTTATTTTAATTGGCTGATCGCTATTATTCTTGAAGTACCAGCCATGAGTTCCAGTAAATGGCGTGGTTATGGTTCCTTCTGATTCACTTGCGTTGGCAATGACATAGTTTTCAAAGTAGCCACTAGTATCATCTTTGGGCTCGCCATGCATGTCAAAGTAAATCTCTGAACCATCAGTTTTCCAGCTATAAGTTAATGACTTATATTGCTCCAAATAAAACTTATACTCCAAACCTTTGCCAGCGGGAACCTCAATGACGGTTTCATCATTTTGAAAACCCGATGCAGTAGTTTTAGCTGGCACTTTTGATTTAATTATACGACTTTCCGTAGCCTCTTCAGAAAGCTGAGTCAGCCCTAATGCTTTTCCAAGTCCTAATGGATCAATATTATATTCAGCGGGCAATATCATGGTCAGCAAAGCAACAATTGCTATGAATAAAGCAATGACTAATGCTTGAATCAGCCCTTTGTTCGAGATAGTTGGAACAGTTTCTTGAGACATAAAAATGGTCCTAGACAGCGTTAACAAAATAGCCTGTCAGTTGATAGCCCGTCAGCATAAAACCACAGCTAATTAATAAAGTATTGGTGATTTTTGACCACTTATTAAAGGAGTCAAAGTGACGCCAATAACTAATGGCGATAAGAATAAATGCCAAAGCAAAAAACTGCCCAAACTCAACACCAATATTAAAGGCTAACAGATTGGTAACGAGACCATTTTCGGGTAGATTAAACTCTTGCAGTTTGGTTGCCAAACCAAAGCCATGAAACAAACCAAAAATCAAAACTGCGATTTTGGTATTAGGTTGAATGCCAAACCATGTTTTAAAGCCACCTAAGTTATCAAAGCCTTTATATACAATAGAAAAGCCAATAATAGCGTCAATGATATAAGCATTTAATTGCACTTTAGCCAAAACGCCAAACAATAAAGTTAAGCTATGGCCAATAGTAAAAAAGGTAACGTAAATCAGAATATCTTTCGGGCGAAATAAAAAGAAAATGACACCAACTAAAAATAATAAATGATCATAACCCGTAACCATATGTTTAGCGCCAATATAAAATAAAGGAATAATCGCTGCGCCATCTAAATCACTTAAAAAGCGTTGCGTATTATCATCAACTCCATGGGCGCTTGACTCAAACGAAAACAGCGCTAAACATAAAGCAATAAAAGCAAGTCTGTAATTCATCAATTAAAATCCAGCCGCCTCGGCATTGGGTCTACGTGGATCGGCGGAGCCATAAATATAATCATCTACCTGTATTGATTGAGTTGAACCCATAGTAGAAGACTGGAACAGCTTATGACCTTTCTGTTTCAATAAGTTTTGCGTGTCTTTGTTTATCGCTGGTTCAATCATTAACATATCAGGTAACCATTGATGATGAATTCTTGGGCTATGGGTAGCAGTTGCAACATTCATTCCATGATCTATAAAATTCACCACCATTTGTAAAACCGTAGTAATAATTCGACTACCACCGGGACTACCAGTGACCAGTTTAACTTCGCCATCTTTAAAAACCATAGTTGGTGTCATAGAGCTTAGCGGGCGTTTTTTCGCTTCAATCGCATTAGCTTCACCACCTATCAAACCATAGCCATTAGGACTTCCTGGTTTAGCTGAAAAGTCATCCATCTCATTATTCAATAAGATACCAGTACCTTCAGCAACAATCCCAGAACCGTAAGAAAAATTTAGTGTGTAAGTATTGGAAACTGCATTACCCCATTTATCAACCACCGAGAAATGAGTAGTGTCTGGACTTTCATATTTTGGCTTAACACCAGCTTCTATTTCACTGGATGGCGTGGAATTTTCCATATTGATTTTGGCAGCCAATTCCTTTCCATATTTTTTACTGGTTAACCACTTAATCGGAACATTATAAAAATCCATGTCACCTAAATGCTTACTTCGATCGGCATAAGCAAGTTTCATCGTTTCCGTCATGAGATGAATTGATTGAGCGGTATTAACACCATATTCGGAAACAGGATACTGCTCTAAAACATTAAGCATTTGTAACAAGTGCACACCGCCAGAACTCGCAGGTGGCATTGTCACCACTTGATACCCGCGATAATCCCCTTTTAATGGTTCTCTTACTTTCGGCTGATAGTTGGCCAAATCTTGCAAACTAATAATGCCATCATTCTTTTCCATGTCAGCAACTAAACGTTCAGCAATTTCTCCCTCATAAAAAGCTTTTTTGCCGTTTTTTTGTAATTGCTTTAATGACCACGCTAAATCAGGTTGTTTTAGTGTTTCACCTTGCTGATAACCAGTACCATCAGCTTTGTAAAAAGCTTTACGAGTAGTCGCAGCTTGCATACTTGAGCTTCTATTTTCTAGGTTTGCAGCCAAATCCCAAGTCACTTCAAAGCCTTCTTCTGCTAACTTAATCGCAGGTTCAATCAATTCTGGCCAGCTCATAGTGCCATACATTTTTAAGGCTAAATCCAAACCAGCAACGGTTCCTGGCACGCCAGCGGACAAATGACTGAAACGAGCTTTCATGTTATCCACGTCACCATTTTCATCTAAGAATAAATCACGATGTGCTTTTAATGGTGCCATCTCACGATAATCAATCGCAATGGTTTTATTGTCTTTAGCCGAATGGATCAACATAAAGCCACCACCGCCTAGGTTACCAGCTCGAGGCAGTACAACCGCCAAAGCCAAACCAGTAGCTACCGCAGCGTCAACAGCATTACCACCTTGCTGCAAAATATCACGCCCCACACGACTCGCAATATAATGCTGCGACACCACCATCCCGTTTCTAGCAATCACCGGATGATGGATCGATTGATAATCGATAATGCTTGGAGTTTTCGAGGCTTCAGATTGCTTAGATTCACTCTCTTTTGCCATAAGACCAGCAGTGTAAAAGCAAAATAAAGCGATCAATACTATTTTTCTAAACATTGGATATAACCTAATTTTTCAAGCGTTAATATGACGTTTTGTGCTGCCTGATCTGGACTTATACTTGTCGTATCTATGATAAGTTCAGGAGACTCAGGCACCTCATAAGGATCACTAATTCCAGTAAATTCTTTTATTACGCCAGCCCTTGCTTTTGCATAGAGTCCTTTGCGATCTCGCCTTTCACAAATCTCCAACGGGGTAGCCACGTGGACTTCAATAAAACCACCTTGCTCTGAAATTTCCTCTCGAACTTGCCTGCGGGTACTTTGATAAGGTGCAATTGGTGCACAAATAGCAATGCCGCCATTTTTAGTAATTTCAGAAGCTACAAAACCAATTCTCTCTATATTCAAATTACGATGCTCTTTTGAAAAACCCAACTCGCTGGATAAATTTTTCCGAACAATGTCTCCATCTAGCAAAGTAACTGGTCTTCCGCCCATTTCCATAAGCTTGATCAATAAGGCATTGGCAATGGTAGATTTTCCAGAACCTGAAAGCCCTGTAAAAAACACAGTAAAGCCTTGCTTATTTCGCGTAGGTTTTAACTTTCTTAATTCAGCAATGACTTCTGGATAAGAAAACCAGCTAGGAATGTCTGCCCCTTTTCTCAACAAGTCTCGTAACTCACTTCCAGATACATTTAAAACAGTTTGCCCTTCTTTAATTTCATCTTGGGTGAAATAACGAGCATCTTCTTTAACATAAGAAACCATTTTGAAAGGCGCCATTTCAATGTCAATTTCGGACTGGTACTTTTCGAGAAGTTCCTGCGCATCGTAAGCGCCATAAAAGTCATGGCCATTAGAATCTTTACCAGGACCCGCATGGTCTCGCCCGATAATAATATGCGAACAGCCGTAATTCTTTCGAATGATAGCGTGTAATAAAGCTTCTTTTGGGCCTGCCATGCGCATGGCCAAAGGCAATAAACTTAGTTCAGTTGTTTCTGCGGGATAATACTTTAAAACATGTTCGTAACAACGAACCCTTGTGAAGTGGCTGATATCTGACGGCTTAGTCATTCCTATAACAGGATGGATTAATAAATTGGCATTTAATTCTTTTGCGGCGCGAAAGGTCAGCTCCTGATGAGCTTTATGCATAGGATTACGAGTTTGGAATGCAACGACCTTACTCCAATCCAACTTTTTAAACTTCTCGCGAAGCTGCTTAGGTGTATCTCTTAGAGCTTGATAATCGTAATGAAAAGGAAGTTGAACTCCTAATAACTTTCCGCCCAAATAATAATCACCTGCTTTATTGAATAAATAATCTACCGCAGGATGTAACTCATCAACCGAGCCATAAGCATTTAAAGCTTCCTTTTGCTTATCGGGTTTCCATTTACTTTCTATCGTTAATACGGCAAGCAATAGTCCTTCTTGATCTCGTAAAGCGACTTGATCACCTATCGATATACGATTTGCGACTTCCTCTTTTACATCTAAGCAAATCGGTAACGGCCATAAAGTACCATCAGCCAGTCGCATGGTATCTAGAACTGACTCGTAATCTGCTTGATTCAAAAAGCCATCTAACGGAGAAAAAGCTCCATTTAGCAATAGTTCCAAGTCACATAATTGGCGACGAGTTAGATCAATGTCGATTAACTTGTAAGCACGCTCTTTTAATTCGGCAACCTTTTCCGGTTTAACTAACTCTTTTAATTCCCCACCGTAAGGCGAGTTTATTTTTGTCATCATTTTTCTCTTACAAACTGATAACCGCATAATAACAGTAATCATTTAAGTTAGAAACGAATTCATAAAGCTCAACAGTTGTTTAACAAACCTCAATCAAGCATAATATGCGCTGGTTTATTGAGAAGTTCTTTATTATAAAAAGTTCTTTAGAAACAGCATCTTAGGCTTAATGAGCGAATACCTTTTATTATTTTTTGGTACAGTTTTAGTCAATAACTTTGTTTTGGTGAAGTTTTTGGGGCTTTGTCCCTTTATGGGGGTCTCAGGAAAGCTGGAAACTGCCATTGGTATGTCGGCGGCCACTACATTCGTATTAACGCTTGCTTCAGCTTTAAGCTATCTAGTTCATAACTACATTTTAGTTCCCTTATCGATTGAATATCTGCAAACTTTGTCCTTCATTCTGGTAATTGCAGTGATGGTTCAATTAACTGAAATGATAATCCAAAAAACTAGCCCAATTCTTTATCGCTTATTAGGTATCTTTCTTCCGTTAATTACTACCAACTGCGCTGTTCTAGGTGTTGCCTTATTAAACGTCAATGAGCAACACAATTTTATCGAGTCGATAATTTACGGGTTTGGCGCGGCTTTCGGTTTTTCTTTAGTATTAATTTTATTTGCAGCCATGCGCGAGCGACTGGCTGCAGCGGACGTGCCAGAGCCTTTTAAAGGTGCTTCAATTGCCATGATAACGGCTGGTTTGATGTCTTTAGCCTTTATGGGCTTTTCTGGTTTAATTAAGTTGTAGGCTTGGCTATGGACTTAATTACCGCGGTCATTATCTTATCGTTTTTAGCGCTTATTTTTGGTGCGATTCTCGGATTTGCTTCAATAAAATTTAAAGTTGAAGGCGATCCCATTGTGGATCAAATCAATGATGTTCTGCCCCAGACCCAGTGCGGCCAATGTGGATATCCAGGTTGCAAACCCTACGCACAAGCCATAGCTAATGGCGATGAAATTAACAAGTGCCCTCCAGGGGGTGAAGCTGGGGTTAAAGCTTTAGCAGATTTATTAGGACGAGAAATTATTCCGCTTGATGAAGAGCGAGGCGAGACAGGTCCTGTAACCGTAGCCTATATTCGTGAAGATGAATGTATTGGCTGTACTAAATGTATTCAAGCTTGTCCTGTGGACGCCATTTTAGGTGCTCCCAAGTTAATGCATACCGTCATTGTTGATGAATGCACCGGCTGTGACTTATGCGTTGAGCCTTGTCCTGTGGATTGTATTGATATGTTGGAAGTTCCAGAAACGATTTCCAATTGGAAGTGGCAGCAGCCTGAAATGAAAATTGACTTTAAGGAGGTGAGCTAATGGAACGCTCCACTTTCAAGTCAGAAATACCCATTTATCAGATCCCGGGTGGTATTCATCCTGCGGAGCATAAAACTGAATCTAATCAAGCAGCTATTCAGAAGTTGCCACTTGGAAAAGAGTTTACCATTAACTTAAAAGCACAAGCTGGTAAACGTTGTTTGCCCGTAGTATCCGTTGGCGATAAAGTTTTAAAAGGCCAAGTCATAGCTGAGTCAGATGGTATTTTTAGTAGCTATCAACACGCGCCAACTTCTGGAACCATAACCGCTATTGAAAAACTTCCTATCGCCCACCCTTCTGGCATGAAAGATCTTTGTATTCGCTTAGAAGCTGATAGCCAAGATCAATGGTGCGACCTTAAAGCCACGAAGAAATACCAAGAGTTAAATCGTGAGCAATTGTTGGCACGAATTTTTGAAGCTGGCATTGTTGGACTGGGCGGTGCTTCATTCCCAAGCCATATAAAACTGCAACGTCAAGATGGCATAAAAACTTTAATTTTAAATGCAGCCGAATGTGAGCCTTATATCAGCTGTGATGATCGATTATTACAAGAACATAGCAAGCAAATATTAGAGGGCGCCATGGTTATTGCTCAACTCTATGATGATATTGAAGTCATTGTGGGGATTGAAGATAACAAACCAAAAGCTATCCAAGCACTCGTCGATGCGCGCGAAGCATGCAATAAGAAAAATATTAAAATTGCTGTTGTGCCAACAAAGTACCCTAGTGGTGGCGAAAAACAGCTAATACAACTTCTTACTGGAAAAGAAGTTCCGAAAGGTGGCCTGCCAGCTGATCTTGGAATAGTAATGCATAATGTCGCCACTTGCTTTGCTATTTATGAAGCCATAATAGAAGGAAAACCATTAATTAAACGCTTGGTTACATTAACTGGTGAAGGTTGCAACCAACCTGGAAACTATTGGGTACCTATTGGCACACCAATTCATGAACTTGTAAGCGCAACCAATTCCAATAGAGCAAACCATTACATCATGGGCGGGCCTATGATGGGTTTTGATATTCAAAATACCGAAGCAGGTATTATCAAAGCCACTAACTGCGTCATTATGAACCAACAAAATCCCCGCGATGCAGAAATGGCTTGTATTCGCTGTGGCGCTTGCATGGACGCTTGCCCTGCTTCTTTATTACCGCAACAGCTTTATTGGCACGCCAAATCTGATGAATTTGAAAAAGCTGAGGAGTACGATTTATTTGATTGTATTGAGTGCGGAGCCTGTGCATACGTTTGTCCAAGTAATATTCCTTTGGTTCAATACTACCGTTATGCAAAATCAAGCATTCGTAATCAGCGTGTGGAAAAGTCAAAAGCTGATAAAGCACGAGAACGCCATGAGGCTCGCCAAGAAAGATTAGAAAGAGTCAAACGTGAAAAGGCCGAAAAACATCGTAAAGCAGCAGAGGCAAGACGAAAAGCAGCAGAAGCGGCAGGTCAAGATGATGCGAAGAAAGCTGCAGTAGCAGCTGCACTGGCTCGTGTTCAAGCTAAAAAGAAAAACCAAAAAGAGGAATCATCATGATCCAATCCTCTCCATTTACAAAAAAGAAAAACTCAGTAGCCGAATTAATGTTATGGGTAGTGGGCGCTACACTTTTAGGTTTGGCGGCTCAAGTATATTATTTTGGCGGAGGCGTCATTGTAAATATTATTCTTGCCACAGTAACCGCTCTTGCTACTGAAGCGATTATTCTTAAGCTAAGAAAACGCCCCATTAAACAAACTCTGTTTGATGGCAGTGCACTGGCCACTGCATGGTTATTAGCACTAGCTCTACCTCCATTGTTACCTTGGTGGATGACGGTATTAGGTGCAAGTTTCGCTATTATTTTTGCAAAACAAATTTATGGTGGTCTTGGTAATAACATATTCAACCCAGCAATGGTTGCCTATGTGCTTTTGCTTATCTCCTTTCCCGTGCAAATGACCGCTTGGTTACCACCTGTAGAGTTAGCCCAAAATCCAGCGTCTATATCCGAAACTCTGAGCTTTATTTTTACAGGCCAAGGCAGTAATGGACTGACGGTTGAACAAATGCGACTGGGTGTTGATAGCTTTTCGATGGCAACACCATTAGATCATATAAAGTCAGAATTATCTCAAGGCTACCGTATCGTTGAATTAAAAGAATCACCGATATTTTCTAATCTTTCAGGTGTGGGCTGGCAATGGGTTAACCTTGGTTTTTTAATTGGCGGGATCATTTTATTATTTAAGAAAGTAATAAATTGGCATATCCCTTTTGGCGTATTAGCGGGAATATTTATCACCTCATCCCTACTCTATGTAAGTAACCCAGATCAATATTTATCTCCCCTATTCCACTGGTTTGCCGGCGCAACCATGTTAGGCGCATTTTTCATTGCTACAGATCCCGTAACAGCATCGACAACACCCAAAGGAAGAATTATTTTTGGACTAGGCATAGGTATTTTAACTGTTTTAATAAGAGTTTTTGGTGGCTACCCAGATGCCATAGCTTTTGCAGTTCTACTACTAAACATGGCGGTGCCATTAATTGATTACTACACCAAGCCAAGAGTTTACGGGCACCAAAATAAATCAAGGAATGGCTTATGATTAAGATTATTAGTCGAAATGCCTTAATACTAGCTAGCTTTGCTTTGGTATCCGTAGGGTTAATTAGTCTGACTTATTTTATTACACGCGACACAATTACATCAGAAAAGAAAGCTGCACTTGTTCGAACCTTGGATCAATTGGTGGATGCTGACTTGTATAACAATGATGTTTATAAGGACTGCACCTTACTTACAGGCTCTGAGACATCGCAACATCTTCGCGCTTATAGAATGCGCAACGATGATCTACCCGTAGCGGCAGTGTTGGAGTCAATAGCACCTAACGGTTATAGTGGGAAAATCCATATGGTAATTGGAATTTATGCCGATGGCACTATTTCTGGGGTACGAATAACGGAACATCATGAAACTCCAGGATTGGGTGATAAAATTGAACTTCGTAAAAGTGATTGGGTATTAGGTTTTAATGATAAATCATTAATCGAGCCAAATATTTCCCAATGGACAGTTAAAAAAGATGGTGGAGACTTTGATGCATTTACCGGCGCAACCATTACACCTAGAGCGGTAGTCCAACAAGTGGCAAAAACCCTACAGTACTTCAATGAAAAGCAAGTCGTTATTTTTGAGGGTGCTAATAACTGCCATGGTGAAACTAATGAATGAAACAAAAACTATTATTAATAATGGGCTTTGGCATAATAATCCAGCTCTAGTTCAATTATTAGGCTTGTGCCCATTACTAGCAGTGAGCAATACATTTGTAAATGGCCTAGGTTTAGGTATTGCCACTACTCTTGTATTAGCAGGTTCCAATGCTTCAGTGTCATTAATACGAAACTATATTCCAAAAGAAATACGAATTCCCATCTTTGTAATGATGATTGCCAGCTTTGTTACCAATATTGGCTTATTAATGAATGCTTACACCTACGATTTATTTTTAACGCTAGGTATTTTTATTCCACTAATCGTAACCAACTGCGCCATTATCGGACGTGCAGAAGCCTTCGCATCAAAGAACAAATTCATACCATCTCTATTAGATGGAATCATGCAAGGTATTGGCTTTAGTATAGTTTTATGTTTGTTAGGCGCCATCAGGGAGCTAGTTGGACAAGGCACTCTCTTCTATGGGGCTGAGCAACTATTCGGCGACTGGGCAAAGGATATGCATTTATCCTTTTACCTTACCGATTCAAAATTTCTATTTGCCATCTTACCGCCAGGCGCTTTTGTTTTTTTAGGTTTAATCATAGCTGGAAAAAATGCCATCGATAAAAAAGCAAAAAGTCGGACTATGCAAAAGGAATTAGTCAATGAATAAAAAAAAGCGACAAGAAATATTCGAAAGGTTACGTGCAGAAAACCCTAATCCTGAAACCGAATTAGAATATAACTCTACATTTGAATTGCTAATAGCAGTAATTTTATCCGCTCAAGCAACCGATGTCGGCGTTAACAAAGCCACTCGGAAACTCTACCCTGTCGCCAACACTCCCGAAGCTATTTATGCGCTAGGTGAAAATGGGCTCAAAGAATACATTAAAACCATTGGCCTATTTAACTCCAAAGCAAAGAATGTAATATCCTGCTGTAAGGATTTAATTGAAAAGCACAACTCCATTGTGCCTGATAACCGAAAAGACTTAGAAGCTCTAGCAGGCGTAGGTAGAAAAACTGCTAATGTAGTTTTAAATACAGCGTTTAGACAAATCGCTATGGCAGTCGATACACATATATTCCGCGTATCTAATCGCACTAAAATAGCCCCAGGTAAAAATGTAAATAAAGTAGAAGAAGCTTTACTTAAGTTCGTCCCAAAAGAATTCCTACTAGACGCTCACCACTGGCTCATACTCCACGGCCGCTACACTTGCATCGCCAGAAAGCCAAGATGTGGAAGCTGTTTAATCGAAGATCTTTGTGAGTTTAAAGATAAAACATCCTATTAAATAACAATTTAGATTCAAGACATAAAAAATGCCGGATAAAGCGGCATTTAAATATCTGGTAGTCGCGAGTGAATTACTGCGGGCTACACTCCTGCTCTTCGAGCCAGACTAAAGTCAGTTCAAAATGCTACGCACTTTGTCAAACCACTTCGGCGCTTCAAATTCAAATAAGACAACTACAAAAATGCCTGCAATCGCAGGCATTTGAATTTGGTAGTCGCGAGTGAATTCGAATCACCGACCCCCACCATGTCAAGGTGGTGCTCTAACCAGCTGAGCTACGCGACTGTTATTTCGAGCGAGATTTTAACACAGAAACCAAATCTCGCAATAAATATTAACTACAAACCTTCCCTTCGAGAGATACTATATTGTCATTTTGCTTTTTGGACCAAACTAAATCACAAATTCCATCACTCGGGTTGAAGCCGGTAGGCGCATTCAACAAAATATTTCGAATAGTTTGATGCTCAAAATTGTGGCAAGCTTGATCTAAGTGTTGTAATACCTTTTCCATTTCATTCCACTCTAAATGAACCTCATCGGCAGTCATAATTCTAGAATGTTTTGTTCCTGCAACATTATCTCCAATAAGTAGTTCTTCATACAGCTTTTCACCTGGTCTTAATCCAGAATATTCAATTTCAATATCTCCATTAGGATTATCTGATGACTTCAATTCTAATCCCATCAATGAAATAATTTTCTTAGCTAGTTCTGATATTTTAACGGGCTCTCCCATATCTAGAACAAATACATCACCACCTTTACCCATAGCTCCAGCTTGAATCACTAATTGAGCAGCTTCAGGGATAGTCATAAAGTATCTTATAATGTCTGGGTGTGTGACAGTAACAGGTCCACCTTCTTTGATTTGTTTCTTAAATAAGGGGACGACTGAGCCTGAAGACCCTAAAACATTACCAAAGCGAACCATACAAAAGCGTGTAGATGCGCCCGTCTTTGCTAACGCCTGAAGCACCAACTCTGCCATTCTTTTTGTGGCACCCATTACGTTAGTAGGCCTTACGGCCTTATCGGTCGAAATAAGCACAAAAGTTTCAACTCCAGCCTCAATAGAGGCTTGCGCTGTATTTAAAGTTCCAAAAACATTGTTCCTCACACCTTCGACGACATTATATTCAACCATCGGTACATGTTTATACGCCGCAGCATGATAAAGAGTATCAACCTCATATGCTGACAAAATATTTTTTAAACGATTTTTATTTTGTATAGTACCAAGAAAAGGAAGGATGCTAATATTAAGATTCTGCTGAACTATAATATCCTTCAACTCTTTTTCGATTGAGTAAAGCGCGAACTCGGTAACCTCTAACAATAACAATTGTTGAGGTTTCAATTGAACAATCTGCCTACAAAGCTCTGAACCAATCGAGCCACCAGCGCCAGTAACCATTACTGTTTTGTTGAAAATATCTTTTGTCAATAATTCATTATCTGGTGGCACCGCATCTCTACCCAATAAATCATCTATATCAACATCTTGAAATTCATCAATCTTCATTTTCCCATCAACAATATCTGAAATGCCAGGGATTGTTTGTACAGACACACCAGAAACTTCAACTTGAGATATTATTTCTTTCCGCTTCTTTTTACTGATACTAGGTAGTGCTAACAATATTTTCTGTGGCTGGAAATAGTTCGTCAATTTTCGCAATTCATCTGACGAATAGACTTTTAAACCTTGTACATATGATTTTTGGATAGAATGGTCATCATCAATGAACGCGACTGGAAAATATTCATTACCATTAATTAGTGATAATGCAAGTTGCTGACCAGCAGAACCTGCCCCATATATAATAACTTTGTGTTTTTGGGTGTTTAGTCTTGAACTAAAATAAGCCTTTAGCAAAACTCTGATTCCACCCACAAATAAACAAAGCATCGCTATATAGATTACAGCACTTGATAAGAGATATGGTGTTTCAAAAATAACTATGCTGATCAAAGCGGTAGAAAGAGCTGAAATAAAAGAGCCCAACGCAACTTTAATTAATATTTTTAAATTTATATATCGCGTTACAACACTGTAAAATCCCAAAAAAGAATATATCAAAAGTGTTAACAATATTGAGACAAAATAATGAGGGAAATCAGCTTCAGCAAAAGAATATACAAATTTATTATGAGATAAGCTTACTGCCAAATAATATGACAAAGAAACCAAAAAGAAATCAATACCCAAAACAATAAGCTTTTTTTGCGCTCTAGGTATTGTAAACATTAAGTCCGTTAATCTATTAAACATTCTTTGTTTACTCCATTAATAACCTTACTTATTCTGTCGCTTGTTGCAATGCATCATCTAAAACTGCACACATTTTTTCTATTTCTATATCGGTTAAAGTTGGATGTACTAACAACATTATACTAGTTTCACCAAGTTGCTTAGCATTCAACAAGCTTTCTCTTGGCCTCCAGTTAGTGTTATCAAAAGCTTTTTCCAAATAAACTTCCGAGCAACTTCCTTGATAACATGGAACACCTTTTGAATTAATATAATCAACAACCTTATCCCTTGTCCAACTTGAGGCTAAGTACCTTTCGTTAATAAAGAAGTAATGCTTGTACTCTGCATGTACCACATTATTAGGAACCTCGACCATTCGAACTAACTTATGCTTTTTTAACACAATGTCAATTTGAGCTGCATTAGACACGCGTTTTTGGTGCCATTCAGGCATATACTCTAGTTGAATACGACCAATAACTGCTTGCATTTCAGTCATACGCCAATTAGTCCCAAAGCTTTCATGTAACCATCTAAATCCAGGCGGGTGCTCTCGATTATAAACCGCATCCCATGACTTTCCGTGGTCTTTAAATGACCACATTTTCTTCCATAGTTGCTCGTCATTTGTGGTAACCATCCCCCCTTCTCCACCGGTGGTCATGATTTTATCCTGACAAAATGACCAGGCGCCAATATGACCAATAGAGCCGACAGATTTTCCTTTGTATTTTGCTCCATGCGCTTGAGCACAATCTTCTATCACTTTAATGTCATGCTTAGCTGCTAAATCCATGATTTCATCCATCTCGGCAGGCATACCGGCTAAGTGAACCACAACTATCGCTTTGGTTTTCTCGGTTATTACCGCTTCGATAGTTTGAGCTTCGATATTTTGAGAATTTAAATCAACATCAGCAAACACAGGTGTAGCACCAGCGTTAGCAACGCTTGAAACGGAAGCTAAGAAGGTACGGGGAGTTACAATAACCTCATCACCCTTGCCTACTTCAAGTGCATGTAATGCTAGGTCCAAGGCTACCGTGCCATTAGCCAAAGCCACTGCATGCTTACAATCGGTATATGCAGCAAATTCTTTTTCGAACTCACGGCACTCACTACCAGTCCAGTAATTTACTTTATTTGATATAACAACATTTTTTACTGCATCCGCTTCCTTTTCAGTAAAAGAAGGCCATGGTGAAAATTTTGTATTTAACATTCTCTAGTTCTCAACTTCTTTGCTGGAGTTCCAGCAACTATTAAATTATCTTGAATATTATTAACGACTGATGAACCTGCACCAACAATTGAATTCTGGCCAATGGTTAAACCTTGTTTAACACTTGAACCAATTCCAACCCATGAGTATTTGTTAACACTTACATTGCCGGCTAGGCAAGCTCCAGGGGAAATATGCACAAAGTCCTCAATAGAATTATCATGCTCTATAATTGCTCTTGTGTTAATAATGCATCCCTTACCAATTGTTACGAAAGGATTGACAACCACACCGGCTAATATTGCTGTTGCGGGGCCTATTTCTGCATACTTACTAATCACTGCTGTTGGGTGAATTAACGCAGGAATTGAAAAACCTACCTTTTCTAACTTCTGAATTATAACTTCTCGGATATGATTGTTACCGATAGCGACAAAAGCAAACTCCGGGCGGTTTTCTGCTTCAAGTAAATCAGCTAGGGTTCCCTTTACTGACCAGACGCCTACCGTATCTGTTTTCGGGTAGTTGTCATCATAAAAGTGAACGCTATAACCTAAATTCTCAGCCAGATCTGCAACAACCTTGCCGTGACCACTTGCACCTATCAGGGCTAGTGTTTTCATTCTTTAGATCCTTTAAACTTTTCCATAGTGACATGGCCCTCTGCACTAATACCTTCTCTGACGAAGACTTTTTTCACAGTTAGAAACAGTATTTTTATGTCTAACAGTAAGCTTTGATTATCAACATACCACACATCGAGTTTAAATTTATCTTCCCAGCTAATAGCGTTGCGTCCATTAACTTGTGCCCAGCCAGTAATTCCAGGCCTAACCAAGTGCCTTCTGGCTTGTTCTTCGTTGTATAAAGGCAAGTACTCTACTAACAACGGACGTGGCCCTACTAAGCTCATATCCCCCTTCAGGACATTTAATAAGCTGGGCAACTCATCCACGGATGCAGCTCTAAGGATACTACCAAACTTGGTTATTCTTTCTTCATCCGTAAGTGACTGCTCTTCATTTTGATTTAGCATTGTTCTAAACTTAATTAAATAAAAAACATTTCCATTCAAACCAGGTCTTGCTTGTTTGAAAATTACAGGGCAACCTAATTTAAACCCTACAACTAAAAATGCCAATAGCATTAGTGGTGATAACAAGAAAAGTAAAAGCAAGCTTACAAATATATCTATAAACCTTTTTATTAACCGAGCCATATTATTCCATTGAATCCAAGATTTTTTTTGCTAGAATTTTATACTCAAAATTATCCATAAGAAAATTATAACCTTTCTTGCCTAGCTGGATTAATTCTGATTCATCTAATAAAGACATTTCTATGATTGCTTTTCTTATATCATTAATATTTTGGGCATTAATATTAACGCCGCAACCTGATAACGAGACATGGTTATTTGTAGAGCTTAAAGCTTGTATAATAGGTTTTTTAGCCCACATGTAGTCAAATATTTTATTTGGACTAACACCATATTTATATAGCTCAAGATCTTGCCATGCAATAATGCATATATCTGAATATGCTAAAGCTCTCTGAATTTCATCTTTAGGTATTGGCTCTAAGAAGAAAACATTAGAATTTAAAGACCGCTTAATAAGGCTTTGCTTTTCCAAGCCGTTACCAATAATAATTAGTGCAATATCATCCTCATTTATAGTATTCATGGCATCAATAACGCCATCCATAGCATTAGGTAATCCTAACGAACCCGTATACATTAATACTCTTTTATATTTTCTCCGTATACTTGTTAGCTGCTCATCATGAACACATGTATCTGATAAAGGTTGAGCTTCATCTATACCATTACATACGTACAAAAACTTACCACTACTTAACCCTTTAGAAATAAGATAAGGTTCGATATTACTAGCTAACCCAATGGTTTTATCTGTGAATTTGAGGCCTAAATATTGGAAAAAGCTTAACCAAAGAGAAAATGGATGCCACTTTTTTAAACCTAACAACAAATTTAAGCTTAAAGGCCAAGCGTCACGCACCTCAAAATAAACCTTAGCATTAAATTTCTTAGCCCACCTTAATCCACCTAATAGATGGAAAGGATGTGCAGAAGAGATAATAATTAGATCAGGTTTAGGCAAGCCAAGCTCAAGTACAGGGTTTGTTTTGAATACACTCTTAGCAAAAGCAAACATATTCAATATTCTCTTGATACCATTACCTTCATACTGGGGAGTTTTTAACCATGTGTAATTTATACCATCTACATCTTTTTGGAGTATACTCTGCTCTTGAACATTAGTATGTTTTTTTTGAAGATGGTGAAATGAAGCCGTAATCACAGACGCGTTTGCGCCATAATGCTTAAATCCTTTCGATAAATAATATGGCCTCCATTCCCGCGGCTGAGAATAAGAACCTGCATAATGATTTATATAAATAACATTCATATTTAAAGCTCAGTCATGAAAGATAATGGTGCCTTATAAGGGAATCACAAATGCTTACTTAGGATAAAGTCCAAGTCTTCTTAGAGTGTTAACCGTTTTTCTTAAAAATTGAACAAACGAATATGAATTTGGATAGTCCCTAAATGATTTAATTTCAGTTTCCATTATTGAGTTAAACTCTTGCAACGTTATATTAAACTTTTTACAAACGTATTCTACATCTTGTTTTTGCAAGTCCACTGAATAAGGCTCACTATCAACTTCTTTTAACGCACTTTGCTTATTTATTTGTCCTGCATTGATTAAGTCAGACAAGTGTCCGTATCTTTTATCTACTTTAAATTTTTGGGGTAATATATAACCTTGGTAGAACCTGGTATAAATTGATTCATGGTGTTTCCCTCCGTAATAAACCCAACCTAGTTCATCCTCCAAAACCCTCATTACTTTCTCTTTATTATAATCAATATAATTAAGAATAGAGACATTACGAACACCGCGTAAGAAATTCACATAAAATAAAAATAAAAAACCGAAGTGTGGATAAGTTTTAAGCTTAACTGAACCAAATTTTTTATGCACTGACTTGATATATTTCCAATCAGAGTGACCGTATGACCAATCTGGCACACTAATAGATTCAGTTGTAAAATTCATACCCGATATAATATATTTTATATTATGCTTAAGAGCTTCCTTCCAAAGTAAAGCCCCGATTGCATGATCTGTTGGGATTTCGCCATCAGGTGTCGAGCCTTTCAAAAAGGATAACTGTAAATCTTTAAACTCATTCCAATCTATGACATATGTAATTAAATCTATATCTAACTTTTTGAGTACTTTTTCAACATTTTTCACAGCTAACTCGGAATTCCATCCATTATCAAAATGGATAGCAAGTGGCCTCAAGCCCAACTGTTTAGTTAAATACGCGACATAGGTACTATCAACTCCGCCGCTAACTCCAATTAGACAGTCATAATCTTTGCCCTTGCCACTTTCCTTTATTTTATTAGTTAATGCAGCGAGCTTATCTTTGGCAAGATCGCCTTTAAAAACACGGGACTCAATAAGCTCATCATATCGATTACAATGATTACAGACCCCTTCCGCATCAAAATTTATATTTCTATCTACTGCTGTGTTCATGATACAGCGATTACATTCTTGGTAATCTCTCATTATAACTACTCTTTAAAAAGTTGCTCTAGTTGTTCATACTCTGGATACGTTATTAAAACCGCTTTATGACGGCCATGGAATATGAAATAACTCCCTGCCGCGACAGCTGATGCACCAGAGTCAATTGCTTGTTTGAAATGTTCTAAACTTCCGGCGCCGCCGGAAGCTACGACAGGTATGGTTATGCTTGTACAAATCTTGTTAATTAGATCTAAATCATAGCCCTTTGAGGTCCCTTCATTATCTATAGAAGTCAACATTACCTCACCCGCTCCGGCTTTTTCACAAGCAACTGCGAGCTCTATAGGATCTAGTTTTGTTAATGTTAATCCACTATTAGTAGCTACTCGATACTTCCCTAAAAAATTTTTTTTCGTATCTATAGAAACTACTACACTTTGAGAACCTGCGAATTTTGCGGCGTCAGTTATCAGAGTTAAATCATTAATAGCAGATGTGTTTATAATTACTTTTTCTACACCCAACCTAATAATTTTCTTTACTTGCTTTATATTAGTAATGCCTCCCCCATAGCCGAAAGGTATAAATGCCTCAGAGGCAATATCTTCAATCAAGCGATAATCAGGTTCTCTATTTTCATTAGTAGCGCTCACGTCCAAAAAAACGAGCTCATCAACTTCTTTTTCATTAAAAATTTTAACCGCATTAATTGGATCACCGACATATTTGTGATTTTTAAAATTAACCCCTTTTACTAAACCCGAATTTTTGAGTAAAAGTGTAGGTATAACCCTAATTGCTAGCATTGATATATTCCAAAAAATTCTTGAAAAACTGCATACCGAACTTATGACTTTTTTCAGGATGAAATTGAGCGCCAAAAACGTTACCAGAATTTACTGAGCAGGCAAAGTCTAAGCCATAACTTGCCGTAGCAAGAATATCTTGCTCACGCTCACACTCAACGTAAAACGAATGCACAAAGTAAAAACGAGCATTGTTTGGTAAGTTTTTATATAGAAAAGCATTTTCTATCGGATTTACAATATTCCACCCCATGTGAGGAACTTTTAAATTTTGCTCTTTTTTAAATTGAAAACGCTTTACTGTGCCTTTAATAAAACCTAAGCCATCTAAGCTACCTTCTTCACTTCTCTCAAAAAGTAATTGCATTCCAAGGCATACCCCTAAAATCATAACACCCTTCTCGTACACTAAGTTTTTTAATAACTCAACAAATCCTAACTCGTGAAGCTTTTCCATACCATGGTCAAAGGCTCCTACTCCTGGCAATATCACTGTAGAAGCTTTTGCTACAAGCTCTTTGTTAGAGCTTATGACTGCTTCCCCCCCCGCTTTTCTTATCATATTTTGTATAGATTTTAAGTTCCCTACTCCATAGTCAAGAATTACAATCAAGATCTACTCCTATAATTTTAGTACTTAGCTTTTAGTTTCAGAAATTTTGATTCAAAGAATACCCATGATAAGTAAGATATAATGAAAGTTATGAGTACTTGAATAATAAAAACAGCAACATGAGCAAGCTCAGGTACGTAGTTTCTAAACACATAATTAATGGCAATAAAAACCGGAAGATGATACAAATATATTCCATAACTAATTTTACCAACGAATGAAATTGGCTTAACTTCCAAAAAGCCAACTACTGCACTCTTTTGATTGGCTGTTATATTCAATATTATACCTGCATAAAAAACAGATAATGCCGTTAGGATAAAGTGTCCGTGCTTATATTGCGTGTATTTTCCAGCACCCACCTCCAAAAGACCAGCAATAAAGCTGTTGTCCGAGCTTGTGTAAGAGCCTATATAGATAATTATAGCAAGCGAACCGATAAGGCCTAGAAATATAGTAAATTTCGAAATTCTAAGTAAGGTTTCTTTTACCATCCCCGACATAAAAGTCACAGCCAAAATTGAACCAATTGCCAGCGAGTCTATTGCTGAAGGTAGCGGTGTTACTAAATAAAACCTACTAAGCTCGTTAGAGGAGAAATCAAAATACAGCCTAAACAATATACCCAAGACCATCAAAATAAGAGAGAGTTTAAACAATCTTTTTAAATTTAGAAAGAAAACAAGCACAGGCCACAATAAATAAAACTGCTCTTCAATAGCCAGTGACCAAGTATGATTTAACATATCTATTCTAGGCACATCAACAAAATATATATAATTTTGAATATAACCCATATAAAAAGCAGCTTGCGTGAACTCCAACCTTCCTACTTTCAACTCGACAATAAAAATAATAATTAACAAGAGGAAATATACAGGAAAAATCCTAAGTGCTCGCCTAATAAAAAAGCGCTTAAAATAATCGTCTTCACCTCGCTGTTTAAGAAGAATAGACGTAATTAAAAAACCTGATATTACAAAGAAAAATGTAACTCCGCTCCAACCTATCAAGTAATAACCAATATTTAGCTCAGAGTGGAAAAGCAAAACCAGAATAATACTAATAGCTCTCAAACCATCTAAGCCTTTTATATAATTCATTTATGAAGTCCCTTTCTTATTTCAGATAAAAGCAACTCTTGCTTTGAAGTTACAACATGATCATTGAAGGCATCTATACAAGCGGATATACTTTTTTGTTCTTTAATTTCAATTAAGCCATTTTTTTTGGATTTGAACAGCTTTCTTTTGTTAATTAAGTTATATAAACGAACAGACCAAATATAACACCAATGTTTTATGATATTTACATATAACAAAAAATCGTTATTTTGCCTTATTTTAGTATAAGTTTTACTGGAGTTATTTCTATTGAAAATTAAACACCGCGCATATAGTGAGGCGTAATTAAATCTTTTCAAATACGAATCCCGCTTCATTTTCTTTAAAGTTTTAATGGCTGCCTCAGCCCATATAGTTGGGCCAGACCAGAACAATGGAACTTCAGGCTCCCACTCTTCTTTACAATTTTTTGGTAGGAAAGGAATTTCTTCAATATTACCTTCATGCAAATGTTTTGCTCCCATTCCTGCCGTGCTTGAAGAGCAGTTTCCGGAGATAAATAATGGAAAGTCAATTTTCATGAAACTCTTTACTACTAATGACATTGAGATTGCATTAGCCATATCAGGGCTTGGCCCAGGGAAGAAACGACCTGTTAACTCTTTTACATCATCCAGTCTTTTCTTAGATACGATACCATAGTATAAACGAGGCATATCTCCTAACGTAGAAGCACCCGCCCTAATAACTTTCTGAAGTTCATCAATAGGATTAACTTTACTTACTGTACTATTAAACTGCTCATCAATTCTTAAGACACTATTAAAATAATCATTATTATAGCGGTACTCTAAATCTGGCCAAGTATAATGCCCTCTAGTAGGCAATAAGGCCTCTACGCTATTTTGTTTCATCCACTCTGCAGCCAAAATCACTTCTTGCATTATCCCATCATCATCACCAATCATGGTAACAAAGTCACCTTCAGCTAAATCCAGCGCTTTTTCAAAATTATCAACACCAGCAAGCCACTCTTTAACGTGATAGTAGCGTACTCTTGAATCTTCAAGGAGTGGCTTGATTAGCTCCTCTAGTACATTATTTTCACTATTATCGTGAACGATCACCTCAAAGTTATTATGTTTCCACGTATTAATACTCTGCAATATATCAATTAAGTATCTTTCACGATTTTTAGTTGGTATTAGTATTGTTAATAACGGTTTCATGTTATACCGACTCTTTTTTTGAAAATAAGAAAAGCTTGTCAAGGCCACCGCTTAAGAGACCTTGAATGAATATCGCCAAAGATACCATAATCAACACCACTACCACCTTCATATAAAAAACATTTCCAAAAAAAACTACAAGCAGTGACGTTAAATAACTTACCCCAAAGAGCAAGAGCAAGGGCGTTATAAGTGTTTTAGTTAACCAGGTAAAAAATTGCGGCATTTTAAATTTATAAAACACAAAAGCAGAATACATAAAAAATATAATCCAATTAATAGTCAGCAAACCTAAAAGCATCCCATTAATCTCATACTTATCTAATAAATGAGGAACTAAAAATAACATCAGCGATGCATTAAATATACCGAGATAAACATTTATCTTGGTATATTGGAAAGCTAAGGCAATATTAAAAACAAAAACCTGCATACCAATAGCAAGATTGGCTAAAAACAGTATAGGAAAAAATGCCAACACCTCTGTGGACATGGATCCCTCCTTCAACCAATGAGGAAAAAGCTCCTCGCTCAAGAAGTATATCGAATAAAGCAACAAGCCTGCTAAAAAAACAAATAATCTATTTGAATTAATAGAAATACCTATTAACGATTTCTTATCACCACGCTCTGCATGAACAACTGTCGATGGATAATACGCTCTTCCTATAGGCGAAGCTATTAGCAATGGTAGCTGTGCAATTGCTGCTGCCGCGGCATAACTTGCAAAAACAGTCAATCCTTCCATGCTATTTACAAAAATCTTGTCTACCTGAGTGTTAATAGAAGCAATAACACTTATTAAAAACAACCCTCCCGTAAATTTTAAATTTCTCGTTAAAACATCTGAACAAAACTTTCTGGATATTGACTCTTTTAATATATTACTTAATAGTATATATCTAAAAGCTATGACTATCGCTAGACACATAATGACTTGAGAAATAAAGAAAGCGAGCAACAACTCTTCGAATACAAAAATTGCTATTAACCCAATAATAGTTTTGAGTAAGCTGGCAATCAATAAAAGTGAATTAGCAAGTATCTGACGTTCTTTTCCTATCATGGCAGCAATATAAAAGTTTCCCACCATTGTCAATAAAGCTGCACTTATCATTAAATAATATATCTGTTGAGCAAATGCGACACCTTTTAAATAGTTGAGCAGGAACCAATTTTCGATTAATGGAGAAATTAAAAAAAAAACTGTTACAATTAGGAAGTAGCATCGCTCTAACGTTACAACTATATCAGACTCATTGTTTCTGGTAACTAATGAGGCGGCCATCTCCCTTGTTACAGTAGATGTCAAACCGGAATCTACAAACGCAATAGTTCCCAATAAAACACCAAAGAATGCGACTACCCCATAACCTTCTACACCCAATACACTTATATATATTGGGAGCAATAGGAATATAGACAAAGAGTTCCAAGCTCTAGGCAGAATGTTTGCTATAACTTTTTTTAGCACTTGTTTTATTCTCGCTAGGTAATTAACCCAGGTAAAAACCTGGCCTTATTTCCGTAGAGGTATTTATATACTATCCTCTCGAGTTCAGATTTAGTCTTGTTATACCGCTTTGTAGACAAGCAAAATAATGCATTTGAATGTTCAAAATGATTTTCTGGCTTTTCCCCAAAAATGGCTTTCTGATTATTGCGAGTTAAGCTTATAAATTGACCATTCGCAATATTTATTAACTGAAAATCTATATTGTTTTGTGCTAAAAAATCTTCGTTTTGCAACCAGCTTAAAAGCATTTTAAGCTTTTGGTTTATCGTTACTTCTTTCCAAAAGTTTAGCTTCTCCATTTTTTTTGCAGGCATGCCTGCATAAACGGACTTCTCATCTGTATTTTTTGTAATATTTGATCCCGCAAGACAAATAGTCTTCTTTCCTATAGTGACACCTGAGCCTACAAAACAACTCCCAACCAACCAAACATCATCTTTTAATTCTGTGGGACTATCTCCAAACAGCTGGCAACCTTCAATTTGCTCACCTGAAGCCACATGCGTCCATATTTGAGAATACATCCCAACTCTGGCGCCGTTACCTATAATTAGTTTTCCCGAGCCATCTAGTATAGTGTTTTGACCAAACCAGCCATTATGCCCTATCGATAAACCTTTCCCACCCATTATTAGCATATTGTCGTGAAGAACATTCCAGTCTCCAATCGTCATTCCATTCTTATCGACTAAAAACTTTGCATTCTTACCTATACGGTTGCAATCGCCGATTACGATAGAAGCGTTATCAGCAACTTCAATACAAACTTGCTCACCAATATAATTAAAGTCACCAATGATTAACTTCGCATTTTCGCCTAACTTTATTATAGCGGTGTCTGCTATAGTGTTGCCTTTGCCTTTTATAATATTTGCCTCAGCTTTCATTTTCCTCTCCAAATTTTTTTAACAATATATCAAGCTTCAAAAAGTACTCATCGGTCAACTTGGGGTGACACGGCAAGCAAAGAACGGTTCTTTGAAATTGCTCTACACCATCAAGCGGAGAAGCTAAATTCGAATCTCCAAAGCAGCTATAAGAATAGTTTTTTAAATGGAGCTTGGACACTATAATTCCATTGTTTTTTAAGAATCTGAGCAATGGTAGCTGAAAAGGAGTAAGTGTTGACATAACCCAAGAGCACGGATCTGAGCTTGAACAAGTTTCGCTAGGTTCTATGAAGTCATATTTTTTTAGTATTTTGATTAGCCTAGCTCTATTTTTTCGAAAAGAATCGGTGACCGAGTCAAATTTTTTTATCTGTTGCAATGCGAAAAAAGCATTAATATTATTAAAGGAGTAATTTCCACCAACCATATTAACATCGCTTTTAGGATCAATTTCGCCATCACTATCTCTAAAGTTTTTTCGATCCAATCCAAAACGTTTTAATCTGCTTATTGTCGCCAAGTGTATCGGATCTTTGCATAGTATTAACCCGCCCTCAATTGCCGTTATATGCTTAACAGGCCCTAGTGAATAAATGACAAAGTCGCTATCGGTAACCGAAAGCATGCTATCTTTGTATAATGAGCCCATTGCTTCAGTCGCATCTTCTAATACCGCAATCTTTTTGCTTCTGGCAAACTTATTAATTTCACTTAAATCTGCAACATTGCCTGCCCAGTGAGTTACTACAAGTGCTTTAACATTATCAAGGTTCATTTCTCTTAAACTGTCAACGCTTAGCATTCCTGATGTTCTGTCGACATCACACCACTTAATTGATGCGCCAGTTTGAATAACTGGAATGCTAACCGCCAAGCAAGTCATTGGGGACATTATAACGACGTCACCAGGCCCAATACAAAGTGCTTTAAGAGAGAGAAAAACTGCTGACGAATCTGAATTAACAGCAACAATATTTTTAGTACTGAACAATTTCGAAAATGCTTTCTCTAATTGCTTTACATATTCTCCATCTGCGATCTGTCCAGAATTAAATATTTCTTGTAATTCACTAGGGTTAAAATTAATACTTGGAACATCGACAAGTTTAAACACTTTCCGCCCACTCTATAATTAAGGAGACTATGTTTTTAGCATCATTTTCCGATACCCACCAGCCACAAGGTATATGAATAAACTCCTTAGCAAAGGCTTCTAAGTTTGGCAACTCTAAAAGCTCACCTGAATTAAATGCTGGGTGAACATCATTACGAGTATGAAGAGTGGAAGCACCTACACCATGCTCCTGCAAATACTCACTCAGATTATCTCGCAAACCATTTTTCACTTTCATGGTGTAAAGCCAATAACTTGGTTCTGAATACTTATCTACAGCACACAACTCAATATGCTCAACATTTAATAGGTGCTGATTATAAAACTCAGCATTTCTTTTATGTTTATTTATATTATTTTGCAAATAACATAGCTGTACTAATCCAAATGTAGCATTAACATTGTTCATATGATATTTAAAGCCAGACTCTATTATTCGATTATCAGCCCGAGGTTTACTTTTATCCAAACCAAACCACCTAAGCTTTTTTGCCCTTTTATAATTATTAGCATTAGAAAATGTTAGATACCCCCCATCCACCGTTGTCATATGCTTTATCGCCTGAAAAGAAAACGCGGTGAAGTCGCACTTATCACCTATGTGCCGACCTTCATACTTGGAACCTAGAGCGTGGGCAGCGTCTTCAATTAAAATTATGCCCCTGCTTTTACAAAGCTTGCTAATTTCATTTATATCGCAAAGATATCCCGCGTAATGAACAATTACGATAGCCTTTGTTTTATCTGTAATTTGTTTTTTTAAGGAATCTACTGAAATATTACCATCATTTGTACTTATGTCAGCAAAAACCAATTTTGCTCCAGACTGAACTATAGCGGTGTTTGTAGGTTCTGCAGTTAAAGGTGTTGATATAACCTCATCCCCAATTCCAACATTAGCTACTGTAAGTGCTAATTGTAATGCTGATGTCCCAGAGTTTAAACTAAGCCCATAGTCAACTTGCAAAAACTCATTCATTTGAGACTCAAATGTTTCAACAGCGTCTCCTTGAGCTATATAACCACTATAAATTATGCCTTCAAGTTCTGGCATTAACTTTTCTTTAGGAGGTAAAAAAGGTTTTACCAACGGTATAGATATCATAAGATGCTGAACTCTCCTGCTCTGTAACCAATGTTATTAAACTCTTCGTCAGAGCTTTCTATTAGTTTACTAATATCTTCAACTGAAGAAACTAAATCTGTACTAGATTCATACTCAAAATTGACCACTTCATATTTTGATTTGTCCCACCAAGGATGTACAACAAAATAATCTCCCATATCTTGAGTTCTTTGCATTTCTTCTTCGGAAATTAAAACCTCATGCAATTTCTCACCTGGAAACTTTCCAATAACATGATAATTAAACTCTTTGCCTTTCATATGAGCCAATGTTTTAGCGATATCAGTAATTTTAGCTGCAGGTGACTTTTTAACAAATATTTCCCCACCTTTCATATGCTCCGTAGCGAACATCACTAAGTCAATGGCATCTTCAAGCGTTAACAAGAAGCGCGTCATTCCTTCATCTGTTATAGGAAGCACTTCATCATCATCTAATTTATTTCTAAAAAACGGAATTACTGAACCGCGAGAATTCATGACATTACCGTACCTTACGCAACAAAACCTGGTACTAACATTATTTACGGAGTGATTTGCGTTTGTTGTTAACTTCTCCTGAAGAGCCTTACTCATCCCCATAACATTAACTGGCTTAACAGCTTTATCAGTACTAATCGAAATAAATTTTTTAACGCCTTCGTTTAGCGCACTTGTTATGACATTATCAACTCCATTGATATTCGTTTTAACTGCTTCCATTGGCGCATCTTCACAAACAGGTACATGTTTTAATGCTGCAGCTTGATAGACAATATCAACGCCTCGCATTACCTCGTTGACTCTAGATGCATCTCTAATGTCACCAATGAAAAACTTTAATTTCGGATTCTTTTTATGCAATATTTTCATATCATATTGCTTCTTTTCATCTCGACTTAAAATGCGCACTTCTGCAGCACCTAACTTCAAAAGCCTATTTACGATAAAATTACCAAATGAGCCAGTACCGCCTGTTACTAAAACCACTGAATTTTCAATTTTCATAACGACCTAAATTTTCCTAATAATATTAATATAAGATTTAACTATTGATGACCAAGAAAACTTTTTGGAAGCAATAGTTGCATTTTTTGAGAACTCTAGATAATTCTTACTTATAAGCTCGACAGACTGAGCAATAGCATCAGAATCAGTGGCTTCAACGGCGCACCCAACAGTATTTTTTTCAAAGTAACCATCTATCCCTTGTCCTTTTGAATACACAACAGGGATTCCTCGTGCCATAGCTTCAATATAAGCCACACCGAATGTTTCTGTCTTTGACGGCATGATAAAAATATCATGCTTATCAACTTCCCTGATTAAAGCCTTCTCATCAGATATTTTGGGCAAACTGCTTGCCTTGTCATTCTGAGAAACCATCTTCAAGATTTCATCGCAAGCATTGCCATACTCCCCGATCAAAGTTAACCTAGATGAAACCCCTCTTTCATTGAGAACATTTAAAGCAGCAATAATTGAGTCCACATTTTTATTTTGAGAATACTCTCCAAAATACAAAAGTTTTAATTCTTTTTCGGGAGTCGAGAGCTCTATATCTGCCAGCCAATTGTCACTAATGCCATTTCCAATAAGAGCTGAGTTTTGCTCGATATACATTGAGGTTTGCTGACAAGAGAGAATCTCTTTCAATCTACTCTTATAAGTAGGTGACAAAAAGATTATTTTTTCAGCATTAAGAACTATTTCTTTAGCTTTTTCCTTAAGCCATGGCCTCATCTTTAAATAATGATTTATATCACTATTCCTTACTGCAACTATGTACTTTGTTCCTTTTTGCTTTTTAACCTCAAGGGCAACCCCTCCGTCAGTAATTAGAAAGTGAGAAAAAATGATGGACTTTGCATCAACAATATTGCGTTCTAAAAAATCCTTAGCTATCACTTTTATTCGAAAACCATAAAAGAATTTCATCCAAAATCTGTAAATGTGAGAAGCAAACACGGAAGCTTTAGAGGTTTTAAAGGCATCAATTTCACTACTATCTCTACATTGAATGTATATCCGCTGCTCTATATTCTGATTGGCAAACTCTTCAACAAGGTTAGGGTATAGCTTTTGATATAAGAAATCATTTGATATATGTACAATATTCATATTAACTATCTAATTTTTTTACAAATGTTAGCGGCAAGAAAAAGAAAAAAGCTCTTAGGTCAACTAATGAAGACGACTTCATCATATTCATAATAAAAAAAAGTAATATAAAGAACATAAGCTTATCTTTATTGTGAAAAGCATAAAACGCCGAATAAAAAATAAGTGCGACAAATATAATCATCCCTAGTATTCCGAGCTCAAACCATATCTCTAAGATAATATTATGAGGATAACCTCTGCCATCAATGCCGTTAACAACTTTGCCGTAACTACCAATCCCATAACCTAAAACAGGATTCTTTTCTATTAACTCTAAGGTGTCCTGAAAGTGCTTTACTCGTGTATTTACGGAACTGCCTTTATCCTCGCTAAGCAACAGTTCATAACGACTAAAGCTTTTTTCAAAAACCTCATTCAAGTTTTCATTTTTGCTTAAACTAATAAGACCATAAAGTGAAAACACTATCAATATAGAAGTTGTGCCTATAGCGCCAATTAAAGCTTTGCCCTTTATTTTTAAAGGCAGTTTATATGTAAAAAGACCCCATAAAATGCTTAAAAGCAATACTAAAATCAAAAACAATCCAGGGCCTCGCGCCGCTGTCAAAAACAATAAAAGGCCTAATAAAGCAAGAATTAGAACTTTAAATAAAAGTTTAGCTTTTCCATATGCAACGATTAAAAAACTTACCCCTATCAGCTCGCCCAAAACTAGACTATTACCTTCAAAGCTTTTATATTGTTCAGGGTTTACTGAAAAAACACCTACTTGAATCCCAAGCTGCAAAATAAAAAAAACAATGCTCATTAAAATAGTAGCCGTAACAAATAATTTTAAAAACTTTTTCAAGTTCACCCGCCTTGAGACTAACGGTATAGTAAACGCAAATAAGTTTATAAAAAATAATGCGCTTTTTACGGCAGGATAATCAGTTCCATAAGAAAACAATATAGAAAACAATATTAATAAGCAAAAGCTTACAATCATTAGCATTGCAAAGTTATACTTCGCATCCCAAACAAGTCGCTCGTTTAGCAAATCATAAAATAAAGTCGCAGCAATTATCACAATAGAAAGCAAAGTCACATCAGGAATGGGAAAGCTTAGCAAAATGCTCCAGCTTTTCAGCATGCCGCTAAATAAAAAAACAACACAAAATAATTCAAAGGGAACATTAACCCTTAAAAAATTAATCTTGTAAGATACTGCTGATTTTTTTGATATCATCACTTTGAAGATAAGGGTGCATAGGTAAGCTCATAACCGACGAGGCAATACTCTCAGAAACTGGGAACTTTGCCAAATGATTCATGTCTTTAAATACTGACTGCTGATGCATGCAGGTTGCGTAATAAATCATACTAGGAATGTCCTTCGATTTAAGTTTCTGCATCAAATGCTCTCTATCATCAACCATCAGCGTATATTGCGCCCAGGAAGAAACATACCCCGGAGGGATTTGAGGAACAACAAAGTCATCAGGCAAACTATTATTGTATAGATTGGCGATTTCATTTCTAAGCTCTACTTCTTTAGGAAAAACAGATAACTTTTCTAACAATATTGCAGCCTGAAGTGTATCCAGCCTGCTGTTCATTCCAACCCTAACATTATCGTATTTATCACTTCCTTTTCCATGGACTCGGTATGATTTAATCAACTCTGCAAAATCATCATTATCTGTAAAAACCGCTCCACCATCACCATAACAACCAAGAGGTTTAGCAGGAAAAAAACTTGTTGTTGAAATATCACCGAAACTGCCTGCCTTTTTATCTCCAATTTGCCCACCAAACCCTTGCGCTGCATCTTCGATTAAAATTAAACCATATTTTTGGGCTATTTTTTTTAATTTAGGGTAATTAGCTGGTAGTCCAAATAAATCTACACTAATGATAGACTTTAAATTTAATACTCCTTCTTCTAAAACCCCTTTAATCCGCTTCTCCAAATCTATAGGGCATATATTAAAGGTACTGTTATCTGACTCAACAAAGATTGGCGTGGCGCCAGCCATAGCAATGACTTCTGCAGTAGCAAAAAAAGTAAAGGTTGGACAAAAAACCGCATCACCAGGTTTGACATCTAAACACATCATACATAGTTGAAGTGCATCAGTTCCATTTGCGCAACTAATTGCATGTTTAACTCCAATATAGTCCGCTAGCTTTTGTTCAAACTCAAATACCTCTGGACCCATGATATATTTACCATGACTCAATACAGCATTAATTCTTTTATCAATCTTATCCTTTAAGTTTCTATATTGAGCACCTAGATCTATAAAATTCATTCGCTTATTCTACTTTTTCCAAACAACCATTAGTGAGCTTATATTTTTGCCCTGTACGGGAACAAGTAGTTTCTCCGTTACCTTTAACTGAGATATCTAGCTGTTCTCCATATTCGCTCATCCAGCCTATTTGCTTTGCTGGCACCCCAACCATTAATGCATAAGGTTTTACATTTTTATTTACCATTGCTCCTGCACCAATGAATGCAAAATCACCTATAGTGACCCCACAGACGATTGTACAATTTGCACCCAAAGTCGCTCCTTTTTTTACTATTGTGTTAAGGTATTCATCTTTTCTTTCTATTCCAGAACGAGGGTTATATACATTGGTAAAAACCATGCTTGGGCCACAAAAAACCTGCTCTTCCAAATAAACATTATCGTAAATAGACACATTATTTTGGACCTTACAGCTGTCTCCAACAACAACCTTGTTACCAACAAATACATTCTGTCCTAAAGACACCTTTCTGCCTATGCGAGCTCCAGCACAGACATGCACAAAGTGCCATATTCTAGAACCTTCTCCTATTTTGGCTCCATCATCTATAATGGCACTTTCATGTACTTGATAATTCGACATTACGCAGAAACCTTTCTTAAGTAAGGGTGAAATTCAGACGGGTTTTGCACTACTGCTTGCTCTCGAATCGCACTTACAATTTCAATACTTTTTCTAGCCTCTTCTAACCCAAACCCTTGACCAGACAAAATATGCTGATAGCTAACAGAGTGTAAATCAGTGAAGCCGCTTGAAAATTCAACTTCTTGATTATCCACGGTAATCGAGCGATAAGTTCTTTGTCCTTGTCTTTTTATTTCATCGGGTAAGAAATCATAGTTAACAGATAAAAACCATCGAACTCTAGCATTTTCAAACTCTAAATAACCCGAGCTAGCATCTTCTTTCTTTAGATGTACTTCATTACGTTTAATATCTCCAAACACCCAAGCTAGCATGTCGTAAAAGTGAACGCCTATATTAGTGGCTATACCTCCAGACTTATGCTCATCACCTTTCCAAGAGGTAAAATACCAATGACCCCGGCTGGTTAAATAAGTTAAGTCAACTTCGAATATTTTATTAGGTTTTTTTGAAAGTTCTTTCCTTACATTTTCTTTCAATTTGATAATGCTTGGGTGCAAGCGTAACTGTAAAATATTATAAATATTTTTTCCTGTTTCCTTCTCTACCAGCTGAAGAGCATCTATATTGTGAGGATTCAAAACTAATGGCTTTTCACAAATCGCATGTGCATTTTGCCGCAAAGCAAACCTTATATGTGAGTCATGTAAATAATTAGGTGTTGTGATGCTGACATAATCTATATAAGTACCCTTTCTTTTTAATAAATCTAGATGTCTATCAAACCTCTCGTATTCAACAAAAAAGTCAGCTTCGGGAAAATAACTATCCATAATGCCAACAGAATCATTTTTATCTAAAGCTGCAACCAAGTTATTATTTGTATCTTTAATTGCTTTCATATGTCGAGGTGCTATGTAGCCGCCAGCACCAATCATTGCAAAGTTTTTCATTATTTATTACAACCTTATATCTGCATCGTTACTATCAAACACATGCTTTACATCATATATAACATGCTTTTCTTTACCTAGCTTACGTACTTCATGAATTCCCATCTCTTTAAATTCTTTATGATCTACGGCTATAATAATTCCGTCATAAGCGTTATGTTCAAGAGAATCAATAAGAGTCTCTCCGTATTCACTCTCTACTTCAGATTTATTCGCCCAGGAGTCATAAATATCTACATTAATGTTAAAATCTTTTAATTCTTTTACTATATCGATTATTTTTGTATTTCTAACATCCGGACAATCGCCTTTGAAGGTAAACCCAAGTACCAACACTTTTGCTTCATCTATATGTATCTTTTTACTTGATAACTTCTTTACAAGCTGAGTAGCAACATAAACCCCCATGCCGTCATTAATTCGCCTTCCAGCTAAAATAACCTCTGGTTGATATCCAACTTCTAAAGCTTTATATGTTAAGTAATAAGGATCAACACTTATGCAGTGCCCCCCCACTAGACCAGGTTTAAAGTTTAAAAAGTTCCATTTGGTTCCTGCTGCCTTCAAAACCTCTTCTGTATCAATATCTAATTTATTGAAAATTTTCGCAAACTCATTAATTACCGCAATATTCAGATCTCGCTGCGTATTTTCAATTACTTTTGCAGCCTCGGCGACTTTAATTGATGAAGCTTTGTGCGTACCTGCCGTGATAATTGAGCCATATAATAAATCTAAATAATCAGCAACTTCAGGAGTTGAACCAGAAGTTATTTTCTTGATGGTGGTCAAACGATTAACTTTATCACCAGGGTTAATCCTCTCCGGACTATAACCAGCATAAAAGTCTTTATTCAAATCTAAACCTGATAACTTCTCAATAATTGGTATGCATACTTCTTCAGTTGCTCCTGGATAAACGGTAGACTCAAAAACCACTATATCGCCTTTCGAAATTACGGCAGCTAAGTTTTTAGAAGCCTTTTCTAACGGCAGTAGATTTGGCGCATTACTATCATCAATAGGAGTTGGTACTGTTACTATATAAACATTACATTCATTAGTTTCGTTTAACTCAGCAGAGAAAGAAAGCAAATTCGCAGAAGCGAGCTCTTCCGAGCTTACTTCTAAAGTAAAGTCTTTTCCTTCTTGCAGCTCTTGAACACGCTTTTTGTTTATATCAAAGCCAACTGTTCTATATTTCTTTCCAAACTCAACAGCTAAAGGCAAACCAACATAACCTAGGCCTATCACTGCTATTTTTACATTATCTAAATTAAACATCTTTTATCCACTTTCACATATTTAGTGATGACTTACTTTTTCTGAAGAAAAAATTAAACAATACAAATATTACAGCTATAAAAAATCCAACCATAGTTCCTGCTATACAAATTATAGCTCGCTTAGGTTTCACTTTTTGTTCTGCAATTTTTGCATTACTAATCGTTTTAAACACATACTCATCAGAAACCTGCGCCAGCATTTTTTTCTTGTGTTGTTCTTGAATAAGCTGACTAAATACTGCTCTAATTTCTGCAACAGATGTTTTCGCGATTTGAGACTCTAAATATTTTATACTTTTATTTGAAGCTTGCAGTGCACTTTCTTTCATATGCGCATTTATTTTTTTAACTAACAGCTCTACCCACTTTTTAGCAAAATGAGGCGAGTAATGAGATACACCAATTTTTATTAAGCCCGTTTCCTTGTTTTGATTTATAGAAACGTTATCTTTATATTTTTGATATAACTCCCAGCTGGTAGGCTCGATAGTTTTTCCTTTAGGAGGGTTTCGAATCCACTTTTGTGACTCTTCGTTGTAAAGCTCAGCATCTACAATTATTTTTTTACTCGAAGGGTTCCACCCTTTGGCTGCAAAAATAGGTACCTGTAATTGATACTCGTAAATGAAGCTCTCTGCAAAACTCCATGTCTTTATAATCTCCATTGCAACGACCGCATCACTTGACTCTCCAGCCCCTAAGTTAACCCCTGCTAACGATGCTATGCCTCCAAGTTGAGAGGACAACGACATTAAACTGTTTCCACCTTCTTTATTGACTGCTTTTACTATTACCTCAGACTTATATTCATTAGGTAAACTTAAAGCATAAAACACACTGCCTACCGCAAATATAAAGCTAATAATTATAATCCACCACTTCCCTAACCAGAGAATCGAAAAAAGCTCTCGCAAATTTATTTCATCATTATTATGATGCATTTCTTGTATCTCTGATTTCAAAACTATCCCCTACTCATAACTTTATTGTCCACGATAAAGATAAATCGTATTTGTTTTTCTGGAAACCAAAGCTATCAGCCACACTATCTCTATAGTTAGCTTTGAGTTCTAAAATACCGTATTCAGTTGGCTTGAAGTATTCAACTGAAAACTCCGAAAAATTGATGGCTTGCTGACTTAAACTATGATTTCCATCCGAGTTATCAGAATTTAAGTCTACATTTCTTATAATAATTTGATAGCCAGCACCATTTGTCTCTCTAAAATTTAAACCTAAAGATAGCGCCTGTGTATCATTATCATAAGTAGACCCTATAGTTCTGCCCTCAGTACGATAACCGGTTTGGTAAATACTATTGTTGTAAGTTATGTCCGTAGCAAATTCATTTTCTGAATCTGAATATTCCAAGTAACCTAATAAATTTATACTATGAATTCGAAATCGGTTTTGATACCCAATTTGCAACACTTTTCTTGAAGGCAGGTATCCCGCTTCATCTTCCCCAATTAGTTGTCCATAAACTGAACCAAGCCTATTTGGCAGTCGCCATTTAAAATCAATTCCTGCCAACTGATTTCCGGGCTCATTACTTCTGTCTTCACCACAGCCATTTTCTAATTCATCACAATTATCTCTGCCTATTAACAAGTTAAAAAGGTTACCTAGATCATTTGGACGTCCTTGACCAGCCCATTGAGCTGTTCTTCTTAACCCTATTTCTAATGAATCAAATGGTTTAAAGTTTACACTCATTCCTAAAAGCTTTGCATGAGGTACATGCCTGTCACTTTCCAATTGTCCTGCAAAAGCATTAAATGTCCAAGGGCCGATCCATGATAGCCACTTGCTTTCAAAAGCGTCTGAGTAATTTCTTTGTACTGAAATAGCCGGCACAGGTCTTGCATTGTTTGAAAGTATTAATGATGTATCCCAACCTGGGCCCCACCACCTTTCTTGCGCTCCTACAGAAACCACCCAATTTCCCCAAATACCTGCGACGTAAGAATTATCTAAACGCTGTTCTTCGCCATCGATGGGATCAAAAGCTTTCGTAGCCTCTATATTCCAAGCAAAGTTTTTACTCATACCCGTTGTTTTAGAAGTTATCTCTGCTTTTTCCCTTCTATCATCACCGAAATGACGAAGTATTTTCCCTTGGTTTCCTGCTTTTAAACTTAAATAACTATGCGTATCTAATTTAGTTTCAAAACGCCCCTTACGCTTAACACGTTTGTAGACTCTTAACTCGCTTTCACTTAAGTTATCAATATCAGCTTGGTTTAAATCATTTAAGATCGGCGCCCACATTAACGGCCAGGTAGTTATTGGAACCTTAATAACACCAATATCCGATAGATACTCGATATCTGCTCTTAACCATGCGTCTCGAGTATCAATCCAGGGTTCTGCATTTACTGACGTTATGAATAGTAACGCAATTGAAAGTACTATTTTTTTCATTAGAAACTCTTAACTGCTGCAGCACCAAGAGCGAGCTGATATACAATCGAGCTAACCTTAGACCAAAGCTCTAAACTATCGACTCTTGTTGTATCTAGTGGTACAACAATAGTATCACCAGGCTCAACATTGACGTCTGAGTGGCTTAACCAACTGTTTGCATTTGGTAATAATACAGAGCCATCCGCTTTAACAACGTAGATAGCATCAGAATTAGCTGTTTCCTTTTCCCCGCCGCTTCGCTCAATGTAGTCATCAAAATCATACTTTTTATCAAACAAGTGTGATGTTGGTACCTGAACCTCTCCAACTACAGTAATCTCTTGACGATACGCCGGAATTATTAGCTCATCGCCATCTTTAAGTGTTACATCTTCACTTGCTCCACTTAATATATTTTCAAGACTAATAACTAGACGTCCCGTGGCTTTGGTAGTGTCTAATACATCTAGCAATGATTTTGCTGAATTAATATCAGCAGTTTTGCCAACATTGCTATCTTCTAACTCAGCAGCTGCTATATCTTGCTGCAAACGATCTTGAAGTCTGCGCAACTCTTTTTGCTCGAGTTCACGTAACTCTTTGCGCGAGAACACTGCAGCTTTAATATGAGCGAAATTATTTACACCACCAACTCGCTCCATTAACTGTGATAAGGTTTCACCACGTTGAATACGATAAGAACCTGGGAACTTAACTTCGCCAGACACTTTAACCGTTGCGAAGTCACGATATTCTGGAGTTACTTTTATATTTAACTGATCATGAGCCTGTAACTTAAACCCAACATTTCCAAGAAATTCTTGCTGTAAATCAATCTTTTGATGTTGCACTTTTGCTTGTAGAGGATCGTTCAAATCACTACGTGTCAACTCTGCTTCTAAAGAAAACGCGGCTTCTGACAAACCGCCAGCTGCTTGTATTAAATCAACTGCGGTCATGTTTTGAGTTAGAGGATATTCGCCAGGAAATTTTACAGCTCCCGTAATCGAAATCAACTGAGCTGGATTTTTATAATCTGCTTGTGATTTTAATTGCTCTATAATCTCATCGACCAAAATATTGCGTAGCTCTTCCTTAGCATCTTCACTTTCAAACTCAAGATCTAAGGTGTTACTTAAAACTATCAACTTATCCCTAGACTCAAGTTTTATATTTACATCAGAGTTTCTATTTTCAAAAACCGCTCGCAAATTAACTTTAAGAGGCTGCAACTTTCTATAAGGCTTGGTTTCACGCATTAATAATGCAAAATCAACATTGGCATTGTCTTTTAAAAGATTTGCACTTTTAATCAAATCTGAAACACGCATACCTTGACGCCAACTTTGCGGGCCTGGGCGATAGACATGACCGTCAACAGTAACAATATTATCTTGACGTTCCAATACTGGGAAGACTTGTAATAAGTCACCATTACTCAAGCGAGTATTTTTACCACTAGATGTTTTTAAATTCACATCCAAAACTGTCATAGCGCCTTTCGAGTCAACTCTTTGCACTCGAGCTTCTTCGCCATAGGCATTAGGTAATAAACCACCAGCAAGCTTTATTAACTCTGCTAATGACTTTTCATTTTTTAATTCATAAATTGCTGGGCGAACTACTTCACCAGCAACCGATGCAGTTTTCTTAACCGACGGAATAAAAATCACATCACCAGCTTGCAAACGACGATCTCGACGCGTATCGCCTTTCAACAAAAGGTCGTACAAATCTAAAGTGCTTACTAATTGGCCATTTCGTTTCAACTGAATATTTCTTAGAGAGCCAATTTCTTTAACCCCGCCTGAAACATAAATCGCATTTAAAATAGTTGATAATGATGAAACTGTATAAGCACCTGGTTTATAAGCTTCACCTAATACAAAAATTTGAATGGAACGTAGTTCACCCATAGAAATATTGGCTTGAACGCCAATAATTTGCTCTTTAATTTGACTGTTTAAATTTTCCTTTAATTCTGTATAACTTAAACCTGCCACGTAGATAGGGCCAAGATTAGGAAACTGAATCGCTCCATCGCGACCAACTTGCAATTCATAGCTTGTATTTTCCTTTCCATAAAGTTGCACACGCACCAAATCACCAGGGCCAACAATATAATTTGCAGGGACAGGAATATTTCCAACTGGTGTATAAGTAGTCGGTTCACCTGCAAATAAGTCGTAGCCAAATTTTTGCAAAGGCTGATCGACTTTTGCAATTTTTTCATTGGTTTCTTGCAGCTTGTTTTTATCGAATCCAAGTTCGTTCATTCCCTTAATATCACGCGGCAAAATTGCAGGTGTCTGAACATCCAATAAAGTTTTATCAGTATCCGTTTGTTGCTGTAATGAACTACACAAAGAATCCACATCATAACCAGCCGCTTTTGCAGCTTGCTTTTGTGCTTCAGTAGCTTCGGTACATAATTTTTTCGCTTGTGATAAATCTGGGTTCGCAGCAGCTAATGAATAAGCAGCTACAAATGACCAAATGATTAATGCGATTTTTAATGATTTCATTTTAGTTATCACCTTGCCTACCTTTATATCCTGTCACTATAAAATAAGGATTCAACAAGGAATCCTTAGTGTTATATGTTAATTCTTTATTTGTCTCAAAATTGAGGCAGTCACCACCAGCAAACTTAACAATGGCATGCGCTGCAGCAGTATCCCACTCACTAGTTGGTCCTAAGCGCGGATATATGTCCGCTTTGCCTTCCGCAACATAGCATAATTTTAAAGAAGAACCCATTGAGACCAGCTCAATAGAGTCAAACTGCTTTAAGTAATCTGTAAACTCTTCAGTTTGATGCGAGCGACTTCCCATCACTTTCATTGGTCGGTTTCCAACTCCACCAGCCACTTTAATCGGCACCACTTCATTGTCAGCATCTTGTTTATATGCACCTATCTCAATGGATGCAAAATACAATAAATCCAACACAGGCGCATAAACCACTCCCAATATTGGCTGATTTTGATGGATCAAAGCGATATTAACAGTAAATTCACCATTGCGTTTAAGAAACTCTTTGGTTCCATCTAATGGATCAATCAACCAATAAGTTTGCCACTCCCGTCGTTTAGACCAAGCGATAGTTGCGGACTCTTCCGATAAAATTGGGAGTTCTGGAGTAAGTTCAGTTAACTTTTCAAAGATGAGTTTATGTGAAGCCAGATCGGCCTCTGTCAGAGGAGAGCTATCAGGCTTAGCTTCTACTTCAAACTCTTGATTGTAAACTTCAAGGGTCGCTTCGCCAGCTGATTTTGCAATTGAGCTTAACTGTTGCATAAAGTCCTTGTTGGTCCATCCACGCAACGCTTTGAATTTATTCAAAAAATTATCCATTTAATCCCAGCTAAAAACGCTACCGCCCTTGGGTTATGGCTCCCAAAGTACCTTTTAATAACTATTATTATTGTCGGTAAAAGTATTTCTGGTCTGAGCAGAGATACTTTGGTCGCTATTATAGAGGGATTCACATTAAAAAGAACCCATTTTGTACCAAAATATCATGTAAATAGACATATTTTTACTTTTTTACAAAGCTCCTATTAGAAACTTCCATCGTAACTGGCTTATTTAATAAATTTAATAAAATAATGGATCGCTCATCACCATTTTTTGCTTTAAAAATCGCTTCTAAATCTTTAAAAGGGCCGTCAATAAGTAAAATAGCTTCCCCTTCTTTGGGAGCATTAGTATTTAAATTATCAACATCAAGATTTATTACATCCGCTTTTAATTGTTCTATGAGCTCATCTGGAACTTTTGCAACCTCAAATCCGAACCGTACAAAATCTCTAACCCCTCGAGTTGAGCGAATTTTTGACCAAGCAATATCCTCAGAATCAAGCTGAACAAATAAGTAGTTAGCAAATAACGCTTCTGTGACTTTTTGACGTTTTCCTCTTACCACTTTTTCTAATTCAATAGTCGGATAAAAACACTCAACATCTTGATTATCTAAATGCTCTTTAGCTCTAGCTTCTTGTTTTGGTTTTGCTTGAATCAAATACCATTGCTTCATGGCTTGCTCTCCAAGCTTTTATAAAGTTGTTCATTTTTTTTATTTAGTTTATTAATTAAACCTTCTGCACCATTTATTTTTAGAGTTAAAAAATAATCCAACGCTTTTAATTGGACAAAGCTCACTCCTTGATACCTAAAATCGTAAATAAGCCACTCACCATCGCGGTTATAAATTTTTAAATCTAAGGTAACATCCGAAAAGTTAGGGATTAGTAATCTGACAGTTAGCCATCCCTTTTTATGATTCGAGTGTAACTCCACCTTCTCCGCGACAGGTTTTTGCCCTTTATATTGTTGAAAGGTTTCATATAAATAACGTTTCATGGTATTTTCATAAGCAAGGATAAGCTCTTGTTTTTCCTTAGGTTTAATAACCCTCCAACGTTTTTTTCCTACTATCGCACGAATAGTCAGTTCCGCAGACCAACGCTTCATCATTTGCGTTTCAATAAAGTCCATTAAAACATCTGAAGCAAAGGGTCTCTTTTGACTTTCGGCAAAAGCTTTAACTCGATCAAATTCAATTTGAAACTTTTCAAGAATTTGCTTTTCTATTTCAATGCTAGCGGAAATCCCTCGTTCTGAAACAAACAAAGACATAACTCCTATTAATATAAAACTTAAAATTCTTTTTTTTATCATTGATTAATGCCTAAGCTTGTGTGCCTAGCTATCTATACTTAATTTACGTAATTGAGCAATTTTATCTCGAGTTTGCGCCGCTTTTTCAAACTCTAAATCTTTTGCATATTCCAACATTAACTCTTCTAACTGGCTAATTTCTTTAACAATTTCACTCATACTTTTAGCCGCATAATGCGCTTCTTTCTCAGCAACTTTTCGAGAAACAGCTGCATCACGACCAGTATCCATGACATCGGTAATCTTTTTAGATACACCTTTAGGAGTAATACCATGCTTTTCATTAAATTCCTGCTGGATCTTACGACGACGATTGGTTTCACCAATAGCTCTCTCCATGGATCCAGTAATTCTATCCGCATATAAAATTGCTTTACCCTTCAAATTTCGGGCGGCACGACCAATAGTCTGGATCAAAGAACGTTCAGAGCGCAAAAAGCCCTCTTTATCAGCATCTAAAATCGCCACCAGCGATACTTCTGGCATATCTAACCCTTCTCGAAGCAAGTTAATTCCTACTAAAACGTCAAATTCACCAATTCGCAGATCACGAATGATCTCCATGCGCTCTACGGTATCAATATCGGAGTGCAAATAACGAACTCGAACGCCATGCTCTGACAAATAATCAGTCAAATCTTCCGACATTCGCTTGGTTAAAGTGGTAATTAATACCCTTTCATTAACTGCAACCCGTTGATTGATTTCGGATAATACATCATCAACCTGAGTGGCAACTGAACGGACTTCAATTTCAGGGTCAATCAAACCTGTCGGCCTTACCAATTGCTCAACCACTTGACCCGAGTGTTCTTGTTCATAATTACCTGGGGTTGCAGAAACCAAAATAGTTTGTGGTGCAATTCTCTCAAACTCCTCGAAACGTAAAGGACGATTATCAAGCGCTGAAGGCAAGCGGAAGCCAAACTCCACCAAGGTTTCTTTTCGAGAGCGGTCCCCCTTATACATAGCACCAATTTGCGATACCGTCACGTGAGACTCATCAATCACCATCAAGGCATCAGGCGGTAAATAATCCAACAAACATGGCGGTGGTTCACCGGGCTTAGCACCCGATAAAAAGCGTGAATAATTTTCAATCCCTGAGCAATAACCCAGTTCATGCATCATCTCAATATCAAATTTAACTCTCTGTTCAAGACGCTGTGCTTCCACTAACTTATTCATCTCATAAAGCTGCGCGAGACGTTCTTTTAATTCTTCCTTAATTTCCTCAATCGCATCCAAAATAGTCTGACGAGAAGTCACATAATGGCTTTTTGGAAAAATAGTCACTCGCGACAAACGCTTTAACACTTCGCCAGTCAAAGGGTCAAAAGTCTGAATCGACTCTACTTCATCGTCGAATAACTCAACTCGAACCGCATTCTGCTCAGACTCAGCAGGATAAATATCAATCAAATCACCCCGCACTCTATAGGTAGCACGTGCCAAGTCCATTTCATTACGAGTGTACTGCAACTCCGCTAGACGCCTTAAAACATAGCGTTGATCAATGCTATCGCCGACTTTTAGGTGCATCACCATACTATGAAACGCTTTAGGATCGCCTAAACCATAAATTGCAGAAACTGAAGCTACGATGATTGAATCTCGGCGCTCCAATAAGGCACGCGTGGCGGACAAACGCATCTGCTCAATATGCTCATTAATCGAAGAATCTTTTTCGATAAAAGTATCCGAAGATGGCACATAGGCTTCGGGTTGATAATAATCATAGTATGAAACGAAATACTCCACTGCGTTATGTGGAAAGAATTCTTTCATTTCGCCATAAAGCTGTGCTGCCAAAGTTTTATTTGGAGCCATAATAATGGTGGGACGGCCCGAACTAGCAATAACATTTGCAATGGTATAAGTTTTACCAGAGCCAGTTACTCCCAGTAAAGTTTGGTGCGAAAGCCCATCTTCTAAACCTTCCAATAATCCTTCGATGGCCTTAGGTTGATCACCCGCAGGTTCAAAGGCTGATTCAATTTTAAAATCTTGACTCATAAGTGTATATAACTTGGGTAGAACCCTAAGTTGGAGTATGATTAGCGCTATTGTCGCATATTGACCGGCGACTTAAAAAAAAAGTTACTATTAATTTATAACCGTTATCATTTTGAGGATTTCTCGTGACCATTAAGCTTTCTGATCGCGTACAACTTGTCAAACCTTCCCCTACTCTTGCTGTTGCTGCAAAAGCCAAAGAATTAAAACGCCAAGGCCGTGATATTGTTGGCTTAGGTACTGGTGAACCTGATTTTGACACCCCACAGCATATTAAAGATGCTGCCATTGAAGCAATCTCTAATGGTGCTACAAAATATACGCCTGTGGATGGTACAGTTGAACTTAAAAATGCCATTATCGAGAAATTTAAACGTGATAATGATCTGTCATACGAAGCTAATCAAATTCTAGTTTCATGTGGCGGTAAACAAAGCTTTTATAACCTTTGCCAAGCCTTCTTAAATGAAGATGACGAAGTGATTATTCCTGCACCTTATTGGGTCTCTTACCCAGATATGGCCATTTTAGCGGGCGGAAAGCCTGTTATTATTGAAACATCGATTGAACAACACCTAAAAATCACCCCTGAGCAACTTGAAGCAGCTATAAATGATAAAACGCGCTTATTCGTTATTAACAGCCCAAGTAACCCAACTGGTGTAGCCTATTCAAAAGTTGAACTAAAAGCCTTAGGCGATGTGTTGTTAAAGTATCCTGAAGTATTAATTGCTACTGATGATATGTATGAGCATATTCTTTGGACTGACGAGCCTTTTGTGAACATCTTAAATGCTTGTCCTGAGCTATATGATCGCACTATTGTCCTAAATGGTGTTTCAAAAGCTTATGCAATGACAGGCTGGAGAATTGGCTATGCAGGCGGTCCTGCTAACTTGATTGGCGCTATGAAAAAGATCCAATCGCAAAGCACCTCCAACCCTGCAGCGCCAAGCCAAGCTGCAGCCACAGCAGCTCTTGCTGGTTCGCAAGAATGCATAAAACCTATGCTAACCGAGTTTAAAAAGCGCCATGATTATTTAGTGGCCGCGTTAAACGCTATTGAAGGCGTAACTTGTTTGCCAAGTGATGGAACTTTTTATGCATTTCCTAATGTTCAAGGTTTAATTGATAAGCACAATTGTGAATCAGATTTAGATCTAGCCGAGATATTAATCGAACAAGTAGATTTAGCCTTAGTCCCAGGTTCCGCTTTCGGCGCACCAGGCCATATGCGCCTATCTTACGCCGCCAGTATGGAGACTTTAGAAGAAGCTATTGCCCGATTACAAAAAATGGCATAAATTTTAAATTTTTTCGCAATAAAGTGTTGACCGAAACCCGAAAAATGTCTATTATCTCGCCCCGTTCAGCACTTATTGTGAATAACACAATAAGTCGAACAAACGACATAAATCCCCTTTAGTTCAGTTGGTAGAACGGTGGACTGTTAATCCATATGTCGCTGGTTCAAGTCCAGCAAGGGGAGCCATATTTTAAAGGCCTTACAGCAATGTAAGGCCTTTTTTGTTGCCTCTAAAAAATACCTCAGGTACACCAAGGTACAATAAAGCACAAGCAGGCCACCTAATAATTAAATAGATGAAAAATAAAAACCTGACATAAGTCAGGCTTTTTGACATGCTTAAGATAGCTCCATTGAAAATTTTAGAAGAAATCTTTTGCGCTCATATGGTCACCCATATAGTAAGGTTCATATTGCCCATCACTTGTTCTTTCAAAAGTAAAAGCCCTCATATCCACACCTTTCTCAGAACCATTTATAGCCTTATATTCATATTTAAGATAAACATAAATAAGATCTCCATCATCAGCAACCGCGCTATCCAAAATACGATTTAACACATATACCCCAGCAAAGTCAGACTGCTCATTATAATATTTCTTTGATAAATCTGAGACTTCTTTTATTTTCTGAAAATCTTTTACAACTATAGAACCTGAATCATTATATGTTAATGATAGTTCATTCATCATTCTGACTGCTTTTTTAGAGCCTCTATTAGCGTAAAAAGTTAACAAATCTTTAGTGACATACGAATTAATAGAGGTTTGCTCAGATCCGGTGACGAACCCTCTTGCAACTTCTAGCCAGCTAGTCTTATTTATGCTCTCATCCTCATCATATTCATTTTTTGCATCTAAATATTCATCCAAAGGATCTCTTGATTTAACTTGTTTTTCTAATTTTCGTGCAAACTCTTTAGTATCCTGCTCAATTTTTTCGGCATCTCTCTTAATTATGTTTATTTCATTGTTGTAGTTTTTTTCATACCTCTTAAACCGGTTAAGTTCTGCATTATAACTATCAACTTTAGAGTTATACCTTTTAGTTTCCGAATTACAACTTCTTCCATGAAGAGAAGTAAAGTTTGCACATCTATCGTACTCAGATTTTGCTCTTTCTAGTTCATATTCTTTATTCTCAAAATTTCTTAACTTATCTTTATATTCTTTGTTGAGGCGCTCATAGCGCTCATCCAGACTAGATTTTCTTTTTAGATAATACTCTTCAATTTTTTCTTTCTTTTCATCAAATGATAAGTTGTTACTATTTATCGTGTCATATCCTTGAATGACACGATAAACTTCTAGAGCAAGCTGATGGTTATTAGTGTCATCTACAAATGCCTTATGCATTACTGCAAAAAAAGCACTTTCACTAGGCTCGATTCCATCAAAATGTGTTGCAATTGATACGTAATTTATCTTCTCTTGAGATCGCGCCGATTCAGCAAAAAATCCTGTCCAAAATATAACTAACAAAATCGAAATATTAAACTTCATGGGTTCCTCCTAACTAATATTATGAAAACCTTTAAAAAACAAAAAATCAAAAACTTGAACTACTAACCCCTTCTGGGTTTATAGTCTTTATCATTTTAAAATAATCCATACACTTTATTTGATAATAATGAATCTAATCATTAGTCATCTCACACACTTTCTTTTTAAAAATCAATTCTGTTTCCGAGCCAACTATAGGCGCTCCCTCTTTACGCGCTTCTCTTTTAAATTCAACTTTACAGTTATCACTATAATAAATAGTAAATTCTTTGAGCGAAATAGATTCTAGCTGAGAAATCACTTCGTAATTCTTATTGGCGTAATCCAACATTACCTTCAAGTCCATTTGATTGCGCACATCTGGCGGTAATGCTGAGTGGACTTGAGAGCTAACTGTTAACAACAATACAAATATTAGAACTTTCAAATTAATCTCCTAACGTTTTAATCAAATGCTATCATTTAACTCTGAATTTAAAATTCTTTTCCAGTCTTCGAAATTTTTCTTAAATACTTTTCGGTTATCTAAGAATTCCAACTGCTCTATCGAACTCCAGATTTCCTTTAACTGTTCTTGATTAGCACCATCATTGCCATACAAAACTCCATGTGGCCATTCGTGGAAGCAATGCTCTAGCCACTTAACGATTGATTGAATATAAGCATGTTTATACTGCTCATTTTCTGGTTCAGCTTTATGGGCCAGTTCGAATAATTGAAATTCAGTGATCCAATCAAGCTGTTTATGCAAATGGCTGGCTTGATATAAATTTTGAACGGTTACCCCTAACCAATAAATACTAGCCCCATCATTCGCTTTATAGCCTTCCAACAGGCAAGGAAAAACTAAACGCTCAAATATCTCATGGCGGATTCTTCCATGATTATTTTCGCTCAATGTTGAAATATTACTCCAAATCCAATGGGACTTTTCTTTATTTGTTCGAAAGGAGGCGATAAACTGTTCAACAGCAACTTTTGCTTCACTCTTAAGCCCTTGCTCCTCAACTCGTTTAAACTTTTCATAAAGCGCGCTTTTCTGATTCATGCAAATACTACTCTGGAAAATGCTCGCTTAACCATGTCATAGCGTCTTTCTCAGCTTGCTCAACGGCATTTTCTCGACTATCGAAAAAACTTTTATCGGCGCTGGAATACTCTTTTTGCATCGTCGCCACCCAATCACTGGCTCCGATAAATAGTACGGGGAAGTCTGCTGGCGAGTCGGTTTCGTAGCTCGCTACCAAAATGACTTCGCCACTGATAGCTTGCATGGCTTCTGCGGACAAATTTGGCATGGAACTAACATCGAGTATCAAAGCGCCAACCTCTAAAGCAACAGCAACTTCTATCGCTTTACGCTTAATGGCATTAATTTCTGTCTGCGAGTAACTATCAGTTGCACAATTTATCTCCAACAAAGCATAAAGTTCGCAATCGCTAAGGTAATAGCGATAACTTAAAGATTCAGGTTGTTCTAATTGAATTTCGTTTAACATGATAAATTTAACTCTTTACTGCCCTACTCCAACTCGCGACCACGTTTGCCACCAGCTTGTTCCAAAACCACAACTAACTCTTTAAGCTCGTCCACATCATATTCTGAGGCTATTTCTTCATCATTGATTATCATGTCCAAATAATCCAAAAGCGTTTCTTTCTCGCCATCCACCATTTCATAGAAATTCCAATCCAACTCGTACTTATGGTTATTGGCGGCGTAGTTTAAGAAGTTATATTCGCCCAATGCCAAAGAGCGCTTCAGGATATGCTCGCTTTCTCGGATGTAAGTATCATTATCATCATCACATATCAGCAGATGGTTATTCTCATTAAAAAACTTTGAGATAATTTTTTCTTTATTGGCTGTGTCTTCTGGTAACCCCAAGTGCTTTAAAATAGATTTTTCAAAGTCTTTGATAGGTCTTGAGCCAGACCAATCTGCATAACCAATAGAGCACATTTTTCCGCCTAGCTCGCTAGCTACCGCTTTCACAGGCTGCGCTAATACAGTTCCCATAAAACTCACTAATACCAATAATCCCAATCGCTTCATCACTTCCTCACTTCACTGCTAACGCGTACAACATCATCTAACCTAAAACCTATTAGTTACCGTAGGTTGGGATGAAACATGAATCCCAACACTCCAAACCCAACGACAAAACCAATGTCGAGGTTCGCAAGCTCACCCTCGACCTACACAACTACTCCAACTCACGACCGCGTTTGCCGCCAGCTTCCTCTAAAACCCCTATCAAATCTTTCAGCTCATCCACATTATATTCTGAGGCTATTTCTTCATCATTGATTATCATGTCCAGATAATCCAAAAGCGTTTCTTTCTCGCCGTCCACCATTTCATAAAAATTCCAATCCAACTCGTATTTCGGATGGTTCGCGGCGTAATTAATAAATCGCCATTCACCAAGCGCAATCATTCGCTTGAATAAGTGTTCTTTTTTGCGAATAGTGCCATCAATACTATCTTCAAAAATTAAGTTTGCACTTTGTTCATTAAAGAAGCTGGAAATAAGCATTTCCCTATCAGGAGCATGCGCTGGCACACCAAGGGTTTGCAAAATACTACTTTCAAAATCCGCAAAAGAGCTTTTCTGTATAGAATGTACGCAAGCAGCTCTATAGACTTTATGCGCTATCGAATTATCCATCCAGCCAATCTCTCGCCGCGATAACTGCGGTTTCGACACAAGCATCAAAATTTTCAAAAATATGCTCTGCTGGACGTTCTTTACCATTAGGTGTTAATAGCGACCATAGACCTTCTTTGCATTTGTCAGAAACACACACAAAGGCTGGGAAACGCATATCGCCTTCGCTGTAATAACGGCTTTCGTTAATTTCCACCGCATCAAAAATAGTTAAAAAACTATCGCCATAGCTATATTCCATCTCTCGGCAGTCGAATATGACTGCACTGGGATCATAAAGCGTCAGCCCCATTAAGGTTTCTTTATGGATATAACGGTAATGCTCAGAACCATCTGAGCCTTCAGGGATTTTGCCATTGATAACTACTACTAGCGCTTCAGGCGTTTCTTCGTAAGTACCTTTGACTTTATAGGTGTGCACCTTAATTCCATCAGGCTTTTTATAGGCAACAGGAATAGTTTCATAAGCATAATGCTCAGGCTGCTCGAAGCTTTGCCCTAAGGATAAATTCATGCGCTTAACCAGTTGCAACAGCTCAATGGTGCTTTGATGGGCGCTAATGGTGCCATCTTTTACTAAGACCAGCTTTGGGCTTTCTAATAGCAATGGCTCAATAGCATCTTTCTCAGAAACCTCTAAGCCCGTTTCTTCAACAATGACTAATGTGTTTTCCATCGAGCGTGCTAACGAGTCCAATTCTTCAGCGGCAATCAATTCGTCATCTAATTGACGATAGATATAGGCAAGTTTTAAATCTTCAGTAACATAAGAAGCACCTAACAGATCAGCTCGATTATAGGCGTCTTCTTGGGGCTCCACTTGGTAGTTATCGATATTATGCTTAGATAAAAGCTCTAACCATGCAACATTGGCTGGCAAATGACTCACGACATTATCTAAATTAGGAGTACAAAAAGTTAGCAAAAGTAACTCTAAAGCTTGCTTAGAAGATTCAAACTGGATTGAAGTTACCTTTTCTTCATTCAAAGGATTGTCATATTCGCCAATACCATCTTCGCCAAAATGCTTTTGATAATATTCTAAATATAGCGACTCTAAGTCGTTTCTAAAATTGCCTTTTGCGTAGCTGGATTTCACCGCTTATGAGCCTCCATCTTTATTCAAACTCTTAAGATTCCGTCTTTTATATTCAAAAGCTGTTCCATGACTGGCGTAAACTAATGCATTGGGTAATGGCAAAATAATATTGTTATAAGTACTGTCATGATAGTCTGGTTCAAACGGTTTAAGCAGCGCTATCGTATCTGGCGCCAAATCGGGCATGGCAAAATAGATAAACTCGCCAAAACCATGCATCAACCAATCTACAAACGAAACCATGTAGTCATCTTCATTATAAGGATACTGCATCGCCTCGCTTTTGCATTTATTATAGAAATTCACATGGGTTTCAGTTCCCCAGCCAGCGAACACCAACATATCCAGTTCATCGGTATCCCTTAATTCTTCTCTAAAAGCATCTTCAAGCTCCGAATTAATAGTGAATTTGCGCTCCGATGGACGTGTTTCCTCATCATTCACCGCTAAAACATAGGCTTTCACCGCCAAATCTGGGTTTACCATGATTAAACCTGGGTGCTCGCCCGAGCCGCCACCGATGACCAGTTGTCGATAACCAATAAAAAAATCAGGGTCATCGGAATCAGGATCATACTCAGTTTCCGTATCTAAAACATGATAAACCGGAAGCCTAGCGAAATACCCTACCAACTCGTGTTCATGACTATCTATATGACTCATAATGTTCCTTTAAAATTCTATGGTTAATTTATTCGACGCTAATAATTCGTCTAAAGCTTTTTTCATTCCCGCTTGCTTATAACGCCTCAACTCTTTAAGTCGATATTGCGCAGCTTTGACATTTTTTACAGTGAAATTACGCCCATAGTAGAAGTCCAAAGCATCGTTAATGAGCTCCTCAGGGCTATCCTGATGATGATGAGTCGCATAAAAGCTTTCATAATTGTAATAAAAAGCCACCACAGGATTAGGCTCCTGCGTTTCTGACTGGTAACTAAAATCTCCAGCTTGTCCTAATCGCTCGAACTCCTGATCTGAAAGCAGCAAAACCTCTCTTGCTAATTCCAGCAATTTCATAACACGAACGACTTTTCGAAGCTCCGTCATTGCTGAATAAGGCTGATAGGCGCCGCTCGTAACATGCAAACGTTTAGCTAACCGTTCGTAATCAATTGATGTTTGTTCTTTTGTGCCAGCATGAGCCTCGATGGGGTTAGTAAATATTAATCCTGTATAGCTCAGCCCGATAAATCCCAATAGCACCAACATACATAGTTTCAATTTCTTCATTACTTACAAAAGCTCCTACTCCAACTCACGGCCGCGCTTGCCACCATCTTGCTCAATGACTCGAACCAAACTCTTCAACTCAGGAATATCATAATCCTCAGCCAAATCAGGGTCGCTAAATATCATATCCAGATAATCCAAAATGGTTTCTTTTTGTCCATCGACTATCTCAAAGAAATTCCAATCAAAACCATCATAGTGATTAGCCACATGAATTAAATAAGTATGCTCTGCTCTAGCAAGCGAACGCTTTAAAAGGTGTTCGTTTTGTCTAATATAATCATCCGTATCATCACCACAAATCAGCTTGGGATTGTTCTCATTAAAAAACTGGGTGATTTTCTGTTCTTTATTGGTAGTGTTTTCTGGTAAGCCTAAATGCATTAAGACTGCTTTTTCGAATTTCTCTACAGGCTCGAGTGAAGGCCACGCGATGTATCCAGCTCTACAAATTTTGCCTCCTAATCGACTAGCATCCGTCTCACTACTAATGTCCGAATCATCAGCCTTCACCGAACCCAACTCAAAAGCCGCCACACTCAGTAGAAGCACCACAAATCGTTGCATCATTTTTTCTCCTCTTATTATTCTCTAAACCTAACCCCTTATCGCCGCCAACAAACCAAGCTCGGGCTTCGTAAACTCACCCAGTATCTGTCCCTTTGGGCATGGCCTATGAGTTCATTTCAGACTTACACTAATAGTCGGCTCATCATTGAGATCTGGTAAGGAACCCTCTTCCAATTGCACTATATAAGAGACGGCGTCCTCGAAGTCCCAGCCATTACCTGCAATCACATCACCGATTAAATGACCACTTTCCCAAACTCTTGCAAAGTATTGGTGCTTAAAAGCATTTTCACTAATCATAGGGTGAGCCGCATTGCCTGGCACTTGCCAAACATTGTTGTATTTCAACGGAACATTTAAATCTGTAAAGCTTTCAAGTAAGCAAGCCGCGATATCCATAGTGGTAAGATTAACCAGCACAGGCATCGCATTAAAAATTAGCTCTCCAATACCTACATGCAACCAATCATCCATTGATAAGCCACAATCATCTGAGTAAGGATGAACTAAAAACTCACTACGACAGAGTCGTTCAAAGTCTTTATGATCTTGTTCATTCCAGCTGATATAGCTCAGATTACCGTCCTTATCCTTCTGTGTCATAAAACGCATTAGATCATCGGGAGCTTCTTCATAATTCGGCGTGCCATCGTGCCACTCAGAATAATCAAAGCTGGGATGCGTGATGGCAAAATGAAAAATCGCCCGATAAGCGCTTTTAATAAACAGCAATGGAAACTTATCGCCATCGCCAATACAAAAACTAAAAGAGCTAAAGGAATGATCCTGGCCATCAGCATCGGTTAAAGAAACATTCTGCAAACAACGGTACACCGGACGATTGCCAAAGAAACCCACAAACTCAGTGGCTACATTTTCGATTAACGACATAATTTATTCCCAAGTATAACAAACCCTACTCTGATATAGACCTAATTAAAAATCACTTATAAATTTCTTAATGCCTCTTCAGCACCGTCATATTCATCCTCAATTAACAATTCCAATATAGCTTTAGTGAGTTTTAAATTAACTTTGGTACGATTAGCTCCTGAATTAAAATCTGTTGCTAACAGTATTGTTTCTGAGTCACTTACATCGCCAAATTCCCAAGCTTGATACTTCTCCTGAAAATCCTTTTTATAGTCCTTAGGGCCATCTCTAAACTCTTGCTCAAGTTTTTTAATATAGGTTTGGTGCTCTTTATTGGAGCGTTCAACAAATTTATCAATCGCTTTTCCTTGTATTTTCTTCTCTTTAAGATACTCGTCGTACCTTGCAACCGTTCTATTGTAGGAATCATTTTTACGTCCGTATTCCTTATACTCATAATTACAACTCTTATTGTGCAAAGAAGTAAAGTTAGCGCATCGATTGTATTCTGATTTTGCAGCTTCTAACGCGTGTTTTTTATCGTAAACTAAGCTTACCTGGTATTCATACTCTTTATTATAAGTAGCAATTTTCTCATCAACGATTTGCTGTCTCTTTACTCGGTCTTGTTCAATCAGTACATCTATTTCCTGTTCGCTCAATTCTTTCTTGTATCCTCTACCGGATTCAATAACCTTCAAGGCTAGCTCATAATTATTTGAGTCATCTACAAAAAACTTATAAGACAAGACTATATATGCTAGTGACTCTAAGTCATCTTTAGACTCAGTATAATCTCGGTTATTAAGGACACTCATTAATTCGACATAATCAATTGCATCCTTAGCCTTTAATGGCATTATTAATAGACATAATAAGCTCGATAGCGCTAGAGTTAGGTACTTCATTGTTTTTCCTTTTAATACACAGTTAAATTGAAAATTCTCAGTTCCATTTTTTAATTGGCTCCCTTATATTTGAGACGCAGCTTTATTAATACCTTAGTAGTATAGGCTTTGTTCTTATTCAAAAATTAGTCACCCAACATCATTTGTGCCTTTCTCAATTGGCTCTAGTTAGGCCTATAATAGCTACCAATTTTATTTTCATCATATTTCACTTAAATATTTTATAAAAATTATGGATTTTTGAGTTAAGGATAAAACTCAAATTCATCGCCTTTTAAAGGCTTGTTAATAAAAACCCGTTCAACAATAAAGCTCGATAGCGCTTCCTTATCAGAGTAAAACTCTTCAGGTTCAAGATAGCTAATTTGTTCAGTAGGAATTTGTATATCATCAAACGATTGATAGTCGCTGTACTCAGTAATCCAACTGGTTCCATCATAGTGCTCGATAGACTCAGCGATTAATAGATTACTGACAGGGTCAAAGTAGTAAGACTCTTTAAAGTCTCTAGCAAAAGAATCCACACGAGTCGTTAAAGTAACAACCCTTAAATATTGCAACTTGGAGTCATCTTTAGCGGAGAGAAAGCCTTTGGTTCCGTCGTAGCTAATCGTATAGCCCTTTTCTTTATAGCCGAGCAGCGCGCTTGGAAAGCGATTAGATTTATAGGTTTGGTACCAAACGTCTTGTTTGCTCGTTTCAAGCATATCGCCAGCCTTAGGCGATAACTGATAGTGCTGTTTAACCAGTTCACCGTTTTCAACAGCAATTTTATTCTCAGCACCTTCGATACCGAAACTAAACTCACGCTGAGCGAGCTCATCGCCATCAAAGTAAGCCACTTTTACCAGATCACAATCCTTACCCAGCCACTCAGCCGACTTTCCATCTTTGGTTCTAAGCTGCTTCATACTTAAACTTTCATCATCAAAGAACATAAGTCCCTTTTCTTCGATGCTATCAATCGCTCGCCAAGCCTCTTTACCGCCGACAGCTTCAAAGTACTTATCTATAAGTTCATTCGCTCTATCGTTAGCGCTAATTTGCAAGCTATATAGAGCAAAAACCACATAGAACATCATTTTAAATGTTTTCATAAAAGCACCGTCAATTAGTATTATTTTAATGATTCCAATTTAGCATTAGCAGCTTTAACTCCTGCATCTGATGCTTTTTGATACAGCTCTTTTGCTTTGCTTAATGATTTCTCCACACCAATACCATCCTCATAAAAACCAGCCATCATCATTAAGCCAACTGGATGGCCTTGATCTGCGGCACTTTTAAAATTTCTGACTTGCATTTTAACAGTTTCCTCATCCTTAGGATGGTTTGCATTTTCCAAAAACCTCACTTTGCCTGTCGCTAATGCTCTGATAAGTTCATCGATATATCCCCATTGCTCATCAATAGCTATATATTTTAAATAGCTAGCCGCTTTATCCATAGATTTTTCAACATGAGTACCTGATGCATAAGCATTCATCATAAATTCTGCAGCTTGAGCGTTACCATGATCGCCAGCCTGCTCTACCCAGTACCAAAAATCATCTTCTGATTTTTCGAAGTTTTCACCAGAGCGGTATTCGCCAGCTAGTTGGGCCATTGCATCAGCATTACGAAGCAACTTATTTTCATAAAGTTTCGCAGCTTTTTTAAGCCAGTACTTATATTCTTTTACCGACTTTGTAACAAGCTCACCATTGAAATAGATTCCAGCTAATTCCAGCTGGGCTTTTGTGGAGCTCTTCAAAGCTGCATTTTCTAACAAACCAACAATATTGGCTTCTCTATATCGCCTCAACAAATGCTCGCTGACGTATTTTTGCGCTTGAGCTTCATTGAATCGGTGAGCTTTAATATCATCCATCACATCCTGAAAAATATACTTTTGAATTTTTTTATATTCGCCATAAGCATCGTTCGCGTAGTACATTTCACGCCTTTCTGGCTCAAAACTATTAACCCACTCTTGAGCCCGTTCAGAGCTACCTTCTCCATCTCTTGTATATTCTAAATAACTCTTAAATGACATAAAAAAATCATGAGAAATAGAGGTGTAGGGGTTATCACGAATCAGGGCAAAATCATCGGTTCTGTTTTTTAACCGCCTAAACTCAAGAATCTTTGGTATTTTTTGGGTTAAAGCCCTTTCATCGATGAAAGTCTTCAACGACTGAATGACCTCCTGCCTTCCATATCGTTCAGGTAAAAACTTTTTTGCTTCTTCTGTCAAAAAATCATAGTCGATATCTTCAGACGCTATAGCTGTCAATGTACAAAGAGCTAAAGCTAATACAGTACAGATTGTTCTAATTTTCATTTTTTATCCCTTTTTAAAACGCAGCCAACAATGTACTATAGTACCAATAAAAAGTGAACAAATTGTGAGCAAATACAAAGAGATAGTGTTTTAAGAAAAAACTACATCCCGATAAAAAATCTTATATTGCAGGTTCAAACCCCATGTTCGAGTCAGTCCTTTGTTATTCCTGTCGAGATCATGATCTGGACAGTCAATAAACTTTTATAGGCAGATAAAGAGCATGAGATTCGTTTTGTAAAAAATGGAGACTTTGGCTTAGGCTGCGACTGTTGCGATGAAGACATCCTTGAAAGTATTAAATCAGAAGTCAAAGCTCTGAACTCAGAACACATAAAGCCTTTCTTTGAAGGCGTAAGCATTCTATTTTACGGACGCTTTTTGGAGTGCGCAAAATGCGACAGTGAAGAGTTTGTTATTCAGGGTAAATATTAATAATATCAACTTCCCTTCTCCGTGTATTGCACATTCAATCTAATAGGTACAATACAGGTACATTCACCAGTTTACGTAGATTACTATAAAGTTATCTAAAATGCTGATAAATAAGGAAAATACCGTTTTTCTAAGTTTATATAACCTTCCCTTAAATTACAGTAACTTATTGATTTATATAGAGACTGTTAATCCATATGTCGCTGGTTCAAGTCCAGCAAGGGGAGCCATATTTTAAAGGCCTTTCAGCAATGAAAGGCCTTTTTTGTATATAACGAATAATGGTCCAGAACTCTTTTAATAGGCCCTAGCGGTTAAGAGTTTCTCAATTTTAAATGGCCTACCTTTGTTTTCCCGAGGGTTTCGGAAAACTCATCATTCCGCCAAACAACTTCGCCATTTATCATGACCATTGGAACAACCCCATTAGAACGATTAACCAATTGCTCGCTGTCAAATTCTTTTCGATAAACTCTTTGTATATTAGCTTGGCTATCATATTTATGTAGTTTTTCAGGATTTATGAGTATTAAGTCTGCTTGCTCACCAACTTCAATTGAACCTCCCGATACACCAAACAAGTCCGCAGCGTCTTTAGTCAACCTTCTAACCATATAAGCCAAGTCTTTGTCACCCGATTGCATAGCGGTTTGCAAAGCAACAAGATTTCCATCGTAAAACGCCATATTAGTTAAATGAGCTCCACTATCATTAAAACCAGGAATAAACAAAGGGTTCATCAATGTCTTTCGAGTGGTTTTAGCATTTCGATTAGCGGTGACAGTTGACCAGCTTAACTCTAAGTCGAAAATTCTTAGCATTTGCAAAACAAAGTCAGCTTCATCTTTAACTTCACTAAAGTTCTCAGCAAAAAATTCCTGCTCAACTGAATTAGTCTCACTTGACGCTTCTTGAAAGCTCATCAGGCGCTCAAAAATATGGGTAAAACTGTGTCCTTCCCACGATTTAAAGGGGCAACGTTCGATAAACATATCATCCATAGAACGATTAAAAGCATAATCTTCTAAATTCAACTTACGTTTTAAGCGAGCAATGTTGAAACCACTCTTCCCTTTTAACCACATTTTCTTAAAACGACTGATATATTCAGGATCATCTAACAATTTTAGTCGCCCTTTTTTATCTTCCAAATCAAACTCATTTAACAGTCGTAACTCAAGAATTTCTTCAGCTAAGGGTGTTATAGGCCCATCAGACCAAATTTTAAATGGCGATGACAAAGCTTGCATATGGAAGTCGCCATTGAGTAGTTTCGAATTTAATATTTTGGATAATAGTATTGATAAGCGTAACAGTCGGAAGTTGTTAGTGACATCCAACGCTGCTACCACCGTTGTTTTTAATGGCTTTGAAAAAAAACGACCACTGGTAAGCATAAAGGTTTTAATGATTCCTAATACACTATCTTTTGGTGGCGTGGCTTGCCATATTGCACCATTCTCGCGTACAGAATTAGTGAGTTTTTTAATTTCTTTATACTTAGCAAACTGTGTAGGAATGGTTTTATGGCAGTTTGGCTGATTGGACAAATAATGAAACGGTAATGCATCGGTAGAAAAACCTGCATAACCAAATTTTAAGCTATCATCAAGGAGTTTATACATAGTATCCAATTCGGACTTCGTAGGATCTCGATTGATACTAGCTTCAAAGCCCATTACCTCAATTCTTAACATTGAGTGAGGAATCATCGGGATAACATTAGGCCCTATTGGACGCTCATTTAAATGCTCTAAATACTCTTTGGGATTATTCCACGTTACCTTGTCGGTACAGCGTTTTAACACTGACTTTGGTAAGTTTTCAACTCTGGCGTAGCAATCTACAATCGGATCGGATGAACCAACTCTTTGATTCCCAAAAGCTAAGCCTAAACTGCAATTAGCAATAACAACCGAAGTGGTGCCATGTCTTACTGATTCAGGAATTCTGGAGTCGATCTCGAGCTCCAGATCATAATGGGTATGAATATCAAAAAGCCCAGGCATCGCCAACAATCCATTAGCATCTATAACTTGTGAAGCTTTCTCGACATCTAGATTGCTACCACGAGCAACGATTCTCCCTGCAGCAATGGCAATATCCTGAAATTGAACCTTTAAGCTACCATCAAAAACTTTAGCGTTTTGAATAAGATAATCGTAGCCAACTAAGGGTTCTTCCATGAATGTCCTAAAACTATTTATAAAAACTCGATTTATTAACTGAATCGATTAACTCGCCTTGTCCTACAAGCTCTAAAAGCTTACAAGCATTATCAAGGAAGTTTTTATCGTTATCGCCATTAGCTACTAAATTAATATGACCAACTTTGCGTCCTGCTCTTGGCTCTTTTCCATAATCGTAAAGCACTGCACCAGGGATCTGTTCAACAATACCTTTATCAGGAATATCGCCAATCAAATTAATCATCGCAGTAGCATTTTTAATTGACGTATCGCCCAATGGCATACCTGCAATGGCTAACAAATGATTTTTGAATTGAGAAGCTTCCGCGCCGTCCATACTCCAATGCCCCGAATTATGAACACGTGGCGATAACTCATTTGCAGCAAACTTATCGCCTAAATCGAAAAGTTCAACCGCCATAGTGCCAACGTACTCCACCTTCTCCATAACTTTGCGGATAATCCCTTCTGCTTCTTGCTGCTTTGGATCGTTTTGTAAGCTCAAAGAAAGCCTTAAAATACCTTCTCGATGATAATTTTCCGCTAAAGGATAAAAGGCAATGTCACCAGAAACATTACGAGAAGCAACAATAGAAACCTCACGTTCAAAATTAACCATAGATTCTAAAATACAAGCCACAGGAGACAATGACTCCCAAGCAACTGCTAATTCAGACTCATCTCTAAGCACCACTTGGCCTTTGCCATCGTAACCATCACGTCGCGTTTTTAAAATTGCTGGCAGCCCAACTTGTTTAACCGCGGCAACTAAGTCATCTAAACTATCAACGGTTGCAAACTTGGCTGTTTCAATCCCTTCTTGATTAAACATGGTCTTTTCATTCAAACGATCACTGGCCAAAATCAAGGCTTCCGAAGAAGGATGCACTGAAACTTTTTGTTCTAATGCTTGTACTAAAGGAACTGGAATACTTTCGAATTCATAAGTTACCACATCAGACCAATCGGCTAACTTTTGCTCAGCTTTTGGATCCAAGTAGGGATACATAAAATGTTGACCAAATGGTGCTGCACAAGCATCTTTTTCAGGTGCTACGAAAGCAAAGTCCATATCTAAAGAATCACCAGCCTGCGCCAACATTTGCGCTAACTGGCCACCGCCAAGAATACCAACCTTCATTTATAGAGCCTCGCGTGGGTCAGGATTATCCATAACCGTTTGCGTTTGAGTCGCTCTAAAGGTTTTTAATGCTTGGTTAATTTCTGCGTATTGGTTAGCTAAAATACTACCAGCAAATAAACCTGCATTAGCAGCGCCAGCATCACCAATAGCCAAAGTTCCCACAGGAATACCAGCTGGCATTTGAGCAATCGAAAGTAATGAGTCAATACCATTTAAAGTACGCGATTTAACCGGCACCCCAAGTACAGGCAAAGAAGTCATAGCAGCAATCATGCCTGGCAAGTGCGCCGCACCGCCAGCTCCTGCAATAATAACTTGGATACCACGAGCCTCAGCCTGCTCCGCAAACTTATACATCTTATCTGGCGTTCTGTGCGCGGAAACCACCTCAACTTCATAAGGCACTCCCAATTTGTCCAGCGAATCAGCTGCATTTTGCATACTACCCCAATCCGACTTAGAACCCATAACAATGCTAACTAACGGCTTACTTTTATCAAGACTCATTCTTCACTCTCAACTATGGTGCATAATATATAAATGCATTACTTATAAAACTTATCATTTGATATTATATAAATATAAAGACAATAAATATAGAGACACTGTCAACTTAACTTCAATCCTGTAGCATACTACTGATGAATACTTATAAACGCTACCGCTACCCGAGCCAAATCATCAGTCATGCTGTCTGGCTTTATCACCGATTCACCCTTAGCTTTCGGGATATTGAAGATATCTTGGCTGAAAGAGGAATTATCGTTTCTTACGAAACCATTCGACAGTAGTGTTTAAAAGTTACTCCACCAATTAATCAGAAGCTAAAGAAGAAACAAGGCAAGCTCGGCGATAAGTGGTATTTAGATGAAGTCTTCATCAAGTTTAAAGGCCAAACTCACTACTTATGGCGAGCCGTTGACCAAGACGGCTGTGAGCTGGATGTCTTTGTTTCCAAGAAGCGAGACAAGAAAGCCGCACTTAAATTCTTTAGGAAACTATTTAAAGGTCAACCTCGAAAACCTAACATTATTACTACTGATAAACTTAGAAGCTATAAAGCTTCACTCCATGAATTAGGTGTTAGCGTTAAGCATAGTACTCGGCAATACGCTAATAACATTGCTGAAGTTTCCCATCAAAAAACTCGGCAACAACAACGGCAAATGCGCAACTTCAAGTCCATGAAGCACGTTCAGCTATTTTTATCCAATCATGGGGTAATCAACAACTTATTTCGACACCAAAGACATTTGGCTAAAGCCAGCACTTATCGATTGCTCAGAGAAAGGTCATTTAAAGTGTGGGCACAGGTTAGTTGTGCCCAGAGTTTGGTGATCGTGTAATTTATCTACAATCTTTGATATTTCTTCATTCGCCAGAAGTTAAGTTGACAATGCCGATATGGAGCATGTTAGAGTTCATGACTTAAGACATAGTTATGCAAGTTGGCTTGCATCGGATCCAAATATTTCACTGACCACTATTAGAGATATGTTACGTCATAGCTCCTTGTCCATGACCAATCGATATGCTCATTTGAATGATAAGGTGAAACGACAGGCCGCTGAAGATCTGGGAACTCAAGTCAAAAAAATGACGCAGTTGGTGGGATCGAACTCAAACGTAGCTCAAGATGAAAAACCATCAAATACAAAAAAGCCTTGAATAATCAAGGCTTTATGCTTCGTTCATAATGGTGCCCAGGGACGGACTCGAACCGTCACGGTGTTGCCACCGGGGGATTTTAAGTCCCCTGCGTCTACCAATTTCGCCACCTGGGCATCAGATGACTGGTTCTATCAACATTAAAGTGGAGGCTGAGGCCGGAGTCGAACCGACGTCCACGGATTTGCAATCCGCTGTATAGCCACTCTACCACTCAGCCTTATCCAGCTTTTGCTGATAAAAAAACCTCGGCATTGACACCGAGGTTTTTGAATTTGGAGCGAGAAAGGAGGTTCGAACTCCCGACCCCAACCTTGGCAAGGTTGTGCTCTACCAGCTGAGCTATTCTCGCGTCGTTGTGGCGTGCATTTTACTGTGAAATTGCATTGTGTCAACACAAAAAAGTAATTTTTTTAGCACTTTGTTTACCATTGGTTAGCTCTTATACAAACTGCCGTTTTTTCAACCAAATTAACGATATTGAGCAATGGCGCTAACGGTAAGTCGGATTATTATCCGTCTTTCTTTTCACTTGTCAAGTGAGGCCAAGCAGCTCGAAGGTAGTTAAACATTGACCATATAGTTAATAATGCTGCTATCCACATGAAAAGATAGCCAAATTGCTTTGGAACGTTAAATATAGCAGGCGAAGACAATAGCAATAAAAATATGGCGAATAACTGGCATACAGTTTTGATTTTACCAACCCATGAAACTTGAACAACGGCTCGTGATCCCATTTCAGCCATCCACTCTCTTAGCGCCGAGACCGTTATTTCACGGCCTATGATCACCATTGCTGGAATAGCCAATAATACGGTTGCTTCACGCTCTACTAACAATATCAGCGTTATTGCCACCATTAATTTATCTGCAACGGGATCTAAAAAGGCGCCAAACGGCGATTCGATCTTTAGGCGTCTTGCTAAAAAGCCATCAAAAAAATCTGTAGCAGAGGCAATACAAAAGATTGCTAGAGTGATCCAGCGAGCTTCATTTGTGTCTATGTAAAAGAATAGAACAAATAAAGGCACGAGAGCGATCCGAAAGGCTGTTAATATATTAGGCAGATTCCACACTGCGCATTCCCCGTTAGTGTTATTGCCAATCCATTCTAACTAATTGTTTATTAATATAAAGCTATCCATGTAAATAATCATAAATTTTTTCAGCTAATGCCAAACTGATCCCAGGTGCTTTTGCAATATCTTTAATGCTTGCCTTTTCCACTTCTTGCCAGCCACCGAAATGTTTCAGCAAGGATTGTCGTCTTTTTGCACCAACTCCGGGGATTTCTTCCAATAATGATTTAGTAGCTGATTTCTTTCTTTGTTGCCGGTGTTTAGTTATTGCAAAACGATGCGCTTCATCACGTATGTGTTGGATATGATGTAATCCTTTATTGGACTCATCTAACTGGATTGGCCGATGTTCTCCTACTTGCCACAAAAGCTCCATGCCAACTTTCCTATCACTACCTTTGGATACTCCTAATAAAATACCTGTATCTAGCCCCAGTTCGGTGAATACGTCTTCGGCCTGCGTCAACTGACCTTTGCCACCATCAATAATAACCAAATCTGGTAAAGGCTTGCCTTCATCATTTAATCGACCATAACGTCGTTGCAAAGCTTGTTTCATGGCAGCATAGTCATCGCCAGCTGTTATACCGGAAATGTTAAATATTCGGTAAGCAGATTTTTTTGGCCCTTGCTCATCAAACACCACGCATGAAGCCACTGTTTGATTTCCTTGAGTATGACTAATATCAAAACATTCTAGGTATTTAGGTAAACGATCTAAATCAAGCGCCTCTTGTAACTTGCTAATACGTTCAAACACATTGGTTTTATGGTTAAGTTTACTTCTTAAAGAATGAGCCGAATTCTTTTGCGCAAAATTCAACCACTCTTTCTGCTGACCACGCACTGGGATTTTAAATTCAATTTTTCGTTGTTGGGATGCAGAAACGGCTTCTTGAATTAGCTCAAGACCCTCTGTGGATTTTTGAATTAAAACTCGTTTCGGCACTTCTGCATCAGAAAGATAGTATTGTCTCAAAAACGTCTCTAAAACTTCACTTAACTCGGTGTCTTTAGGTACTTTAGGGAAATAAGACTTATTACCGACTATCTGACCTTGGCGAATAAACAACACTAGAACACAGGCAATACCCGAAGCATACTCAATTGCAACAGCATCTAAGTCCGCATCAGAACCGCTAATGGCTTGCTTTTGAATGACATGGCGTAAATTCTTAATTTGATCACGATATCGAGCAGCATCTTCAAACTGTAGACTTTCGGAAGCATGCTCCATTTTAATTTGTATAGCCTTAATGACCGTTTCACTACGTCCGTTATAAAACTGTCGAATACTATCTATATCCTCTGCATAAGACTTTTCAGATATATAATTGACGCATGGTGCAGTGCAACGTTTGATTTGATATTGCAAACAGGGACGAGAGCGATTAGCAAAATAACTATCTTCACACTGCCTAACTCTAAAAGTTTTTTGCATCAAAGATAAGCTTTGTCTTACCGCTGTTGAACTTGGAAAAGGACCAAAGTAATCGCCCTTTTGCTTTTTCGCTCCACGATGATAAACCAGTTTCGGATAAGTTTCTTTTGATAAGAAAATATAAGGGTAAGATTTATCATCTCTGAATAAAACGTTAAAGCGTGGGCGATGTTTTTTTATTAAGTTATTTTCTAATAACAGCGCTTCAGTTTCAGTTTCACAAACCGTCGTTGCAATATCTTCAACATAAGACACCATTAATTGAGTTTTTGGCGACGTATGATTTTTTACGAAATAACTTTTAACTCGATTAGATAAATTCTTGGCTTTACCTACATAAAGAATATCACCATTAATATCCAGCATCCGATATACGCCAGGCTTAGCGCTTAAATACTGCAATATTTTTTTTATAGATGGTTTTAAAGTATCTTGTTTTTCTGGCGAGTTCATTAGCCAGCCTGTAGCTTAATCTTGTGGCTCAATGACCTTATACCTCAATGCAAGGTGAGTCAGGCTCACATCATTTTCTACATCGAGCTTTTCAAACAACCGATAACGATAACTATTAACAGTTTTAGGGCTTAAATGAAGCTTTTCAGAAATATCTTGAACTTTTTCGCCACGTGTAATCATCAGCATGACTTGCATTTCACGCTCGGAAAGTTGGTTAAATGGGTTATCATCTTTTTGCTTAAATTGCGCCAAAGCCATTTCTTGCGCAACTTCTGGAGCAAGATATACTTTACCACGACTAACCGAGCGAACGGCTTTAACCATTTCTTCGATGTCGCCACCTTTGGTTAGATAGCCCATGGCTCCCGCACTTAGAAATTGACTTGGATAAGGCTCAGCAATATGCGCGGTTAAAGCGATGATTTTAACATCTGGGTCAAAACGCAACATACGGCGAGTAGCTTCTAAACCGCCAATGCCTGGCATATTAGCATCCATCAAAACAACTGTTGGCTGATGCTCTCGTTGCTTTTTTAAGGCATCCTCTCCGGTTTCAGCCTCAGCTACGACTTCGATGCCATCTTGATCAGCAAGTAAGCGTCCTAAGCCCATGCGAACTAAATCGTGATCATCCACTAACATTAATTTGATCATATTATCCTTGCCATAAAGTTTTATTGTTAGTAGATTACTCAAATTCAATTTCTATATCAAGACTTTAATGAGACCTACAAAATCACTCTTTTTATTAACATTAATTGCCCTAGGCTTTTCATCTTCCATACACTCTAATGATAGTTTGCAAGACTGTATCGATACTGAGAATAACCAACAAAGGCTTACATGTTATGACAACTTATTTCGTAAGAATGCTGTAACGAAAAACTCGGAACAAGAGAATCTAGATACAAAGGAAAGTATTTTTGGTCTCGAACGTAAAATAGCATCACAACAACCAGATAATATACATTACACCATTATAGGTAATTTCAAGTATTGGAAAAAAGGAATGAAGATCAAAACTTCTAATGGTGAAGTTTGGGTCATTCGTAGTTCTAATAAAAAATACTTTCCTGTCCAAAATCCAAAAATCACTATCAGAAAAGGAAGCTTTGGTGCATATCTGATGAATGTAGAAGGGTTAAATTATAGCTTTAAAGTAAGGCGTATTAAATAATCTATAATTTTTTAATCATATAAAACTAGTTGAGAGTAATTTTATTTTTAAATTATGAGTAAAGTTTCTATTTTCTCGCCCACAGGCCAGTATTCAGAAGTCCCTCTATATTCTGGCAAAGTCTCTGCGGGTTTTCCTGGCGTGGTAGATGAGCATATGGAAGATACTTTAAGCTTAGATCAGTTGTTGATTAAGCAGCCTGCAACCACCTTTTTTGCCAGAGTTGAAGGTGATTCGATGATTGAAGCTGGTATTTTTCAAAATGATATTCTAGTCATTGATCGCTCACTTCACGCCCAAGACAATGATATTGTAGTGGCTCTATTGGATAATGAATTCACGGTGAAGCGCCTTAAAACCCGAGGAAAACTGCGTTTGCAAGCAGAGAACAAAGCTTACCCTGATATTTACATCACTGGTGAAAACCAACTAACAATTTGGGGCGTGGTTACTGGTTTAGCAAGAAACTTCAGGTAGTTACTTTGAGCAAAAAAAATAATAAAACCTATGCTCTATGTGATGTTAATAGCTTTTACGTTTCATGCGAGCGTATGTTCCGCCCTGATTTAGATGGCAAGCCTGTAATCGTATTAAGTAATAATGATGGTTGCATTATATCTTTATCTGATGAGGCAAAAGCCTTGGGTGTTAAAATGGCTACGCCTTATTTTCAAGCCAAAGACTTGATTGCTCAACATAAAATCACCACATTTTCTTCTAATTATGGCCTTTACGGTGATATTTCGGCACGTTTTAACAACGTTTTACAGCAACATTGCGATAAAGTAGTCCCCTACTCTGTTGATGAGTCATTTTTATGCTTCGAAGGCTTTACGGAGCACTTAACCAATAAAAGCCTAATCGAGCATAACTTACATATAAAAAATGAATTGCAACGTGTTTTATCCCTACCTGTTTGTATTGGGTTGGCACCAACGAAAACTTTAGCTAAAGTCGCCAACCATTATGCAAAAAAGCACAAGCTCTCTAGTCATGGGGTGATCGATTTAAGTTGTGAACAACAAAAACATTGGGTACTAAAGCAAATTCCTGTTCGCGATATATGGGGAGTTGGTCATCAACTGGCAAAAAAACTAATTCAGCAAAATATCTTGAATGCATGGGACTTACATAATGCGGACTTTAAAGTGCTTCAGCGCAGGTTCTCAGTCAATATGGAGCGCATGGTATTAGAACTGCGAGGACAGGAATGTTTAAGCTTTGATCAAGCACCACAACCAAAGCAATCAATATTAAATTCGCGTTCTTTCGGCCAAGCAATTACCAACTATCAAGATCTAAAAGAAGCACTGAGTTACCACGCAACTCGTTGCTGTGAAAAACTGCGCAAGCAAAAATCTTTAGCTAGTAGCATTTCACTTTTTGTTTACGCCAAACCTAGCAACAAAAACCACAGTTTTAACTATAAACCGCAGATCACGATTCGTTTTTCCGAAGCCACTGATGATACAGGGCTATTTATTCAAGCAGTTGAAAAAGGCTTACAAAAACTCTATCGACGAGGTGTGAATTACAAAAAGGCAGGTGTAATGCTAAACGGTATAAAAGACAAACAAGGACATCAGTCAGACTTTTTCACAGCTTTACCTGAGCGCCCTGAACTAATGCAAAGCATCGATTCTATTAACAAACGGTTTGGCAAAGATATAGCCCACTTCGCCAGTCTCGGCTTTAACAAAAAGTGGGCAATGCGAGCAAACTCACTCTCAGCCCACTACACCAGTCGCTGGCAAGATCTTTTGCGTGTTTAATTTCTTTGTGCTTCAACTTCAGCTAATTGCTTTGTATAGTGCTCAGCAGATTCTTTGTCACCAACACCATTTAACATTCTAATAATTTTATTATAAGAGTCTCTATGAGTTGGATGTACTTCTAAATTCTTTTTTAGATAATTGATAGCCCTATCTTTTTGTTGCAGGTTATATGCAGCAACAGCCATGTTGTCCAAAGTTTGAGGTTTCATACTTATTAAATCAACATCCTCTTTATCTAAAACATTTAAAACATCACTTAACTCTTTCGGTTGTCTTAACTCGGTTAATAAAATTAGTTCATTATAATAGGAGCGATAATAACCTTCAGGCTCATGCTCTCTTACATTATTGATTAAAATCTTAGCCTTATCGTATTGCTTTAGCTGTATTAAAGAATAAATTTTATTATTCAATAAAACAACATCTGTAGGAGTCAATGCCAAATAGCTTTCTGCAACTTGATAGGAACTACCTGGTTTTACATGCATATATTCTTTCGAAACTCTTTGCGAAAACCATTTAAACATTGGATGATTAACATAATCACCCAAATCAAGGTTGATTGGTTGTTTCCAATCATTAGTTTGAATTTTATGATTAAACTCCGAAAGCTTTGAGTACCAACTAACATTCAAAACTAGTATTGCAAGTAATAAAATGACACTTATGGCTGTTAATATTTTATGCGACAAGTGAGAAATAAGCATTTTTCTTTCATTGGATAAGATTAAAGCTATATAACTACTAATCAATAAAATGGGCGTTTGAAGCTGCAATGGAAAACTGAATGCAGAAGTAATCGCCATTCCACCAACAGCAATAACAAGAATTAGATCCCTAAATCGATTACCAAGTCGTGTAAATAAAATTTTAAAAAATAGATATCCCAGAAAAATCCAGTTTAAAACTATAAGAATAGAGCTACCGTAACCAAGTTCAGCTATCAATTGTAGGTAATCGTTATGTGTAGATCGAGTAGTATGGGTTCTTGCGTTGCCGAAATCAGGAGCATGATGATAATAGTTACCTAAACCTACACCTGTAACAGGTTCAGATTTTGCGATTTTAAGAGCGTTACCCCAAATTTGATAACGAATTGTTGATTGCTCACCCTCAACATTAGTAGCTCGGGTAACAACTTTATCGGCACCCTGCTGAATTTTTTCCCAAAATGGCTTTACTCCACCAGAATTTAAATTTATTAAAGTAAAAAGAACTACCGTAGCAATAATCAAGAACAGTTTGTGTGTATCTTGTATAGCAATAAAGCTATGACTTCTAATCTTATAAACAATTAAAACCAACGAAAATAAAATAATTTGGCCTATCGTAGAAAACCACGCTGCTTGAGTTTGAGTATAAAATATAAAAGTTAATAGTAACGCTACGCCTATAGAGTTAACGCCTAGCCATACTTTATTATTAGAAGTTTTTTCATGCGATAAGAATAAATAAACACCTAGTGGCCAAGTCAAAACAGCAATCTGAGCTGCCATATTTTTATTTGCAAATGTAGAGGCTGGCTTTGCCGCTTGTTTAACAATATCTACATTAAATAAATATTGAATAATACCAATAATTGCCATTACTACAGCGCCTAAAAAAAACAACTGTAAAATCCTTCTTTGGTTTTCTTTTTGTTGAATTTGAAATACTAAAAAAGCTAATAAAATTCCCGTTACCCATTTTAAAAACTGAGTAACAGCAAAACCAGGATTATCACTCCAGAAAATACTTAGAAAACCTAAGATTAGTGTCAGGTATAAAACAATCGCTAAGGGATGACTCGAAAAAGTTTGTTTCTTATTTGCAAATAAATGAACCACTACAGCAATACTTATAACAATCTGCAAAACAAATGATTTAGTGAACATATGTTCTGCTAAGTTTGATTGGTAAGAAGGCGCAAGAATTACAGCTAAAGGCAATAACCCTCCTAAAAAGTAAGACCAAAATTTTTCTTGGTTTTTTGCTATGTTTTTCAATTAAATACCTTCAATTAACTATTTCCATTAAAAAAGGAGCTTATCAAAGCTCCTTTCAATTATTAAGTGATTTCTTAATATTTACCCACAAAGTTAATGAACCAGCCATCATATTCATAGTCAAGATTCGCTAAGTTGTCACTGAAATCAGTGAAGTTATAACCTAGACCAACTTTGAAATGGTCACTGATATGATAGTCAGCGCCTAATAACCAACCTTGGCGAGTGTCATCATTCTCTTTTGATGATAGAACACGATATTCAGCCAACGCATCCCACTCTTTGATCAAATGATAACGCGCTTGTAAGGCATATAGATCAACCGTACTAGAGAACCATTCACCTGTTCCGCGACCAGCTCTAACTTGACCACGACGATGGGCTATTTTACCTGCAAATTCCCACTCCGGATTCAGGCGATAAATACCTTCAAAGGCAAAAATATCAGACTTCTGATCAGCTCCCGTAGTTACTTGCGCTAAAGTTCTTAAGTCATAAAGATAAGTATACTTGCCCAATAATGCCCAGCGGTTGTTATTTACAGGGCGATAAGCAAAACCTAAATTAGCTTCAGTAAATTTAGCATTCTGATTTGGATCATTTAAATCTTCCGTATCCGAATGATTCACTCTGGCCGCTAATCGCCAATCATCGTTTACACGATAAGTTAAACGATTTGTGGTTAACCATTGCTCACGATTTTCCGCACCCGAGTCATCACGATATTCAAGCTTTGAAGTCCAATCAAAATCTGGAGAGCGGTAGCTTCCGCTAAGACTTGCGGCTAAGCGATCAATAGTGCCACCATTGATATTCTCTAGCTCACCATCCTGCAAGTTAAGACCAACATTCCAACCAGTACTAGGAATAAAATCGATACCAAAAGTATGGGCCAAACCTGTTTCTTGAGGTGATTTCAAATATTGACTTTCGTTATAAATAGTCACCTGATTTGATACACGCCACTTCTGACCTAAAGTGAGACCATCATTAATACTTGGGCCAAACACACTATCAGTGCTATCGGTAGAATATGTGTAACGCCCATAAATACTGTAGTCGTTGTTCACAAAGTAATCAGCTGTTAAGCTTGCTGCGTCACCACGATGGCCAGAACTATATTCAGCACCAACTGATGAGCGCTGCCCAAACAAATAACGAGTCCCTACAGTAATCAAATCATTGTTATCGTAAGTTCCACCATCATTATCGATAGTAAATTGACCTGTTCCGTAGAGATCCCAAGTCTCGCCAATGCGGTGTTTATATTGCACAGCACCTAACGTCGCTGAAGTTGTATTGCCAGCGATAGTTTCTTCTAATTGACGAACTTCCGCTGTTACTTGCGTTTTGGGTGTCACTTGATAAGCTACATTAACTTGAGCTTGCTCAAGTTTATTATCGGTGCCACGCTCATATTCACTAACTCGCGCCGAGACTGATAAATTTTTGCTAACTTCGCCAGTAAATTCAGCTCCTGTTTCGACGGTTTCTTCATTCAAAGTACGGCGTGCAACTGAATACCCAGCCTCTGTTTCTCGATGCCAAGCACCTGCAGTCCATTGATTCTCACTCAAACCTAACTCTTTAAAGTTAGCACGAGCCTCGATGGAATAAGCATCGCCTTCTTTACCGCTTACTTCATTTAAAGGATCGCCAGAGATTTGTGCGAAGCTGAAACCGCCGTTATCCGAAAAGAAACTAGCGGCTTGATTAGCTTTAGTTTTAGCATTCTCTACTTTTAAGTAGGTACCGCGACCCGCTTGTAAAGTTACGTCAACGCCTTGCAACTCGTAATCATCACCAGCACGGTTTTCGTCAACAAAGGTACCGCCTATAGCTATATGATCACCAAGCCAAACTTTTGCACGACCACCAACAGTAGACTCATCAGCATTAAAGCCAGTCGGTAAATACTCATAATCTACTAATAAGATATTATCGAAGCCATCTAATGGCTCATCACGAATAATAGTGCCGATATTTTGACGAGAAATTTGGTTTAAAGGACGAGTAAGGATGATACGACCTTGTAACTCATCAATCTCATAATCAGCGCCACGTTGTAAGTTAACGGAGGTTTCTACACGACCAGTAGTGCTATCACGGACTTCTAACACCACACGGTCTGAACCTGGTAATACGTCTGTATTGCGTAAGTAATACAAACTACCACCTGTTCCTAAAAATTCGTTATGGCCCAAAGCAGTTTGAGCTTCTGATGCAAATACTTTTACTTGAGTTTTGGATTCACCTAAGTCAGTGGTCTCAATAGAACGCCAATTGATCGCTGCACCGTAAAGCGAACGCGAATACTGAGCAAATTCATTGCCAGTAATACCCGTATTAAAGTTACCCCATAAAGCCTGACTCTTATCCCAATCAACTCTAACGTAAAACTTTCCTTGCGTATCAACATCACGATATACATTTGAATCGTCACCGTAGACTGGATAATAGCGATCTGGATCTAAACGACGGAAAACATCTTGTGGATCTTTATCTAAAAATCCTTCAAATAAATCTTCTAGTTCGCGCTCGCGGGTATCTGCCTGAGCAGTGATGAGATATTTACCTTGGATTTTACCTTTTAAATAAAAAGCTAAGCGTCCATTTAATAAAAAATCATCATCAAATTTATCGCCATCATCAACGGCTTGAATACTGTCTGAAACTTTATTTTGAGAAGCTGTAATGTCGGCAAGAGCTACCATAAACATGTACTTACCAGTGACATCAATACTCAATTCTTTAGTGTTAAATGCACCGCTCTCACCAATATCAACGGAAAATTGGTGTTGGCCAATTGGCATCAAATATTCCGCGACAAATTTTCGCTCTAAACCAACTGGAATATTCTGGCCATTAATTTTTACAGCTTGGCCAGCAGGAATATCTTGACCAAAAATACGTACACGAGAGCCATAAATAGGAATATTCTGCTGACGTAAATTGTTTGAACCATAGGTTTGAGCTTCTACCAAATCATTAGCAATTTGTTGCTCACCTTCTTGCTCAACTAAATCACGAGGAGCCGTATCAGCGATGCGAGAAATATTAATCTTCTTCTCTTCTTCTGATACTAATAACAAACGTTTTGGATAAGTTTCATCCATACGACCATCAGCATCATAAGCTCGAATCAAATACTGTAATTCATCACCTATAACCAACTCTTGATCAAGGGTAATGTTGCCATCCCATTCAAAACGACCATTGTTTTCAACTGGAACCGTTTTAACTGTTAGCGGAGTAACTAAATCAGTATCAGAGCCTTCAAAAATTACAATTTCCATGCGTTCTATAAAAGCGCCATAGTTGTTGTAATAATTGAAATTCACAGCTTCAGAAATAGCACCATTTGTAAAAGCAACGGTGCTAGGACCATTTAAACTCAATGATGCTTGAGTCAAAGCTGGATCTTCAGTGGCCCATAAAATGCCACCATTCTCAAGCTGAATCATCATATTTGAATTTACATCTACACGTTTTTTATCAGGAGTAAAACCTTTTTCACTGTAGGTATATACTTCGTGATAATTAACGTCTACACGGCGATTCTGCTGATGCTCATCTTCATCTTGGCCTTTAGTTTTAGGTCTTTCTTCACCTAAACTTTTAACCCTGAAAATTAATCCATTTTGCGTTCGGCATTCGCCTTCAGTACATTCATACTTCTTATTTTCATCACTATCTTCTGACGATGAAAAAGCATTGGGCACAACTCCAAACAATATTGCTGATAAGCCAAACGCCACTATTGGTTTGCTATTAATTATTACCTTTTTCATAGCGCACCTCCTTCCACACTTTTATACTCTCTAGAAGAAGTCTCCACTCGCACTTCATCAACTTTTGTCTTATCAATGTATTTCATAAGTTCTCTATAAACATTCTTAGCACGACGTAGTCCTAAACGATAGTTATAATCGTTATCTGCACGAATATCCGTATGCCCAGTTAACATAACGGCACCGCCACCATTTTGATTTAAATGTTCAGCAACTCTTTCTATCAAAGTGTCGAAAACAGAAGTTACATTATCTTTATCTAAAGCAAAGAAAACAGAACCAAGTTTAACTCTATCGCCAATCGTAATAATCTCACGACCTTCAACATCAAGCTCCGGAGAAGCTACAATAGAAACGCTAAACTTGTCGTGTAACTCAGGTTTAATCAGTGTCAATAGTGCATCACGAACTTTTTGAGCTCGGTCAAAGGCAATGCCTAAACCACCGCCATGACCGTCAAACTCAATAGTTCCACCTTGATGCTGATTAATCTTATCGGCCATTTGTTGTAACAATGGCAAATACTCTTCTTTAATCTCCGCACTGTTATCATCAAAGAATAAAGTTCCAAGCTGTAATTCGACACCTTTCGTTTTATCGCTTGCTGTTGACTTAGGTTCAGGGATCTTCACACCAAAATCGAAGCTGGTTGGTAAACCTTGAGTAACACGTTTAACTCTTGGGTTTTCAGTAGTGAAACTAGAACCCTGTGGAATAGTAGAAGGATCAACTTTCATAATAAAGTTTTTACCTCTAGCAAAATCCGCGACATCGATTGCATTCAAATGGAATCTACCGTAAGCATCTGTCTCGATAATAAAGCCTTCTACTGTGGCAATACGAACTCCTGGAATACCACGCTCTTGAATACCATGGTTGGTAATCACGTAATCCACTTGATAACCAGCATCAACAACGCTGATATTACGTTCAACTTGAATATCTTGAGCTGTTAGACCGTCAGCTACATCACCAGAATCATGACGCGTTACTTTACCTTCAGCATCCATTCGGATTTCAGTACCCTCAGCGGTTACTAAGACAAAGTCATTAGTAAATCTAGCTTCGCGCATCAACTGGCTAATAACCATCTGATGATTAGTTGCTGGATCCATGTATGAATTACGACCACTTAGCGTTCCTAAGTTAATACCATGATTAATAGGCGCGCTGGCGTCCGCTTCTGGTTGAGGGCCATTACCTCTATCAACTGTAGTTGAATTAGCAATGTAACCTGACTCATCAATACCTCCAGTTACTACCAAACCAGTAGCAGCCACAGAGTCTTGCCAGCCATCACCATCACGGTCATTAAATACTTTGCCGATAATCGTAGACTGTTCGAAATCAGGATCTGAACCCATGATAACAGTAGCCGTTGCAACATTACTGACGGTTTCGCCTGCGAAGTTTGCAACAATGCTGTTTGTTAATTCACCACGAGTAGCAGTTGCACCAATTCTCATCATATATTGAATCGTTATGGTTTGACCGCTTGCGACATCTACACCTTCGAAAGTTGTTGGTCTACCTACTCTTATGATGTCATTAGAAGGATTGGCATCATTAATAGAGCCTGAGTCTTCAACATAGCTCATACCTAACGGAGGAGTATCCAACAATGTAACGTTTGTAGCATCAACCACCCCAATATTTTCGACGGTTACTGTATAGGTTACAAAGTCACCTATAGAAGCCTGCGAAACATTCGAAGTTTTAACTAATCTTAGTAATGGAACACCAACAACATTTATTGTTACCGTTGCTGTATCACAATTAGTCGGGTTAATAACATCACAAATTTGATACGTTACTGTATAGGTTCCTTCTACTGTATTAGGCGGAACAATCACATCACCATTAGCATCTATCGTTACACCAATACCAGCGTCATTAGTCACACTAATAGTTACTTGAGTAGCTAATACTGTATTGCCATCTAGAGTATCGTTCGCAAGAACGTTACCTGCAACGCCACCTGTAGTGCCATTCACATCCACTCCACTAAAGTCATCATCATTAGCTACGATAACAGGTGGAACAATCTCGAATGTTACAGTTGCTGTATCACAGTTGCTTGGATTTAAGACCTCACAAATTTGATAAGTAACCGTATAAGTTCCCGCTGGAGTATTTTCAGGAATAGATAGAGTTCCATCAGGTGCAACCGTTGCTCCAATACCTGCGTCATCTGTTGTAGTAACAGTAACCAAGTTTGGATCGATACTATCAGCATTCAAACTATCATTAGTAAATACATTTCCGATATCGCCGCCTGCTAAACCGCTAATTGGCATTGTAGTGAAATCATCGTCCGTAGCAATAATCGCAGCTGCTTCAACCACAATAGTAATCGTCGCTGTGGCACAGTTAGTTGGATCCGCTATTTCACAAATCTGATAAGTAACCGTATAAGTACCCGCTGGAGTATTTTCAGGAATAACTACATCACCATTTGGAGATATGGTAACTCCTGAGTCGTCGTCATTAATTACGCTTACTGTAACAGTAGTTTCATCAACTGGATTACCAGCTAAAGTATCGTTCGTTAATACATTACCTGCGACGCCACCATCTGAACCATTAACTGGGCTAGTAGATAAGTCATCATCAGTAGCAATAATCTCAAAACTATCTACCACTATTGTTACGATTGCCGTATCGCAAACACCGTCCGCATTACAGATTTCATACGTAATGGTGTAAGTACCTGGCGTTGAACCTGCAGGAATAATCACGTTACCGTCCGCATTGATGCTCACACCGATTAGGCCGTCATCATCAGTGACCGTTACGCTATCCACGTTAATGTTATCTGCAGTCGCACCATTCACCGTATCGTTCGTGAAGACATTACCAGCCGTACCGCCTGTAGTTGGATCAACTGGCGTTGATGATAAGTCATCATCTGTAGCTTCTACGTTGCCCACTACAATTGTTACGGTCGCTGTGTCACAAACGCCGTCCGCATTACAGATTTCATACGTAATGGTATAAGTACCTGGCGTTGAACCCGCAGGAATAATCACGTTACCGTCCGCATCGATACTCACGCCTGTTAAGCCGTCATCATCAGTGACCGCTACGCTATCTACGTTGGTATTATCTGCAGTCTCACCATTCACCGTATCGTTCGTGAAGACATTACCGGCCGTGCCACCTGCTGTTGGATCAACTGGTGTTGATGATAAGTCATCATCTGTAGCTTCTACGTTGCCCATAACAATTATTACGGTCGCTGTGTCACAAACATTCGTTGCAGTACAGATTTCATACGTAATGGTATAAGTACCCGGTGTTGAACCCGCAGGAATAATCACGTTACCGTCCGCATCGATGCTCACGCCCGTTAGGCCGTCATCATCAGTGACCGTTACGCTATCCACGTTGATGTTATCTGCAGTCGCACCATTCACCGTATCATTAGTAAAGACATTACCGGCTGTGCCACCCATAGTAGGATCGACTGGCATAGATGATAAATCATCATCAGTTGCCACAACATCATCAACAGCTTCTATTGTTACCACAACGGTCGCCGTATCCGTACCGCCGTTACCGTCACTCACCACGTAAGTGAACGTATCCGTACCGTTAAAGTCTGGATCTGGCGTGTAGGTTAAGGTGCCGTCTGGATTAATGGTCACAGAGCCATTAGTCGGTTGCGTCACACTGTCAACGGTTAACGTATCGCCATCCGGATCCGTGTCGTTACCGATCACATCAATCACTTGCGGTGTATCTTCCGTTGCCGTCGCCGTATCGTCAGTGGCTACTGGTACGTCGTTCGTACCGTCAACCGTCACAACCACCGTCGCCGTATCCGTACCGCCGTTACCGTCACTCACCACGTAAGTGAACGTATCCGTACCGTTAAAGTCTGGATCTGG
>CANNCW010000003.1 GCA_947503345.1 uncultured Kangiella sp. | reverse complement strand
TCACCACATCCATGTGGCTTATCGCCAAGCGCTTATAATGAAAAAGCCCTAGCAGAAATGCTAGGGCTTTTTTTTATGTCTATCGTTTATTAAGCCTAATGCTATTTTGTAGGTCCGCCAGTAAATGCTCCTGCATTACTGACACTTCCGCCATCCTTGTAGGTCGTGTCACAAAAATGCCAGAAGTAAATTTCAATGCCTGTAGTTCAGCCCCTCCCCAAGCGCTTAATATAAAAGAAAGACAACCCACCGACTGGCCTCTCTTTTATATAAATTATTTTTTGAAAACTGTTTAGATTTTACAGGTCCACAAGTAAATGATCCTTGCATTACTGCGCCTTCCGCATCTATTTAGATTAATGTATGATTCATTCGTAATAATTTTAACTATTAGGATTTAAAATGAAATACAAAATAGGATTGTGTCTGGTTTGTCTTGTTTGTTTGCTCGCTCCGAGACTCTACTCTGAGGACTTAAAAGTTGTAGATATCTACTCTGGAGCACTTGATTTACAGAAAATACAAGATGTATATATCCATCAAGCTACCAATAGAGTCTATGTGCTTGGTGCAAGAGTAAATACAGCTGCAATATTGGCAATTTACGATATTAATGCTGATGGAAATCTAAATAAGTTAGTAGAAACTGAATTAAACCTTAGTATTGAAAGAGATCAAGAAAATAACTTAACAGTTTCAAAAGATGGTACGAGAATTTATGTCTCTACATTTAGGAGAGGCGTATTCTTTGTTAGCTGGGATAAGAAAGAAAATACTCTAAAGGAGCATGAAATTGGCCGCGGATATGGCGCTACTGATGGCTGTGATTGTGAAGCAATTCTTTCACTTGATGAAAGGTTTTTATATTTTGCTGTAGATACAAATGTTGTAATTATTGCTTTGAATAGGGATGGAAGTTTTAATCACGAGCAATCAAGAGATCATGTAAGGGATATTGACGATACAGGGGTTTATATTAAAGACTTAGGTATGAGCTCTGATGGTTCTGTTTTACATGTTATGCGGCAGCAAGAGTTATCTAGCTATAAAATTGACAGCGCTGATGGATCGTTGCACGAGTTTTCAGAACTTAGAATTTTTCCTAGTGTAAACCTTCATGGAGAGTTTTTAAAAGATTTGATAATGGATGATAAATCTGAAGGATTCTTTATGATTATTGAAACAGAACCTCAAAATGAAAACTTAGATTTTGTAAAATATTTGAGGATGGAGTTTAATTCTATTTCCAATAAATATGAGCCAGTAGCTGAGCACCTACAAAATTTTTTACCAGGGAGTAAGCCCGGCTTTGAGAATAATAACTTTGTACAATTTAGTTATACGTTTAAAGACCCCTTTACAGGTTTGGTTATAGAACCGGCAAAAATAGAACTATTGAGTTATTCAAATAATGATAAGGTTTTTCAAAAAATTAACACTTATTATTTCGATGTTGAGTTTTTGACATCAGAGGGTGTATTTACAGCTGAGGCTGAGCTATTTAACGATAATATTTATTTTTCCCCTGATATATACAATAAAGGACTGCAAAAGCTTACAGTTGAAAACAATCAAATTGTTAATGACAAACTTCTATATGAACATACTGTTACAGAAACACCTAGATTTGATGTCACTAGTATTTCACCTAATGATAAATATCTAGCGGTACTTCATGATAGGGCATATTTGGTTATTTATGAAAGGGACCTCAATACAGGAAATTTGAAAAAACGTTTTTGGATAAATGAATTCAAGAATTACAAGGAAATCGGGAATGGTGAGCAAATCATTTTCAGCGGTGACTCTAGATTCATAATCACATGGTTTAATGGTGAGATCAGATCGTATTATTTAAATGAAGACACTAACAATCTAGATTTAGTTAGTCAACTTCAGTTTACAGGGGCAACGAAAAACTTTGCTGTCAGCTCTATTGGTGATCTTTTACTCAGTTTTGGCGATAAGTCCATAAGCTATTCCATTAGTGATTCTGGCGTATTAACTCAAATAAATACTTTAGAGCATAATATTGATGCACGTAACTCTATATTGTTCAACAATGATACCTTTGTATATGTTTTGGCAAATAGTGGCAGTGTTGAAGACACAATTGGTGCCCAGTTAGTGCTTTATTCGATTGATCTAGGAGGAGCTCTGAAATTTGAAAATTCAGTAGAACTGGTGGGTTCAAATATAACCGCATTTGAAATTTCGAAATTAGAAGACAAGCTTTATTACGAATCGAACAATAATATTTACATTTCAGATTTAGATCCCACAAATGGAAACCTTTCAAATACGAAAATCATCGGTGAGTATTATAATAACTCCGGCTCAATAGCTTTAAACGGATTACAAGAGCTTGAAGTTTTAGAAGGCGATACAAGAGCAATATTTTATTTCTCGAACAAGATTGTCGAAATCAATTTAGAGAACATGAATGAGATAAAGTCTGAACCTCTTGATTATTATAATGATGAGGGGCTGTATTGGTTGGCGTTATCTAATGATGGAAGATTTGGTTACTATTCAAAATTTCTTTCAAGAAATGTTTACAAGTTATCTAGGAAGCTATCTTCTGAATCAGTAGTAAGCGCCAATGTAGATTCGAAAACGTTTGATATTGCGTTGGGGGAACAGAGTTTTAGTATTGCAAACGACTTTCAATCGTCTGCCCCTTTGATTTTTTCAGCAAAAAATCTTCCTCCTGGTTTGTCTATTGATAAACAGGGAACAATCTTTGGTGATTTAAAAAGAGTAGAGCTTAGTAGTCGTTTGAGCGAGGGTGAAATAATCGCAACTACTGGAATTAATAATGCCTCTTTCCAAAGTAATTTTAGAATAATACTTGATAATAGTACTCCATTCGGTAAATCAGAAGTCTTGAATATCGACGAATCTCTAAGCTTAACCAGTAATCTCACTGCTAAAGATGACGATAATGATAAATTGACAGTAGAAATAATAAAATATCCTCAGCACGGTCGTTTCTCTCTTAAAAATACAAATTTAGGGACATTCGAATATGTAGCGAACTTCGATTTTTCAGGAGAAGATTATTTAGAATATACCGTTTCTGATCCTTTCGATACATCTGAAGTATATAAAGTTACCTTTAATGTAGACTCATCTAATAGCCGACCTGTTGCTGAAAATGATTCGTTCGATATCGTTTTTAAAACTACAACTGTATTAAGTGTGTTAAATAATGACAGTGATTCCGATGGAGCCTTAGATAAGTCTTCAATTAAGATTACTACAGAGCCCACTTTAGGAAGTATAGCTATATTAGGCAATGGTGAATTAGAGTATACCCCGTTTGGTTCGACAATATCAGGCGAGGATAACTTTGAATACACCGTAAATGATGACAAAGGTGCAGTATCTAATGCGGCACAGGTTTCTTTAAATTTATTAGCTAATAAAGCGCCTGTTGCAAATGATGATAGCGTCACTACAGAGTTTGAAACTAAAGTTGAGATATCGATATTAGATAATGACTCAGATGATGATGGTGGGATTGATTCAACTACAGTTGGGCTAACTCTTTCGCCCTCAAACGGTGAATTTCAAATTTTGTCAGATGGCAAGATAGAATATACTCCGAACAATGGATTTAGTGGCACTGATACTTTTAAGTATGTTGTACTTGATTCATATTCTTCACAATCTAACGAAGCAACTGTCACGATAACCGTTAAGGCGCAATCAACTACTCCTGCACCAGCGCCAACTCCAACACCTCCACCTTCGGGCGACGGTGGAGGCGGAGGCTCTACATCGTTACTGTTAATGTTAATGATGTTAGCTTACGCGGGAAGACGACATTATCGATAAATACTTAAGGCCTCTTTTGAGGCCTTTTTATTACTTGTATGCAATTAACTAAGAAATAGTATATGGTTTATTAACTGATTAAATAAATGGGGGTTTAATTATGTCAGTTTCATTAATCGATTTATGGTTAGCTATTTTATTAGCAGGTTTGTTCTGCTGGATTGCTAGTGCGCTTATTCATATGCTTATTAAATACCATAATGCTGATATGCAAGAGTTGTCTAATGAGGGTGAGGTTTCTCAAGCGTTAGGCAATGCTAAAGCGAAACCGGGCTTGTATCATATGCCTTGGTGTGGCGATATGAGTAATATGGCTAAACCTGTAGTACAGGAGAAGTTTAATAAAGGCCCAGTTGCAATGGTAACTATTTTTCCCAACGGATTACCACCGATGGGGAAGTTGTTATTGCAGCAGTTTTTGTTTTTTATCTTCGCATCATTTTTAGTCGCCTACGTTACATCAATGGCATTTCCAGTAGGTGCTGATTACATGACAATTTTTAGATTTGTTTTTGTCATTGCGTTTATGGCCTATGGTGTAGGAGAAATACCCTTTAGTATTTGGTACGGACATCCTTGGTCTAACTGTTTACGCTTTTTAATTGATGCAGCGATATATGCAGCGGTGTCTGCGGGTACTTTTGCTTGGTTATGGCCAGCAGTTACCTAAAGAACAATAAATAATTGAAAGTTTATTTTAAGGCCAGCATTTAGCTAGTTTTTTTGTAACTATCTGTAACAAATTACCCCTTTGATGGAATGAATCGATTATATTAAAGAGAGATTACTTACGGGGGTATCTATGAAAAAATTTGCTATACCTACTTTAATGGTGCTTGTATTGCCTATTACTGCACTAAAGGCAGAGCGCCCATTACTCTTATCGGATATAAATCCATCTCAACTATTTTCGAAACACCAAATCGAAACTCAAATTAAAAATATTGCAAACAAAAAATCCAATGAGTTATCGATATTGCAGAATGAATTTTTGACTTTGCAAAAAATTAACAGGCTAGATGTTCAAGCGTTAGCTGAGAGTGATTTATCGTTTTTGCAGCAGCAAGAAAAATATAAATCTCAGACATTTGTGAGACATGATGAGGGGCCATTACCATTAGCTATTTTTGATATAGCAAGCGTAGCAAAATTCAAACTCAATCACTATTATGTGTTCAATGAAAAGCAGCAGTATTTAGATTTACTTAATCGCAGCTGGGATGGTTATAAAGCTGCAATTACTAAAAAAGATGAATTAACAAATGTGAGTCTGCAAGCAAAGCTTCAAGCAATTGATGGATTGGAATCCGAACAGTATCTAGAGCTTGCAAACAAACTAATTGAAAGCCGATCTTTTGTAGATCCGTTAGTAGTTAAAGTCATAGTGCAAACAAATGATGCTTATTTAATTGGTGATTTACTAAAGAACAATGATTCCGCAGAAGCTCTTAAAATCATGAATGATAAAGTAAAGACTTTCAATACAGTGACGCAAGCTGAATTATTGCAATCCATTGTAAGTGAAAATAAAAATTTGGCTTCCAGTGCATTAATTCAATATGGAAAATTGCCCGCCAATGTAAGATCGGATTCGTGGTTAGTGAAGCAATTATCTGATACAACATTAGGTTCAAGTGCTGCAAAAGCTATTGGTTTATCACAAATCCAATCAGCACTAGAGAGTGCTAGAGACTTAGTGAGCAATAGTAATTCAACTAGAGTAGAAGTTGCTAACGGCTTGTTAGCTTTAAAGTTTGCAAATAATAGTTTTGCTAGTACTGAATTGACTCAATTATTGGAACGAAACCTTATTCCGTTTGAAGATATGAAGATGGAGGTGGAAAAATGGTTAGATTAATAAATAAAATAGCTGTTACCACTTGTATTGCATTGGTACCAATTTCTGTGTCCAGTGAAGTTTTAACTTACACTGAAAATACCAATTCAAATACTGAATTGGCAATAGGCTATCCGCTACCTATTCCAGTAGATTCTATGACTGCGGTTAATGGATTTAGAAGTTATGATTTTCTTAAAAGCCACCATGAGGCTTTAGCATTAGCGAATGCTGAGATGAGATCAGTTACCATTGGAACAACACATAATGGCCGTGACATTATTGCTTATCAATTTGGCGATTCAAATAATGTCGATCTGGATGGATTAATTGAACCAGCTTTTTTAGTGAATGGCACAATCCATGCCCGTGAATGGCAAAGTCCCGAAGTAGTGACTGAGTTAATGGAACAGATCATTGAGAGAAAAAATGATCAAGGAATGGTTCAATATTTACTTGAAAACAGTAACATTATTATTGCACCAGTATTAAATATTGATGGTTTCTTGCAAACCCAACGTTATCCTGTAAATGTTACAAACTCTCCGAATACAACTGCATCTTCTTCACCAAGCCAAAAATTTCAGCAGCCACGTGATGGTCGCATGCGTCGAAAAAATATGCCGAATGTTGACGAAGTTTTATCGACAGAAGGAGATCGTTTAAATGGTGTGGATTTAAATCGAAACTCATCTCACTTCTTTGGTGTGCAACCTGATAATTCCGTTCCAACCAGTTTGATTTATGGTGGCGCCAATCCTTTTTCAGAACCGGAAACTAAAGCTTTATTGGAAGCCGCAAAACTGGGTCCTGAATCCGAGCTTAGGTTCTATCAAGACAGCCATTCATTTTCACGAGTATTATTTGTGCCAAGACCTAATAATGCTCGACTGAATGCAATTACCCAAAGTGTAGCCACAAAATATCAAAACACTACCATTAGTTTGGGAGCCAATTATTTTCCAGTGATAGATGATGTCGGTTCTGGAATTGCTACTACAGCAGACTACTTTGCTTATGAACATTTGATACCGACTTGGACTTTAGAAATTGAACCTCCACAAGGATTCCAGGGTGAAGCAAATGGTGGCGCTTTTTATGGAGGAACTGGAGCGAGTCACTCAGGGTTTATCGCGCCTGACTCCGCGATAGCTAGAATTCGTGATCAGTTAGCACCAGCGCAGTTACTTATGTTTTATCATCAGGCGGGTCCTGCCTATGTGAAGTCTGTGCAAATAGCAGATGCAAATGATCAAGTGGTCTATGCGGCTGAGTGGCAAACTTCAGGTAATAGTCGCAGTCTAAATATTACTACTGATCAAACTTTAACTGGAGGTCAGCAATATAAGCTGTGGGTTCAATTTTCAAAGCCAATGCGTTGGAGAAATAATGGCAATGTTGCACAATATCCGGGCCAATCGGTGACTTTGAGTCCTACTTTAAGTTTTAATGGCAATGCAAACAATACAAGCTTTACTCGAAATATTGCAACCAACAATGCTAATTGGCTTAATACGTCAGGTGGCAGCTTGACTGGATTCGCTAGTTATCAAGACGATGCCATTTTGGTGAGTTTTACTATGCCTTCAAACGTAAATGTTAGTTCGACTAGTGGGACTACGAATTTTAATCTTAATCTCACGGTTCAAGACTTTGCAGGTTTAGCTCTAGATTCAAACCCATCGACTGTGGTTGACTGGGCTAATGGTGCTTGGACTGGGTACGAAAATACTAATGGTGCAACAGGTGATACTGGCGGTACTGATGCATCTTATTCAATTAAGGTTGATAACTCTAGTTTAAACTTAGTTACTGGAGGAAGTGGCTCTAGTGGCGGCGGGGGTGGCTCAATGTCTTGGTTGTTGCTACTTTTATTGGCGGGTTTGAGATTTAGGAAGCTTAAGTTTCATTAGGAAAACAAAAGGGCTCAATGAGCCCTTTTATATTATGTCTTATCGTTTAATGATTTCCCCATCTTTCATAACGAAACTAACGTTTTGCAGTAGCTTAATGTCCTCTAATGGATTGCCATCCACTGCAATAATGTCTGCCAGTTTACCTATTGCGATTGTCCCTAATTGATCTTGGATATTTAGCATTTCTGCAGTGGTTATGGTTGCACTTTGAATAGCTGCTAGTTCAGACATACCAACTTCAACCATATACTCAAACTCCTTGGCATTATCGCCATGAGCAGATACGCCGCTATCGGTACCAAAAGCAATCTTTACCCCAGCTTTATAAGCTTTTTCAAAAGTGCTTTGAATTTGTGGACCAACTGCTGCAGCTTTGGGGCGGACAATTTCAGGGAAAAAGCCATCAATTTCTGCTTTTTCAGCAACAAATTTGCCAGCAATAATCGTAGGAACATAATAGGTTCCCATTTTTTTCATGGCCTTCATCACTTCTGTATCCATGTAAGTGCCATGCTCAATGCTGGTGATGCCTGCCTTGACAGCTCTAAGCATACCTTCTGTGCCGTGAGCATGGGCGGCAACATGCATTCCATAGTCATTCGCTGCATCAATGACTGCTTGTAGTTCGTCTTGAGTAAATTGAGGGTTTTGACCACTCTTGGCTAGACTTAAAACGCCACCAGTTGCTGTGATCTTAATAAAATCAGCACCATCTTTATAACGCTGACGAACTGCTTGTTTTGCGTCATCAACACTATTAATGACTCCATCTTTAGGCCCAGGATTGCCCATAGTTAAATGGTTGTGACCATTAGTAGGATCAGCATGGCCACCCGTGGTTGCTAAGGCTTTGCCCGCTGAGAACACTCTAGGACCTTTAATCCAACCTTGATTAATAGCGTTGCGTAAAGAAATCGTTACATTATAACTATCACCGGGATTACGAACGGTTGTAAAGCCCGCATCTAGAGTTCTACGAGCATATTCTTGAGCTCGAAATGCCAAATCAGCTGGGTTTAAAGTAAAGCGCTCAACATAAGCTTTAGGGTTCATTTCGCCTTCTAAGTGAACATGCATATCCATTAAACCCGGTAAGCAGGTTTTGCCTTTAAGATGAGTGACTGAATCAGTTTTCTTTGGAGCAGTTGTTTTAATTGCAGTAATTTTATTACCAGAAACCTGTATCCATTGATCGTTTGTAATTTTACCAGTTTCAACATTCAGTAACTGATCACAATGAAGCCACTGCTCATTGTTGTCAGCATGGGCGGTATGGATCGCCATTGCAAAGATTAGGCTTGAAAGGGGGGCGATTATTTTATTTGTCATAAACTTTCTCCGTAAGTGGGTCACATACAAATAACTGATTACTAATGAAATAGCAACTTATCTAAAAGATATACTAACTTTTATACCATTTGTTACAATGCGACTTAAAATACATATAGGACTAAGTGAATGGCTAAAAAAGGTTGGTGGAAAGATCCTGAGATGATTACGGCATTATCCGCCGTTTTTATTGGTGTTGTAGCTTTAATTATTGGCGCCTATCAAGCCAAGGTCGCCAGCGATCAAAGAGCTGCCACAGTCTGGCCTTATTTAGAAGTTGGTCGCTATAGTATTCAAGGAAAAGAATATGGTTTTATGGTTCATAATAAAGGGGTAGGCCCAGCAATTATTAAACAAATGGAAGTCACTGTAGATGATGTTCCTTATCAAGGTTGGAGCAGTGCGTTTCGGGCAATGATTGAGGAGAATATAAATATTAGCTCAATTTACTCCAGCACTAATAAGTCTGTTATTGCTGTACAAGAGATGCGTAAGCTTGTCGATATAACAGATGTTGACGTTATTAGGAAAATTCAGGCTGCTCCAGATAATATACAGGTCTCTATATGCTACTGCTCCATATTCGAAGATTGTTGGTTAGCAGGGAGAGGTCGTAAGACGGAGTCCGTGCAGGCTTGTACCAATCAAATAACAGATATTTTTACTCAATGAAAATAAATCACTCTTTAAAAGCTTTTAACAGTTTCGGAATTGATGCTTCGTGTAAAGACTTTGTGAAGTTTTATGAGGAGTCTGAACTGCGGAGTTGGTTAGTTGCCAATAAGCATTTACTGCATGACATCTTTATAATTGGAGGTGGCTCTAATTTATTATTGATAGGAGATATACCGAAGGTATTCTTACAAGCAGATTTTCAAAGTGTAGATTACTATGAAGATGGTGATGATGTTTTGGTGAAAGCTGGCGCTGGAGTTAATTGGCACCAATTAGTCATGGAAACGTTAGAACAGGGTTATTATGGTTTGGAAAACCTATCCTTGATTCCCGGTAATGTTGGCGCAGCTCCGATTCAAAATATTGGTGCTTATGGCGTTGAACTGAAAGATATTTTTGTTGAACTTGAAGCCATTGAATTAGCTACTGGCGATAAAATAACATTTGGACTCCAAGAGTGTGACTTTGCATATCGATATAGTATTTTTAAGGGCCCCTTTAAAGGGCAGTATATGATAACTTCGGTCACCTTGAAATTATCAAAACAACCCAATCTAATGCTCGATTATGGTCCTATTCGGAAAGAATTAAGTCATTTGAGTGACGAAGAGATCACTGCTAAAGATGTTAGTAATGCCATCATAAAAATTCGCTCGAGTAAGCTGCCCGATCCTAACGAGTTAGGTAATGCGGGCTCCTTTTTTAAAAATCCTATTGTTTCTGCAGAAGACTATCAAGCTTTGAAGGAAACGTTCCCTGAATTGGTTGCTTTTGAGATAGGGGATGGACGTTATAAAGTTGCAGCAGGCTGGATGATTGATCAAGCGGGCTTAAAAGGTTATCGCTTAGGTGATGCTGGAGTACATAAAAAGCAAGCCTTGGTCTTAGTCAATTATGGTGATGCAACCGGCGATGATATTTTAAACTTGGCACGTTATGTGGCGAAAACTGTTTTTGAAAAATTTGGTGTAATGATAGAACCAGAAGTTTGGATCATTGGAGACTCCAAGTGGTAACAACTTCAAACCAGTCAGAGCATAAAGAGCAACAACTTAAGCAAGTGATAACACTTCTGTCCGATGGTGAATATCATTCCGGGCAAAAGATTGCTGATGAACTGTCTGTTAGCCGTGCTTATATTTGGAAGCTAATCCAACAATTACAAGCGTATGGTTTAGAGCTCGAGTCAGTATCTGGTAAGGGTTATATTTGGCAAAGCCCTTCGAGCTTATTAAGTGATAATAAGTTTCTCTTAGCGTTGAAAGCATTAGATGTAAACTATAATTACTTTTTGGCAACAGACTCAACGAATCAAAAGTTAAAAGAAAATTTTAAAGATAAAGCATTAGTTGTCGCCGAGTATCAAACTTCTGGCCGTGGCCGGCGTGGTCGTAATTGGTCTTCGCCAATGGCAACAAATCTATATTGTAGTTACGGTTGGAAAACCGAATTACCCGTTCAGCAAATGGGTGGATTGAGTTTAATTGTTGGAATTTCAATTGTTGAAGCTTTAGAGCGAATAGGGTTTAAGAATTTACAATTGAAATGGCCAAACGATGTGCGAGTTCAGCAGAAGAAATTAGCAGGTGTGCTAGTTGAGCTCAATGGCGATGCATCGGGTGATTTAGAAGTTGTTACTGGTATAGGTTTGAATATAAATATGCAAACCGAACAGAGAGCTATTGAGCAAGATTGGACGAGCTTATCAAAATTGAATGGTAAGCCGATAGAGCGTCAAGGAGTGTTGTTAACTATCTTGCAACAACTACAAATTAACCTCGAAAAATTTGAGCAACTTGGCTTTGTTTTTTTTCAAGAAATTTGGAATAGATATGATGAATCTTTTGAGCAAGCCGTAGAGATCATTCGCGGTAAAGACTCTATTAAAGGCATCGCCAAAGGTGTGGACCAAGTGGGCGCTTTATTATTAGAACGAAACGGAGTATTGGAAACTGTTTATGCTGGAGAAGTTAGTTTACGAGTAGGAGAGGTTCAATGAGTTGGTTGTTATTGGATATGGGAAATAGCCGATGTAAAGTGATGGAAACTGACCCACAAGAATTTAAATCCTTGGGTAGTTGGGATTGGTTTAATCAGGATTTTGATGAAGAGCATTGGCTTAAGCATTTCAGATTGATCAAAAATGAAACCTCTTTGATAGAAAAAATTGTTGTTTCAAGTGTTTCCTCCGACGCCATTCAAAACTTAATAGTAAAGTGGGTAGAAAATGTTTTTGATATAGAGGTTGAGTTTGCTTGCTCTCAAGATCTATACGCTAATCAAAGTCGCGACTTAGTTAATAGTTATGCTGAGCCTTTGGCGCTTGGTGTGGATCGCTGGCTGGCAATGGTTGGTGCTTTTGAGCGGACGAACAAAGCTTTTGCAGTTATTGATGCTGGAACCGCCATTACTTTGGATTTAGTTGATGCAGAAGGTAAACATTTAGGAGGCCACATTGTACCTGGTGCTAACTTGATGCAAAAAGCATTATTTGGCGATACTGGGAAAATTGCTTATGGCGCAAATTTGGATAAGTCGCCGACTGAGAATGGTAATTGGCTTGGACGAAATAGTTTACAAGCAGTTGAGCTGGGAACATTGCAAGCAGCGCAGGGTTACCTTCAATCTTGTCTCGAGCGTTTAATTGAGCATTATGATATCGAAGAAGTCTATGTTTGTGGTGGTGACGGAGCCACTTTATTAGAACAAATTCGATTACCAATTAATCTAAGTTGGATAGATTGCCCTGATCTGGTATTAGAAGGACTGTTTTATCAAACAAGAAACGCTTAAATCTGCATCTTTTTTAGGCAGAAACATGTGAATTTTGCAATAAGTGTAAGAAACCTGAAAAAATTGCGAAAAAAGCATTGCCAAACCAAAACTAGATCGCTAAAATTCCCGCCACTTAACGCAATGGCGCTTTTTCGTTCTTAACTGGATATAAAAGCCCTGGTAGTTATGCCGACTTAGCTCAGTAGGTAGAGCAACTGACTTGTAATCAGTAGGTCGCCAGTTCGATTCCGGCAGTCGGCACCATTATTCTTTAAAATGCTTAGGACGGCGTTTTATAAAGGTGCAAGTGAGGTTCTCCATAATGCTGTTTAGCAATGAGAATAGCTTGCATTTTTTTTCACAAATTGGCATGATGCGCGCTCACTTGAGCAGGCATTCTGCACAAGTCCTGGAGGGGTTCCCGAGCGGCCAAAGGGATCAGACTGTAAATCTGACGCGAAAGCTTCGCTGGTTCGAATCCAGCCCCCTCCACCATTTTCTAGCTGACTGTTTTAATAGTGTTTTTAACAGTTAGTAAAAGAGTCGATATGGCTCGAAATTGAATTCAAAACCTGACTGGCAGTGGCCTCTCAGGGTTTTTGAATGAAAGCAAGGATTTGCGAGTATAGTTCAACGGTAGAACCTTAGCCTTCCAAGCTAATGATGCGGGTTCGATTCCCGCTACTCGCTCCAATTTTGCTGGAAAGCAGTGAATAAGCGGAAGCTTATTAAGATTTGCCGATATAGCTCAGTAGGTAGAGCACACCCTTGGTAAGGGTGAGGTCAGCAGTTCAAATCTGCTTATCGGCACCAGTATTAACTGATGGCATGGGCGATTAGTTAAATTGAAGGGTGCAGGGCGTCAGTTTCTTTTCGGAAGCACATGACCCCGGTAGACACCCGTTTTAACGAGAAACTTAAAACGCGGATAATCCGGAGGCTTAAGATGGCTAAAGAAAAATTTGAACGTAATAAACCGCACGTTAATGTTGGTACAATTGGCCACGTTGACCACGGTAAAACAACTTTAACAGCGGCGATTTGTACTGTTTTATCAAAAGTATACGGCGGTGACGCACGTGCTTTTGACGAGATTGATAATGCTCCAGAAGAGAAAGAGCGTGGTATCACGATTTCAACTTCACACGTAGAGTATGAAACTCCAAACCGTCACTACGCACACGTAGACTGCCCAGGTCACGCGGATTATGTAAAGAACATGATTACTGGTGCTGCACAGATGGACGGCGCGATTTTAGTATGTTCAGCTGCAGATGGCCCGATGCCACAAACTCGTGAGCACATCTTGTTATCACGTCAGGTTGGTGTACCAAAGATCATCGTATTCTTGAACAAGTGCGACATGGTCGATGACGAAGAGTTATTAGAGTTAGTTGAAATGGAAATCGTTGAGTTATTAGATCAATACGAATTCCCAGGTGACGAAACTCCAATCATCCGTGGTTCAGCGTTGAAAGCTCTTGAGGGTGATCAAAGCGACATCGGTGAAGCAGCGATTGTTAAGTTAGGTGAAGCATTAGATTCATACATTCCAGAGCCAGAGCGTGTAACAGACAAGCCATTCTTGTTACCGATTGAAGATGTATTCTCAATCTCAGGTCGTGGTACAGTTGTAACAGGCCGTGTAGAGACTGGTATCGTAAAAGTAGGTGAAGAGATTGAAATCGTAGGTATCAAAGAAACTACGAAGACAACGGTTACTGGTGTAGAGATGTTCCGTAAGTTGCTTGACCAAGGTGAAGCTGGCGATAACGTAGGTGTATTGTTACGTGGTACAAAGCGTGATGAAGTAGAGCGTGGTCAAGTATTGGCACACGTTGGTACTATCAACCCACACACTAAGTTCGAGTCAGAAGTATACGTACTATCTAAAGATGAAGGTGGTCGTCATACACCATTCTTCAAAGGTTACCGTCCACAGTTCTACTTCCGTACGACTGACGTAACTGGTGCTGTTGAATTACCAGAAGGCGTAGAAATGGTAATGCCTGGTGATAACATCAAGATGGTAGTAGAGTTAATCGCTCCTATCGCGATGGATGAAGGCTTACGTTTTGCTATCCGTGAAGGTGGCCGTACTGTAGGTGCTGGTGTTGTTGCTAAAATCTTTGCATAAGATTCAATAGTTACAATATCTGAATGGCGCTTCTAATAAAAAACATGAGTTTTTTTAGTTAGAAGATTGCAATTCAAAAAAGGCAGGGTATAATTCCCTGCCTTATTTTTACAATAGCTATGATTTATAGGCTGTTGTACGAGTTTTAGGCCACTAGTTCAATTGGTAGAGCGTCGGTCTCCAAAACCGAAAGTTGGGGGTTCGAGTCCCTCGTGGCCTGCCACTTTTTCGTGGTAAAAGTTAAGTCTAAGTGACTGATGTTAAAGGGTTTATTTAATGAGCGTTAATGCGACAGAAGAAAAATCTGCATTTGATAGTATAAAGTGGTTAATCGCCATTGCCTTATTAGTGGGCGGTGTTGTTGGTTATAACCATTTTACTGAACAAGCAATGTATCTCCGTGCCTTAATGGTTATCGGCGGTTTGGTTTTAGCAATTGCTGTAGTTATGACTACTGCAAAAGGCAAAGCTTTATGGTTGTTCATCAAAGAGTCGCGTACAGAATTACGCAAAGTTATTTGGCCAAGCTCGAATGAAACAGTTAGAACTACGATTGCTGTATTAGTGATGATCGTTATTCTTGGCCTGTTCTTATGGGGCTTTGATTCTTTAATTAATCATTGGGTTATAACCCCAATTATTGGTTAGTCTTAGGTTTTAGGAGTTAAACATGGCGTTACGTTGGTATGTAGTACAAGCCTTTTCAGGTTACGAAAACAAGGTTAAGACCATGTTGGAAGAGCGTATCCAACTGGCTGGTCTTGAAGAGTTTTTCGGTGAAGTGCTAGTGCCAACAGAAGAAGTGGTGGAAATGCGCGCGGGTCAAAAAAGACGTAGCGAACGTAAATTCTTCCCTGGCTATGTTTTGGTTAGCATGGAAATGAATGAAGAAACTTGGCAAGTGGTGCGTAATACACCGCGTGTTATGGGTTTCATCGGCGGTACTTCCGATCGTCCAGCGCCAATTTCGCAGAAAGAAGCGGATACTATCCTAAATCGTATAGAAGACAGTGGCGACAAGCCAAAACCGAAAACATTATTCGAACCAGGTGAAATGGTTCGAGTTATTGATGGTCCTTTCGCGGACTTTAACGGTGTCGTAGAAACAGTAAACTACGAAAAGAGCCGTTTACAAGTGTCTGTATCTATCTTTGGACGTTCAACTCCAGTAGAATTGGAGTTCGGCCAAGTAGAAAAAGGCTAGAGCATCAACTAAGATTGCCTTCAGGCATGCTTAGTTAGCTAAAAATTAGAATAAAAGCATTTCTCTGTAAAACGATTGTTTAGACGGGGAAGTGCTTTTATGACTTTGTGAAACGGGGAGCTGAAGCTGGTTATTCAGCGCTTGAACCCAAATTAGAGGTGTAACATGGCTAAGAAAGTCGAAGCTTATATTAAGCTACAAGTAGCAGCTGGTTCTGCTAACCCTTCGCCACCGGTTGGTCCTGCTTTAGGTCAACACGGTGTAAATATCATGGAGTTCTGTAAAGCGTTTAACGCACAGACTGAAAAAGTAGAAAAAGGTCTTCCTATTCCAGTAGTAATTACTGTTTATAGTGATCGTAGTTTTACTTTCATCACTAAAACTCCACCAGCATCAACTTTGATTCTGAAAGCGCTTAAGCTTAAGTCTGGTTCTGGCGAACCAAACAAAAATAAAGTTGGCAAGATCACTCGTGCCCAGTTGGAAGAAATTGCCACTATGAAAGAGCCTGATTTAACGGCTGCTGACATGGATGCTGCGGTAAACACAATTGCTGGTACAGCGCGCTCAATGGGCGTTGACGTAGAGGGTTAATATCATGGCTAAAATTTCAAAGCGTATGCGCGCAATCAACGAAAAAGTAGCTGGTCGTACTAACTTACCAGTTGTTGAAGCGATTGATTTAATCAAAGAAGTTGCAAGCGTTAAGTTTAACGAGTCAGTTGAAGTGGCTGTAAACTTAGGCGTTGACCCACGTAAATCTGATCAGGTTGTTCGTGGTGCTACCGTTCTTCCTAATGGTACTGGTAAAGACGTTCGCGTTGCAGTATTTACTAACAATGCTGACGCAGCTAAAGAAGCTGGCGCGGACATCGTTGGTATGGACGATCTAGCAGAAGAAGTTAAAAAAGGTAATATGGATTTTGACGTTGTTATTGCTAGCCCAGACGCAATGCGTGTGGTTGGTCAACTTGGTCAAATCTTAGGCCCACGTGGTCTTATGCCAAATCCAAAAGTTGGCACGGTAACTCCAGACGTAGCAACAGCGGTTAAAAACGCTAAAGCAGGTCAAGTGCAATACCGTACTGATAAGAACGGTATCGTTCATGCAGGTATTGGTAAAGTAGATTTCGGTACTGATGCATTGATAGAAAACTTAAGTGCTTTATTAAAAGCTCTTAAGAAAGGTAAACCAAGCTCAGCTAAAGGTACTTATATGAAGAAAATTTCTGTTTCTTCAACTATGGGTCCTGGTCTTTCTGTTGATCAATCTACGATTGACTTAAAAGACTAATGTAAAAATTTGCTAGGTTGCCATTGGTAATCTAGCGCTTTGGCTTTGGGTTTCCTGGGTAATGCATTCAGGGAACCGTCAAAGACCGTAGGAACTGACGAGTCGGGTATTGTTCTAGCGTTTTCGCTAAACAAGTTCCTTTATGAGGAATACGATGAGTTGGTTTAATAAGAGGAGCTTCGGCAATTCTATCCTGCGCAGATGGTGAAACCTGATGATGCATATTTGCAGAGTCGTTCACCGTAACTCAAAGGATAAGGTTTGACTTGTTTGGACTTTATCGAAATGTAACTCAAGTGGAGGGTGTAAATCCAAAGCTTGATAAAACTGGAGGTGAACTAGTGGCACTTGGACTTGAAGGCAAAAAAGCTATCGTAAGCGAAGTTAACGCTATCGCTCAAGATGCGCTTTCAGCCGTTGTAGCTGAGTACCGCGGTTTGACAGTGGAAGACATGACTGCTCTACGTGTTAAAGCACGTGAAGCAAATGTTTATGTTCGTGTTGTACGTAATACGTTAGCACGTCGCGCTGTTGAAGATACAGAGTTCGCTTGTATGCAAGAAGCATTAACTGGTCAGTTAGTTTATGCCTTCTCTATTGATGCGCCTGGCGCAGCGGCACGTCTTTTTAAAGACTTTGCAAAAGAGAATGACAAGCTAGCAGTAACTGGTATCGCCATTGGTGGGGAATTACACGGTCCTGAGCGTTTAGACGCTGTGGCTGCGTTACCAACCAAAGACGAAGCTATTGCATCCTTGATGATGGTTATGAATGGACCTATCACGAAGCTTGCACGTACTTTGAACGAAGTACCAAGCAAGATTACTCGTGTGATGGCAGCTGTTCGCGATCAGAAAGAAGCGGCTTAATATTTTCAATACTCGATTTAAGAGTACTGTTAACCGTAGTTAATTTTTTATTTGTAAATTTTAAAACCCAGGAGAGACTAAAATGGCTCTATCTAAAGATGATTTATTAAACGCTATCGCTGAAATGAGCGTTATGGAAGTAGTTGAACTAGTTGAAGCTATGGAAGAAAAATTCGGTGTTTCTGCAGCCGCAGCTGTAGCAGTAGCTGGTCCAGCTGCTGGTGGCGGTGAAGCTGCTGCTGAGCAAACTGAATTTGACGTAGTAATGAAAAGCTTCGGCGGTAACAAAGTAGCTGTAATTAAAGCTATCCGTGGCATCACAGGTCTTGGCTTGAAAGAAGCTAAAGACATGGTTGAAGGTGCTCCTGTTGCTGTTAAAGAAGGCGTTGAGAAAGCTGAAGCTGAAGACGTTAAGAAGCAATTGGAAGAAGCTGGCGCTGAAGTTGAAGTTAAGTAATAACGATTTATTACTTGCTACAGCTTAGACTAAGCAAATAGCTCAAATGGCTGGTGACATTGTCACCGGCCTTTTTGCCGTTAAACGGCAGCCTAAGTTTTCGAGTGAAAATTTAGCAACGATGATTAGTTTTAGAGGATGAGCTCTCAATAAAAACTAAACATCACATGAATTCAAAATTGGTCAAATGTTAGTGAACCGAGGAACCCAAATGGCATATTCTTACACTGAGAAAAAGCGAATCCGTAAGGATTTCGGTCGTCGTTCAAATACTCTCGATGTGCCTTATCTGTTGGCAATCCAGAAAGATTCTTACCGTGAATTTATTGAGCAAAAGAAAGGCTCTGATGAATCAGGTTTGGATGCAGCATTTAAATCGATATTCCCTATAGAAAGTTATTCTGGCAACGCAGCTCTAGAGTTTGTGAGCTACCGTTTAGGTGAGCCAGTCTTTAACGTTAAGGAATGTCAGATCCGTGGCGTAACTTATGCAGCGCCGCTTCGCGTGACAATTCGCTTGGTAATTTATGATAAAGACTCTAAAACCAAGAAAGTAAAAGATATCCGCGAACAAGAAGTTTATATGGGCGAATTACCGTTGATGACAGACAATGGTACTTTCGTAATTAATGGTACTGAGCGTGTAATCGTATCGCAATTACACCGTTCTCCAGGTGTGTTCTTCGACTCAGATCGAGGCAAAACGCACAGTTCAGGTAAATTATTATACCAAGCAAGGGTAATTCCTTACCGTGGTTCATGGTTGGATTTTGAATTCGATCCAAAAGACATGCTTTACGTTCGAATCGACCGTCGTCGTAAATTACCATCGTCAATTATCTTGCGTGCTTTAGAATACAGCACTCAAGATATGCTTGATATTTTCTTCGAGCGTGACACCTTCTTTGTAACTAAGAAAGGTGATATCCAATTAGAATTAATTCCTACGCGTTTGCGTGGTGAGACTGCAACTTTTGATATTAAAGCAAAATCAAAAGTAGTAGTTGAAGAAGGTCGTCGTATTACTCCTCGTCATATTAAAGCTTTAGAAACTGCTGGCGTGAAGAAATTAGATGTTCCTGCAGATTACATTTTAGGACGTGCTTTAGGTTCTGATTTAATCGACAAAGAGTCGGGTGAAATTATTGCTGAAGCAAATGCTGAAATTACGGAAGAGTTGTTAGCAACTATTGTTGAAGCGGGCGTGACAGAAATCCCAACGCTTTACACTAACGACTTAGATCATGGTCCATACATGTCGGACACATTACGTATCGATCCTTCAAATTCTGCTTTAGAAGCAAAAGTTGAGATTTATCGCATGATGCGTCCGGGCGAGCCACCAACACAAGAAGCTGCGGAAGGTTTGTTTGACAACTTATTCTTCAATGGCGAGCGTTATGATTTATCACGTGTTGGTCGTATGAAGTTTAACCGCCGTGTTGGTCGTGATGAAATTGAAGGTCCAGGTATCTTATCTAACGAAGATATCATTGACGTAATGAAGACTTTAATCGATATCCGTAACGGTAGCGGTACGGTTGATGATATCGATCACTTAGGTAATCGTCGTATCCGTTCTGTGGGTGAGATGGCTGAAAACCAATTCCGTGTTGGCTTAGTACGTGTTGAGCGTGCAGTTAAAGAGCGTTTATCTCAGGCTGAAAGTGAAAACTTAATGCCACAAGATTTGATTAACGCTAAGCCAGTTTCTGCAGCGGTTAAAGAATTCTTTGGTTCAAGCCAATTATCTCAGTTCATGGATCAAAACAATCCACTATCTGAAATTACTCACAAGCGTCGTGTTTCAGCATTAGGACCTGGTGGTCTTACGCGTGAACGTGCAGGCTTTGAAGTTCGTGACGTACACCCAACTCACTATGGTCGTGTTTGTCCGATTGAGACTCCTGAGGGTCCAAACATTGGTTTGATTAACTCGCTTTCTTGTTATGCACGCACTAATGAGTATGGTTTCTTAGAAACTCCATACCGACGTGTTGTAAAAGGTCAAGCGACTGATGATGTTGATTATTTATCAGCTATCGACGAAGGTAAGTTCGTTATCGCTCAGGCAAATGCAGAGTTAGATAAGAAAGGTAACTTCGTAGAAGAGTTAGTACCTTCGCGTCAATTAGGCGAATTTATTTTAGCGACTCCTGATCAAGTTGAATATATGGACGTTTCACCACAACAAATCGTTTCGGTGGCAGCGTCAATGATTCCATTCCTTGAACACGATGATGCGAACCGTGCATTGATGGGTTCGAACATGCAACGTCAAGCAGTTCCAACTTTACGTGCTGAAAAGCCATTAGTTGGTACAGGTATGGAGCGTACAGTAGCAGTTGACTCTGGTGTTGTAGTTGCTGCTAAGCGTGGCGGTGTGGTTGACCAAGTTGACGCAAGCCGTGTGGTTATTCGCGTAAACGAAGAAGAAGTTGGTGACAACGATTCTGGTGTTGATATTTATAACTTCACTAAGTACACGCGTTCAAACCAAAACACTTGTATTAATCAACGTCCAATCGTGAAGCAAGGCGATATTATTGCTCGTGGTGATGTATTGGCTGACGGTCCTTCAACTGACTTAGGTGAGTTGGCGTTAGGTCAAAACATGCGTGTAGCATTCATGCCTTGGAATGGTTACAACTTTGAGGATTCGATCCTAATTTCTGAGAACGTTGTTCAAGAAGATCGTTTCACCAGTATTCACATTCAAGAACTAACTTGTGTATCGCGTGATACTAAATTAGGTTCTGAAGAAATTACTGCAGATATTCCAAACGTTGGCGAAAGCGCGTTAAGCAAACTTGATGAGTCAGGTATTGTTTACATCGGTGCTGAAGTTAAACCTGGCGATATCTTAGTGGGCAAAGTAACGCCAAAAGGCGAAACTCAATTAACTCCGGAAGAGAAACTTTTAAGAGCAATCTTTGGTGAGAAAGCTTCTGACGTTAAAGATACTTCTTTACGCGTTGGTACTTCAACCTTCGGTACAGTAATTGATGTTCAAGTCTTTACTCGTGACGGTGTTGAAAAAGATGCTCGTGCAAAAGATATTGAGAATGAAGAAGTTGCACGTGCTAAGAAAGATTTGAATGATGAATTCCGTATTTTAGCGGACAACATCTATCAGCGTGCACGTAACTTGGTTTCAGGTTGTGTTGCTGAAAAAGGTCCTAACAAGTTGAAGAAAGGCAGTAAAGTGACTGCGGATTATTTAGCTGAATTAGAGCCAGCTCAAGTTCTTGAAATTCAATTGCGCGTTGATGAAAAGCAACAACAGTTAGAGAACCTTGCGAACTTCTTAACGGATCAGAAGAAAGTTTATGATGATAAGTTTGAAGCGCAAAAGTTAAAAATTACTCAAGGTGATGAATTACAACCTGGCGTACAAAAAATCGTTAAAGTTTACTTAGCGGTTAAGCGTCGTATTCAACCTGGTGACAAGATGGCGGGACGTCACGGTAACAAAGGTGTTATCTCAAACATCGTACCGGTAGAAGATATGCCATATGACGAAAATGGTGTTCCAGTAGATATCGTATTGAATCCACTAGGTGTACCTTCTCGTATGAACATCGGTCAGGTTTTAGAAACTCACTTAGGCTGGGCGGCGAAAGGCGTTGGTCTTAAAATTGGTGAGCTTTTAGATACAGGCAAAGCGCCAAAAACGGTTCGTTCTTTCTTGAATAAAGTTTATAACCACCGTGATCAAAAAGAAGTTGATTTGGCAGAGTTGTCAGATGACGAAGTAATGAACATGGCTGGCAACTTGCGTAAAGGTGTTCCAATGGGTACGCCAGTATTTGACGGTGCTAAAGAGTCAGATATTCATGCAATGTTTGATTTAGCTGAGTTACCTAAGTCAGGTCAAACTTGGTTATACGATGGCCGTACTGGTGATCAATTTGAGCGTCCAGTAACTGTTGGTTATATGTACATGTTGAAATTGAACCACTTAGTTGACGACAAGATGCACGCTCGTTCAACTGGTTCTTACAGCTTGGTTACGCAGCAACCATTGGGTGGTAAAGCTCAGTTCGGTGGTCAGCGTTTCGGTGAGATGGAAGTATGGGCACTTGAAGCTTATGGTGCTGCTTACACCTTACAAGAAATGCTTACGGTTAAGTCAGATGACGTTAATGGTCGTACTCGTATGTATAAAAACATCGTGGACGGCGATCATCGTATGGAGCCTGGTATGCCTGAGTCATTCAATGTATTGACTAAGGAAATACGCTCATTGGCGATTAACATCGAGTTAGAGCACGAAGAGTAATACTTCACCTGCCGCGTTCTTATTTATAAAGTAACGACGCGGCAATTGAGACTTCTTAAATAGTTTTAAAACGATTTAAGGAAATGGTTTAACTCCTACTAGGAGAGAGATTGTGAAAGATTTATTAAATTTTATTAAACAACAAAATCAGTCTGAAGAGTTTGATGCGATCCGCATTGGTTTGGCATCGCCAGATCAAATTCGTTCATGGTCATATGGTGAAGTTAAAAAACCAGAGACGATTAACTATCGTACTTTCAAGCCTGAAAGAGACGGCTTGTTCTGTGCCAAGATCTTCGGCCCAGTAAAAGACTATGAATGTTTATGTGGTAAGTACAAGCGCTTAAAGCACCGCGGTATTATCTGTGAAAAGTGTGGCGTTGAAGTTACCTTAACGAAAGTACGTCGTGAGCGTATGGGGCACATCGACCTTGCCTGTCCAGTGGCGCACATTTGGTTCTTGAAATCATTACCAAGCCGTATTGGTATGTTGCTTGATATGACATTACGTGACATTGAGCGCGTATTGTATTTCGAAGCATTTGTGGTAACTGACCCAGGTATGACGACTTTGGAAACTGGTCAGTTATTAAGTGAAGAAGCTTATCTTGATGCTTTAGAAGAGTTCGGTGACGACTTTGAAGCGAAGATGGGTGCGGAAGCGGTTTCTGCTTTATTAGATCACATTGATCTACAAGAAGAAGCGACACGTATTCGTGAAGAAGATATTCCGAGCACCAACTCTGAAACTAAATTAAAGAAGCTTTCTAAGCGTCTAAAGTTATTAGAAGCCTTCTTAGAATCTGGCAACGATCCTCAGTGGATGATCATGACTATCTTGCCGGTTCTTCCACCAGATTTGCGTCCATTAGTACCATTAGATGGTGGTCGTTTCGCAACTTCTGATTTGAATGATTTATACCGTCGTGTAATCAACCGTAACAACCGTTTGAAGCGTCTATTAGACTTAAACGCTCCGGATATTATCGTGCGCAACGAAAAGCGTATGTTACAAGAGTCGGTTGATGCATTATTAGATAATGGTCGTCGCGGTCGTGCGATTACTGGTTCTAACAAACGTCCTTTGAAGTCTTTGGCAGATATGATCAAAGGTAAGCAAGGTCGTTTCCGTCAGAACTTATTGGGTAAACGTGTAGATTACTCAGGCCGTTCGGTGATCGTTGTTGGTCCTACTTTGAAATTACATCAATGTGGTCTTCCTAAGAAGATGGCATTGGAATTATTCAAACCATTTATTTACAGCAAGCTTGAAGGTCGTGGTTTAGCAACGACAATTAAAGCGGCTAAGAAAATGGTTGAGCGAGAAGAACCAATCGTTTGGGATATCTTAGAAGAAGTGATCCGTGAGCATCCAGTAATGCTTAACCGTGCACCAACTCTTCACAGATTAGGTTTACAAGCGTTTGAGCCAGTTTTAATTGAAGGTAAAGCGATCCAGTTACACCCATTAGTGTGTGTGGCGTTCAACGCTGACTTCGATGGTGACCAAATGGCGGTACACGTTCCATTAACGATTGAAGCGCAATTAGAAGCTCGTGCCTTGATGATGTCTACTAACAACATTTTGTCGCCAGCAAATGGTGAGCCAATCATCGTTCCAACGCAAGACGTTGTATTAGGTTTATATTACTTAACACGTGAGCGAATCAACGCGAAAGGTGAAGGCATGGTCTTCACAGACGCAGACGAAGTTCAACGCGCTTATGCTAATGGCATTGTAGATCTTCACGCTAAAGTAAAAGTTCGTTTACCTATCGTACATTTTGACGAAGCGGGTGAGCGTACAGATACAATCGAATTGTTAGATACTACAGTAGGTCGTTCATTGCTTTGGGGTATCGTTCCTGACGGTATCAGCTTCGAATTAGTGAACCAAGCAATGACTAAGAAAGCTATCTCGAAATTGGTGAATACTTGTTACCGTGAGCGTGGCTTGAAAGCGACTGTTATTTTCGCTGACCAATTAATGTATACAGGTTTCTCTTACGCTACCCGTTCTGGTGCTTCGGTTGGTATCGAAGATATGCAAATCCCAGAAATCAAAGCTGAAATTATTGAGTCTGCAGAAAAAGAAGTTGCTGAAATTCAAGAGCAGTTCAACTCTGGTTTGGTAACTCAAGGTGAGCGTTATAACAAGGTTGTAGATATTTGGTCTCATACCAATGAGAAAGTAGCAAAAGCGATGATGGACAATATCGGTACTGAAGAAGTAACCGATAAAGAAGGTAATACTTCACGCGAGCCATCGTTCAACTCGATCTTTATGATGGCGGATTCAGGTGCTCGTGGTAGTGCCGCTCAGATCCGTCAGCTAGCTGGTATGCGTGGCTTGATGGCAAAACCAGATGGCTCGATTATCGAAATGCCGATTAAGGCGAACTTCCGTGAAGGGCTAGACGTATCTCAGTACTTCATCTCGACTCACGGTGCTCGTAAAGGTTTGGCCGATACTGCATTGAAAACAGCAAACTCAGGTTACTTAACACGTCGTTTAGTTGACGTTGCTCAAGACATGGTAATTACCACTGAAGATTGTGGTACTGACGATGGTCTTATCATGACTCCTTTAATTGAGGGTGGTGACGTTGTTGAACCATTACGTGAGCGTGTATTAGGTCGTGTAGTAGCAGAGCATGTTTATGTTCCTGGTACAGATGACGTTTTAGCAGAAGCGGGTACTTTATTAGACGAGAAATGGGTTGATACGCTAGAGCGTAACTCAGTTGATGAAGTTCGCGTTCGTTCGGTAATTACTTGTGATACTCGTACTGGTGTTTGTGCCGCTTGTTATGGTCGTGACTTGGCTCGTGGTCATATCATTAATCAAGGTGAGGCGGTTGGTGTTATCGCTGCTCAATCGATTGGTGAGCCAGGTACACAGCTAACGATGCGTACTTTCCACATTGGTGGTGCAGCATCGAGAGCCTCTGCGGAAAACAATGTACAGATTAAAAACGACGGTGAAATTCGCTTAAAGAATGCAAAAACCGTTGAGAAGCCAGACGGCAAATTAGTAATCGTTTCGCGTTCAGCTGAATTGAACGTTATCGATGAGTTTGGTCGTGAGCGTGAGCGTTATAAAGTTCCTTATGGTGCGGTGTTAAGCGCAGCCGAAGGTGCAGCTGCAACTGGTGGCGACATTGTTGCTAACTGGGACCCGCACACTCACCCAATCATTGCGGAGCTAGGCGGTAAGATCCAATTCGTTGACATGCTTGAAGGTGTCAACATGGAGCGTCAAACGGATGAGTTAACCGGTTTGAGTTCTATCGTAATTACAGAAAACAAGCAGCGTACAGGTGCTAAATCTTCTGAAGTTAAACCAGCGATTAAATTAGTTGATAAGAAAGGTAAAGACTTATTCATTCCAGGTACTGAAGTTCCTGCAGTCTACTTCTTACCAACAAACGCTATCGTTAACTTAGAAGATGGCTCTGAAGTAAATATCGGTGATGCGATTGCTCGTATCCCACAAGAAAGCTCGAAGACTAAGGATATTACCGGTGGTCTTCCACGTGTTGCTGACCTGTTTGAAGCTCGTAAACCAAAAGAGTCTGCAATCTTGGCAGAAATCTCAGGTACCGTGAGCTTTGGTAAAGAAACTAAAGGTAAGCGTCGTTTAGTCATCACTCCTCAAGACGGAAGCGACACTTATGAAGAGTTAATCCCTAAATGGCGTCATCTAAACGTCTTTGAAGGTGAGAAAGTTGAGAAGGGTGAGGTTGTCTCTGATGGCGCTGATAACCCGCACGACATTCTTCGCTTGAAAGGGGTTACTGAACTTGCCCGTTACATTGTTAACGAAGTGCAAGAAGTTTATCGTCTACAAGGTGTAGGTATTAACGATAAGCACATCGAGGTTGTGATCCGCCAGATGTTGCGTAAGTGTATCGTATCTAATCCAGGTGATTCGCGTATGTTGAAAGGCGATCAAATGGAAGTGGTTCGAGTACTAGAAGCCAACGATAAGTTAATTGAAGCAGGTAAAGATCCAGTTGAATTTGAGCGTGTGCTAATGGGTATCACTAAAGCATCGCTTGCGACTGAATCATTTATCTCAGCGGCATCTTTCCAAGAAACTACGCGTGTACTTACCGAGGCGGCTGTCAACGGTAAAATGGACGACTTACGTGGCTTGAAAGAAAACGTAATTGTAGGTCGCTTGATCCCAGCAGGTACGGGTTTGAGCTACCATCAAGAGCGTCGCCAAAAACGTGCTGAAGTGCTAATTGAAGAAACTGGCCCATCAGCCGACGAAGTAGAACAAGCTTTATCGGAAGAGCTTAGCTCAATCGAAGAAGCTGCTGAGGAATAAACAGTAATTAAGCGCTTAAATGATCAAATTTTGAGCGCTTGACTTATCGCTTTGACCTCATTAGAATAGCGCGCCCTAGACCTAGGACAAGATTTTTAGTCCTCTGGGTGCATGAATTAGCGAACTATTTAGCTAAATTTTAGCTAAAACGAATATTAGAGAAAGAATTAATGGCTACTATTAATCAGCTAGTAAGAAAACCTCGCGTAAAGCAGGTTAAAAAAACGACTACTCCAGCTTTGGAAGCATGTCCGCAGAAGCGTGGTGTTTGTACTCGTGTTTACACGACTACTCCTAAGAAACCAAACTCGGCACTTCGTAAAGTTGCACGTGTACGTTTAACTAACGGTTTTGAAGTAACTTCATACATCGGCGGTGAAGGCCACAACCTTCAAGAGCACAGTGTTGTTATGATCCGTGGCGGTCGTGTAAAGGATTTGCCAGGTGTACGTTACCACTGTGTACGCGGTACTTTAGATTTGGCTGGCGTTAAAGACAGAAAACAAGGTCGTTCTAAGTACGGTGCTAAGCGCCCTAAATAAGTTTTATAGCTTCGTTCTTTGAGTTATTGCTTCGGCAACTTGTTGGCTAAAGCCAACGACGCCTTTCAATAACTCAAATAACTAGCTCTAAAAATTATTGGTATTTAAAGAGTAATTTAAATACCAGCTTTAATTATTTTGAAATATTAAAGCACTACAATTTGAGATATAGAGAGTAGTCGGTTTCATGCCGGCTATTTCACTATGTGAGTAAGGCTGGATAAGGTCCGTAACTACTTATTCCAGATTATCCTGAAGTTACACATGCATGAGGTAAATGACATGCCAAGAAGACGTGTTGTCGCGAAACGCGAGATCCTGCCTGATCCAAAATTTGGTTCGGAAATGTTAGCAAAATTCATCAACATCTTGATGCTAGACGGTAAGAAGTCTGTTGCAGAAAGAATCGTTTATGGTGCGCTAGATATTATGATTGAAAAGAAATCTGGTGAAGAGCCGGTTGAATTATTCGAACAAGGTTTAGAGAAAATCCGCCCTATGGTGGAAGTAAAGTCTCGCCGTGTTGGTGGTTCAACGTACCAGGTACCAGTTGAAGTACGTCCTGCTCGTCAAACAGCACTAGCAATGCGCTGGTTGGTTGAAGCTGCACGTAAGCGTAGTGAAAAATCTATGCGTGAGCGTTTGGCTGGCGAAGTATTAGATTCATTAGAAGGTCGTGGTTCAGCGGTTAAGAAACGTGAAGACGTTCACCGTATGGCTGAAGCGAACAAAGCATTCTCTCACTACCGTTGGTAATCCAAGGAGTCTATTGTGGCACGTAAAACCCCGATTAAAAGATACCGCAACTTGGGTATCGTTGCGCACGTTGATGCAGGTAAAACTACAACAACTGAGCGTATTTTATTCTACACAGGTCTTTCTCATAAGATCGGTGAGGTACACGACGGCGCAGCAACTATGGACTGGATGGAGCAGGAGCAGGAGCGTGGTATTACTATTACCTCTGCTGCGACTACGACTTTCTGGCGTGGTATGCAAGGCCAATTCGATGAGCACCGTATTAACATTATTGACACCCCTGGTCACGTTGACTTTACGATTGAAGTAGAGCGTTCATTACGTGTATTAGACGGTGCGGTAGTTGTTTTATGTGGTTCGTCAGGTGTACAACCACAAACTGAAACAGTATGGCGTCAAGCGGACAAATACGAAGTACCTCGTATGGTATTCGTAAACAAGATGGACCGTGCTGGTGCTGACTTTAGTATGGTTATTGATCAACTTAAAGAGCGTTTGAATGCTAACGCTGTTCCAATGCAATTAACCATTGGTGCAGAAGACGAGTTCAAAGGTGTTGTTGATTTAATCAAAATGAAAGCAATCATCTGGAATGAAGCTGACCAAGGCATGACTTTCGAATACCAAGATATCCCTGCGGATATGGTAGACGAATGTGAAGCTATGCGTGAGTTCATGGTTGAAGCAGCTGCTGAAGCTTCTGAAGAGATGATGGAAAAATACCTTGAGACTATGGAACTTTCTGAAGAAGAAATTAAAGAAGGTATTCGTACTCGTACATTGAACAATGAAATCATTCCAGTATTTGGTGGTTCAGCGTTTAAGAACAAAGGTGTTCAAGCGGTACTAGATGCAGTAATCGAATACATGCCTTCGCCTGAAGAAGTTAAGGCGATTGAAGGTGTTGTTGATGCTGACTCTGAAGAAACAGAAGCTCGTGAAGCGGATGATGATGCACCATTTGCTGCATTAGCATTTAAAATTGCGACTGACCCGTTTGTTGGTACTTTAACCTTCTTCCGTGTTTACTCTGGTGTTATTAACTCAGGTGACCACGTAATGAACTCAGTTAAGTCTAAGAAAGAGCGTATCGGTCGTATCGTACAGATGCACGCTAACTCTCGCGAAGAAATTAAAGAAGTTCGCGCGGGCGATATCGCAGCAGGTGTTGGTCTTAAAGACGTAACCACTGGTGATACTTTATGTTCTTTAGATAATCAAATTATCCTAGAGCGTATGGAATTCCCAGATCCAGTAATCTCGGTTGCTGTTGAGCCTAAGACTAAAGCTGACCAAGAAAAAATGGGTATCGCTTTAGGTAAGTTGGCACAGGAAGATCCATCATTCCGCGTACAAACTGACGAAGAGTCTGGCCAGACAATTATTTCTGGTATGGGTGAGTTACACCTAGACATCTTAGTTGACCGTATGCGTCGTGAGTTTAAAGTTGAAGCTAACATTGGTGCGCCTCAGGTTGCTTACCGTGAATCTATCCGTAGCACTGTTGAAGTGGAAGGTAAATTCGTACGTCAATCAGGTGGTCGCGGTCAATATGGTCACGTTTGGGTTAAACTTGAGCCACAAGAAGCTGGCGCAGGTTTCGAGTTTGTTAACGAAATCGTTGGTGGTGTGGTTCCTCGTGAATACATCGGCGCAGTTGCTAAAGGTATCGAGGAGCAACTTGAAAACGGTATCTTAGCGGGCTACCCAGTATTAGACGTTAAAGCAACTTTATACGATGGTTCTTACCACGACGTTGACTCGAATGAGATGGCGTTTAAGATCGCTGGTAGCTTGGCTGTTAAAAATGCGGCAGCAACTGCTAACCCGGCATTGTTAGAGCCAATGATGAAAGTAGAAGTTGTAACTCCTGAAGAGTACATGGGCGATGTTATGGGTGACCTTAACCGTCGTCGCGGCTTGGTAAAAGGTATGGACGAAAATCCATCAGGTAAAGTTATCAATGCTGAAGTACCACTTTCAGAAATGTTTGGTTACGCAACTGATATGCGTTCATTGTCGCAAGGCCGTGCAAGTTTCACTATGGAATTTGCTCATTATGCTGAAGCTCCAATGAACATCGCAGAAGCGATCATGAACAAAGGCTAAGCAATAGCTTAGTCTTTATTTAAAAGATTAATATATTTTAGTTAGAGAACTTAGAGGTAATAGGAAGATGGCTAAAGAAAAATTTGAACGTAATAAACCGCACGTTAATGTTGGTACAATTGGCCACGTTGACCACGGTAAAACAACTTTAACAGCGGCGATTTGTACTGTTTTATCAAAAGTATACGGCGGTGACGCACGTGCTTTTGACGAGATTGATAATGCTCCAGAAGAGAAAGAGCGTGGTATCACGATTTCAACTTCACACGTAGAGTATGAAACACCAAACCGTCACTACGCACACGTAGACTGCCCAGGTCACGCGGATTATGTAAAGAACATGATTACTGGTGCTGCACAGATGGATGGCGCGATTTTAGTATGTTCAGCTGCAGATGGCCCGATGCCACAAACTCGTGAGCACATCTTGTTATCACGTCAGGTTGGTGTACCAAAAATCATCGTATTCTTGAACAAGTGCGACATGGTCGATGACGAAGAGTTATTAGAGTTAGTTGAAATGGAAATTGTTGAGTTATTAGATCAATACGAATTCCCAGGTGACGAAACTCCAATCATCCGTGGTTCAGCGTTGAAAGCTCTTGAGGGTGATCAAAGCGACATCGGTGAAGCAGCGATTGTTAAGTTAGGTGAAGCATTAGATTCATACATTCCAGAGCCAGAGCGTGTAACGGACAAGCCATTCTTGTTACCGATTGAAGACGTATTCTCAATCTCAGGTCGTGGTACAGTTGTAACAGGCCGTGTAGAGACTGGTATCGTAAAAGTAGGTGAAGAGATTGAAATCGTAGGTATCAAAGAAACTACGAAGACAACGGTTACTGGTGTAGAGATGTTCCGTAAGTTGCTTGACCAAGGTGAAGCAGGCGATAACGTAGGTGTATTGTTACGTGGTACAAAGCGTGATGAAGTAGAGCGTGGTCAAGTATTGGCACACGTTGGTACTATTAACCCTCACACTAAGTTTGAGTCAGAAGTATACGTACTATCTAAAGATGAAGGTGGTCGTCATACACCATTCTTCAAAGGTTATCGTCCACAGTTCTACTTCCGTACGACTGACGTAACAGGTGCTGTAGAGTTACCAGAAGGCGTAGAAATGGTAATGCCTGGTGATAACATCAAGATGGTAGTAGAGTTAATCGCTCCAATCGCGATGGATGAAGGCTTACGTTTCGCTATCCGTGAAGGTGGCCGTACTGTAGGTGCTGGTGTTGTTGCTAAAATCTTTGCATAAGCAAAAGATAAGCTTTAAACACTAGAACTTCGGTTCTATCTAAAAACCCCGCATTTGCGGGGTTTTTTTATGATTGTAAAATTTATGTGAATTAGTTCACAAACACTTGAGGTTTGACCTTGTTTAAAATATAGTCATATTTGCATTAAATTGGGAAATAGTATTTTAAAATCAGGTGTTTAGATGATAAGAGCAATTAGAATCGTTATAGTTTTATTGATGTTCCTGCCACTTAAGACCCTAGCGGACAGAGATTTTGCTGAAAGACAAGCAATGAATTTAACCGGTGATTTTAGAATGATTGGTAATACTAATATCACCTGTTCATCTGATTGCGGTGGAAATACCACGAATAACCCGCCTGCAATAATGAGTTATTACAATGCTGATGTTGATGGCATAAACTTCAACTCTTCTCGCTCCGAATTAATTCTTCCTGCAGGTGCAACAATTGAATGGGCTGGATTGTATTGGACTGCCGTTTCTCAAAGTGGTGTATTCTCTAATATTACTGGTCCAGTAAATTCAAGTTTGGAACAACAGGTTAGGTTTAGAACCCCTGCAGGGGGATATACCAATATTACTGCTACCCAATTTGATACCAATGTCCAAACTGGGGACTTGGATAGTGATTTTGTAGATGAGGATTGGCGCTCTTATATGGCGTTTGCAGAGGTAACCAGCTTAGTTCAGTCAGGTGGTGCTGGTAATTATTATGTTGGTAATATCCAGTCAGACACAGGATCAGCTTATACTGGCCCCAATGCCGGCTGGAGCTTGGTGGTTGTGTATAAAGCAGCTGGCGAGACGTTTAAACGAGTAAATGTATGGGATGGCTGGAAGTTTTTTGGCTTCGGCACTTTCGAGAACTTTACGATTACAGGCTTGTTAACACCGAATAGTGGAACAGTTGAAGCAAGTGTTGGCATTTGGGCTATGGATGGAGAGGTTGCTAATACGGGTGATCAAAGTACTTTAGCTACTGTTCCTTTAACAAATGCATTAAACCCCACTGATAACTTTGCAAACGGAACTATTTCAGATAATGGTGTAAATGTTTCGACTCGGGATCCTAATTTTACTTACAACTGGGGTATCGATTTAGATATTTATAATGCCAATGGGATTTTAAGTAACAATATTACTAGTGCCGATGTTTCACTTGGTAGTAGTTTCGAAGGTATTTGGGCTGGCGTTTATGCTATTTCTACACGTCTAGTTGTACCTACAATTGAAAAGTCGTTTTCCGCTTCTACTGTGAACTATCTGCAAACTAGTCAGCTTAGCATTACAATTGATAATCCTGTTGAAGGTTTGACGTTAACCGGTGTAAATTTAACCGATAGTTTACCTGCTGGAATGGTGGTTTCTAATGGCCCCAGTACTACCAATAGTTGTGGTGGTACTTTCTCACCTTCTGCAGGAGACTCAGTTTTATCATTAACAGGCGGTTCAGTTGGCCCAGGTTCTTCTTGTACTTTCACGGTTAATGTCATTACTAACGCAGGTGGAAGTTTTGACAATGTCATTCCCAAAGAAGATCTTGATACCAATGAAGGTGTAGATGCACAAGAAGACGCGCAAGCTACCTTGGTTGTGAATGGATTAAACAATGGTAGTATCAGTGGTAATGTTTCTGAAGAAGTGACCGCCGATTTAATTGCTGACAATCCATTGAGCGGCGTAACAGTGAATTTAATTCAGCGTTATAACGTTATCGATAGTCGTATCGACATCAATGGCGATGGTCTAACTAATGGTGCTGATGATGGTATGGTTGGCGGATTTATTATCGTAAACGGTTTTGTCGACATTAGTGGTAATGCTGTCTCCAATGGCGCTGATGATGGCTCTCTTGGTGGAGTAACTGTTATTAATGGTCGATTGGATATGGATGGTAATGGGTCTGTGAACAATACCGATAGAGTAAACGACGATGGAATTTTGACCGTTTCTATAAGCTCTCAAGTGACCGATGGAAGCGGTAATTACACTTTTAGTAATTTAACTCCTGGAGACTATGTATTACAACAAGTGAACTTAGCTTCATATGTTGACTTAAGTGATACCGATATTAGTGATGATGGTGATGGCGCTTCGGATCCTGTAGATAATGAAATTCCAGTAGTTTTGGCAAATGGCGAGAACGACTCAGGCAACAACTTTGTTGATAGACCACCATTAGCAGATATATCTGTTACTAAGGAAAACAACCCTAATACAGTGGCAACTTATACTCCGGGCGCTAATTTTGAATATACTATTGTAGTAACGAATAACGGGCCTCATGCTGCCGATGGTACAACGATAGTGGATGACCTGCCAAATTGGGCCACAGGGGTAACTTGGACTTGTAGTGCACAAAATGGTGCTGTTTGTCCTGCTGATGGTAGTGGTGATATAAACACTAGCATTCCGACATTTCCTAATAATGGAATAGTGACCTTTACCGTAACTGGCACTTACTCAACGGACCCCAGCACTTATAGTCCGTAAATTAAATATATTATCCATTAATAAAAAAGCAGCTTTCTAGCTGCTTTTTTATTGTAAAGATTTGTGACACATCAAATAGATTTTGTTGATAAGACTATTAGGATAGAAGCTATATCAAAGTGTAATTGATGACAAAAATGAAAAAGTTTATTACGGTTCTTGGTTTATGTTTTATTCTTTCTGCTTGTGGCGGAGGCTCAGACTCTGATAGTGACACATCTGCTCCACCTCCCACAGGAGTAACTCCACCGCCCCCAGTCACAAAAGCAGAAGCTACGCGCTTGCTTCAACAGGCAACTTTTGGACCAACCCTAGAGTCTATTGATGAAGTGGTAGAAAGAGGTTATGAGGGTTGGATCGATTGGCAGTTAAGTTTAACTCCAACTACACATTTAAATTATTACGACTCAGTTACTATTGCGGATGACCAATATTGGAGTCAGCATGTAAATGCATGGTGGATGCGTTCTTTGACAGCTCAAGATCAATTAAAGCAAAGAATAGCATTTGCTCTAAGCCAAATTATGGTGATTAGCCAGAATGGTACTTCATCTAGTGGAAGAGAAGGAAATCGCTCCCTTTCAAATTATTACGACATTCTATTAAGAAATAGTAATGGGAATTTTAGGGATCTAATTGAGGATGTTACTTTAAATCCTGTAATGGGTGAGTATTTGAGTATGCTCCGAAATGAAAAGCCAGATCCTGAAAGAAACATTCGTCCCGATGAAAATTATGCGCGAGAATTGATGCAGCTATTTACCATTGGTTTAGTAGAATTAAACAACGATGGGACCAGCAAGACTGACTCCCAAGGGAACCCAATTCCAACCTATGGACAAGCAGAGATTGAAGGCTTTGCGCATGTATTTACAGGTTGGACTTGGGGGAATGTCGATAGGTTTACAAGGTGGCGTGAAGATCGCGATTTATTAGGACCAATGAAGGCATTTCCTGATTATCATGATACCGCTGAAAAACGTCTTTTAAATGGAGCTATCATTCCAGCAGGCCAAACACCAGAGCAAGATTTAGCACAAGCTTTGGACAATATCTTTAATCATCCCAATGTTGGTCCATTTATTTCAAAGCAGTTGATTCAAAAGCTTGTTACTAGCAATCCATCGAATGCATATGTGCAACGTGTGGCAACAGTTTTTAATAGTAATGATAGTGGAATACGTGGTGATCTTGCAGCAGTGGTGAAAGCCATTTTGATGGATGACGAAGCAAGAACTGGAACGACAAGTTCAGATAAAGTTTTTGGCAAAGTAAAAGAGCCATTACTTCGATTAACTGCTCTTTGGCGAGCTTTTGATGCTAAAGCAGAAAACGGAGTTTATGACTTTAGATGGGTGAATAATGATTTTTCACAAGGTCCTTTGCAGTCGCCAAGCGTCTTTAATTTCTTTTCTCCATTTTATTCGCCGCAAGGCATGTTCCAAGACAATGATTTGGTTGCTCCTGAGTTACAAATCCACTCTGAAGGGACTATGGCAAAAATGACGAATCAATTACATTGGCGAGCTATTAGCATGAATAACTTTGCTGAAGATACTCCTGAGCCTAATGATATTTTGATAGATATTACGAGAGAAAGAGATTTGGCAGCTACGCCAGAAGCTCTGTTAGATCATTTGGATTTATTATTGATGGCCGAAAAGATGAGCCCTGAATTAAGACAAGCTACTTTAGACTTTATCGCGACCTATGGTGATGAAAACTTAGAGCTCAAAGCAGCTGACGCGATTGGTTTAATCATAACCTCACCAGAATTTTCAGTGCAGCAATAGGAGTCGAAAACAATGAGTAAAATTAATAGAAGAGATTTCTTTAAGTTGGGCGCTGGTACTATTGCATCTGCAGGCTTGATGAATTGGTCGCAACCATTAATAGCCGCTACTCAACCCCCATCGGACTATAAAGCTATTGTTAACATTTTCTTTTTAGGAGGAAATGATGGTTTTAATATGGTTATCCCCAGAAGTGACTTTGAGTATGACGAATATGCGGCATCTAGACAAAATCTTGCAGTAGCTAAGTCGGATATATTGGCAATTAATCCTTTAACCGCTGGTGGTGCTCAGTTCGGCTTTCATCCAGCATTTAGTGAAATGCAACAGCTATTTTCTGATGGCAAGCTTGGCGTTATGGCGAATGTGGGTAATCTCATTCAACCAGTGACAAAAGCACAACTTGAGAATCCAAATACACCTCGTCCTCGTCAATTATTTTCACATAACGATCAGCAAGATCAATGGCGGTATGGTGACCCTGATACCACTAAAACCGGTTGGGGTGGACGACTAATGGATTACAAGGTCGCTGATAATATTAATTATCCTTTGTTAACAGGGATGGCAATTGATGGGCGGTCAAAATGGCTTGTTAGTCAGCAAAACTTAGACATATCTATTGGTAGGAATGGGTTCGATCGCTATAACTATGTAAGACCAGGCAGAAATTGGACAGAAGATCGAAGAGTAGCATTTCAAGCTTTATTAGAAAAAGATTATGACAATCCCTTTGCCCAAGAATTCGCGAGTACTCAAAAACGGACTATGCAGTTAGTAGAAGATGTTGGCGGTTTAGTCAATGAGTTACCAGAGTTTACAACCACTCTGCCTGAAATTAGAAATCGGTTAGCTGAAAGCTTACAGATGGTTGGTAAAATGATAGCTGTAAGAGAACAGCTAGGAATGACTAGGCAGGTTTTCTATGTAGCCATGGGAGGCTTTGATACACATGATGATCAAAATACAAGACAGCCAGCTCTATTAGGGCAAATTAGCCAAGCAATGAAATATTTCTACGATTTAACAGTGGAGTTAGGCGTAGAAAATTCGGTTACCAGCTTTACTAGCTCTGAATTTGGTCGAACATTAACTTCCAATGGCGATGGTACTGACCATGCTTGGGGAAACCATCAACTGTTGATGGGTGGTGCTGTTAGAGGTGGTGATATCTATGGCACTATGCCGAGCCTTGAGATTGGCGGCCCAGATGATTATCGGAATGATGGAAGAATTATTCCAACCACTTCAGTAGAACAGTTTAGCAAGCCTATTCTAGATTGGTTTGATGTGGACAGCTCGCAAATATCGACGGTTTTACCAAATTTAGGTTCATTCGATTCGAATGCGATCGATTTTATGCTGTAAATCTACAATAAGTCTTACCTAGCTCAAAAGCTTGAATTTATTGGCTTTTGGGCTTGCATATCCTTATAAATTTCCATATAATTCGCGTCCCTTTGTAGGCGTCATTGCCACAATTAGGGTTGTTCTTGCAGGGCAATATCTGTTTAAGTTATTGATTTTGCTAACAACAGGCTCGATTTGAGTCTGATAAATAAATGGTTACCGCACCCCTCAATGAAGTAGGGTGGAGCGGTTTTTTATGTTCTTTAAATGTTAATTAGGAGTTCTTTGCAATGGCAAAGCAACGTATTCGAATCAGATTGAAAGCATTCGATCACAAGTTGATTGACTTATCAACTTCAGAGATCGTGAACACTGCTAAGCGTACTGGTGCTCAGGTTAAAGGTCCTATTCCTTTACCAACTCGTAAAGAGCGCTACACCATCTTGATTTCACCACACGTGAATAAAGATGCTCGTGATCAGTATGAAATCCGTACTCACAAGCGTTTAGTAGACATCATTGAGCCAACTGAAAAAACAGTTGATGCATTGATGAAATTAGATTTAGCAGCGGGTGTTGATGTTCAAATTAGTCTTACATAAGACTGATTGTTTGAACACTCACTGAATTTGGGTTGATAACCATATATTAGAGGTTAAAACATGGCTATCGGAATTGTAGGTATAAAGCGTGGTATGACTCGTGTCTTCACTGAAGACGGCGTTTCTATTCCCGTGACCGTAGTAGAAGCCGATCCTAATCGTATCGCTCAGTTAAAAACAACTGAAGTGGACGGTTATGAAGCGGTTCAAGTAACTACCGGTACCCGTAAAGCAAACCGTATTACTAAAGCAGAAGCAGGCCACTTTAAGAAAGCGGGCGTGGAAGCTGGACGTGGTTTGTGGGAGTTTCGTGTAGATACATTAGAAGGTTTTGAAGTTGGCGGCACTATTAATGTCGAAACTTTTGAAGCTGGCCAAAAAGTTGACGTAACCGGTACTTCGAAAGGTAAAGGTTTCGCTGGCGCAATCAAACGTTGGAATTTCCGTGGTCAAGATTCGACTCACGGTAACTCGGTTTCTCACCGTGCTCCAGGTTCGATTGGTCAAAACCAAACGCCTGGCCGCGTATTCAAAGGTAAGAAAATGTCTGGCCACATGGGTGCAGAACGCGTAACAGTACAAACTTTAGAAGTTGTACGTGTTGATGCGGAACGCAATTTGTTATTAATCAAAGGTGCCGTACCTGGCGCTACCGGCGGTGACGTTATCGTACGTCCTGCTGAGAAAGCATAAGCCTAAGGAGTTTGACTATGGAAATTAGTTTAACAACTGGCGGCGCACTTGAAGTTTCTGATGTGGCTTTCGGTCGTGAGTTTAACGAGCCGTTAGTTCACCAAGTAGTTGTTGCATACATGGCAGCTGCTCGCGCGGGTACTCGCGCTCAGAAAAACCGTAGCGCTGTTAGCGGTGGTGGTAAAAAGCCTTGGAATCAGAAAGGTTCTGGCCGAGCTCGTGCTGGTACTATTCGTTCTCCATTATGGCGTAAAGGTGGTGTAACTTTTGCTGCACAACCTCAAGACTACACGCAAAAAGTGAACAAGAAAATGTATCGCGGTGCAATCCAAAGCATCTTGAGCGAATTAGTTCGTCAAGAGCGTTTGATTGTTGTAGAAGAGTTTGGCGTTGAAGCTCCTAAGACTAAAGAGCTTGTGGCTAAACTTAAAGATTTAAACACAAAAGAAGCTTTGATCGTAACTGATTCAGTTGACGAGAACTTATTCTTAGCTTCTCGCAACTTGCATAAAGTTGACGTTCGTGACGTTGAAGCTATCGATCCTGTTAGCTTAATCGGTTTCGATAAAGTCGTTATGACAGTTGCTGCTGTGAAGAAAATCGAGGAGAAATTAGGATGAACCAAGAAAGAATCTTAAAAGTCCTAAAGGCACCTCACGTTTCTGAGAAAGCGACGATTTTAGCTGAAACAGACAACCAGTTTGTTTTCAAAGTGGCAGTTGACGCTACTAAGCGTGAAATCAAAAAAGCTGTTGAAACGATGTTTGAAGTTGAAGTCGATTCAGTTCGTACTTTGAATGTTAAAGGTAAAACTAAGCGATTCGGTATGGTGCAAGGTAAACGCGCTGACTGGAAAAAAGCTTACGTTTCATTAAAGCCTGGTCAAGATCTTGACTTTGTGGCTGAGTAAGGAGAGTAGAAATGGCAGTAATTAAAGCTAAACCAACTTCTCCGGGCCGTCGTTTCGTCGTTAAAGTCGTAAACGAAGACTTACATAAAGGTAAGCCTCACGCCGCTCTGTTAGAGAAGAAATCAAGAAAAGGTGGTCGTAACAATAACGGTCGTATCACAGTACGTCACGTTGGTGGTGGTCATAAGCAACACTACCGTATGATCGACTTTAAGCGTAATAAAGATGCTATCCCTGCGACAGTTGAACGTTTGGAATATGATCCAAATCGTTCTGCACACATCGCATTAGTTTGCTATGCAGACGGTGAGCGTCGTTACATCATCGCACCTAAAGGCATTAAAGCTGGTGCTCAGATTATTTCTGGTGATGCAGCGCCGATCAAACCGGGTAACGCTTTACCAATGCGCAATATCCCAACGGGTACAGTTATCCACAACATCGAGATGAAACCTGGCAAGGGTGCTCAAATGGCACGTTCTGCTGGTGCTTATGCTCAGTTAGTGGCTCGTGACGGTGCTTACGTTACTTTGCGTTTACGTTCAGGCGAAATGCGTAAAGTTTTAGCCGAAGGTCGTGCGACTATCGGTGAAGTAGGTAACTCAGAGCATATGCTTCGTAGCCTAGGTAAAGCCGGTGCCACTAGATGGCGCGGTGTTCGTCCTACGGTTCGTGGTGTAGCGATGAACCCGGTAGATCACCCGCATGGTGGTGGTGAAGGTCGTACTTCTGGTGGTCGTCACCCTGTATCTCCATGGGGCACGCCTACTAAGGGTAAGAAAACTCGTAAAAACAAGCGTACTGACAAGTTAATTGTCCGTCGCCGTAACAAGAAATAGAGGACAGCATAGTGGCACGTTCATTAAAGAAAGGCCCTTTCATTGACCTTCACTTATTGAAGAAGGTTGAGGAAGCTGCGGCCTCTGGCTCTAAAAAGCCAATTAAAACATGGTCTCGTCGTTCTACCGTTTTCCCGGAAATGGTTGGTTTGACGATTGCCGTTCACAATGGTCGTCAACACGTACCAGTTTTCGTATCAGAAGACATGGTAGGTCATAAGTTAGGTGAGTTTGTAATGACTCGTACTTACTATGGCCATGATGTTGATAAAAAAGCTAAGAAGCGATAAGGCGAGGAGTGAAAGATGGAAGTAGCAGCAAAATTGCGTAACGCTAGCATCTCTGCACAGAAAATGCGTCTTGTAGCAGATCAAATTCGCGGCTTACCAGTAGAGAAAGCATTGAACATTCTTGAGTTCAGCCCGAAAAAAGCTGGCAAAATTATCAAGAAGGTTCTTGAGTCTGCGATTGCAAACGCTGAGCACAACGAAGGTGCTGACATTGACGAATTAAAAGTTTCGACTATTTTCGTTGACGAAGCAGCAACCGCTAAGCGTATGCGTCCGCGCGCTAAAGGTCGTGGCGACCGTATCTTGAAAAGATCAAGCCACGTTACTGTAAAAGTATCGGATAACTAGGAGAGATAGTATGGGTCAAAAAGTACATCCTAATGGTATCCGCTTAGGTATCGTTAAAAAGCATACAGCTACTTGGTATGCCGAGCGCGGCGAATATGCGGATAACCTTGAAGGTGATATTAAAATCCGTAACTGGTTGGTAAGTGAATTGAAGAGTGCTTCAGTTTCACGTATCGACATCGAGCGTCCTGCGAAAGCAATCCGTGTGACTATTCACACAGCTCGTCCTGGTATCGTCATCGGTAAGAAAGGTGAAGATATCGAGAAGTTACGCGCTAAAGTTAGCAACATGGCTGGCGTACCTGCTCAAGTTTCAGTTGAGCAAATTCGTAAGCCTGAATTAGATGCTAAATTGGTTGGTGATAACGTTGCTCAGCAATTAGAGCGTCGTGTTATGTTCCGTCGCGCTATGAAGCGTGCGGTACAAAACGCTATGCGTGCTGGTGCAGAAGGTATCAAAATCCAAGTTAGTGGTCGTCTTGGCGGTGCTGAGATTGCTCGTTCTGAATGGTATCGTGAAGGTCGTGTACCTTTGCATACACTTCGTGCGAACATCGATTATGCACACTGTGAAGCTTTGACTACTTACGGCATCATCGGTATTAAAGTGTGGATTTTCAAAGGCGAAGTTCTTCCTGGTCAAGAAATTGTTGAACCAAAAGAAGATAAAAAACCTCGTCGTCGTAAAGCCGCACCACGAGCTAAGAAGTAGGGGTAGCGAATAATGTTATTACCTAAAAGAACTAAATTCCGTAAGCAACATAAGCTTCGTAACCGTGGTTCTCAAACCATGAACGTAAGCTTCGGCGAATTCGGATTAAAAGCAACAGGCCGTGGCCGTATGACAGCTCGTCAAATCGAAGCTGCACGTCGTGCCATGACTCGTCACATGAAGCGTCAAGGTAAAGTTTACATCCGTGTATTCCCTGACAAACCAATTACTAAAAAACCATTAGAAGTTCGTATGGGTAAAGGTAAAGGTTCTGTTGAGTACTGGGTAGCACAGATTCAACCAGGTCGCATGTTATATGAAGTAGAAGGTATTGATGAAGGTTTGGCGCGTGAAGCATTTGCTTTGGCAGCGGCTAAATTACCTTTCAAAACTACTTTCGTTAAACGTACGGTGATGTAATGAAAGCTGTAGATTTGAGAGAAAAAAGCGTTGAAGAGCTAAATGTACAACTTATCGAGTTGTTACAAGAACAGTTCAAGAAGCGTATGGAAAAGGCTACGGGCCAGATGGAAACGACTCACGAAGTGCGTCAAATTCGTCGTGATATCGCTCGTGTTAAAACCATCATCAACGAAAAGGCGGGTTCATAATGAGCACTGATTCAATTCAACGCACATTACAAGGCAAAGTCGTAAGTAATAAAATGGATAAGTCCATTACGGTTCTTATCGAGCGTCAAGTGAAGCACCCTTTATACGGGAAATTCATGAAACGTTCTTCTAAGATCCACGCTCACGATGAAGCTAATGAGTGCAATATGGGTGATGTAGTTAAGGTAGCTGAGTGCCGTCCACTTTCAAAAACCAAGTCTTTTACTTTGGTTGAGATTGTTGAGAAGGCTAACTAATTAGCTATATCGGCTAACCCCAAGTAAGAAAGTTTGGCTTGGGGTTAGGATTTTTAGAAATTTAATGGTATACTCTCGCGCCATTTTAGCGCGGGTTTAAGCGGAGAAAACCATGATCCAGATGCAGTCAATGCTAGACGTAGCCGATAATTCAGGCGCTCGTCGAGTAATGTGTATTAAAGTGCTGGGTGGTTCGCATCGCCGTTATGCTAACGTTGGTGACGTTATCAAGGTGAGCGTAAAAGAAGCGATTCCACGCGGTAAAGTTAAAAAAGGTGACGTGTTGAACGCAGTTGTTGTTCGTACTCGTAAAGGCGTACGTCGTCCAGACGGATCTTTGATCAAGTTTGACGGTAACGCTGCTGTGATGTTGAACAGTAACTTGCAACCAATCGGTACTCGTATTTTTGGACCTGTTACACGTGAATTACGTGGTGACAAGTTCATGAAGATCGTATCACTTGCACCTGAAGTATTGTAAGAGAGATAAGATCATGCAAAAGATTAAGAAAGACGACGAAGTCATCGTAATCGCAGGCAAAGATAAAGGTAAGCGTGGCACTGTAAGCCAGGTTTTACCTAACGGCCGCGTGATTGTTCAAGGCATTAACTTGGTTAAGAAACACCAAAAACCAAGTCAAGGTGCTGACGGTATGCCTGTTGAGGGCGGTATCGTAGAAAAAGAAGCCGCGTTAGATTTATCGAACGTAGCGATTTATAACCCTGAAACTGGTAAAGCTGACCGAGTTGGCATTAAGGTTGAAGATGGTTCTAAGTCACGCTTCTTTAAGAAAACTGGCGGCGCGATTTAATCGCTCTGCCTTTAGTTTATTTTAAATAGGTAATTTAAAGATGGCGAAACTGCACAACTTTTATAAAGAGACTGTTGTAGACCAACTTCAAGAGAAGTTTGGTTTCAAGTCAGTTATGCAAGTCCCACGCATTTCCAAGATCACCATTAACATGGGTCTAGGTGAAGCTATTGCGGACAAGAAAATACTGGAACACGCAGTCAATGACATGACCGCAATATCAGGCCAAAAACCAATTATCACTAAAGCTCGTAAATCTGTTGCTGGCTTTAAAATTCGTGATGATTATCCAATTGGCTGTAAGGTAACCCTACGCGGTGAGCGTATGTGGGAATTCCTTGAGCGTTTCATTTCAATTGCGATTCCTCGTATTCGTGACTTCCGTGGTTTAAACCCTAAATCATTCGACGGTCGCGGTAACTATTCTGTAGGTATCAAAGAGCAAATCATTTTCCCTGAAATTGATTATGACAAAGTTGATAAAATCCGTGGTATGGACATTACCATCACTACGACTGCAGCTAACAACGAAGAAGGGCGTGCTTTATTAGATGCGTTCAACTTCCCATTGAAATCATAAGGAACGCGCAATGGCTAAAACATCTATGGTTCAGCGCGAACTAAAGCGCACCAAAACAGTTGCTAAATACGCTGCAAAGCGTGCAGAACTTAAAGCAATCATTAACAATCCAGAGTCTACTGAAGAGCAGGTTTGGGAAGCACAAGTTAAATTGCAAAAGTTGCCACGTGATGCAAGTCCAAGCCGTCAACGCAATCGTTGTCGTGTAACGGGTCGTCCTCACGCTTACTTACGTAAATTCGGTCTTTGCCGTAACAAATTACGTGAGCACGCGATGAAAGGTGACGTTCCTGGTTTAGTTAAAGCAAGCTGGTAGTCGGGAGAATAGATCATGAGTATGCAAGATCCTATTGCAGATATGTTGACTCGTATTCGTAACGGCCAAGCTGCTGCGAAGAAGAACGTAAACATGCCTGCTTCAAAATTAAAAGCATCAATTGCTAAAGTATTGGCTGATGAAGGTTTCATTTCTGGTTATAGCGTTTCTGACGAAGTCAAAGCGACTATGACGGTTGAATTGAAATATCATCAAGGTCGTCCAGTAATTGATCAGTTGAAACGTGTTAGTCGTCCAGGTCTACGTATCTATAAGAAAGTAGACGAATTACCAAAAGTAATTGGCGGTTTAGGTGTTTCAATTATTTCAACTTCAAAAGGTGTCATGAGCGATCGTGCTGCGCGTAAAGCGGGTCACGGTGGTGAAGTCATCTGTACTGTAGCGTAAGGGGAATTTAAGATGTCACGTGTAGCAAAAAGCGCTGTATCTATTCCTTCTGGTGTTGATGTAAATATCAACAACGGCGTGATCAGTGTTAAAGGTTCAAAAACGACTCTTGAACAAACAATGCACCAAGACGTAGTTATCAAAGTAGAAGATGGTGAAGTAACTTTCGCTCCTTCTGAATCAGCTACTAACTGGGCAATGGCGGGTACTTTCCGCTCATTAGTTAACAACATGGTTGTTGGCGTTACTGATGGTTTCGAGAAGAAGCTTCAGTTAGTGGGTGTTGGTTACCGTGCAAACGTTCAAGGTAATAAAGTTAACTTAACCCTAGGTTTCTCACACCCAGTGGTTCACGAAGTTCCTGCGGGCATTACAGTTGAAGCGCCTTCGCAAACTGAACTTGTGATCAAGGGTGCGGACAAGCAAGCAGTTGGCGAAGTAGCGGCGAAGATTCGCGCTTACCGTCCACCAGAGCCATATAAAGGCAAAGGTGTACGCTACGTTGATGAGCATATTGTTCGTAAAGAAGCTAAGAAGAAGTAGTAGGGCTTAAGATATGAAAAAGAAAATACAACGTATTCGTCGTGCGACTAAAAGCCGCGCGAAAATGCACGAGTTAGGCGCTAACCGTCTAGTCGTGAACAGAACTCCTCGCCACATTTACGCTCAAGTAATTTCTGGCGAAAACGGTTCTGTAGTTGCTAGTGCTTCTACTGTTGAAAAATCAGTTCGCGGTGACGTGAAATATACTGGTAACGTAGATGCAGCTAAGCATGTAGGCACTCTAGTAGCAGAGCGTGCTTTGGAAGCGGGCATAAAGCAAGTTGCTTTTGACCGTAGTGGTTTCAAATATCATGGTCGTGTTCAAGCGTTAGCTGATGCGGCTCGTGAAAAAGGCTTACAATTCTAAGGTGACGACAGATGGCTAGAGAAGTAGAAAATCAAGAAGGTTTAGTTGAGAAATTAGTCAACGTAAACCGTGTTGCTAAAGTAGTTAAAGGTGGTCGTATCTTCGGTTTCACTGCCTTAACTGTAGTTGGTGATGGTAAAGGTAAAATCGGTTTCGGTCGTGGTAAGTCGAAAGAAGTTCCAACTGCTATTCAAAAAGCAATGGAGCAAGCTCGTCGTAACATGATCCAAGTAGATTTGAAAGACGGTCACACATTGCAACACCCAATTAATGCCCGTCACGGCGCATCTAAGGTATATATGCAACCAGCATCTGAAGGTACTGGTATCATCGCTGGTGGTGCAATGCGTGCGGTATTTGAAGTGTTAGGCGTACAAAACGTATTAGCGAAAAGCGTAGGCTCTACAAACCCAATTAACATCGTTCGTGCAACGATTAATGGTTTGAAGCAAATGTCTTCTCCTGAAGCGATGGCGTCTAAGCGTGGCAAAACTGTAGAAGAGATTTTGGATTAAGACCATGGCTAAGAAAATGATGAAAGTAACGCAGACGCGTTCTAGCATTGGCCGCTTAAAAGCACACAAAGCGTGCTTAACGGGCCTAGGCTTGCGTCGCATCGGTCATACAGTAGAAGTTGAAGATACTCCTTCAACTCGCGGTATGGTAAACAAAATTTACTACATGGTTTCTGTAGAGGAGTAATGACATGCGTTTAAATACTTTAATGCCAGCTCCTGGTAGTAAGAAAAAAGCTAAACGTGTTGGTCGTGGTATCGGTTCTACCGATGGTAAGACAGCAGGTCGTGGTCACAAAGGTTTGAAGTCTCGTTCAGGCGGTAAAGTGAAAATTGGTTTTGAAGGTGGTCAAATGCCTTTGAAGCAACGTTTACCTAAGTTCGGTTTTAAATCGCGTAAAGCATTAGTGACTGCTGAAGTTCGTTTAAGCGAATTGGCTAAAGTTGAAGGTGAAACGGTTGATATGCTGAGTTTAAAAGCAGCAGGCCTTATCACTAACAACATTCAAAACGTTAAAATTATGTTGTCTGGCGAAATTGATCGCGCAGTTACCGTTACTGGCGGTATCCGTGTGACTAAAGGTGCCAAAGCAGCTATCGAAGCTGCAGGCGGCAAAGTGGAAGAGGCGGCTGAATAATGGCCCTGAATCCACAGCAATTAGCGAAAAGCGGTGGCTTATCGGAGCTCAAACAGCGTCTGCTGTTTGTGCTTCTTGCTATTGTGGTATTCCGAATTGGATCATTCATTCCTGTTCCTGGCGTTAATGCAGATGCATTAGCAAGCAGCTTAGGCGGAATTACTGATCTTCTTAACGTATTTTCAGGTGGTGCTTTAGAGCGTGCCTCTATCTTTGCATTGGGCATCATGCCGTATATCTCGGCGTCGATTATCATGCAAATCATGACTTATGTGCATCCGCCATTAAAAGAACTAAAGAAAGAAGGCCAAGCAGGTCAGCGTAAGATTAATCAATATACGCGCTACTTCACGGTTATCTTAGCAACGGTTCAGGCTTATGGTATGGCAATTGGCTTGCCATCGATGATTCCTGGTCTTGTTAATCCAGAAGATTTGAACTTCTCTTTCTACTTTATTGCGGTTGTTACCTTGGTAACAGGCACAATGTTCTTGATGTGGTTAGGTGAACAAATTACTGAGCGTGGTATTGGTAATGGTATCTCAATCATTATTTTGGTTGGTATCGTTGCAGGTTTGCCTACTGCTATCGCACAAGTTATGGAGCAGGCCTATGACGGTCAGCGTAATGTTTTAGAAGTATTCGTATTGGCTATCTTTGCTTTAGCGGTAATCTATTTTATCGTTTGGGTAGAAAGAGCGTTACGTCGTATTACTATTAACTACGCTAAGCGCCAGCAAGGTAATAAGGTTTACGCTGCTCAAAGTAGTTATTTACCAATGAAAGTTAATGCTGCGGGTGTTATCCCAGCTATCTTTGCATCAAGTATCGTTTTATTTCCAAGTACATTAATGTCTTGGTTCTCAAGCGGTTCTGGCGAAGTAACTTGGTTTACAACTTTGGCGCAAAACTTACAGCCTGGTAAGCCTATTTATATGTTGATGTATGCCGCGGGTATTATCTTCTTTGCGTTCTTCTATACCGCATTGACACAAAACCCACGTGATACAGCTGAGAATTTGAAGAAACAAGGTGCATTCATTCCAGGCATTCGTCCTGGTCAACAGACTGCTGGTTACCTTGATAAAGTGACAACCCGATTAACTTTCTGGGGCGCGCTTTACATGACTGCCGTATGTTTGTTGCCTGAATTTTTAATCTTGTTCTTTAATTACCCGTTCTACTTCGGTGGAACTTCACTACTGATTATTGTTGTTGTAGCAATTGACTTTATGGCTCAGGTGCAAGCGCACTTAATGTCACAGCAATATGACTCAGTTTTAAAGAAAGCGAATCTTCACAAGCAAGGCCCTGGTGGTCGTGTTCGTGGTCGCTAAGCATGTTGGAGTAACAAATGAAAGTTCGTGCTTCTGTTAAAAAAATGTGCCGTAATTGTAAAGTGATTCGTCGTCACGGAGCAGTTCGCGTAATTTGTACTGACCCTCGCCATAAACAGCGTCAAGGTTAGTTAATTTAATTGGTTGATTTTTATGCTTTGAAGGGCTAGAATACGCGCCCTTTCAAAGCTGCTTAATCAAAAATTTAGGAGAACCTGTTAATGGCTCGTATAGCTGGTATTAACATTCCTGTACAAAAGCATGCTGAGATCGCATTGACCGCTATCTATGGTATCGGTCGTCCTCGTGCACAGAAAATCTGTGCTGATGCAGGGGTAGAACCTACTGCAAAGATCAAAAGTTTGAGCGAAGATCAAATTGAAAATCTACGTAACGAGGTGAGCAAATTTACCGTTGAAGGTGATTTGCGTCGCGAAATCAACATGAATATTAAACGTTTGATGGACTTGGGTTGTTTCCGAGGCATTCGTCACCGTCGTAACTTACCACTTCGTGGTCAGCGTACGAAGACAAATGCACGTACCCGTAAAGGCCCACGCAAACCTATTAAGAAATAATTTAGGTATTATTAAACATGGCTAAATCACCTCGTTCTACGAAAAAGAAAGTCAAAAAGCATGTTGTTGATGGTATGGCGCATATTCACGCGTCATTTAACAATACCATCATCACCATCACAGACCGCCAAGGTAATGCTCTTTCATGGGCAACTGCTGGTGGTTCTGGCTTCCGTGGTTCACGTAAATCTACTCCATTCGCTGCACAGGTTGCGTCTGATCGCGCTGCTCAGGTAGTAAAAGAAATGGGTATGAAGAATGTTGAAGTATTTGTTAAAGGTCCTGGACCAGGTCGTGAGTCTGCTGTGCGTGCATTGAACGCTGCAGGTTTTAAGATCACTAACATTACTGACGTGACACCAATCCCTCACAACGGTTGTCGTCCGCCTAAAAAGCGTCGCGTATAACCTAGAGATTAACGGGAGTTAACAATGGCTAGATATTTAGGTCCAAAGTTAAAATTGTCACGTCGTGAAGGTGTGGACTTAGGTCACAAATCAGGCGTTCGTGCAATTGAAACTAAATGTAAAATTGAAACTAAACCAGGTCAACACGGCGCAGGTCGTGGTCGTTTATCTGACTATGGTTTACAGTTACGTGAAAAGCAAAAAGTACGTCGTATCTACGGTGTATTAGAGCGTCAATTCCGTAACTACTATAAAGAAGCAGATCGTTTGAAAGGCGCAACAGGTGGTAACTTGTTACAACTTTTAGAATCTCGCTTAGATAACGTGGTTTTCCGTATGGGTTACGCTGCTACTCGCAACGAAGCTCGTCAATTAGTAAGCCACAAAGCAATCTTAGTAAATGGTAAGTCTGTAAACGTACCTTCTTACGTTGTAACGTCTGAAGATGTGGTTTCTGTGCGTGAAAAATCTCAAAAGCAAGCTCGTATTACAGCTGCTTTAGAATTAGCGGCACAGCGTGATAAGCCAGAATGGATTGATGTTGATGCAAAGAAAATGGAAGGAACTTTCAAGCGTATGCCTGAGCGTTCTGAGTTAGATGCTAGCATCAACGAAAACCTAATTGTGGAGCTTTACTCTAAGTAAGCCACTAGGTTTAGTACGCCGAAGCCTGAGAGTTTTTACTATCAGGCTTTTGTGCGTTTAATAAAGCGCTTAAAAGAGCGTTTAATTATGAATTTTTTAATCCTTAGAAGAGGGATATTATGTCAGCTACTGAATTTCTAACTCCGCGTCAAATTAAGGTCGAGTCTAACGAAGGCACAAAAGCTCGTGTTATCTTGGAACCTTTTGAGCGTGGTTTTGGACACACTTTAGGTAATTCTCTTCGTCGAATTTTATTATCGTCTATGCCAGGGGCTGCGGTAACTGAAGTAGAAATCGACGGCGTTCTTCACGAGTACTCAGCGATTGAAGGTGTACAGGAAGACGTAATTGATATCCTTTTGAACCTTAAAGGTTTGGCTGTTCTTCTTGAAGATAAAGAAGAAGCGACTTTAACTTTGCAAAAGAAAGGTGAAGGCGTTGTAACAGCTGCTGATATCGAAGAACTTGCTGGTGCAGAAGTGGTGAATAAAGATCACTACATCGCGACTTTGAACAAAGGTGGCAATTTAAGTATGCGCATCAATGTTCGTTTAGGTCGTGGTTATGAAGCATCTAACACTCGTAAATTACCAGAAGGCGAAGATAAGCCGATTGGTGTTTTACATGTAGATTCTTCTTTCAGCCCAATGAAAAAAGTTTCATACACCGTAGAAGCTGCGCGTGTAGAGCAACGTACAAACTTAGATAAATTAGTTTTAGATTTAGAAACTAATGGCACTATCGATCCTGAAGAGGCGATTCGTCGCAGTGCAACAATTCTTCAAGAGCAATTAGCAGCCTTCGTTGACTTGAAAGACGAAAAGCAAGCTGAGCCAGAGAAAGAAGAGCCAGAAGTAGATCCAATTCTTTTACGTCCAGTAGATGACTTGGAGCTGACAGTACGTTCTGCAAACTGTTTGAAAACTGAGAATATCCATTACATTGGTGACTTAGTACAACGCACCGAAGTTGAGCTTCTTAAAACACCTAACTTAGGTAAGAAGTCATTAACTGAAATCAAAGACGTATTAGCTTCTCGTGGCTTGTCTTTGGGTATGCGTTTAGAAAATTGGCCACCATCAAGTATCCTAGAAGGTTAATAGTCTAGAATAATTGATAGTTGCTAAACCCTTTAAGGCGCTATCGTAGATAGCGTCTTTTATTTTAAGCTTTTCTAGTACTATTGCAGGCTAGAATTAAATAGAGTGAGGAACTCAATATGCGTCATCGTAAATCAGGTCGTCAATTAAACCGTAACAGCTCACACCGTAAAGCTATGTTTAAAAACATGACTGCGTCATTAATCGAACATGAGCTAATCAAAACTACTTTGCCTAAAGCAAAAGAGTTGAGAATGATTGCGGAGCCATTAATCACTTTATCGAAAAAAGATACTGTTGCTAATCGTCGTTTGGCGTTTGCTCGTATCCGTAATAACGATGCAGTTGCAAAGTTATTCGCTGAGTTAGGTCCTCGTTATCAAGAGCGCCCAGGTGGTTACTTACGTATTTTGAAGTGTGGAAACCGTCCAGGCGACAACGCTCCAATGGCATACGTAGAGTTAGTTGACCGTCCAGTAGTTGAAGAAGATTTTGAAGAAGAAGCAGTAGAAGAGTAATTAACACTGTTATTCAGATAATTAAAAAAGCCGGCGATTGTCGGCTTTTTTGTTTGTGTTATTTTTTCTGGCCAGACTTTCTAATAAATAACCAAATAAAGTAAAATGCCATTCCAATAATAAAAAGTATCACAATGGCACTCATAATTCCGAATTCACTAGAGAATAACTCTTTAATCATATCCATAAAATCCTCCTAAATAATTATTAGTAATTTATCAAGATGTTGAAGATACGTTTTGATTTAGATCAATTTAAGCTTTGATATGGAGAATGATTCCTTCAAATCGTTTTGGCTCTGTGGCGTACCATTCTAAACAATCGACAGTGAAGTCTCGTGAGCATTTTTCTACAAGGTCATAAAAAGGGGACCGCCCAGGATCTGCAAAAATAATATCTGTAACGCCAGCATTAAGAGCTTTCGTTATAAGTTTATAATGGGTTTGGCTAAACTCTTCCCAAAAGCAAATATCAGCGCCAAGCATTAATTTAGTACCATTAAGATCTTCTTGGCTGATTGCTTCAAAAGATCTTTGCAAAGGTCTTATGCTGACGTTATTAAGCTCAGCTTGAGCTTGCATAAAAGGAAATACATCTGCATCAAGGTCGACCCCTGTAACTTTAGCTCCAGCATTTTCTGCGCAAAATATAGCCGCTGGTCCCCAGCCACAGCCTAACTCCATAATGGAAAGGTTGGGTTTGAGTATATGCTTATGCAATAAATAGTCCATAATCAAAAAGCTCGAATCCCAAGTTTTATTACCATGGACACTTGGCGCATAAGAATGTTCTAAATCTTTGATCGTGGGATGATTAGATTGAAATAGGTAAATTCCGTAAGCTTCTATTAGTTTATTTGTTTTTTCGCTAACTTGTGGCATCTAGTTAATCTGTTGATGAGACTGGGGGTTGGTTATTTTTAGCCTTACGAAAAAATTTATCAAGTTTTGTTTGAGCCATAACAATATGCTCTTCTTTGATAGAGCTGGTAACTTTAGAAAAAGCTAAGGCTAGCGCTCCTAAGTCGTCCATCCACCCTCCAGGTAATATATCTGGTATTAAATCTAGTGGTAAAATGAAATAGCCTAGCGCACTAAGAATAATACTTTTATGCGCTTTGGAAGTATCGGAGTCTTTCATGCAGTAGTACATGATAAGTGACTTTTCTAAGGCTTCTCTGCCAATTTTAATAGCGAATTGCTTACACTTCTGCCAAAAAGTTTCTTCTGTGTAATGTTGGCCGTAGTCTTCTGAATCTAAATTGTGCTTGTCCAATCGATTAAGGTTTTATAATTAATAGAGGTATTGAATATATTAGGGTTAAACCGGAAATTACAATGTGTATAAATGATTGACATTTTCATGGTGTAAAATTAACTGACTGCGCAATCGGCATTTCAATGGCTTACACAACAAACATTAACTAAAAATTAATATAAGCTCTATTTATCCTCAAAATTGAAATACTAATGTAAACTTATGTAACATATTGATTTGTAATGCAAAAATGACTTGCGATGTGTGCTGATTCACAAATAGAACATGTTTCACATTTAGATATTGTCTAACTAATAGATGTTGCTAGAGTGATTTTAACTTAGATTCTTATAATTAAAATAAATGACCAAAACTCTGTTTTGAAAATAAGGATTTGAGGGGTTAACACTTTACTTAAGGAGATAATAAATGATTAAAAATATTATGTTAGGCGGTTTGATGCTGTCTGCAGCATTTTTAGTAGGCTGTGAAACTGACGGACGCGTAACTGGGGGTGGTACTATGCACTCTGCTGGTGGTGACGGAAAAACGGTTTTTTCTTTCAATGGTCAACGATGCCCAGATAATAGTGGCGAATCTGTTACTAAAGGTCAGGTAACTTTCCATGACAAAACTGCTATCGATTTTGAATCAGTTGGTGGGGTAGATTTACACGGTACTATGACAAATGCAGCATTTTGTTCACCAGATATTGATTTTGATGCGGCAGAGTGCCGTTGTGGCGAAAATCAATTCCAATTAGAGTTCGATTATCGTTCTACCAATAATAAAGCATCAGGCGAAGGTACTGGTATTGCTTGTGTATTAGACTTTGGAAAAGGCAACGGTATTCATGGTGGAGCTGTTATTCAATTAGAGTCAGGTCCATACAATGGTTATGTTAATGTTGGTGCTATGAATGGCCAAGTTAATGTAAAAGAATGTCCTGGTAATGCAGAATAATCAAACCTACAAGGAGAGACTAAAATGAAAAAATCACTTATTAGTTTGGCTGTATTAGCAGCTACGGGTTTGGGCACTTCAGCTACTGTTGCTGGAGACTTAGGCAAAGAATTACAAAACACCCGTTTTATTATCGAATATAAAAATGGTGCTAAAGATGCTGTGTTAGAAGCGATTGCAAATGCGGGCGCGACAGTAAAAATGGACCTTTCTAATTACGACGCGTTAGCTATTGAAATTAATTCTTTAGAAAATGTTAGTAGTTTAAGAAAGAATAATAATATTGCGAGCATCGAAGCTGATGCGGTTAGAATGTCAACACCAGTTGGTGAGCCAGTTGAAATGCAAAATCATACTAATGATCCATTAATGAGCTTAGCGCCAATGTATGGTATTAGCATGGTTCAAGCTGATCAAATTCATGAAGCTGCGCAAGGTTCTGGTGTTAAAGTTTGTGTTATGGATACCGGCTATGCATTAGGACATGAAGATCTTCCTGAAGCTAATGTTGACGGAACTAATGATCCGGGTGCCGGTGCTTGGGACGATTATAATGTCCATTATCATGGAACACACGTAGCTGGCACCATCGGCGCTCGTGGTAACAATGGCATTGGTATTACAGGCGTTATATCGAATGCCGAAGATGCAGTACCAATGTTTATCTCTAAAGTATTTAGCAATAGCGGTGGCTTTGCATTCTCATCAGGCTTAGTAGGTGGTCTTGATGCTTGCGTTGAAGCTGGTGCTAATGTGGTTAACATGAGTTTAGGTGGGTCATTCGCATCTAAATTAGAGAAGCGTGCTTTTGAACGTGCGCGTAAAGCGGGAGTGTTGTTGGTTGCTGCTGCGGGTAATGATGGAGTTTCAACTCATAGTTACCCAGCGTCATATGACTCTGTGATGTCGATTGGTGCGGTAGATAGCAATAAAGATATTGCAGGATTTTCTCAAACCACTTCACAAGTAGAATTATCAGCACCAGGTGTTGGAGTAGGCTCTACAGCCCCAGCAAATTTATTCGGCTATGATAGCTACATTGTACTTAGTGGAACATCGATGGCGTCACCGCACGTAGCAGGTGTTGCGGCATTGGTCTGGAGCCATTTCCCTCAATGCTCTAACTTTGATATCCGTAATGCGCTAAAAGCTTCAGCTGAAGATACAGGCGATGCGGGTTATGACTACGCACATGGTGCTGGTTTAGTGCAAGCACAAGCTGCCTATGATTATTTAATGGACAATGGTTGTTCAGGTAATATTTGTAAAGGTAATGAGTGTGACCCAGCTAAATAATTCAATTTAGCTAAAACAAAAAGGCAACCATTTTGGTTGCCTTTTTTATGTAATTGATATGGAGGTTATTGCACTTCAGTTAAGAAATTTTTCTGGTGCTCATAATTAGTTAAAGAGCGAGCGAGTTTATGCTGTAACTCTTGAATCGAATTGGAGTTGGCTGCATGTTGCTGTACTAAATTATCAGCAATGTCAGTATATTTTGACAAGGTATTGGATAAATCTAATAACTGCTGATGATTAAAATGGATACTTTTGTTTAAAATTAATTTTTTACAGAAATCGATTAACTCGGACTTTTGGAATGGTGCGGTATAATAGTGCTTAATTTCTTGTTTAAATACCCATTCACGTAAAGACAAGCTGGCACTATCTGAGTAAATACTAAGTTCGGTATTTGGAGTAATTGAACGTTTGATTTTTCTAATCGCGGGATAGCCTAAAGCATTATTCAGCGCTACTATTACAAGCCCTATATTATTGCTTTCAGCCTCAATGAAACTATGTGCATCTTGACTTGATTGAAAGTATTCATAGACGCATCCAGACAACTTTATCTCTTGCAAAGTTTCTTTTAAGTATTGCTTGTCATCATCTAGTAGTAATATTTTTTTCATAAATTTTTATTTAATACAGTAGGTTACTGTTATAAAACTGGATATACTTTACCATTGTTAATAATTAATGAATGAAAAATTGTTAAAAATATTTTAGAGAGTTTTAAAATTTGTGAGGTTAAACAACATTGTATCATAATTCGTTAAAATTTCTGACAGGTGCTTTGCTGACAATTTTTCTGTCATCTTGTAGTACTTTTAGGCCGGCTAATGTCAATAATATGTGTGATGTATTGTCGGACGAAGACTGGTATCAGGCAGCATTAGACTCACAGGAAAAGTGGGGCACTCCAATACATGTGCAATTAGCAATTATGCATCAAGAGTCAAAATTTAAGCACGATGCTCAGCCTCCGCGTAAATGGTATTTAGGTTTTATACCTGGTCCGCGACCATCTAATGCTTATGGATTTGCTCAGGCATTAGAGTCTACTTGGGATACTTATATTAAATCTACAGGAAATTCAGGAGCGGATCGTGATGATTTTGATGATGCTATGGATTTTATTGGCTGGTACACGGCTACTAGCCATAGAAAACTAGGGATTTCTAAATGGGAAACTAAGGATCAATACCTGGCCTACCATGAAGGTTGGGGAGGCTACCAACGTAAAACTTATCTACAAAAAACATGGCTAGTTAAAGTTGCAGAAAAAGTACATAAACAATCCCTGCAGTTTTCTCAGCAATATAAACAATGCCGTCGCCAATTGGAATCGAACCGAGGCTGGTTTTAGTTTATAACTTCAGCTTTTAATCGGATAATTAACGCGCATTTCGTAACGCAATCGGTTAAAATAGCGCCACTTTCTGTTTCAACTCTAATTTATCGTACTTGAGGTTAGTAAATGCTAGGTAATACCACTTCTCTTAAAGATTTTGATCCTGAATTAATGGCTTCAATGGAAGCTGAGCAAAAGCGTCAGGAAGAGCATATCGAGTTAATTGCTTCGGAAAATTACACCAGTATGCGCGTGATGCAGGCGCAAGGCTCGGTTCTTACCAACAAATATGCTGAAGGTTATCCAGATAAGCGTTATTACGGTGGTTGTGAGTATGTTGATGTGGCAGAGAAGTTAGCGATTGAGCGTTTAAAAGAATTGTTTGGCGCTGATTATGCAAACGTTCAGCCTCACTCAGGCTCGCAAGCGAACAGTGCCGTTTATATGGCCCTATTGCAACCAGGCGATACGGTATTAGGCATGAGCCTATCAGATGGCGGTCACTTAACTCATGGCTCTAAAGTTAATTTCTCTGGCAAGATATACAACTCTGTTGAATATGGTGTTGATGAGAATGGTTATATTGATATGGCCAATGTTGAAGCTTTGGCTTTAGAACATAAACCAAAAATGATCATTGCGGGATTCTCGGCTTATTCAAGAGTGGTTGATTGGGCTAAGTTTCGTGAAATAGCTGATAAAGTGGGCGCTTATTTATTTGTAGATATGGCACACGTTGCAGGCTTAATCGCCGCGGGCGAATATCCAAATCCAGTACCTTATGCAGATGTAGTAACTTCTACTACGCATAAGACTCTAGCGGGCCCTCGTGGTGGTATTATTTTGGCTAAATCTAACCCTGATTTAGAAAAGAAATTAAACTCTGCAGTTTTCCCAGGCGGTCAAGGCGGTCCTTTGATGCATATCATTGCAGCCAAAGCTGTAGCCTTTAAAGAAGCGTTAAGTGGTGAGTTTAAAGCAAGTCAAAAGCAAGTAAAAGCCAATGCTAAAGCCATGACCAATGTTTTAATGGAGCGTGGTTATAAGATTGTTTCTGGTGGCACAGATAACCATTTATTCTTAATTGATTTAATTGATAAGGATATTACTGGTAAGGACGCAGAAGCCGCTTTAGGCGCGGCTAATATTACTGTTAATAAAAATACAGTTCCAAATGAGCCTCGCTCTCCGTTTGTTACTTCAGGTCTACGTATGGGTACGCCTGCGGTAACAACTCGTGGTTTCAAAGAAGCGGAAGTTACAGAGCTTGCTGGTTGGATTTGTGATATTTTAGATGATATTAATAACCAAGAAACGATTGATTCAGTTAAAGGCCAAGTGCTTGAGTTAACAGCTCGTTTCCCAGTGTATAAATAGAAAGGATTTACCATGCATTGCCCATTCTGCTCAAACAATGATACTAAAGTGATCGACTCGCGCTTGGTAGCTGATGGCTCGCAAGTTCGTCGTCGCCGTGAATGTTTATCTTGTGAAGAACGTTACACAACGTTTGAAGCTGCAGAATTGGTAATGCCTAAAGTGGTTAAATCTGATGGTACTCGTGAGCCTTTTAATGAAGATAAGCTACGTTCTGGTTTAACTAAAGCCGTTGAAAAACGTCCTGTTAGCGTCGAAGCTTTAGAAGCTGCGATTCACAAAATTTTGTCCTACCTAAGAGCAACTGGTGAACGAGAAGTTTCAGCCAAGGTGGTGGGCGAGCAGGTGATGGATGCTTTGCGCGGTTTGGATAAAGTTGCTTACGTGCGCTTTGCATCGGTTTATCGTGACTTTAAAGATGTTCAAGCCTTCCGCGAAGAAATCGATAAGCTCGAAAGCGATTAATTAACACTTAGCTTAAGTCATTCCATTCTAATGAAGTTTACTGCACAAGACTCTAAATTCATGGCACGTGCCATTAAATTGGCAAAAAACGGTTGGTTTAGCACTCGTCAGAATCCAAGAGTAGGCTGTGTGCTAGTAAAAGATAATCAAATCATTGGTGAAGGTTGGCATCAAAAGGCAGGCTTGAATCACGCCGAAGTGAATGCTATCGAAACTGCCACACAAGATCTAAAAGGGGCTACGGCTTACGTCACTTTAGAGCCTTGCGCCCATTATGGGAAACAACCACCTTGTGCTTTGGCATTAATAAATGGCGGTGTTTCGAAAGTGGTTTGTGCGATGCAAGACCCTAATCCTTTGGTTTCTGGTAAAGGACTCCAAATTCTTGAAGAGGCTGATATCGAATTTGAAGTTGGCTTAATGCAAAGCGAAGCTGAACAACTAAACTCTGGCTTTATAAAGCGAATGCAAACTGGCTTACCCAAAGTGGTGATTAAAAGCGCTATCAGTCTTGATGGTAAAATTGCTATGGCGTCGGGTGAGAGCCAATGGATCACGAGTAAGGCAGCTCGATCTGATGTGCAAAAATTACGAGCAGAATCTTGCGCCATTATTACAGGTTCTGGCACTGTGATTCATGATGATCCCTCGATGAATGTTCGAGCTGAACAATTTGTTAATGATGAATATTTTAGTCAACCGCTAAGGGTGGTGATTGATTCGCAAGGCTTAGTAAGTCCTGATGCGAAAATATTTCAGCAAACGGGTGAAACTTGGCTAGTAACCTCTGAGTGGCAAAATAAAGAATATCCAGCCTCGGTTAATCAAGAAATTATTGCTACTCAAAGTAATGGTAAAATTGATTTACGGAAATTACTGGAACAACTTGCAGATAAAGGCGTTAACCAAGTGTTAGTTGAAGCGGGTTCAGGATTAACTGGTGCTTTTATTGAGCAAGGCCTAGCCGATGAGTTGGTGGTTTATATGGCGCCGAAATTACTGGGTTCAAAAGCAATGTCGGTTTATCAGTTGCCTTTTGATACAATGGCCCAATCTATACAGCTATCATTGCAGGATTCACGACAAATTGGCGATGATTTGCGTTTTACATACTCGATTAAAGGTTCAAGCGACAGCTAATGTTTACAGGAATTATCGAAGCCACTGGCAATATTGATGCTATTGATACTAAAACTTCGGGCGATGCAATTTACCAATTTAATACGGGTAAGCTTGAACTAACTGACGTGCAATTAGGCGATAGCATTGCCTGTAATGGCGTTTGTTTGACAGTGATAGAAAAGCTTGAAACAGGTTTTAAAGCGGACGTTTCTGTGGAGACGATTCGTGTAACACGATTTAAAGATTATGCGGTTGGGCAGGTCATTAATTTTGAGAAAGCCATGTTACCAACCACTCGCTTTGGTGGTCATATGGTTTCGGGGCATGTAGATGCTATCGGAGAAGTAGTGGCGATTGAAGAGGCCGCGCGTTCGATTCAATATCAAATCAAAGCGCCACAAGATATATTGCACTATATCGCCATTAAAGGCTCGATAACGGTGGATGGTATTAGCTTAACGGTTAATGAGTTAAAAAAAGACCGTTTTTATTTGAACCTAGTGCCGCATACGTTACAAGAAACTATTGCCGATTCATATCAAGTAGGCAGTAAAGTAAATTTAGAAATTGATTTGGTGGCTCGTTATTTGGAGCGATTAATGACTAATGATTCAGCCCTAAAGCAAGGCTAAGTAATGAAACTAAACAGTATTGAAGAAATAATTGAAGATATCCGTCAGGGCAAAATGGTTGTCTTGATGGATGATGAAGATCGTGAAAACGAAGGCGATCTAGTGATGGCGGCTTCGCAAGTGCGTCCTGAGGATATTAATTTTATGGTCAGTCACGCGCGCGGTTTGGTGTGTATGCCCATGACCGAAGAGCGCTGTCAGCAATTGGATTTGCCATTGATGTCGCATCAAAACGGTGCCAAGTTCAGTACTAACTTTACCGTTTCTATTGAGGCGGCTGAAGGCGTGACTACTGGTATTTCTGCAGCAGATAGAGCCAGGACTATTTTGGCGGCGGTGAATACCAATGCAAAGCCTAGCGATATTGTGCAACCAGGACATATTTTCCCAATTATGGCGCAACCAGGGGGCGTCTTAAACCGAGCAGGGCATACTGAAGCCAGTTGTGATTTGGCGCGTATGGCAGGTTTTGAACCTGCGGCGGTGATTGTAGAAATTCTTAATGAAGATGGCACTATGGCGCGTCGTCCAGACTTAGAAGTCTTTGCGCAAAAGCACGATTTAAAAATTGGCACTATTGCTGACTTGATTGAGTACCGTTCCACTAAAGAAAAGTCAGTAGAAAAAGTTTCCGAATGCCACTGGCCAACTGAGCATGGCGATTTTCGTTTACATACCTACAAAGACTCGATTGATGAACAAATTCATTTTGCTTTAGTTAAAGGTCAGCCAGAACAAAAAGACTCTACATTAGTACGAGTACATTTGGCCGATAATTTAGGTGATCTGTTAGAATCGCAACGCGGTAAAAAATCCAGTTGGACACTAGCGAATGCCATTGAGCGAATTGCCGACGAAGGCGAGGGCGTTGTGGTGGTATTAGCCAATAAAGAGTCCAATGAAGATTTGCTAAATAAGATTCGTAAGTTTGAACAAGAAGATAAAGGCGAGCCATTAACTCAAGAGCAACAACGTCAGAAAAAACGTACCGTTGGAATTGGCTCACAAATTCTTGCAGACTTAGGTGTACATAAAATGCGCTTGTTAAGTTCAGGTTCGAAGTACACTGGCTTAGCAGGTTACGGCTTAGAAATTATTGAAAATATTTCTGAATAAATTTTTTAATTCTTAGAAATATTTAGGAAAAAACATGAGCAATTTTAAATTAGATTTTTCAGAAACTCAGTATCAAGGCGGTCGAGTTGCGATTGTACACGCACGCTTTAATGAGCCTTTAATTAATATGATGATTAATGGCGCTAAAGCAAAACTGAATGAATTATCAGTACCGTCTGAAAACGTTGAGTTATTCAATGTGGCAGGAGCTTATGAATTGCCTTTGGCTGCACAACAAGTAGCAAAATCTGGCAAGTTTGATGCTATTATTGCTATTGGGGTAGTTATAAAAGGTGATACACCTCATTTCGATTTTGTATCGGCGGAATCTAGTGCAGGTTTAATGCGTGTTTCTTTAGATGAAGAAATGCCGATTATTTTTGGTATTTTGACTACCAATACTGAAGCGCAAGCTGAAGAGAGAGCCAACCCTGAGAAAATGAATAAGGGTGGTGAAGCTGCAGCTACGGCGATAGAAATGATTAACTTAAAGCAAAGCTTAAAAGCATAAGAGGATAGCAAGATGAGTTTTAAACCTTCTGCCCGTCGTAAAGCGCGTGAGTATGCGGTGCAAGCGATTTATCAATGGCAAATGACGGGAAATCCTTTGAATGAAATTGAAGCCCAATATTTGACGACCATGAATGCCAATAAGGTGGATACAGAGTATTTCCAAGAATTGTTCATGGGTGTTTTAACGGATTTAGAAACACTGGATCAAAAGTTGGCACCAGCACTGGATCGTGATATTGAAGAAATCGATCCGATTGAGCGCGGTGTAATCCGTTTGTCTGCATTTGAGTTAATGAAGCGGATCGACATTCCTAAAAAAGTAGTGATTAACGAAGGCATTGAATTAGCAAAAACTTTTGGCGCAACCGATGGTCATAAATTTGTAAATGGCGTCTTAGATAAGATCAGCAAAGATTTACGCCCTCACGAATAATCGAAATTTTTCGATGGCTGAATTCGACATCATCAAAAAACACTTCGACTTTGAGCAGGAATATTCACAGTCGGTGGTTAAATCCATTGGTGATGATTGTGCTATTTTAGATATCCCCAAAAACAAACAATTAGTCACCAGTACCGATACTTTGGTTGCTGGTGTACATTTCTTTTACGATGTTTCACCTGCAGATTTGGCTTATAAAGCATTGGCAGTGAATGTTAGCGATTTGCTAGCTATGGGTGCAAAACCGCTGGCTTATACTTTGGCTATTAGCCTGCCTGAAACAGATAAACAATGGCTAAAGGCATTTTCTCAATCACTGCAAAAAGCGTCTCAGCACTTTGCAATTAATTTAATTGGTGGCGACACTACCCAAGGGCCGCTCAGTATTACTCTTAACGTTATGGGGCTAGTAAAAAAGGGTAAAGCTCTTTGTCGCGATGCATCAGAGTTAGGTGATGATATTTGGCTGACCGGCGCACTAGGTTCTGCCCGAAGTGCACTAAAGCTACATGGAAAAAAATTACTATCCGACGATGAGCAGTTTTTATGGCAATCTTTAATTCGTCCCAACTTACCCTTCAAATTCGCAAAGAAATTGCCTAAGTTTGCAAACTCTGCTATCGATCTATCTGATGGCTTGTTAGCTGATTTGGGACATATAATGGTCCAGAGTCGGTTAGGCGCAAAGCTTGTGGTTGAAACATTGCCCATTGCTGAGGCTTTAATTGAAGTGGAAGGGCTGGAGCAAGCGCGGCAGTTTGCACTAGCTGGTGGTGATGATTATCAATTATGTTTCACTGCGAACAAAAAGTATCGAAAGCTCATTGAAAAACGAGCTAATAAAACGGATACTCAAGTAACAAGAGTCGGCGAAATTATTGAGCAGGGATATGAGGTTTTGCTAAATGGTGAAGCCTATCCAATCACAGAAAATAGTTGGCAACATTTTAAATCTCAATAGCAATTAACTTGCAAATGAACAGCAGAAAATTATGTCTTTTAATAAAACCATTTTAACTGATCCGATACATTTTCTAGCCTTTGGTTTTGGTTCTGGACTGTTGCCAAAAGCACCAGGTACCTGGGGGACATTAATAGCTATCCCTGTTTGGTTTTTTATGGCTCCTTTAAGCGTACCCTATTATGTGTTGGTAACAATGGTGCTAACCATTTTCGGGTTCTGGCTTTGTGGGGCGAGCTCAAAAAAGCTAGGGGTTCACGATCATGGTGGCATCGTTTGGGACGAGATTTGCGGTTACCTAGTGACCATGATTGCTTTACCTGCTACTTGGTATTGGGCGCTCGCGGGCTTTCTGTTATTTCGTTTTTTCGACATCATAAAACCTTGGCCAATTAAATGGCTAGATAGCAAAGTCAAAGGTGGCTTTGGGATTATGATTGACGATATTATTGCAGGAGTTTTTGCCGCGATTATTTTACAGTTTGCAAATTTACTGATTAATTAACTGAACAATTTTTTGTTTGGTTAAATTAATTCGTTCAAATAAATCTTTAGTATCACCATGCTCAATAAATCGATCAGGTAAACCTAAATTCTTTACTCGAATCTGTACGCCATTTTCTAAAAGATATTCATTAATGGAACTACCTGCGCCACCCATCACGGCATTTTCTTCTAAGGTGATAAGCATATCGTGGCTTGCGGCTAACTCTTGAATCAGTGCTTCATCTAGTGGCTTTACAAAGCGCATATCAGCTACTGTCGCGTTAGTTTCTTCGGCAACTTCTAAGGCCAATTTAACCATTGAACCGAAGGCTAGAATGGCAACTTTTTCGCCCTGGCGCTTAGTTTCGCCTTTTCCTAGTTCGAATGCGGTAAATTCTTTAGTCGCTTCAATTCCAGAGCCCATACCGCGTGGATAGCGTACTGCGGCAGGTCCATCGTATTGATAACCGGTGTATAAACATTGGCGGCATTCATTTTCATCACTTGGCGCCATTATCACCATGTTTGGAATACAACGAAGGAAGCTGATATCAAAAGCTCCATGGTGAGTTGCGCCATCGCCACCTACTAAGCCTGCGCGATCAATGGCAAATAAAACATCTAGGTCTTGTAAGGCAACGTCGTGGATTAATTGATCATAACCGCGTTGTAAGAAAGTCGAGTAAATGGCACAAACAGGCTTTAAACCTTCGCACGCTAGGCCTGCGGCAACCGTTACCGCGTGCTGCTCTGCAATGCCCACATCGTAATAACGCTCAGGAAACTCTTTTGAAAAACGAATTAAGTCTGAGCCTTCGCGCATTGCTGGCGTGATAGCTACTAATTGTTCGTCTTGCGTCGCCATGTCACAAATAAAGTCACCAAAAATATTGGAATAAGTTTTTGGTTTTTTACCTTTGGGTAAGTTAGTATCTTTAGGATCGAATATGGGTACGCCATGATAAGCGATGGGATCATTTTCCGCTGGCTCATAGCCTTTACCTTTGCGCGTTACTACGTGCAAAAACTGTGGGCCGTCTAAAGTTTTAATGGTCTCTAAAGTGCTTAGTAGTGTAGGCAAATCATGGCCGTCGATTGGTCCAATATAATGGAAACCCAACTCTTCAAATAAAGTACCTGGCAATAACATACCGCGCATATGTTCTTCGGCACGACCAACGAAATCAGATAGCGGTTTTATACCATGTAAGGCTTTCTTACCTGTTTCACGAACACGCTGATAAAAACGACCTGCTAATAGTTTGGCTAAATATTTATTTAAGCCACCAACATTTTCTGAAATCGACATTTCATTGTCGTTTAGAACAACCAGCATATTGGCGTCAGTATCGGCTGCATGGTTCATGGCTTCAAAAGCCATTCCGCCGGTTAAAGCACCATCACCTATAATGGCAACGCAATGGCGATCTTCGCCTTTTTGTTTTGAAGCTAACGCCATACCCAATGCTGCACTGATTGAAGTGCTCGAGTGGCCAACAGCAAATGTATCGTATTCGGATTCTGTTCTAACTGGAAAAGGGTGCAAGCCGTCAGTCTGACGAATAGTCGCTAGCTGATCACGACGCCCTGTTAACACTTTATGCGGATAGGCTTGGTGTCCAACATCCCAAACTAAACGATCGTCGGGGGTATTAAATACGTAATGCAAAGCCAAGGTTAGCTCAACGGTTCCCAAACCGGCTGCGAAATGGCCACCACAACTACTGATGGTATCAATTAAGTAACCGCGTAATTCATCAGCTAAAGGCAACAACTGATCTTTATCCAACTCACGCAATTGAATCGGTGAATCAATGGTTTCTAATATTGGATAGGAACTTGTGCTCATACTGTGACTTTCTTTAAAACGCGGTTAATGACGACGTTGAGTTATGTATTGCGCTAATTGCGCCAAGGTTGCGGTATTGTACGGCAACTTGTCCAAGGCTTGTAGCGCCAAAGCTAATAAATCTTGCAGTTTTTGCTTAGAGCCTTCGAGTCCAAGTAACGCTGGATAGGTATTTTTATCATTTTCAATATCTGAACCTTGTGGTTTTCCCAAGGTTTCAGTATCCGACTCAATATCGAGAATATCGTCTTGAACTTGAAATGCCAAACCAATGGAGTCGGCATATTCTTCTAATAGAACTATTTCTTCAGGCTTAATTGAGCCTGCACATAAAGCGCCGAGCATGACACTGGCCTTGATTAAGGCGCCGGTTTTCATGCGGTGCATATTCTCTAAAGTTGCCAGATCGATGGCTTTATTGGTAGATGCTAAGTCGATCGCTTGACCGCCCCCCATACCTAACGAACCACTGGCTTTGGCTAATAATGCAAGCATGGTCATTTGTTGTGGTTGGGCTTTTTCAGTAAGCTTGGCATCGGCTAAAACCTCAAAAGCTTGAGTATGTAGAGCATCGCCTGCTAATATTGCTGTCGCTTCACCAAATTCAATATGGCAGGTGGGTTTTCCGCGACGCAGATCGTCGTCATCCATGGCAGGCAGGTCATCATGCACTAGCGAGTAGCAATGAATAAGCTCAACCGCCAAAGCGGCTGTGTCTAAGTCTGATTGTTTTGCACCAAATGCTAAACCCGTTAGATAAACCAATATGGGACGTACTCTTTTGCCACCATTTAAAGCCGCGTAGCGCATGGCTTGGTGTAATTCTTTGGGTTCTTGCTCGGCGCTTGGCAAAGTTTCAGCAATTAACTGATGAATTCGCTGTTGCCACTGCTCGATGATTTGGTTGAAATCAGGCATATTGTTAAAAGCGACTGCAGGCATTAATCTTCGTTATCGAATAGCTCTTCTTTGCCATTCATTAGGATAGTAACTTTTTGCTCAGCATCCGCTAAGTGTTTTTGGCATTGGCGAGAAAGCTTAACACCTTTTTCGAAAACTTTAAGCGCTTCGTCTAAAGGTAAGTCGCCATCTTCGAGTTGATCCACAATCGACTCCAACTCTTCTAACTGACTTTCGAAATTGTTTTTCTTACTGCTAGCCAAAACATGGCCTCTTTAATAGGTATTTATAGCTATATTGTCGCTTATTCGTCGTAAAAAAGGAAGAATTTGCGCATCCAAGCGGAAAGCTATCGCCTTGGCTTGTAAATACCGCTAAAATCCCCATAAATAAATACATTCCGTATTATTAAATTAATCTTTAAAAGTTAAGGCTGCTCATGAGCGAAACTGTTAAATATACTGATTTTATCCGAAATATTATTGATAAGGATTTAGCTGAAGGCAAAAACGATGGGCGTGTTCATACCCGTTTTCCGCCTGAGCCAAATGGCTATTTGCATGTGGGTCATGCGAAATCGATTTGCTTAAATTTTGGTATTGCAGAAGCTTATCAGCAACAAAATGCGGTTTGTAATTTACGTTTCGATGATACTAATCCTGAAAAAGAGTCAGAAGAGTTTGCTAAAGCGATCCAAGAAGATGTGACTTGGTTAGGTTTTGAATGGCATGGTGAAGTGCGTAATGCTTCCGATTACTTTGAAGATTTATTTGGTTTTGCGAAACAACTGATTAATAAAGGCTTGGCCTATATTGATGAATCTAGCGCCGAAGAGATGGCAAAAGCGCGCGGTAATTTCCAAACTCCTGGCACTGAAAGTCCGTATCGTAATCGCCCGATTGAGGAAAGCTTAGACTTGTTTGAACGGATGCGAGCAGGTGAGTTTGAAGATGGTAAAATGGTGTTGCGTGGTAAAATCGACATGAATCATCCTAATATGTTGATGCGCGATCCGGTTTTGTATCGTATTAAGCGAATGCATCACATCAAAACAGGCGATAAGTGGTGTATCTACCCAATGTACGACTTTACTCACTGTATTTCGGATGCGTTGGAATCAATTACCCATTCATTGTGTACTTTAGAGTTTGAAGTGAATCGTCCTTTATACGACTGGGTGTTGGATAATTTAGATATTCCTGCACGTCCTTATCAGTATGAATTTTCACGCTTGAACCTAGCCTATACTATTACTTCTAAGCGTAAGCTGACTCAGTTAGTGGATGAAAAGGTGGTTGATGGCTGGGACGATCCTCGTATGCCAACCATTTCAGGTATGCGTCGTCGTGGCTATACCCCAAACTCTATTCGTAATTTTTGTAAAGCGATTGGTGTTTCCAAGGTTAATAGCGTTACCGATATGACTTTGTTGGAAGATAATGTTCGTCAAGATTTGGACACTAGCGTTGAGCGCCGTATGGCAGTAATGGATCCCATTAAGGTGATAATTACCAATTACCCAAAAGACAAAGAAGAAATGCTAACGGGTAAGAATCACCCGAAAGATGATGATATGGGCACTCGTACTTTACCTTTTAGTCGTGAGTTGTATATTGACCGTGCCGATTATCGTGAAGAAGCTAATAAGAAATATAAACGCATGGTTAAAGGTGGTGAAGTGCGTTTACGTAATGCTTATGTGATCCGTGCTGATGAAGCGGTTTATGATGAAAATGGTGAAATTACTGAATTGCACTGTACTTATGACCCTGAGACTTTGGGTAAAAACCCTGAAGGACGAAAAGTCCGCGGTGTGATCCATTGGGTTTCTGCAAAACACGCCAAGCCAGCTTTGATCCGTTTGTATGACCGTTTATTTAAAGTGGAAAATCCAGGAGCAATGGATAACTTCTTAGAAGCGTTAAACGAAAGTTCTTACAGTGAGCAAACGGCGATGGTGGAAGCAAGCCTTGCTGATTCTAAGCCAGAGGATCGGTTCCAGTTTGAACGTGAGGGTTACTTCACTGCAGATCGTTACGATCATTCGGCTGACAAGTTGGTATTTAATCGTACAGTGACTTTGCGAAATGCTTGGACTGGCTAAATCATTAGCTATTTCATTCAGACAAAAAAGAAGCCAATCAAATGATTGGCTTTTTTAATAAGTATACTAAATAAGAGTTTATGACAATGTAACTATTAGGTTAGTACGACTAAGTTCGAAAAAGTTCATAAATTTATAAAAAATATTAAAATTTGTTGAGATTAGTTTGAAACTTCGTCTAGGTTGGTTAATCTAAACTCTATATATTAAATATTATTGGAATTTCTATGAAATCGCTTCTGAAAGGGATCGTTTGGTTAATCGGTGGCTTATTGTTATTAGTTGCCTTGTTAGTGGGGATCGCCTTCTTTGTTTTTGATAGCGATACCATTAAGGCGCAAGCTATTACTACGGTTAAAGAGCAAACTTCAGCGGATCTAAGCATTGAAGACGAACTATCCTTAACTTTCTTTCCTTGGTTAGCGGTTGAAACTGGTAAGGTGACCTTATCCAACCCTGAAGGTTTTAACAGTAAAAAGAACTTATTGTCCGTTGAGCAATTAAACGCGAGTATTAAATTAATGCCTTTATTGAAAGGTGATATTGAAATTGGTGCGGTGGAACTATCAGGTTCCGAGCTAAATCTGATGCGAGATCGCAAAGGACGCTCTAACATTGATGTACTCATTACTCATGCGGACAAGCAAAAGGAAACTGCTTCAGATAATGCATCAGCTTCTGAACAAGCTGGTGCTTTAAGCGTTAATCGAATAGCGCTTAATAACTTTGTATTAAATCAATATGCACCTAGAGAAAAGCTAACTCAAAGTTTTAGCTTGGATGCATTTGAGATAAATCAGTTTGCTTTCGAGCAATGGACACCGCTAAAAGCTTCAGGTGCTTTTGCCAGCGGTTCCGGTAAAACCGATGCCCAATGGAATTTGAACAGTGAAATTAAAGTTAGTAATCAAGGAAAGTTGATTGAACTGCGTTCTATCGATGCGGTGATGAGCCAGATCAGTAATAAGTTAAAGCACTTAGAGCTTACTGGAGTTACGCGATTAGAGCTTAACAATAAAAATACTCAAGTAAACCATCAAGGCAACCTAGTTTTAGATAAACAGAAGTTTGAGATGGATATGCAAGGCACTTTTTCTAGTTTCAAAGACATCAAGTTGGATCTCAAAACTGAGAACTTAGATTTAAGCCCATGGTTTGTGGGTGATGAAGGGACAAGTTCAGGTTCAAAGTCAGAGTTAGATACCAAGCCCATTGCAGACTTTTTAAAGAGTGCTCGTTTAAAAGGTACTTTTAGTGCCAATTCAGTGGCTGCGGGCAAGATGGACTTACAAAATGTTAGTGCGAATCTTTCTAACAAGGGTGCAACCTTGTGGTTGAAACCTTTTAAGGCTAATGCCTTTAAGGGAGACCTATCTACCAATGCCAGTATAAACTTTGCTTCAAAACCATTGGCATTAAGTATCGCGCCCAGCTTGCAAAAAATTGAAGTGGGAGATTTGATCGGGCAGGTCTTCGATACGAATAGGTTGTCAGGTTTGGGTGATTTAAGCTTAAACTTGAAGACTAAAGGCACTGAAGTTAAGCAGTTATTGCGAAACCTTTCGGGTACTGGGTCGGTGAGCCTTTCGGATGGTGCCTTAAATGGATTAGATTTAAACAAACTGATTGAATCGGGCATTAGCTTACAAATGCTGGATGGTAAAGATGTTTACAAAGGAAAAACTACTTTTGCAGGATTAACTGGAAATTTGAATGCCGATAGTGGATTGATTCAGTTAAACAATGTCGCACTGGTAACTCCTTTGTTTGATTTGGTTGGTAAAGCTACCACAGATGCTAATAAAGAATCGCTATCAGGTAACTTCCAATTAACCCTAAAAGGGCTGCTAAAAGAGCAGTTAGAAAAGAAGTATCTTCAACTAGCAGGTATGGATCTACCCTTTGAGTTAAAGGGTACTTGGAATGAGCCAAGACCTAATATTGATTTTGAAGCACTTTTAAAAGCGAAGTATAAATCGCAACTGGATACTAAAGTAGAGGATAAGAAAGAAGAGCTCAAAGATAAGTTGAAAAAGAAACTTTTCGATAAAATAAAATTAGACTAAACCCTTTTGTGATTAGTGCCATCTAATAAGAAATGAAACAAATAGTGAGTAATTGAGATGAATAAATTAAATGTACTAGCCTTAGCTTTAACCGCTTCTACTTTTTCTGTTGGTGCTTATGCTGATGTAGAGCGTGACTTTACTAAAACCTATGACTTCGATAAAGATGGCGTAGTTCGGGTTGAGAATATTAACGGTAGTATCGAGATCAAAGGTTGGGACCGTAATGAAATTCAATTGGATTATACGGTGACGGCAGATGATAAAGATGATTTAGAGCGAATTGAGGTAGAAATTGATGCTTCCAGTAGCAATTTTTCAGTAGATGTTGAATACAAGAAGAAGAAAAGCAAAAGCTGGTTCGGCGGTTGGAATAGCAATGGCTCAGGTGAAGTTGAATTTCAGTTGCGAGTGCCACATAAAGCGCTACTTAAGATGATTGAATCAGTTAACGGCAATGTGGATATTTCTGATGTACATGGAGAAATTAAAGCTGATACGGTAAATGGTAAAATTCGTATTGAAAACGCTGGTGAAGATATTTCGGCCGAAACTGTCAATGGTAATGTGAAGATCTCAATGGATAGCTTCAAAGATGGTCAACGCATTAAGTCAGACACGGTTAATGGCGATATCGTAATTTATCTACCGGAGAACCAAGGTTTCAGATTAGAAACAGATACGGTTAATGGTGATTTATCTAACGATTTTGGTATTAAAGTGGTTGAAGGTAAGTACGTCGGTGCTGATATGGATGGTCGCTATAAAGATGGCAATGCTAGAATCATATTAGATACTGTGAACGGTGATATCGATGTGAGAAAGAAGTAATATTTCTCCAGAATTAAAAAAGGCTTCCAACTGGAAGCCTTTTTTTGTTATATCAGTCTTACTCATCTAAGTAAGTACGTAACTTTTCGGAACGACTTGGATGACGTAGTTTACGTAACGCTTTTGCTTCAATCTGACGAATACGCTCACGAGTTACATCGAACTGCTTACCAACTTCTTCAAGTGTGTGGTCAGTATTCATATCGATACCAAAACGCATTCTTAATACTTTCGCTTCGCGTGCTGTTAAGCCACCTAGGATTTCACCAGTGACCTCACGTAAGCTTTCGCCAGTTGCAGAATCTACTGGAGAGTCAATGGTGGTATCTTCAATAAAGTCACCTAAATGTGAATCTTCGTCATCACCAATGGGTGTTTCCATTGAAATTGGCTCTTTAGCAATTTTCAAAACCTTACGGATCTTGTCTTCGGGCATCTCCATACGTTCTGCTAATTCTTCTGGCTGAGCTTCACGGCCCATTTCTTGTAGCATTTGGCGTGAGATACGATTTAATTTATTAATAGTTTCAATCATATGCACAGGAATACGAATGGTTCTTGCTTGGTCAGCAATTGAGCGTGTAATTGCCTGACGGATCCACCAGGTTGCATAAGTCGAGAACTTATAACCACGGCGATATTCGAATTTATCTACCGCTTTCATCAAGCCAATGTTACCCTCTTGAATCAAGTCTAAGAATTGTAAACCGCGGTTAGTGTATTTCTTCGCAATCGAGATCACCAAGCGTAAGTTAGCTTCTACCATTTCTTTCTTAGCACGACGAGCTTTGGCTTCTCCAATCGACATTTCACGATTAGCTTCTTTAATTTCAACAACACTTAAATCACAGCTTTCTTCAATAATTTGCAGTTTGCGCTGCGCTTTTTCAATATCTTCTGCGTACTCAGCTAATGCTTCTGAGTATTTGGACTCTTTTTTCAGGTGACCTTGTAACCACTCAGGATTAGTTTCAGCGCCAGCGAAAGTTGTAATAAAAGTTTTTCTTGGCATGCGAGAGCGGTTAACGGCCATTTTCATAATGGCACGCTCTTGTTCACGAATACCTTCCATCTTCAAGCGAAGATTAATCACTAAGAAATCAAACATTCTTGGCGACAGACTAATCTGCATGAATTGTTCATTCATGGCATCAATTTGTTTAATAGCAGATTTATGGGTGCGGCCATACTTTTGGATAGCTTTTACGGTTTTATTGTATTGCTTCTTTAAGTCTTTGAAGCGCTGGGCCGCTTCTTCAGGATCTGGACCTGTATCTACTTCAGCTTCTGTTTCTTCATCATCGTCATCTTCCTCGTCAGATTCTTGCGCGGAAGCTAATTTAGCTGCTTCTGACTCTTCTTGAACGAACTCTTCTTCTTCGCCATCTTTAAAGCCAGTCAGAATGTCAGTTAAACGACCCTCTTCATCAACATAAGCTTGGTATTCGTCTAATAAAACACGAATGGTATCTGGATATTTACCGATGGCAGTAAGAACTTGCTTTAAGCCTTCTTCAATACGCTTAGCAATATCAATCTCGCCTTCACGAGTAAGAAGTTCTACCGTACCCATTTCACGCATATACATGCGTACAGGGTCAGTGGTGCGACCAAATTCACTGTCAACGCTAGCTAAAGCCGCTGCGGCTTCTTCTGCTGCGTCTTCATCGGTTACCGAATCATCGTTTAACACTAGCTCATCAGCGTCAGGGGTCGACTCAAAAACTTGAATGCCCATATCGTTAATCATGCGGATGATGTCTTCGATCTGCTCCGGATCAACAATATCTGGCGGTAAGTGGTCGTTTACTTCAGCATAAGTCAAGTAACCTTGTTCTTTACCGCGAGCGATCAACAATTTTAATTGTGATTGCTGAGACTGTTGCGTGCTAGTCGAATTTTCTGACATTGATGTACCTACGATAAACCGTTAATTGTGTGACGATTATTGTTATAAAATAATCATGGCGCAAACCCCTAATTATACAGGTGTGAGCGTTAAATCTACAAGCTTTACTTTTTGCTGGATGGCTTGTATTTATTGCTTGGAAAGCAGTAACAGTTGTTGATATTCGGCTTTTTCAGCCGAGCTTAAACCTTCCGCTGTGGCTTTAGTCTGCAAACTGTCTAATCGATGATTTCGGGCATCTTTTAAAAGTTTTTGAATACAATCCGATAATTCTTGAGCTTCTTGGCCTTGGACTTTTTCTTCCCTTTCGGTCATCGCCAGCTCAGCTAATCGGCTATAAAGCGGTTTTCCGCGCCAATATTCAAGTAAAGCACCGCTACTTAATGTGGGGTTTTTGTGAATAATTTCAAGAATTTCATGCAAAATTTTAGTCGCCGAGCTATCGAGACTTAAAAGCCAATCATAACCTTTAAATCTAAGACCTAACTTAGGATCTTGTAGCAATAAAGTAATGGCAAGCTGTACCGTTTTATTAGCCGTTTTAATTTGGCGAGGTTTTATGCTTTGCGGCTGGAAACTCGGTTGTGTATTAGGAGCTGTTTTAGTAGCTTCAGAACCGGATAAAAGGGATTCTATTTTTTCAATTGCAAGTCCGCTTGTTTCAGCTATAGATTGGGCAAAAAGATCGCGATACACAGGGTCAGTGATTCTTTCCAAATAAGGCTTAGCAAGATGCACTAATTGCCCACGACCAGCAACAGACTCTAGATCAACCTGACCGCTTAGATATTTTAATAAGAATTCAAAGGTAGAGTGCGAACGTTCCACCAATTGTTCAAATTTATCTTTGCCAACTTTGCGGACCATCGAGTCAGGATCTTCGCCATCAGGTAAAAACATCAACTTAATTTCACGGCCTTCGCGTAACTGAGGTAAGCCATGCTCAAGTGCTTTCAAAGCAGCTTTTCGTCCAGCTTTATCACCATCAAAACACAAAACCAACTCGCGACTGGTGCGAAAGAGTTGTTGTAGATGCGCGGCGGTGGTGGCGGTACCCAAAGTTGCCACGGCGTTGGTAATACCAAATTGTGCTAAAGCGACTACATCCATATAACCTTCAACGATTAAAATTCGAGAAAGATTTCTATTGGATTTGCGAGCTTGATAGAGGCCATAAAGTTCATTTGATTTATGAAAAATAGGAGTCTCGGGCGAATTTAAATATTTCGGCTCACCATCGCCCATAACGCGCCCACCAAAAGCAATGACGCGACCTCTTTTATCTTTGATTGGGAACATGATTCGACCGCGGAAACGATCGTAAACCCGGGAGCTATCACCTTCTTTTTGGATCAACATTCCGCAGTCAATCAATTGCTGTTTTAACTTATGATTACCAGCAAAGCTACCGAATAACTTTTCGAGTGAGTCCCAAGCATCAGGAACCACACCCAAGCCGAACTCTTTTGCTACTTCACCACTCAAACCTCTATTTTTCAAGTAGTTTACAGCTTCTTTACCATTTGCGGATTTAAGTTGTTGCGAATAATAATTCGCAATTTTCGACATTAAATCATAAAGAGAATTATCAATTTTAGGCTTGTTGTCATTAGTTTCTTCGCGCGGAACTTCTAGTCCTAAACTAATAGCCAGTTCTTCAACTGCATCAGGGAATTCTAAGCGGTCATACTCCATTAAAAAGCTAATAGCATTGCCATTCATGCCACAACCAAAACAATGGTAAAACTGTTTGCTTTGGCTAACGTTAAATGATGGTGTTTTTTCACCATGGAAAGGGCAACAGGCTTTGTAGTTCGCACCTGCTTTTTTTAATGGCACACGCGAATCTATCAGATCGACAATATCAACCCGATTGAGCAAATCTTGAATAAAGTGCTGTGGAATTAGACCCATTGAGTGGCTAAGTTGTTCTTTTTAAAAACCAATAATAGCTATCATAGCAGAGCTATCTGCAATTAAAAATTACTAGTAAGAATTTGTTTGTAGAAAGATTTGTCTTAAGAAAGACGAGCTTTAATTTTACCACTGACAGGGCCCATATCGGCGCGGCCTTGAAGTTGTGGTTTAAGCATTCCCATAACTTTACCCATATCACGAATTGATTCAGCGCCAGTTTTAGCAATGGCATCTTCAATCAATTGATCAATTTCGGCATCAGTTAATGGTTGAGGAAGAAAATCCTGAAGGACTGCAATTTCCGCATGTTCCACATCCGCCAATTCTTGGCGACCTGCTTCTTCATACATTTTGATCGACTCGCGACGCTGTTTAACCATTTTATCTAAAATGGCTAGAATCGCCGTATCATCCAGTTCAATACGCTTATCAACTTCAATCTGCTTAATCGCAGCTAACGCCAAACGAATAGTGGTCAAACGCGCTTTATCTTTCGCACGCATGGCCTCTTTCATGGCATCGTTAATAGTCGCTTTTAGATCTGACACGGCAATTCCTGCTAGCTTAGTGTAAAACTAAACTATTAGTACAAGCGAATGCGACGAGCGTTTTCGCGAGACACTTTCTTCGCAGCACGCTTAACCGCAGCAGCTTTTTCACGCTTACGAACAGATGTTGGCTTCTCGTAGTATTCACGCTTACGAACTTCCGCCAAAATACCTGCTTTTTCACATGAACGCTTGAAGCGACGCAATGCAACGTCGAATGGCTCGTTATCTTTTACTCTTACGCTTGGCATTAAAAATCACCTAACCTTAAAATAGTGTTAATAAAATCAATAAGTTAAATCTTGTTTCGTCCTTGTATCGCTAGAACATCAGGCACTAAAATAGCACTCCTGACAACAAGAGGGCGGGAATTTTAGCTATTTTTTGATCAAAAAGCAAAGGATCTATGGCTAAAAGGCTATGAATTTCTTATTTAATTGATAGTGGCGGTAAATTACACACAGGACTCGCTAAATCTCTGTATTTTCTTTAAAATTTGATACCTAAATACGGACTCGAACAGCTCTAATGAAAATCCTTGGTATAGAAACTTCATGTGATGAAACTGGTATCGCTATTTACGATAGCGAAGAGGGCATTATTGCCGATGCACTTTATTCGCAAGTGGAGTTGCACAAAGAATATGGTGGTGTAGTACCAGAATTGGCATCGCGTGACCATGTGCGTAAAGCCATACCATTGATCAAGCAAGTGTTAAAGGAAGCTAATTGCACTCAAAAAGATATAGACGCCATTGCCTATACCAAAGGCCCAGGGTTAATTGGCGCTTTGTTTGTGGGTGTTGGAGTAGGGCGAAGCCTTGCTTATGCCTGGGACATTCCAGCGATTGGTGTTCATCACATGGAAGGGCATTTATTAGCGCCTTTATTAGAAGACGAAAAGCCAGAATACCCATTTGTCGCCTTATTAGTATCAGGTGGCCATACATTACTAGTAGATGTGCAAGATCTCGGTGAATACAAAATCCTTGGTGAATCGATAGATGATGCTGCTGGCGAAGCTTTTGATAAAACTGCCAAGATCATGGGATTGGGCTATCCCGGTGGACCAGCGATTGCCAAGTTGGCTTTAAATGGCCGTGCAGGGATTTATAAATTACCAAGACCTATGACCGACAGACCAGGGTTGGAATTTAGTTTTTCAGGATTGAAAACGGCGGTTGCCAATCTGTACATGAAATCTGACAAGTCAGAACAAGCCTTAGCTGATATTGCCTATGCTTTCCAAGAAGCAGTGGTGGATACCATTTTTATCAAATGCCGACGTTCGCTAGAGCAAACCGGTCATAAACGACTGGTCGTTGCTGGTGGCGTAAGCGCCAATGTGTCTTTGCGCGAAAAGCTAACGGACTTGCTCGAATCAAAAGATGGTAAAGCCTACTATCCAAGACTTAAATTCTGCACCGACAATGGTGCCATGATCGCTTACGCAGGTTTTGCCCGTTATCAAGCAGTACTAGATGGTAAAGGGGAGTTTGAAGAAGCAGCCATCAGAGCAAAGCCTAGATGGCCGATTGAGGAGTTGTAATTATATAATTTGGTAGAAAGCTAACTATCCTCGATCAAACAATTTTTCAAAATCTGGGTCCTTTTTTTGCTTACATGCTTCTCTAAGCTTAGCTACTTCATTTTTGTGTAACTCTAACTCTTTTGCATATCTTTCATTAACTATAATTTGTGGTACGGGCAATGAAGATGCGGAATATTTCCCTGAAAACCCAGTCATTTTGGCATCGCTTAAACGCTCTATAAATTTCTTAGTAGAAAGCATGTTAGAGCCTGAACAATTAAAGTGACCACTTATACAGTTACATCTGGGTATTGCAGTATATGATGAACCTATTCTTTGTTCGGAAGCAAGTATCATTGTTGCCTTATTGATGTCTCCAGAAATTGTTGTTCCTGGGCTATTAGAGCCATATACAATTGCTCTGATGTCAGTCATAAAAGGGTTGGATATTTGCCATTTGACAGCGCGATGAGAGTTTAAAAATAATACAATTTGCTTAGGGCTTTTCTTGATTTGGATAGTTACAGATAGATCTTTACTGGAGCTTTCATAGATACCTGCATAATGTAGTTCATATTTTCCTAATATATTTTCAGTTAATCGAGTTTTAATATCATTAATGGATAACAGTTCCACCCTTTCGATAAATATCACTGAAAATTCAGTGGTGTGCCAGTTATTTATGTACTCGACCTCAATTCTATGAGTTCCTTTTGTAAGGTAAATAAGTATTTCTTTATCTGACCCACCTTCGTAAACAATAGCGCCATCTATAATAAGACGCGCTTTTGACCAGCTTTGATTAATAGCTACCCTTTTTACCTCATCTTTCTGTAGATGAATATTTCCAACCCAATACCCTCCAAAATCTTTAGAATGTATGTTTTGAAAATCGTCGTAGGCGTAATTGATACTTACATCGTTAACAAGTTCTTTTTTTATAACCTTCTCAGGACTGTTTGTATTAATATAAAAAGCCAAAAAGCCCTTTTCAGGCAAATCCCCAGAAGGATTCAGTTTATCTCCCCAAGTTGAGTTTGCTTTAGGAAAATCACTTATCTTTTGTATCTTATTTTTAAATACTTTTCTATTCGAGCTTTTGGCAATATTATTGACAACGCGATTGTTCTTATTAAACTCTATGTCAGAGTTTATACAGTCCAATTTATATCCGTAGTTAAACAAAGCTTTTTCGTAATTACAAAGCAAAAGGTATTGACGGTTGGCACTTATTTCATAAAGATTAATGGAGGCAAGGTCTTCAGGGTAAATCTTATTAGCTTGAAAGTAGTCATCTATGCTATCAATTACTTGCTTGGAGAAGCTTCCTTTGTTCTTTTCTTTTGCTACTCTAATGTCGTATTTATTAGCATATTTTTGTTTCCGCTCAGTTCGCTCTTTAATCGAATCGGTTCCAGCTACTGTGTAAAAATATTTCGAATCAATTAATTCAAATTTTTCTTCGGCTGATTTTATATTTCCAGAATCCCACTCCTTTATCGCTTCATTTAATAATATTCGAGCTTGTTTTTCAGTATTTTCACAACCAGTAATTAAAAGTAACAATAGTGATAAGTATAATAATTTAGTTAGCATGATCTTTGATATTCCTTTGTCTGCTTTGAAGATGACTTTTAATTTTTATATTGAATACAATTGTATTTTTCTTGTTTGATCTTAGGTTAATAGAATCTACTTTTAGAGTCAAAACTTACAATTTGGCATTAAATATTACCCCATCCAGAAACCTTTACGATGCGAAACGCCAAGTGTTTTAGTGCAACTAGCACAAAAATACACAAAGCGTTTACCTAAGGTGGTTTTGACCTCTTGGTAGGCCAGTTCTTTTAAGGGAGCTTCACAATGTGGGCATTTTGGTTTTAAGTCATTTCTTTTAGTAGCTTTAATCATCTTATTTTCCTTTTATACAATTCTTACAGTATTAACGAGCTGGGTCCGATAATATTCCTTAAATTTAAGTATTCACTTTTGGGCTGAAGAGTTGTGCTATAGCAACGCTAAATAATGCCGCGAACATCAATATTGCTAAGTTCATAGGCGTGCCATCATAGAGTAATCCCAGTAACACACCTGCAAAAGCGCCACTGCCAAAACGTAGCGTTCCTATTACCGCTGTTGCGGTCCCTGTTTGTTGAGGGAACTGCATTAATATCATTGCATCCGCGTTGACGGCGATTAGTGAAATACCACCTATGATGGGGAATAAAATTGCAACGGTGTAATATAAACCCAGTTCTAGTTTAGTGAAAATGAATAAAGTGGTAGCGCTAATAACGGCGATGGTAGCGCCAACTCTTAGCATGGTTTTGGCGCCTTTTTTTACCACCATTCGAGTATTGACGATATTGGCAAGCATTAATGCCATTACGTTAACGCCGAATAAAATACTGAACTGTGATTCGGATACTTTGAAATATTCAATATAAACAAAGGATATGGCAGTGATATAGCAAAAAAATGCAAAGGAGCAAAGCATGGAACAACTGATATTCACCAGTGATTTTCTGGTGCTAAACACCAGGCGGTAATTGTTAAAAAATTCACTAAGCCAGTTACGGTTGCTTTTGCTGGGAACGCTTTGTGGGAGCTTCCAAATGACCAAGACTAAAATTAAAAGCGCATAGCTGGCTAAGGTGTAGAAAATGGTTTGCCAGAGCGATATTTCTAAAATTAAACTACCAATAGCTGGTGCAATTAACGGCGCTATCATCATAATCATGCTGACATAAGACATGCCTTTAGAAGTATGCTCGCCATACAAGTCACGAATAATTCCCGCGACCACTACAGTTGCGCCACTACCAAAAACCGCTTGGGTAAATCTTAATGCTAAAAAGTTTTGTTCTTGGTTGGTGTTTGCCAATAAAACTGAGCAAATGATAAAACCAATTAACCCAGAAATTGCCACTTTACGTCGACCAATTCGATCGGCCATCGGACCAAAAATTAACATACCTAAAGCATAGCCTGCTAAGTAAAGGCTTAATGAAATTTGAATGGCGCTATTGCTACTACTCAAGTCTTTAGCGATGGTTGGCATCGCTGGTAAATACATATCTATCGCCAATGGCGTGATTGCTACCATTGAGGCTAAAAGTGGTAGTAGGCGAAGAGGGTTACTTGAGATTGTTTTGGTCATTAAGTCATTTTCTTATCGGTTAACTTACGCTCAGTACCATTCCAGAGGTTTTTAATGTTACTTCTATGGCGCCAGATTAGGATTAATGACATGGCGAAAAGTGGAAAGAAGTATTTCTTATCAATATAAAATCCAAAAGCCGAGACAGCGATACTGGTGAGCATGGAGGCGAGTGAGGAGTAGCGAGTGAAAAAGGCGGTGATTAACCAAGTGGTTAGGCCGTAAATTAATAGAACCGGTGACAATGTAACTAAGACGCCGAAATAGGTCGCCATACCTTTGCCGCCTTTCAAGTTGAAATATAGAGGGTACAAATGGCCAATAAAGGCCATAAAGCCAACCCAACCAAGATTTCGGCTGTGCAGTTCTAAGGCATAGCCTATCAAAATGGGGATTACAGCTTTGAGAATATCGCCTATAAGAGTGAGTATCGCTGCTTTTTTCCCCCCCAATCTAAGAACATTGGTCGCCCCAGGGTTATTAGAACCAAACTCTCTAGGATCGGGTAGACTCATGATTCGGCAGACAATGACTGCGCTGGAAATAGATCCAGTAAGGTATGCCAATATGAGTAAGCCGATGGTTTCTATGTTCATTGAAATCCAGTTCTTGTGCTAGCTATTTACTTAAAGCAAAAGAGAGTTTGAATAATTATTAAATTTATAAAGCTAGTTATAACAAATTGAGCCAGATTTGCTATCCTATGACACAAGAAAACAGTAAAAAAAGAGAAAACTATCAAAAGTATGGATATTACTTTTATTGAAGACCTAAAAGTCGATACGGTTATTGGAATTTATGACTGGGAGCGTCAGATCCGTCAGACTATCAGTATTGACTTGGAAATGGGCTGCGATATCTCACAAGCAGCGAGCGAAGATACCATTGATCATTGCTTGGATTATAAGTCCGTAGCGAAACGAATTATTGGTTTTGTCGAAGCCGCAGAATATCAAACGGTGGAAACTCTAGCAGAGAAAATTGCTTCAATTATCCGCGAAGAATTTGATGTACCTTGGCTGCGTTTGAAATTAAGTAAACCCGGAGCGGTTCGTGGTTCGAAAAATGTAGGTGTGCTGATAGAGCGAGGATCGAAATAGTTAATGGCAACTATTTATATCAGTATCGGCTCCAATCAAAATGCCGAGCAACAAATTCGTTATGGTGTAAAACGACTTAATGAAATGTTTAGTGAGTTGGAGCTTTCCAGTGTTTATGAATCTGAAGCGGTTGGTTTTGAAGGGGATAACTTTTTAAACCTAGTAGCAAAAGCTGAAACTCAATTAACCATCTCGCAGGTTGACCAAGCTTTTAAAAGAATTGAGTCAGCGGCTGGCAGGCGTCGCGACGTTCCAAAGTTTAGTGACCGAGCGTTAGATATAGATTTATTGCTTTATGACGATTTGATTTGCGATAAACCAATTAAATTACCTCGGTTTGAAGTAACTAAGCATGCTTTCGTATTATTGCCTTTGGCTGAAATTGAACCCAATAGAGTTCACCCCATTGAGAAAAACAGCTATAAGAATATGTGGATGAATTTTAGGCAAAAGGAGCAACAAAAACTTTGGGCGATTCCTTTTGATTGGCAAAATGCTTTTTCAAAGGAGCTAAGTAAATGACGGTGGCTTTAGTAACTGGTGCAGCTATTCGAGTTGGTAAAGCGATTGCCTTACAATTAGCCAAAGATGGTTATGATATTGCTTTGCATTATAACGGCTCTGAAGGTGACGCTAAAAAAACAGCAAAAGAAATTACTCAAATTGGCCGTAAAGTAAATTTAATAAAAGCAGATCTATTATCTGATGATTTTTCCGAAGACTTAATTAACAAAGCTGGTGAACTTGGAGCGTTAGAAGTGCTAGTCAACAGTGCAGCTATGTTTCCAGAAAGTGACACATTGGAACAATTTAACTCACATTATGAAGCTGTCATGGATTTGAATGTGAAAGCGCCATTGTTGCTATCGCAAGCCTTTGCCAAGCTAAAGCCAGAAAATGCTCATATCATCAATATTCTGGATAATAGAATCCAAAAGCCAGCGGGCGATCATTTGGTTTACCGCTTGTCTAAAGCGGCTTTATGGCATTTAACTGAAAGTCTTGCAAAAGAATTAGCACCAAACATCCAAGTGAATGGATTGGCACTTGGAGCCATTATGGCGCCTCCAGGAGCTTCGCAAGATCATTTTAGCCGTATGGCCAACAATATCCCTTTAAAGCGCACAGGCTCACCAGAGGCAGTAGCTGAAGCGGTTTCTTTTTTAACACAGCAAAGCTTTATTACAGGTGCAATTATTCCCATTGATGGTGGGGAGTTTTTATAATGCTGCCTGTTGAGCCCGAAACGGCTTTTTACGATTCTTTGCATGAGTATCAAGACTACATCAATGCTGAATTAGCCAAGCAAAAATTACCAGCTGCTAGCACTGATGCGATTGCCGTTAGTTATCAATTGGCGCTAAATATCATCAATAGAGTTAATGCACTAGGTGCTATGCCTTTTGGTGATTTTATGAATGCAGCTTTGTATGAGTCAGGGTTGGGTTATTACGCTTCGGGCAATCAAAAATTTGGTGAAGGTGGTGACTTTGTTACAGCGCCTGAAATTTCATCCCTATTTTCACAAGCAATAGCAAATCAAATTGCAGAAGTTTTTAATGTCGCTGAAGCAAATATTTTAGAGTTAGGTGCTGGCTCAGGGATTTTTGCGGCGGATTGTATTCTAGAATTAGAAGCGCAAAACAAACTGCCTGAAAAATATTTTATTTTAGAGGTTTCCGCTGAATTACAAGCTCGTCAAAAGCAAACCCTCGCGGATAAAGTGCCACACCTTTTAGAGCGTTTTGAGTGGTTAACTCAGTTACCGCAAAATCATAATGGCGTGGTTTTTGCCAATGAAGTAGTTGATGCTATTCCAGTCGGGTTGTTACGTAAGACGCTGCATGGAATGGAAAGCGCAGAAGTAAGCTTTGATGAAGATGGGTTTCGATTGCAGTGGCGGAATACAGATAAGCGAATTGACGCGGAATTAGAGCGGGGTCAAATCGTTGAAGATCGTTCGGATATTGCCATTTGGCTTTCTTCCTTGATTGATTCGCTTGATAAGGCGGTGGTGTTATTAGTGGATTATGGTGATTCAGAAGTTAATATTTATAGTTCCGCTAGACAAGCAGGGACACTGCAACAATATTATCGTCATCATAAAACCAGCAATCCTTTAGCGCTGATTGGCATGCAAGATATCACCGCTTCGGTGGATTTTTCTCAGTTGGCGAAGGTGGCTGATGATAACCACTGCCAATTACTAGGCTACACCACGCAAAATATGTTTTTAATGGCCAATGGCATTGAGTCTTTAGCGCAACTAAAGGTGGAGTCACAGGATGCATCTGATACAATGGCGCCCATGAAAATAGGGCAACAGCTAAAGCAGTTAATGATGCCTGATGAGATGGGTGAAACCTGTAAAGTTTTGGCTTTTGCCAAAAATGTTGAGCTAGATTTACAGGGTTTTTCACTCGATAACCGATTACATAAATTATGAAAAAATTAAGTTGGCTATTAATTGTTGTATTTTTTGCCTTATTGCCTGAAACGGCTTTGGCGGGCAAAGATGATTTACCTTGGTGGGGCGTTTTGTTGCTAGTCACCTCAATATCATCGGTGATATCTGCCTACCTTGTTTGGAAAAATAAAAAACTAGAAACCTTTACCGAAAAAGCCATGGGTTTTGGCGCTTGGTTCTGGTTTATTATCTTTCTAGAAATAATGGTCTATGGCTTTTATATCGGTATCGATAAATATCTAAATTAATAGAGAATAAATATGGATTGGTTACAAGCGGTATTTCTAGCATTAGTACAAGGTTTAACGGAGTTTTTACCGGTATCAAGTTCTGCCCATTTGATTTTGACTTCAAAATTATTGAGCTGGGAAGATCAAGGCTTGGCCTTCGATGTTGCGGTGCATGTTGGAACACTTACTGCGGTTTTAGTGTACTTTCGTAAAGAAGTGGTAGACATGATCACCGCTTGGTTTGCTTCAACCTTTAAAGGTAAACATACCCCAAATTCACGTCTAGCTTGGGCGGTTATACTTGGCACTATTCCTGTGGGTTTGTTTGGATTATTTTTAGAAGCTTTCGATATTGTCGATAATTACTTAAGAGCCATTCCCGTTATCGCGACTACCACCATTGTATTTGGTTTGTTATTGGCGCTTGCCGATAGGAAGTACAAAAATGGCAATCCAGAGAAGCTAAAAGACGAATATCAATTATCGTGGAAAGATGTCGCCATGATTGGTGGCGCACAAGCACTAGCACTAATCCCGGGTACATCACGCTCAGGCGTCACCATGACCGCCGCTGCGCTGTTAGGTTTTACCAGAACTGCCGCCGCACGTTACTCTTTCTTATTGTCTATTCCCGCCATCGTTTTACCTGGCGGATTAAAAGGCTATCAACTGGTCAGCGAAGGCGCCCATTTCGATTGGAGCTTCTTAATCCTTGGCGTAATCGTTTCAGCATTAAGTGCATTCGCTTGTATTCACTTGTTCTTGAAGTGGCTTGAGAAAATTGGCTTTATGCCATTTGTTTGGTATCGATTGGCGTTGGGTATTGGGCTATTTGTTTTGTATGTTATGAGCTAATTAAACCCTAATAACTTCAACTTCATTATTGCCAGCTTCACAAAACCAAAGCTGTGCCATATTGAGTACTTCATCAAAAGATTCATCATGATGGCTAGTTGTAACAATATTATGCTCAGTACCTTCTAAAGCGCGGTCAGTAATATATAAGTCCATAGCTAGTTCCCATTGCTCGCTATATCTGCCCCATGCGCATAATAGTTCAATTTTTCTTAAGTAAAGCTGCCTTAAAATGCTTTCATATTTTTCAGAATATTTTTTATCAGTAACAATAATAATTTTATTTGCTTTGCTATTATTTTTAGTAAAAGCTTTTATTAATCTAAGTTTTTCTTTATCAATCTTTTCACCAAGCTTTTTTCCTTCAAATCCTTTTTTGATTAATGCTTGAGTATCTATATCTTTAGAAACGTCATAGCATTGCCAAAGAAACTCACCTTGAGGGTAAGGTTTGTCTTCGTTATAAAGGCGTCCATTAAAGTCTGATTCACAGGTGGTAATAAATTGTTCTAGGAATTCAGGATTGCGATAGGCTTTTAGCCCTTTTAATACTTTCAAAATGGTATTCGGTCTAAGCTCAAACATTTTGTGGCAGTGCAAATGATAACGAGATACCTGTACAGCTAGCTCCTGATAGTCTCTTGGTGCTCTTAAGCGACGACAGGCTTTTTGAATGACGGGCACGCCTGCACCTTCGTGACCTTTATGGTGAGGCCATTCTTCGGATGGAGTTTCGCCCTTGCCTAAATCGTGAAAGAGGGCCGCGAATCGTACTACTGGGTTCGGAGTTTTTTTTGCGGCTTGCTCTAACACCATCATAGTGTGAACGCCGGTATCAATTTCTGGGTGCCACTTTTCAGGATTTGGAATTCCCCAAAGTTTATCCAGTTCTGGAATTAAGATCTTTAGCGCACCACATTCGCGCAATACCTCAAAGTAAATCCATGGAGATTGTGTTTCTAAAGAACGCTGTGTTTCTTGCCAAACTCTTTCTGCAGTGAGTTCGTTAATTTCACTTTTGGCTAACTCTGTCATTAACTGCATGGTTTCATTGGCAATAGTAAAACCTAGGTGATGGAATCTAGCGGCAAAGCGGGCAACTCTTAACACTCTTAATGGATCTTCGGCAAAGGCTGGCGAGACATGGCGTAAGACTTTGTTTTCGATGTCTTGCTGTCCGTTAAAGGGATCAATGATTTCATCATCATTATTTTTCGCCATGGCGTTAATGGTTAAGTCGCGACGAATGAGATCTTGTTCAATGGTAATTTCGGGCGAAAAGTCGACACTAAAGCCTTTATAGCCTTTACCTGATTTTCTTTCGGTACGAGCTAAGGCGTATTCTTCGCCAGTTTTAGGATGTAAGAATACTGGGAAGTCTTTTCCTACTTCTTTAAAGCCTTTGCTTAGCATTTCTTGTGGTGTCGAGCCAACCACTAAAAAGTCTTTGTCTTTTACCGGGATATCCAATAACTGATCCCGAACGGCGCCGCCAACTAAGAATATTTGACTCATTAATTGTCCTTGTCACTATTCATTTTGCAGTCTTGAATATCGGACTTTTCAAGCATGCAAAGATAGCCTTCTTGGAACTTACCTTTTGATGCTAAACAATGTTCAACGCTAACCTTGCTGTTAAGTTCGGCTAGTGCAGTGCGAATTATGTTTTTTTCAATATTGCTTAATGAACGTGCAGTTTGTTTACGTAATGCTATCTTGTGCTTTTTTATGCTCTTTTGAATATTACTTACAGAAGTTTCACAATCAGCTTGATTTAGCGATTCTTGAGAGGTTTCTTGCGCATAGTTTGAAGCAGAGAAAGTGATGAAACTTAGGACAACTGATAATAAAAATGCCTTAACCATATGAATCTACTCAAAGAAAACTGTATAGAGCATGATAGCAAAGGCATTTGCTGAAACAAATAGCTTCTTGATTGTTAAGGCTTCCCTTTCATACATCTCATGATGTCACTGCTATTGACTAAACAGCGGTAGCCATCCAAATCCTTACCTTGGCTAGTCATGCAGTCTTCAACGGTCGCTTCTTTCTCAATGTCTTTGGTCATGTCGTCAACGATAGACACGGCCATAGCATTATTACCAGCCTGTTTGATTAGCGCACGTCTAAACTTTGGGATGCCTCGTTTAGCATTAGCGACAGACTTTTTACATTGTGCAAGAGTTAAACCACCATTACCTTTGCTTTCAGACGAACTATCAGGTTTTTTCGCCGTGCTTGGCTTACCGACAATGGTATTTACCTCTTCGACAGTCTTAGATTCGGTTTTTATTGATTCGTCTTTAGGTGGCTTGTCTGAAAAGTGAATTTTACCGTTTTTATCTTTCCATTTGTAAATTTTACCAGCTTGAATGTCGGCTGAAAAAAAGCTTAATAATAGTAGGCCAACAAAGATAATTCCTGATTTCATAGTGATTGTAGCTCCATTTTTACGAGATTTTATTATATAGTCATAATATCAAAGCAATAAGGATATACAAACAACAAATTAAGCAAGGCATTTGGGGCAGTTATGTATAAGGATTTTTTCGGACTAAAAGAGTCACCGTTTACCATTTCACCAGATCCACGTTATCTCTTTATGAGCGAGCGGCATCGTGATGCTTTGGCCCATTTACTGTATGGCATAGGCGAAGGTGGTGGGTTCGTTTTATTAACGGGTGAGGTTGGTACTGGTAAAACTACTGTTTGTCGCTGTTTATTGGAGCAGTTACCGAATAATGTTCGTTTGGCCTATATTTTAAACCCTAAGCTTAACTCGGTTGAATTAATGGCGACCATGTGTGATGAGCTTGGGATCCAGTATGAGCAGGGTGAATCAAGCCTTAAAACCTTTACTGACTTATTAAGTAGTTATTTGCTCAAAGCTCATGATCAAGGTTTAAATACGGTGTTAATGATTGATGAAGCCCAGAACTTGAGTGTTGATGTTCTTGAGCAAATTCGCTTGCTAACAAACTTAGAAACCAATCAGAAAAAATTACTACAAATTATTTTAATTGGCCAGCCAGAGTTACAAGAGCTATTAGCAAAAAAAGAGCTTCGTCAACTAGCACAGCGTATTACCGCACGTTACCATTTACGTCCTTTATCTGTGAAAGAAACGAAAGCTTATCTTGAGCATCGTTTGCGGATAGCAGGTGTCAATCGTCCAATTTTCACCAACAAAGCTATCATGCAAATTCACAAGGCAAGCCAAGGGGTTCCAAGAATTATTAATGTCATTAGTGATCGGGCTTTATTAGGAGCTTTCTCAGAAAACCAATCAAAAGTTGGTGATAAAACTATCATAAAGGCAAAGGATGAAGTTTTGGGAAAAAGGGCAACTACCCATATTGAAAAAGAGGATAACCTTGGTTTTAAGAAATCATGGCTTGCTTATGCTTCAATTATTCCCATAGTTGCTTTAGCTTGGTTTGTTTTTAATGGCTATCAAAAACACCAAGCTCAAGAGAAGGCACAGTTAATAGCAACTCAAGCCAAAGAAAAACAAAGGTTAGAGCGGGAATTACAACAAAAACAACAAGAAATGGAAGCTCGATTAAACCAATTGACGCCTGAAAAGATGGCGCAAGAGTTTTGGAAAAGCCAAAGTTGGGATCGAAGTGGCTCTTTAGCTTCTCAAAATTTATTAGCACTTTGGGGCGTTCAGTTTATTCCTTATCAATCGGGAGAAGCTTGTGATTTTGCGAAAAACTATACTTTGGAGTGTGATATTGGGAGCGCTGATTGGGCATTGTTAGAGAAGTTAAACCGCCCAGTGAATATGAGGTTTCAGTCTGGAACCACAGGAACTTTTTGGGGAGTTCTTACAGCTTTGAATAAGAATGAGGCGACCTTGCAATTTGGCACTACCCAAGTGGTAGTAGAAAAAGCAAAATTAAATCCAATTTGGACCGGAGAGTACCAACTATTCTGGAAAAAGCCTTTAGGAATGGGGGATGCGATCCAACTGTGGAATAAAGGCTCTGCGGTGAACTGGTTGTTAGAATCCATTACGAAAATTGATGGAGCTGCTCCTAGTACTCAACAGTATAATCGTGATGTTAAAAATTGGGTGGAGAGCTTCCAACAAGCTAATGGATTAATTAGCGATGGAGTTGTGGGTAAGCATACGGTGATTATGATTAATAATCTAACTGTTGAAAGTATTCCTTCGTTGAGTAATTCAGAAGGAGGGCGCTAATGTCGTATATTTTAGATGCTCTTAAAAAGAAAGAAACGGAATCTAATGAAGCTGTGCCAGATATTAAAAGTCAGCATTATCATTCTGATTTTGAAGAAGAAGACAAAAACCATTGGAAGTATATTGTAATTTTATTAGCAATACTGACAGTATTGGCCTTATTAATTGTGGCTTATAATTATGGTAAGCAAGTCGATAGTTCGGATAGAGTCGTGGAGGAGCTAGAGTCTAGTCTTTCTCAAAGAACTGAGTCGGAAGTCAAAAAATCTGAACAAAATGAAGCTGTCTCTATAGAACAAGTTGACTTTGAAGTTACAAAAGATAACGAAAATAAAATAGAAGTAGCGACAAAGCCAATTGAACTTCACAAACCCGTAGTGCAAAAAGTGGTATTGCCAAAACCCAAACCAGTTTCTTCAGCAACACAAAAGGTTAGTAACGATTCAAAGGCTGAACCAAGTAATGTTGTTAATAGTCAAGCTAGTGAGGGTGATGTAAATGACTCAAAAAATTTAGCTATTAATGATGATTTAGGTGCTTTACCTGCGATTCGTTATACCAGTCACGTTTATGCGGACGAACCCAAAGATCGTTTTGTGATGTTAAATGGTCGTGCGCTTGGAATTGGTCAAAAGCTCCCAAATGGCGTAAGGGTTGAGGATATTTATGAAGATGATTTATTGGTCAGCTATCAAGGTAAAACTTACCAAATTCCTTCGCTAACAGATGTGAATCAATAGTCTAAATTTGTGAAGCTGCCATCTCGAACTAGATCACGAGGCAAGCTGTTTTTAATACGATTTGAAACGCGCTTGCCTAGACCAATGGGCTTTCCATTTGCTAGCAATAAGATTTCTCCAGATAGAGGATCAAGATGTTGTTCTGGAAATAAATCTTTTCCTAAATAATATTCTCGCGTTTCTTCATTGTTAAGTTCGAAGCTGGAAGCTTTAAATTTCCCACCAAAAGCAATGGCAGCTTGATGATCCAATCGGTAACCTTTTTTATGACTCTCGGATAATTTAACGCCCATTCGATCCATTTTGATCTTTCCGATAAGTTTTTCGATGCCAGATGGGAAATACCAAATTTCATTTTTACGTTGCCAAAGGTTGGATTTAAGACTTTCTAAATCCCAATCAAAGTGTTTGCAGTAGTTGGTAAAATTAGAAAGCTCTTTATTGCTAATAGGATTAAATGGAAACTTACTTTGATTGGCTAATGATACGTTTGTATTTTCTGCTTTTGCCTTTTGGAAGCAAGCAACAAAAAAGCCTTCACTATCAAATATGTGTGGAAAAATATGTAAATAGCCTTCTTTTGTAACCGCTTGGTTAGCGCCTTCAAAAAGATTATTTAATCTAAATATCGATACTTGCTCTGGAAAGATTTTCAGTAAGTGTTGGCAAACGTTTTGGTTTTCTTCTCGTGATAAAGTACAAGTTGAATAAACTAAAGTTCCACCAGGTTTTAATGCATCAAAAGCGGAAACGATTAATTCTTTCTGTAACTCTGACATAGCGATAACTGAATCGAGTGACCAATCAACTAATGCATCAGGATCTTTTCTAACAGTACCTTCACCACCACAGGGTGCGTCTAATAATATGGCATCAAATTGTTCAGGAGTTTTTTTGCCAAAGACACGACCATCAGCATGAGTCAGGCAAACATTAGAAACGCCACAACGTTGCACATTTGAGTAGAGTCCTTTTAAACGGGATGAGGAAAGTTCATTAGCAACAATTAAGCCAGAACTTCCCATCATGGCTGCTATTTGAGTGGTTTTCGAGCCAGGTGCGGCAGCCATATCTAACACCATGTTTGGGCTAGGGTTCGCCGCAAATAAAGCCGTTACTGGCAACATGGAGCTAGCTTCTTGAATATAATACTGACCTTGTTGGTGAGCGGTATGATTACCTAGTCCTGATGGTAAAGCTTTATGTTCTTCATCAATCCAAAAGCCATCTTTTGCCCATGGTACTGAGTCCAGTTTATAACCTTGATTTAGCCATTCAGTTTGTAACTGTTCTTTATCAAAATGCAGGCTGTTTACCCGAATACTACGACGCAAAGGCTTCTGACAAAAGCTCACAAAAGTTTCAACATCATTAGTATCCAAACCCTGCTGGGAGATATGTTGAATAAATTTATCTGAAATTTTTGTCATGGCAAAATTAGTGAACTTTTGTTTTATTCTATAAAAAAGGCGCTAGTGTTGCCACTAACGCCACTTTTAATTTGCAAATGATTATTCGTCGTCACCAAGTGACAGTAGCGTGGCGTTACCACCAATCGCTGCCGTGTTATTGGTGCGAGTATGTTCAGTTGCAAAGCGATGTAAATAATGTGGGCCACCTGCTTTCGGACCAGTACCTGATAGACCTTGACCACCGAAAGGTTGGACACCAACCGTTGCACCAATCATGTTGCGGTTGATATAGACATTACCCACGCGAACGCGCTTATCGATATAAGTCGCGGTCTTTTCATTACGCGAATGGATACCTAAGGTTAAGCCATAGCCGTAATCGTTTATTTCTTGAATTACCTTATCTAATTCTTTGGCTTTATAAGTTACTAGGTGAAGAATTGGGCCGAACCACTCTTGTGATAAGTCATTAATAGAATCGATTTTAAAAGCAGTTGGAGCGATAAAGTGACCATCCGCTAGGCCTTCAGGCATTGGTGTTTCCGAAATTAATTTGCCCGCATCTTTAAGCTCTTTGACATGGCCAAGCAATTCTTCTTTTGCGGCTTCATCAATTACGGGACCTAGATCCGTTTTCAATAAAGTCGGATCGCCTACTTTTAATTCTTGCATAGCGCCTGAAAGGACTTCGATAATTCTTGGGGCAATGTCTTCTTGCACATACAGCAGGCGTAATGCAGAGCAGCGTTGACCAGCACTGGTGAATGCAGATTCCACCACATCAGCGATAACTTGCTCTGGTAGGGCTGAGCTATCAACAATCATTGCGTTTTGGCCGCCGGTTTCTGCGATTAATGGCGCGATAACGCTATCACGTGCTGCAAGTGTGCGGTTGATAACGTGAGCGGTATCCGTTGAGCCTGTGAAAGCTACGCCGGCAATGCGTGGATCCGATAAAACGGTCTTTCCGAAAGTTGAACCACGACATGGAACAAAGTGTAGTACTTCTTTTGGAATACCCGCTTGATGCATTAATTCGATTGCGCGATAGGCGACAAGAGTTGTCTGATCGGCAGGTTTTGCCAATACGGTGTTACCTGCAACTAAAGCTGCTGCTACTTGGCCTGTGAAAATAGCCAGAGGGAAGTTCCACGGGCTAATACAAGCGAATACGCCGCGACCTTGTAAATATAGATCATTAGATTCACCCGTTGGGCCTGGTAAAGAAGTTTCTTGGCCAAAATCTTCACGAGCTCGATTCGCGTAATAGCGACAGAAATCTACCGCTTCACGCACTTCGTCGATTCCATCTTGCATGGTTTTACCACCATCACGGCTACACAAAGCAATTAACTCGTATTTATTTTCTTCAAACAAATCGGCCACTTTATCTAAAATTGTCGCACGAGTTTCTGCAGGCGTCATATCCCAAGCGATAAAGTTTTCTTTGGCAATGGTTAAAGCATTAAGGGCTTGCTCTTCGCCACACTTATGTTTGGTTCCCACCAAATGTGATTGGTCATAAGGACAGAAGATTTGTTCTTCTTGGCTAGTTAATTCTTTGCCGCCAATAATTGGTTTAGCGTGCCATTGCTTATTTAAGAAGGATTCAACTTGTTGCATAAAAGGATCGATCTCGCTGTTAACGTGAAGGTTAGTACCAGCTGAGTTGGTACGTGATTTTTGTCCTTCCTTGGCATAAATTTCTGGTGGTAATGGAATACGGTTGTTATGCAGTGTTGGGTAAGCTTTTAGGATCACTGATGGATGCTCAACCAAATCAATAACAGGTGTATTCTTATCCACTAATTGGTGGACGAATGATGTGTTAGCACCATTTTCTAATAAACGTCTAACTAGGTAGGGAAGTAAGTCTTTGTGGTTACCTACAGGCGCATAAATACGGCAGCGTAAACCTTTGTATTTCTCTAAAACTAAATCATATAAGATTTCGCCCATTCCGTGTAAACGTTGGAATTCAAAGTCACGACGATCGCCAGCCATGTTCATAATGCTAAATACAGTTTGCGCGTTATGAGTAGCGAATTGCGGGTAGAAACTTTCTTCGGAATTTAAAATAAATTTTGCACAAGCTAAGTAAGAAACGTCAGTTCCCGCTTTACGAGTATAAACAGGATAGCTTGCTAGACCGGCTTGTTGTGACCATTTAATTTCAGAATCCCAATAAGCACCTTTTACTAAGCGTAAAGGAATGCGACGACCGTGCTTTTTAGATAAAGCATCTAACCAGCCTAAAACAGGTAATGCACGTTTTGAGTAAGCTTGGACTACCATGCCAAAGCCATCCCAACCTTGACAAATATCTGAATCAAATACTGCTTCAAAAATTTCTAAAGAAAGCTCTAAACGATCGGCTTCTTCTGCGTCAATAGTGATAGCCACATCGAGATCACGTGCTTGTTTGGCAAGAGTTTTAACAGTAGAAACCATTTCGGTTAATACGCGATCTTTTTGGCCTACTTCATAGCGCGGATGAAGTGCTGAAAGTTTTATTGAAATACTTGGTGCTAATTGGCCATCTTGGGTTTTAGCCGCGCCAATTTCATCTATCGCTTTTGAATAAGCTTCAAAATATTTACGCGCATCGTCTGCAGTAAAAGCAGCTTCGCCTAACATATCAAAAGAATGGGTATAGCCTTTTTCAACGCTTTTCTTACCACGTTTCATGGCTTCTTCGATACTACGGCCCAATACGAATTGACGCCCCATGATCTTCATAGCTTGATTCATAGCATTACGTATCACCGGCTCACCAAATTTAGCAATTAAGCCACCTAACATGGTGTCAGGTTTACCATCGCCATCTTGGTCAACATCAACGATTTTACCTGTTAGCATTAAGCCCCAAGTGGAAGCATTAACCAGCATGGATTCACTTTCGCCGGAATGTTTTTTCCAATCGGCTTCACTTAATTTATCTCGGATCAAAGAGTTGGCAACTTTTGAATCTGGAATACGTAATAAAGCTTCCGCCAGGCACATCAAAATAACACCTTCTTTGGTGCTCAAGCTGTACTGTTGTAAAAAGGCTTCCACGCCTTCTTTTGATTTACCGCTGGCACGAATTTCTTCCACCAGCTCCGAAGCTTGGTGGGTGATTTGATTTATAGTGCTTTGATCAGGCGTAGCCAGCTCAAGTAATTCTTCTAAATAGGCTGCTTCGTCCACTTGATAGTTGTCAGTGATGATTTTTTGCCATTGCTCTAAAGACTGAGCTTCTTGATTTAGAATTTGACTTGCTTTAAACATATCTAAAACTCTTTAAAATACGAAAAATTAACGCCAACCAGACTTCTGGCGACGACTAAAGGATGCTCGGGTAATTAGCCATCCGATAAACATACTAATTAACACGGTTAAGGCGCCTGCGTAAAAAACATCTTTACGGAAGCGAGAATTTTGCAAATCTGCTTGTTGTGACAATTGATCAACTTGATTTTCCAATTCGGTCACTTGTAACTGTAAATCTTGATTTTGACTTTGGATGCTATTTTTATTTTGTAGTTGTTGATTCAAGTTACTGACTTGGGATTGCAATTTTGCGGTTTCAGCTTGTAAGTTTTGATACTGAGCCAAAACCGTTTCTTTGGTGCTGACGTATTCAGATTTTACCCAGCCGCTAGTACTTCCATCTAAAGTGCTAACTTGAATGGAGTCATTTTCAGCATCTCTTTGCAGTACTTTAACCGGTGTTCCCGCACGTAAGTTTCCAACTACCCGATAACGATTCGTCGGACCACTGCGCATAGTGACACCTATTTCATCAGATATATAGTTTTCAGCCTGAGCGGTTGTGCTTCCAGTGGCGAAATAAAGACTAGTTAAAAATGTAATGATTGCTAGTAATCGAGCCATAGTAATTCCCATCTAATGGCAAAATAGAGGGCAAGTATATAGCAGAGGAATGGTTGGTGGAAGAGGTGGCCAGCCTTGACTGACCACCTTTTGAACTAATAGACGATTTCTTAAGAAATCACTAACGAATTAGCTGAAAATCGCCTTAAAGATGTAGAAGAATATAATCGATAGTAATGCACCTGCTGGAAGCGTCACAACCCATGATACGAAGATGTTTCTAACTACACCTAAGTTCAATGCTGCGATACCGCGAGCCATACCTACACCTAATACCGCGCCTACCAAAGTTTGCGTAGTTGAGATTGGTAAACCAGCACCAGAAGCGATGATTACCGTTGAGGCCGCTGCTAATTCAGCTGCGAAACCACGACTTGGCGTTAAGTGAGTGATTTTAGTACCAATGGTCTTCATTACACGGCTACCTAAAACGATAAGACCGATAACGATACCGATAGCACCGATTAACAATACATAGCTTGGTACGCCAGAAGTTTTACCGATAGTACCGCCTTCTTGGATGATGCTAACAACCGCGGCCAATGGGCCAATAGCGTTTGCAACGTCGTTTGAACCGTGAGCGAATGCCATGCCACAAGCAGTAACAATCATTAATACCGCGAATACTTTTTCAACTGAAGCGAAGTGGTATTCTTTGTCGCCTGTCTTATCAAGTTTGATACGGCTAATCGCTACCGCACCGATTGCTGCAATGATAATACCTACAACCACGGCATAACCGTAAGTTTCAGCCATGCTTAACTTGATACCTTCATCTTTGAATAGGTGCTTCAAGCCTTTCATGATTGTTACTAACGCGATAACGAAACCTGCTAGGAACATATAGAATGGTACGTAACGCTTAGCATTCTTGAATGGGTCGTTGGTGTTTAAAATTAACTTTTGAACACTCATTACTAATAAGAATGAAATAACACCAGCAAGTAATGGTGTGATAACCCAAGAGCCTACGATTGAGCCAACTTTGCCCCAGCTTACAGCATCGATGCTTACACCAACTGCGGCGAAACCAACGATTGCACCCACGATAGAGTGAGTAGTTGATACAGGCCAGCCCATGCGAGAAGCGATTAATAACCAGATCCCAGCCGCTAAAAGCGCCGCCATCATACCGTAAACCATGAGTTCAGGGGTTGCGGTAAAGAAGTTCGGGTCAATAATGCCTTTTCGAACGGTTTTAGTAACCTCACCGCCCGCTAAATAAGCACCTGCGAATTCGAAAATAGCTGCTACGATAATAGCCTGTTTTAAAGTTAATGCTTTCGCACCAACTGAAGTACCCATGGCGTTAGCCACGTCGTTCGCACCAATACCAAAGGCCATTAAGAAGCCAAAGGCTACTGCGATCCAAATAATAGTATCTGCGTTAGCAATTAAAAAATCCATGATGGTCTCCTAGCGTGCAATCATCATTTCTAAACGTGAACCTACTTGCTGTGCGCTGTCAGCAAGATCCCCAACTTTAATGATCACTTGATACATGAAAATCACTGACACAGGTGGTAAGTCATTTTCTTGTTCAAAGATGATATTCAAAGCTTTGCGTTGCAAGTCGTCCGTGTCATTTTCGATTTTGTCCAATTTTTCGATCATTTCTGATACTAAGCTAGCTTCACGACCACCAAATCCGGTCGCTAACAGTTCGTCTAACTCGCTGATTGCTTTAAACGCTTGCTTGGCTGCGTCTTGAGAGCGTTCAACTAAGGCTTTAATTGGAGCTTCTGCGTTTGCAGGGAATTGCATTTTACGAGCAAATGCTAAACCAGCAATATCACGAGCGATATTAGCGATCTTGTCCTGTTTGCTTAATAAAGCTAACAAATCAGTTCGAGCTACAGGTAAGAACAAACCTTTAGGTAAGTGAGTTCTTAGGTCATGCTTAAGTGTATCTGCTTCATTTTCAAGATTGCGGATTGTTTCTTTATGCTCTTCCGCCTGTTGCCAGTCTTGCTTAAATAAAGCATCAAAAAAGCCTGATAAGTGTGATGCACATTCGTTCACTTTTGCCATATGGTCCTGCATAGGACGGATTGGCGAAGTCGCGAATAAGTCAAGAATTGAGTTTGCCATAGTGACTCCATTGTTATGATGTAATTGGCGTAACAAAAAATCGAGGGCTATTCTATCATCGAAATATGAAGCTTTTGTTACACTGGCTTCATACTATACACAAAATCAGTATTTATATAAAAATTGGCAACAGGTTAATATACAAGGTAAACTGCTGATAATTATGGGGATTGCTATTAAGTTATTGATATGTCGATAGAATTAGAAATGAAACTGACTGCTCAACCAGAGCAACTTAGCGATATTAAAATATGGTTAAGTGAGCAGTTGCAGTTACGAGGTAAATGGCAACAAGTTCCCCTTATCAATACCTATTACGATACCGAGAATCATCGACTGCGTGAAATGAAAATCGGGTTGAGGGTGCGTCGATCTGGTGAACGCTATATTCAAACCGCAAAATCAGAAGGTCGTGTGGTGGGTGGTCTTTCCCAGAGAAATGAATCGGAAGTTGAAATCCCTAATGCAAATTTAGATCTAGCTTTAGTAGAAGATCCTTATTTACAGATATTATTAGAAGAAGCACAAGAAGAGGATGGTAGTTTTCGAGCATTATTTCGAACTGATTTTGACAGAAAGTTAGCTTTGGCTGAGCTGGATGATTGTCAGATTGAGATTGCTATCGATAGTGGCGAAATAAGCCATAAAGGTGAAAACGCTGCAATATGCGAAATTGAGTTGGAATTGATCGCTGGTGATCCAAAAGGCCTTTTCGAGCTTAGTGATCAACTTATCAATAACTTCAACTTAGTGTTATCGTCGGAAAGTAAAGCCGAACGCGGTTATCGTCTGAGTTGCGAAGAGTCAATTTATTTAAAACGATTAGATGTAGTACCTTTAACAGCTAAATCACCTGCGGAAGGTGCTTTTGAAACCATCGCACATTATGGGCTCGCTCATTGGCAACATTATATAAAACTGATTAAGCGAGATGCTACCGTAGAGTATTATTTACAGCTTAATCGAGCGTTGTCCTACATGCAGCACATGTATTCGGTTTTTGCTCCATTAATTCCACGCCACTCTCTTTCTGAAGTAAGAGCAGATTGGCGTGAAATCACTCATAACTTTAGCAAGGTTCAATCGATTGCCTTGCAACTAAACTGGTTGGAAAATGCTAAGCTTTATGGCTTTGAGTATGATGCACTTAAACCTTTAGCGATAGAACTTCTAACTAAATTTGAACAAGAATCAACAAACTTTACAACTTATTTATCGACAGCTAGTTATAACTTAAAGTTGTTACACTTTAGCCGTTGGCTTTATTCCAAAGAATGGCGTCAAGACTTAAAAGAAGCGGCAAAGAATAGACTACAGAAAGAAATTTTTCCTTTTGCAATAAAACAGTTACAGCATCAAATGCTCGATCTCTCTCGTCATTTAAAAGTTAAAGAAAATTTGAATGATAAAGATTATTTAAGCTTTTTACCAAAATTAAATAGAACACTAGATATAGGGCTATTCTTTGGTAGCTTGTTTGATAGCAAAAAGCGTGTGAAATTTAGGCAGAATTGGATAGATTTGGTCGCGAATATTGAGCTATTTAAACAATTAGATTTTGTTCGTATTTCGTTAGAAAACGTTCAGATTCAGGATGAAACGTTAGAGAACACAGAGCAAGATATACTTACCGCTCTTTTAGAACTTCGACAAGAAGCATTTGAGCAAAATCCCTACTGGAATTAAGGAGCCTAGTTATTAGTAGTTCTTTAATAAATCAGCTTGTAGAAAAAGTATTAACACTTTCTCAATGTGGGATGTCTAGATCAGACTTTCCAGTGACTAAAATTTTGCAAGTGCAGATAGTTTATATGTTTATTCTGTCTGGAATGGCATTAACTACATCATTTTTCTTTGTGTATATGTACTTAGATATGTATATGACGGCATCGGTGTTAGTTCTAAGTTTTTTTTCAGGTCTTTTTTGTTTATGGTTTTTGCGAAAAACACGAAGAAGTGAATTGACTGCTCATTTCGCACTTATTTTATTTATATTGATTATTGTTACTGCCAATGTAGAGTTTGGCGGTTTTGACAACCCTAATGATGCTTGGTTTATGGTTTTAGTGGTTGTTAGTGGATTGCTTTTAACTCGTAATTCGGTTTGGTGGTACGCCTTAATTTCGCTATTAATAAGCATTACTTTTTATGTTTTAAAAACCGTAGGGGTAGATTTTCCGTTAAAGTTAACCCCTGAGAAAGTGGACCTTTTAAATTTGTATAATCGTATTGGAACCGTATTTACTATGGTTTTTTTAATAGTTTTGTTTCGTTATGAAAGAAATGTTCAAAAAGAACTAGGGAAAGAATCAGAAGGTAAACTATATCAGTTAGCAAATAACGATCCTTTAACTGGATTAAGTAATCGAAGTTATTTTGCAACACAATTTGAAGAGCGAATACATCAAGGTGAACTAGAAAATCAGGCTTTACTCTTTATTGATTTAGATGGATTTAAAGTCATTAATGATAGCTTTGGTCATAATGTTGGTGATGAGCTTCTGGGGGCAGTAGCAAAACGATTTAAAACACAGTTGGATGAACGTGAATTAATCTGTCGCCATGGAGGCGATGAGTTCTTGGTAATGCCAAGGAGCGGTTACGATGCAGATGATGTAGAAAATCTGTGCATAAATTTGATTAGAGTACTCAACCAACCGTTTCATCTCAATAAACAGATCGTACATGTTGGTTGCAGTATTGGTGTGGCTTTTTATCCTCAGCACGGTGAAACTTATCTTGAGCTATTACGCGCTTCCGATATTGCTATGTATCGTTCAAAAAAGCAAGGTAGTGAACAGTTTCAAGTATACAATCAAAGCTTAGCTAAAGAAGTTAGCGATAAGAATCAGTTAGCGCTTGAGTTACGAACAGCGATAGATAGGAAAGAATTATCTTTAGTGTATCAACCTAAAGTGGAAATCCAAACAGGAGAAGTTATTGGATATGAAGCTTTAATGCGTTGGACAAGAGCAGATGGCCAAAAAGTAGAACCTAGTATTTTTATTTCCATTGCTGAAGAATATTCTTTAATGCACAAGCTGGGAGAATGGTTGCTTACCAGTGTAGTTAAGCAAATTAACGATTGGAAACGAGAAGGGAAGCCAATTTCAAATATCTCGGTAAATGTCTCAGCAAAGCAATTGTTACGATCAGATTTTGTAACGGAGCTTATTCGGATTACCAATCTATATCATGTAGAGCCTTCTATATTAGAGTTAGAGCTTACTGAAAGTGTGTTTATAGAATCTTCTGAAGAGACGCTCAGAAAGTTAAACAAGCTGAGTGATTTTGGGTATAGATTGGTGATAGATGACTATGGAACTGGCTATGCTTCTTTGGGTTATCTAAAACGATTCCCGGTTTCTGGCCTAAAAGTTGATAAGAGTTTTATCGACGAGATTTTAGAAAGTGAACAAGATCAGAAAATTGTGGGATCCACTATTTCATTAGCACATGAGCTTGGTTTAGAGATTATTGCGGAAGGCGTAGAGAATGAAGCCCAATTACAATTGTTAAAGCAATTGAGCTGCGATTATATTCAAGGTTACTTTTTTTCAAAGCCATTAAAAGTAGAAGAAGTTTTTAATGATTAAGCGTTATGTATTTTTTGTGCAGTGACATCACTGTAATGCTCTACTAATGGCGGTAGAGGACAGTCTAAGCATTCACATATAGCTCTAAATAATTCAACTTCTTCAACTTTAGCTATACCATCTTCTTTGATCGCTTCCTCAAAGGCGTTGAGTAAAGCTTTTTTCAACATCGGGGTTAATTGATTTAAGTCAATAAGCGATTTATGAAAGGCTTCGGCTTCGAATTTATTTGGTAACAAATTCAATTTGTTATCGCTAAACCCGACTATTAAGTTATTAAAAAGTTGTTCTTTGGCTTGTTGATTGTTGCCACTCGCATGTAAAACCGCTGAAAGAATTAACTGTATCTGACTCTCAACTTTATTGAATCGCTTTATAAACCTTTTGTGAGCATTGGTAGAGGGTTTCAAGCTCTTCCTAATCAATGAATAAAGTACATATTCAAATTGGCTAATATGTTTATCTAAATGAATAATTTGCTTGAGCAGAGTCAAAAAGTTTTTCCGCTCAGTTTTTGAAAGTCTTCGAATGCTTGGTATGGCTATATCTAAAATGGCTAATCGTAAATAACGCTTATCTGAAGTGATATGACTAGCAAGCTTTATGACTTCAGCCTTACTTTCTTCACCATAGGACTGAGCAATTAGGTTCAAAGCCTCACTTTCTACTTGTCCATCATCGCTAAGCAATAATGCAAATACAAGATACATGGCGTGACTGGATGCGTGGTGATTATGAGCTGCAGTTCGTAGAACTTCAGGCATAGCTAGCAATAGTGCGTTAGCTGCATGTAGGTGCAGAGTCGTTGGGTTGCCAACAGTTTCTAACAAACCGCCCATTCCAGCTAAAACTTGAGTGCCACCAAAAGCTTCAAACCCTTTCTTCTTTTCACGTTCAGCTTGGCGTTGTTGTGCATGCTCATCTCTTTGCTGTTGTCTTTCGGCTTTACGTTCTTGACGATGTTGGAAGTCATGCCAATCAGGCATAATTGCATCGAGACGCTTTTCTAGTGGCGGGTGAGTCGCAAGACTGTTCAAGCTAAGCTTGATTGGTTCAGCGATACACATATGACTAGTTTCCTCAGCATGGCGATTTTGCAATAACGAAGATTGCTGACCAATTTTCAAAAATGCGCCAGCTAAACCTTGGTTATCACGAGCATATTGAACTGCTGAAGCATCGGCTAAGAATTCTCGTTGACGAGAAATAGCTGCCTTGATTAAACGCCCAAAGAATAGACCAATGGATCCAATGATATACATTGAAATCCCAACAACCATTATAACAACGATTAAACCGCCACCGTTTTTATTATCGGAACGAACATTAGAATAGCGTAGGCTTCGCATTACGAAGTAGCCTGCTTGGCCTAAGATTAAAATGCCTGCCAAAATACTGATTAAGCGCAAATTGATTTTCATATCAGCATTGAAAATATGGCTAAACTCATGTGCTACTACGCCCTGCAATTCTTGACGCGATAATTGTTCTAACGAACCTCGAGTTACAACCATAATAGTGTCTGAAGATTCTTGTCCTGCGACGAAAGCGTTGATGGCTTCCTCTTCATCCATGATATACAGGGTAGGTACTGGCATCCCTGACGCAATGGACATTTCTTCCACTACATTGATAAAACGGCGCTCTAAACGATCATTGGTATCGGGTAAAATTTCACGGGCACCCACCATACTGGCAATAGATTTACCGCCACCTCGTAATTGGAACCAACGGAATAGACTTCCTAAACCAATAAGCCCCAAACTGGCGGCAGAAGTGTAATAAAAGCCAGCTTGTTCTGGCCATTGAGCCAATGAAATAACTTCGGGCTGGCCTTGAGAGCTGTTTAAACCAAACATCACGAAGTAAGCGATAAGGTTTAGCGCCACAACAATAAGAACAACAGCTAATACGAAGTAAAAAATAAGCAGCTTGGTTTTCTTCCGAGCTGCTTCTTGGTGTTCAAAAAAATCCATCTATAAATCTAGCCTAGATTAATTATCAAAAGATACTTTGATTGCTTCTTTGGCTTCCTCGTTATCAACTTCATACATCTCGGCTTTCGAGTGACCTCCGAAAGTACTGGCAACAAAGTTATTCGGAAACTGATCTTGATAAACGTTATATTGCATTACCGCGTCATTATAAGACTGGCGCGCAAATGAAATTTTGTTTTCGGTAGTTGCTAACTCTTCCATTAACTGTTCCATGGTTTGGTTAGCTTTGAGATCTGGATATGCTTCGGCAAGGGCAAATAAGCGACCTAAAGCACCTGTTAATTGACCTTCCGCCGCCATTACGCCTTGAATAGCATTAGGATCATTTGGATTTGCTGCCGCTGCTTGGCCTGCTGATACCGCACTGTTGCGAGCGTTGATAACCGCCTCAAGCGTATCTTTCTCATGCGCCATATAACCTTTAGCAGTTTCTACCAAGTTTGGAATTAGGTCATAGCGACGTTGTAGTTGTACATCGATTTGCGCCCAAGCATTAGAGACTCTTTCTTTTAATGCTATAAGTTTGTTGTAAATTGAAATGAAGAATAAGGCAATTCCCACCAAAATGCCTAGAAATATTAAGAATCCCATAGGGTTACTCCTTTTTTTATTGAATAAATCATACTACCAATTTATATATCTAGGATTCAAACCAAAATTGTAAATATGTGTAATGGCTAGGCTTTGGCATAAAGCTAAGCTGTGTCATAATTTGATTTTACTTATTAAGAACTTAAGGCATTTATTTGCAATTAAGCATACCAACAGACTTTGAATCGTTTGAGGAAGAACGTTTTCAAGCTTGGGTCGACAAGGCGCAAGGTTTAGAGCTAAAAAATCCTTCTTTGGGCAGAGCTTTGTTACTTGTCAGTGACTATGCTTATGAATGGTTGCTTAAACAGCCAAAGTGGCTTCTTGAAATAGAGGAGTTACTTGATAAAGATTATGAGACATTAGATTGTCTTTATAACAAAATAAATCCAGATTCATTGGATTCACTTAGTGAGTATGAACTTAAACAATGGTTACGACACAAGCGCCATTTCTATTCAATAGCTTGTATTAGCTTTCAACTTGAAAATCATATATCTATCCAAGAAATTACTAAACTACAATCAGTTCTAGCAACTAGGTTGATTGAGGTTAGTTATCAATGGTTAAAATCGCAATTTAATAACCAGTATGGTGTGGCGACTTCGGTTAATTATCCGGAGCAAGATTTGGTGATCATGTTGATGGGGAAGTTAGGTGGTGGTGAGCTTAATTTTTCGTCGGACATTGATCTGATTTTTTGTTATCCAGAAGATGGCGAAACTAAGGCATTGGATGACACTCCAATTCGTTCCATTGATAATCAAAAATACTTTTTAAGGTTGGCACAAAAGCTAGTAGCCTTGTTACACCAGACTACAGCAGATGGTTTTGTTTATCGAGTGGATATGCGCTTACGCCCTTATGGTGAAAGTGGCGCTTTGGTGATGAGCTTTGATGCTATGGCGGATTACTATCTTGAGCAAGGTCGTGAATGGGAACGGTTTGCCATGATTAAAGTTGGCTATTTGTGTCCTAGTAAAACTATTAAAAAGGCCATTGAGAAAATAATAAAGCCTTTTAGTTTTAGACGTTATATTGATTTTAGTGTGTTGGATGCAATACGTCAGTTAAAACATAAAATCACCACGGAAATGCAATATCGTAATTTGGATAGGGACCTAAAGTTAGGAAAAGGTGGGATCCGTGAGCTAGAATTTATAGTGCAAAGTTTGCAGCTAATTAGTGGCGGTCGTAGCCCACAGTTGCAGGTTAAAAACTGGTGGCAAACTTTGGAAGTATTAACGGATGCTAATTTGCTAATTGCGACAGATGCAGAGAAGTTAAAGTCGGCTTATGAATTTTTACGTCGATTAGAAAATGTGTTGCAGTTTCAAGCCAATGCGCAAACACAAAGTTTACCCACAGAAGAAAAACAGCAAGCTATAACAGCTTTTGCAATGGGTTTTGAATCTTGGCATGAACTTGAAATTAGCTTGGATCAACATCGTGATCAGGTGGAAACCTATTTTAATCAGTTGTTTCAAGATCCGCACAAAGAATCAGAAAAAGATGCCGCTTTAGAGAAAGTTGAGAATTGGTTAAATAAAGAGTCAAATGAAATGGAACACTCAAATGATTCAGAGCAACAGCTGCTAACCATGGCAAGCCACTTTAAAGTTAACTTTGTGACTGAGAAATTAGGGCAAAGAGGCCAGAAGCGATTAAATCAATTAATCCCATATTTGATTGTGAACAGTCAGAAAAATAAAGAGCCTATACAAACCTTTGAGCGATGCTTATCTTTGATGCAATCCATTGGCAAACGTACCGCCTACTTTGAATTATTGGCTGAAAACCCACCATTATTAGAGCATTTAGTGTTACTGGTGAGCCATTCAAGGTGTTTAGTAGAACAGTTAAAGCAATATCCTTCGTTATTAGATGAATTATTGTTTCCTGCAAACTTTGGCAAAATCTTAACCAAGCCAGATTTTCAAGATTTACTGAATCAGTCCTTGTTGCGGATCGAGCCAGATAATATTGAAGACCAATTACTGGCGATTGGCCGTTTTAAAGTTGCCAGTCAATTTAAAGTAGCCGCAGGCTTTTTAAATCATCGGTTTGAGATATTAGAAGTCACTCGCCAATTAACGGATATTGCCGAGCTTTGTGTACAAGCGCTATTACGATTGGCATGGCGAGAAATGACCAGTAAGTACGGCTTACCCAACGAGCAGGCTTCTAACGAAAGGGTTTCAAACTTTAGCGTACTAGGTTATGGAAAATTGGGTAGCCATGAATTGGGCTTTGGCTCAGATTTAGACTTAGTCTTTTTGTACCAAGGCAATCCAACCGCAATGACCAATGGCAAAAAGTCTATTGAGGTTTCGCAATTTTATACCCGCCTAACTCAGCGTCTAGTACATTATCTAAATACTCGAACTCAGCAAGGGATCATGTACGAGGTTGATACGCGTTTAAGACCATCGGGGCGCTCAGGCTTATTAGTGAGCGAATTAAATGCATTTGTAGATTACCAAGAAAATGAAGCGTGGACTTGGGAGAAGCAAGCTTTGGTCCGAGCGCGAGTGGTTGCGGGTGATGATAATTTGGCTGAGCAATATAAAGCTAGTCGAATTGAATTGCTTAAATCCAATGCCGATTTAAAAGAAGATGTGATTGAGATGCGCGATAAAATGCGTGCTAATTTAGATCGAACTTCAGAACAACAATGGGATATTAAGCAAGGAAAGGGTGGTTTAGTCGATATAGAATTTTTAGTGCAATATTGGGTGTTGTCATTAGCTCAGAAAGATACCGCTTTGCCCGATATATATAGTAATCACTTTTGGCTTAATTGGTTGGAGCAAGAAGGGCATTTAGAACTTGAGACATCACAAAAATTAAAAGCTATTTATGAGCAATATCAATCGCAAGTTAACCAGAAACGCTTGGACATGGATTCAGGGATACTAGCCTATGATAAAGTGCAAGGAACAGCAGAGTTTGTAGCCGAATTATGGGCTTCGACATTTGCCCCACAATAGGTACAATAAGGTAAGTTATAAAGGAGATCCCAATGTCTGATACTGTGTCCAAGAGCGCAAAGAAAATAACCAAAGACGACTTACCATTAAGTTGTCCGATGCCAGACGATACCCTTTGGAATCAGCACCCAAGAGTCTATATTCCGTTAGATGATGATGGGAAAGGGGCTTGTCCTTATTGTGGAAATCAATATCAACTGGAAGCTGGTCAATAAGATATGACAAAAGAAAATATTAATGCTCAATGGCGAGTGTTAAAGTTCGGCGGCTCAAGCGTTTCGAGCCTTCAAGATTGGCAAAATATTCAATCGATTGTTGAAGACCATTTGCAACAAGGCTACCAAGTAGCGGTTATTCATTCCGCCTTTAAAGACGTTACCAATCAATTAGAGCAACTAGCGTTAGAGTCGAGTCAAGGCCATGGCGAAGCTTTATTGGAAAGCATTGTTAAACGTCATCAAGACATGGCGAAAAATTTATTCATTGAACCATCTATTTTAGAACCCTGGTTTGCAAGCTTGCGAACTGTGGTAGCTAATATTCGTGAGAAAAACGCTTTATCACCTTGTGATCGTGCGGAACTAGTTGCTCACGGTGAGTTATTATCTTCAACTTTAGGTGAAGCCTATTTAGCCAAAAACATTGATGCTAAAACTCAATGGGTTGATGCACGACAGCATTTGATAGCAGTTGATGATGAACCCAAAAATGTGAACGAATATTTCTTAAATGCAGTTTGCCGTCCGCGTGCTAATACAGAGCTTGCAGAACAATGGGCGAGTGAATCACAGGTTATTTTAAGCCAAGGTTTTATTGCGAACAATGCTAATGGACAAACGGTTTTATTAGGACGCGAAGGTTCCGATACTTCTGCGGCTTATTTTGCGAGTTTATTGTCGGCTGAATCTTTGCAAATTTGGACAGACGTTGATGGGATTTATTCCTGTGACCCCAATAAAGTCACTAGCGCATTAAAATTAGAACAGCTCAGTTACAACCAAGCCTTTGATATGGCGCAAGCAGGCGCAAAAGTGTTACACCCAAGGTGTCTAAGCGCGGTTGCACCGCAAGGTATCCCGATTGAAATTCGAAGCACCAAACAACCCAGTGTTGCAGGAACTATCGTTAACGATAAACATCAAGAATCGAAATGGGTTAAAGCCATAGCCTTAAAACAAAATATCCCGGTGATTACCTTGTTGCTAGGGCGACGCGGACAACAGCCAGATACCTTGCAAAAAGTATTCGCTGTCATCAATGAATTTGGTTTAACTAGTGAGCTATTGGCATCTACCAAAGAATCGTTAGTCCTCGAAATTGATAACAGCAACAGTATTTATTCCGAAAGTGTTTTAACTGAACTATCACAAAAGCTGGCTGAAGTTTGCAAAAGCGTGCTTCTTTCTCACAGTGCTATTATCAGCCTAGTTGGTTGCCACGCCAGCCAAGCCCTATGGCATCTAATGCAAATGGACCAACAACACCTCCCAGAACAATGGCTACTACTAAGCCACACCTCAAGTGATCACCATTTATCTTTTTTAGTGAATGATGACGACGCGGAAGAGGTTTTAGGGTTGTTGCATGGGGAATTGATTAAAGCTTAACGACCAAACTGTGCGGTGCAAACGAAGCGTAGCGTAGTTTGCATCCGAACGAGCGCCTTGTTAGCTATCGATTTTTTTCCAATTCCAATCATCTTGTTGAACTTTGCATGTTTTTCTGGAATGACCTACGTATTTCCCTTCTATGGTAGAGCTGTCGATAATTCGCAATTGGAAACCACCAAAGTAAGCAGTTTTTTCCTTTATGTCGTACCACTCACCAACAAGGTAAGAGTTTTTTATTTTTCCAAACAGGCAATACTTTACTCCCTTGGATGTGAATTCAGCATAACAGTAACGACCAAATTGCTTTAGCTCCATGTGACTGTGCCGATCTGTGTCTTTCTCAAAATCACCACTTCCAGCAGAGCCCCATATTTGTTCCCACTCCCCTTTGAGGTTTGGTGGTTTATCACGAAACATTCCACGCACTGGAAGCCATGATAAATACTTAACAAATACATGTGCAAGACTGAAATCGAGCAGCGTTTTAACAGCTAAAACAGCCACAGGCGCTAAGAGCCCAGTTGCAATTACGTTGTAGTCGATATTCATAGATAGTTAACATAAGAATACCAGAACTCAGATATAACACTTTGATTTAAAAGTTAAAAAAAACAGAGTGTCGATTTTATCGCTAATACCATAGTAAAAGCGGTCAAAAAGTGCATGATTGCTCGGAATTCCGAGCTTTTTGATACTTAATTGCGAATCTCTTACAAATGAGTCCAGATATTAGTTATTTGTTTTTATTAATGTAAATTTAAGGTTACTGGATGCTTTATATGAAGTCAAAGACACTTATAAGCCTTGCCATAAAAGCTATAAAAGTCGAGTCTTTCTGTTCTGTTAGGATTGGTTCGGGTTATTAATAAACTGTCCGCACCTAAAGCTAGCGCATTATTTCGAATATCGTTTTTAGCGCCTGCAATCAGTTCTTCGTCGGTGGTGAATAGACCTGTTACTATGTTGCCTTGGGTGCCGTAGACTTCGCCTAACAGTTGGCAAGCTGTTGGCTCAAAGTTAAGCATTTTGATTTGTGCCGCTTCTACTTTAATGGACTGGCCTACGCATGCTGATAGGGCAAGGGCTGATATTAGTGTTAGTAGGGTTTTTATGCGCATAATGGTTTGGTGCTCACTTTGGCAGGATTACCGTGGTCACGGGAATGACGTGCCGTGTGATATGGCACGTCTTTTGATTCGTGAAATAAATTAATAATAAGGATTCTCGCCCGCGGCGTGTTCGGTGACGTCTTTTACGCCCGACACTTCGGGTACTTTTTCCATTAGGTTTTTCTCGATGCCTTCTTTTAGCGTGACATCAACCATGCCACAGCCTTGGCAACCGCCGCCGAATTGTAATACCGCGATACCATCATCGGTTAGCTCTACTAAACTCACTTGCCCCCCATGATTGGCTAGCTCTGGGTTAATTTCAGATTCCAATAAATATTTAATGCGATCTTCTGCTGGAGCATCATCATCAACTTTTCGTGCTTTGGCATTTGGGGCTTTAAGGGTTAATTGACCACCGGTTTGTTCTTTTTGGTAATCGATTTCAGCATCTTCCAAATAAGGTGCGCTTTCAGCATCGATAAACGCTGAGAAACCGTCATACTTTAATTCGGTATCATTTTCTTCTACAGCATCTGGTGGGCAATAAGAGACACCACATTCTGCGTGGGAAGTTCCAGGATTGACTACAAATACGCGAATACCTGTGTCAGCTTCTTCTTGTCCTGCCAGTAAACGTTGAAAGTGCTCTTGAGCCGCCTCTGAAATTGAAATCATGTTATAACCAAATGTCTGAATATTATGCAATTATACTCTATCTTTGGGCTTGCGGTGAAGTTTGCAAGCGTTAGAATGATTAAATAATACTTAAAAAGAGAGAACAATGTTGAGAATGCGAAAGTTAGCCAGTGTTTTGGTTATTGGCATTTTATCCGTTTCAGCGAAGGCCACGGATAAATTTGACTATTATTTCAATCAATCACTAGAGTTTGAGTCAAAAGTAGCGAAACCGAGTGAAACTTTGGGTTATCCCATTGGCGATTGGCACCTGCGTCCTGATCAATCTTATGCATTTTTTCAGCGTCTGGCGGAGACTTCCGATAGAGTTATTTTGCAACAAACGGGGCGAACTCATGAACAACGTCCCTTAATTGCCTCTTTTATTTCTAGTCCTGAGAATCTAGCTCGTCTTGATGAGACCCAACAAAAACGTAAAGCATTGGACTTTACTGATGTACCTAATGTTGTTTATTTAGGTTATTCGGTACATGGTAATGAGCCAAGCGGAGCAAATGCCGCACCATTGGTGGCTTATCGCTTGGCAGCGTCAAAAGAAGATTGGATTAAGCAGTTATTGGAAAACACCATTGTGGTAATTGATCCAATGTTAAATCCCGATGGTATGGATCGTTTCGCTAATTGGGTTAATCGTTATAAAGGAGCGCAATTAGTTTCAGATCCGCGTTCAATCGAGCTTAATGAAGATTGGCCACGAGGTCGCGCTAATCATTATTGGTTTGATTTAAATCGTGATTGGTTACTATTGCAACATCCAGAGTCACGCGCGCGAGTAAAATTATTTTATGATTGGCGTCCTACTATTGTTGGAGACTTCCATGAAATGTTTCCTAATAGCACTTACTTTTTTCAACCTGGAGTACCATCAAGACAGAACCCGCTGACTAGTCAAGAAAATTTTGACGTTACTAATAAAATCGCAGCTTATCATGCTAAAGCTTTAGATAAGTTGGGTGTGTCTTATTACAGCAAAGAATCTTTTGATGACTTTTATTATGGAAAGGGTTCAACTTTCCCAGATATTAATGGCGGCATCGGGATCTTGTTTGAGCAAGCAAGTTCACGTGGTCATGCCCAAGATAGTGATTATGGTGGCTTAACTTTTCCTTTTACCGTTCGTAATCAAGTGGCAACTTCTTTTTCGACTTTAACAGCGGCGAAAAAATTATCCTCTGAATTAAAAAAGTACCAGCAAGACTTCTTTGCGGAACAACAACAAAAAGCAAGCAAAGATGCTTTTAAAGCCATAGCTTTTAGCAGTAATGACGAAGGGCGAATTAAAGAGTTTTTAACTTTAATGTCACAGCATCAGGTTAAGGTTGAAAAGCTAGCTAAAGATAAAACTTTTCTTGGGAAAACCTATAAAGCTGATAGCACTTATATAGTGCCTTTAAAACAAGCGCAATATGGTCTGATTAAAGCTATGTTCGAAAAGCGCACACGCTTTAAAGATAACACTTTTTATGATGTGTCAGCTTGGACCTTGCCACTAGCGTTTAATTTTGATTTTAAATTTTTAAACGGATCACAATATTTTGCATTAGAAACAGAGAAGGTATCATCTAAGCAAGGTCAATTAATAGATTCAGAATCCGCAATTGCTTATGTTTTTTCTAATGATAATTTTTATTCCTTGTCCTTAGCGCAAAGATTAATGAATGCAGGCTATTCAGTTCGTTTAAATACCAAACCATTCACCTCAAATGCTAATGACCTAAACTCAAGTGGCGAGTATGGAACTGGCCACTTAATTGTCTCTTTAGACGGTAAGAAAAGTTCTGATAAGCTCAAGAAAATTTGGAGCGAATTTGGTCAAAACAAAGGTATTGATTTAACCGCTTTAGATACAGGCTTTGCCAAAAAAGGTATTGATTTAGGTTCGCCCAGTGTCGAGGTGTTGAGCTCGGCAAAACCTTTATTGCTAATAGGGGAAGGTGTTTCCTCTACTGAAGCGGGTGAGGTGTGGTTTCAATTGGATCAACGTTTGCAAATTCCAGTGAGTATGCAAAAAGCAAAAAAACTGCCATCAATTGATTTAGAAACTTACAGTCATTTAATTATGGTTAGTGGATCTTATCCAGACCTTAATGAAACTGAGTTAGCCAGCTTTAAAAGCTGGTTGAATTCTGGTGGAAATATAATAGCTTCACGCTCAGCGGTGAATTGGCTGATAAAACATAAGCTAGCGGATTTAGTGTTGGCAAAGCGTCCCAAATTGGATAACTCTGAACGCCCTTATGCTGAGCGAGGTGAAAGTTTTGCAGAGCAAATCATAGGAGGGGCTATTTTTAAAACCGAATTGGATGTTACCCATCCTTTGACTTATGGTTTAAACGCTAAGACGTTACCTGTAACTAAAGCCGGTGTGCAAATTCTTGAACAGCCTAAGCAGAGTTTTGTCACTCTCGCCAGATACAGTAACAACCCTTTAATGGCAGGTTATGCTTCAGATGAAAATATTGAAGCGATTAAAGGAACTCCAGCTGTTATTGCTATGAGAAAAGGGCGCGGTTCGATAGTTGTGTTTAATGACAACTTAAACTTCCGTGGGTATTGGATGGGTTCGGCACGTTTGTTTTTAAACAGTTTATATTTTAACAAAGCATTTTAATAAATTATAAAGAGCAAGGTTTCACTATGAAGATAATAAAAGGTTTTATTTCGTTAGTAACTCTGACTAGCTTGTTGTTTTTTACTCAAGGATTAACTGCACAAAGTTGGTCAGAAGTTGAAGCTCAAGCGAAAAGAGTGGATGGCTTTATGCCTTATTACATTAGTCAATCGAAAGGGAAAGTTTGGTTGGAGGTTAGCAAGTTCAATCAACCTTTTATTTATTATACAGGCTTACCCTATGGCTTGGGTTCAAACGATATTGGTCTTGACCGAGGTCAGTTGGGACAAAGCCGTTTAGTGCAGTTTGAGCGTTATGGTGACAAGGTTTTATTGAAGCAATTAAATACTGACTATCGAGCTGATACTGATAATCAAGCGGAAAAAAACTCTATCGCACAAGCTTTTGCCAGTTCTGTATTAGCGGGTTTTAAAGTTGAAGCGACACGTGGCAATAAAGTATTAGTTGAACTCACGCCTTACCTTTTAAAGGATTTGCATGGTGTTTCGGCTCGATTAAAAGCGAGAAGCCAAGGCAGTTTTTCTGTGGATACTTCGCGCTCAGCTTTAAATACTAAAAAAGTTAAAAACTTCCCTAAAAATACTTTGTTTGAATCGGTATTGACCTTTAAAGGCTCTAATCCTGGTCAATATGTTCGTCAGGTAACGCCTTCACCTAATGATATTAGTGTGCATCAACATTTGTCTTTTGTTGCTTTGCCCGACGACGGTTACCAACCAAGGAAATTCCATCCGCACTCGGGATATTTTGAATTAAGCTATAAAGACTATGCAACGCCAATTACTAAACCTATTGATCAACGTTTAATTTACCGTCATCGCATTGAACGCGATAAAAAAGGCACCATAAAACCAATCGTTTATTATTTAGATCCCGGTGTGCCAGAGCCTGTTCGAGGTGCTTTGTTAGATGGCGCTCGTTGGTGGGAGCAAGCATTTGATGCAATTGGGTTAGAAGGTGCTTATAAAGTTGAGATTTTACCAGAAGGCGCTGATCCCTTAGATGTTCGTTATAACGTGATTCAATGGGTGCATCGTGCCACTCGTGGTTGGTCTTACGGCTTTTCAGTTTCTGACCCGCGCACCGGCGAGATTTTAAAAGGCCATGTTACTTTAGGTTCCTTGCGTGTACGCCAAGATTTGTTAATTGCTAATGCTTTAACGGGTATTTATGGAGACAACTCTGAAGATAAAGCTAAAGCAGCCGAAGCAATGGCATTGGCAAGAATTCGCCAGCTCTCGGCACACGAAGTAGGGCATACCATTGGTATTGCGCACAACTTTGCAGCAAGTCCAGATGCACGAGCTTCGGTAATGGATTATCCACATCCTTTGGTTAAATTAGAGGGCGATAAAGTTAGTTTAACGGACGCTTATGCAACCGATATTGGTAAGTGGGACATTGAAGCTGTGCGCTATGGTTATTCGGAATTTGCTAATTCTAATGAAGAAGTAAAAGGGCTAAAGGCTATTTTAAAAGGTATGCGTGATAAGAATTTACTTTTTTTATCAGATCCTGATGCGCGTCCCGTTGGTGGTGCCCATCCAACTGGACATTTATGGGACAATGGTGAAAACCCTGCAAAAGAGCTAGAGCGTGTATTAGCTATTAGAGCAAAAGCATTGGCGAAATTTGGCCATGACAATCTAGCGCATGGAACTCCTTATTCTGAGTTGGCTGAAACGCTCGTACCATTGTATTTATTCCATCGCTATCAAGCTGAAGCTGCGGTTAAATTAATCGCTGGGGTTGAGTACGAATACAGCGTTAAAGGCGATAGTTTTAAACCAGTGACGTTTGTGGCAAAAGATACGCAGCAAGCAGCATTGGATGCTCTATTGGAAACTTTGTCCGTAGAAACTTTGAGTGTTCCTGATTCCATTTTGTCGGTAATTCCGCCGAAAGCTTACGGTTATTATCGTAACCGTGAAAGCTTTCCAAGTAATACTGGCTTAACTCTCGATCCAGTTTCTATGGCAGATACTTCGGCGCAACATTCTTTGGCTTTGTTGTTAAATCCGAAACGTTTAGCGCGTTTGTTGCAACAAGATGCTAGCGACTCTGAACAGTTGGGTTTGTCAGAAATGGTGAAGCAATTATTGGATGCCACTTTGATGGCAAATCAAACCAAAGGTTTGGATGGCTTGATTCAACAAAGAGTGGATTATTTAACTTTATCAGAATTAATTAAAGCTGCTGAGTCAGCGCAAGCTTCACCTGAAGTTAAAGCCCATTTGTATAATGAGTTAGGAAAAGTTAGCGGTTGGTTAAATACACAAGCTAAAAGAAATCCAGAAAGGTTTGGATGGTTAAAATCTATGTTGGATAAATATTTTAATGGCGATTTAAAAATCGAGTCTTTGCCCGATGTTAAAATGCCGCCCGGTTCTCCGATTGGTTGAATGTAATAAAAAGCCCTTCTGTTGAAGGGCTTTTTATTTTGACTTTAAAGATAATAAGGGGCGCTCTTCCGTGAGCATGAGGATAAAAAGCTAGTAGAGGATTGGTTGATAAGAGGTCTTATATCAACTTGGGGGACATGACCTCTACTAGCGAAAACGGAACATCTGTATTGTTTACCAGCCCAGCACCGAGCCAAGGATTAGGCCTACTGCTAATGGCTCCCAATAACGGTGACGACAATGGCGGCTATGCACATGCCCGCGTGGGAACGGATGATAAGCATTGCCATAGTAGTACCAATCTTGTCCTAAGTAGTAAACTGAGGTTGGGTAGTAGTCATAGCGTGGATAATAGTTGTTGTAACTATAATAGTGTCTATGGCGTGGTTTATAATGGTTGCGATAATGACGATCATGACCATAACGATCGCTGTGTCTATGGTTGTAGCGTCTGTCATAACGATGATTAGAACGACGATCATAGCGGTGCTTACTACCATTCGCTTGATGATTATTCCGATAGGCGTCATGGCTACGGGATTGACCGCGCTGACTGGCTCTATGATTTGCACGATGGTTCGAAGAACGATGATGTGCTTTGTCATTTTGCACTGAACGGTGCTTTTGCGCATGTGACTTCTTTGGGCCATGATGCTCTTTAGCAACAGCTACCTGCGACAAGCCAAATGAAAGGCCTATAGCAATTAATGGGGTTATCAATTTTTTCATGGCTATCTCCTATGAAACTAAACAGTGGCAATAAATCTATGTAAAATAGCTTTTATTACGATGGTTCCTACTTTAGATTAGGTAAACTGAATTCTTCCTGAATAATGTATAAAAATTCCGAATGGAGACTGTTTTGGAAATTAGAACCTGCAATATCAATGACTTAGAAAAGTTGACTCCTTTGTTTGATGACTATCGTCAGCACTTTAAACAAACTGCAGCTCCTGATGCGGTTGGAGCTTTTTTAAAGCAACGAATACTTAATGAGGACGTAAAGATTTATTTGGCTCAATCAGGAGATGACTTGCATGGATTTGTAGTGCTTTATCCCTCTTTTTCCAGTATTGGACTGGCACCAATTTGGATTTTGAATGACTTCTATCTTAAATCGGGTAATAACAAGCGACTGATGGCGAAACAACTTCTAGATAAGATTAGCGAAGATTGCAAAGAAGCTGGCGCTATTCGAGTTGAAGTGACTACTCGTAAAGAAAATCATAAGTTACATAAGTTGTATAAAGATTATGGTTTCGAGAAAGATTATAAATACGACTATTATTTCTTGCAGTTATCAAAAGCAGCTGCGTCCAATATGTTGAAATAGATATTTATTTAGATTAGAAAATGATTCATGGTTAAGTATTGTGCTTATTAATAACTTAGCATAGAATCCAATTTCATTGCGCTGATTTGAACCGCTTGCGAGCGCATAATAAATTCTGCTAAAAAGTTGTCTTAATGACGTCAGGCCTAGGCTCGCAAGCATTTTTTTATGAGGAAAGAATGATGAGTCAAGAGATCTTGATTTCAACTCCGAAATTACAAACGCCATCGAGCTCAAGAGCTGCGTTATCCTTAACTCCGTTATTGATATTTTTCACACTGTTCATTGGAACAGGAGTCTATTTCACTTTTCAAGGCGTGGACTATGCGTTTTATCAATTACCTGCGCCAGTCGCCATATTACCTGCAATAGCTATTGCTATTGCCATTAGTCATGAAAGGCTAGAGAACGCAATTGAAACCTTTATTAAAGGGATTGGAGACAGCAGTATTATTGCTATGTGCCTAATCTATTTATTAGCAGGGGCATTTGCTTCGCTTACTAAAAGCATAGGAGCAGTTGATGCGGTGGTTAACGGAATTTTGAACTTAGTTCCTTCAAGTTTAGTTTTGCCTGGCCTTTTTGTTATCGCTGCTATTTTATCTTTTTCCATGGGAACCTCAATGGGCACATTGGCTGCACTTATTCCTATTGGCGTAGCCTTAAGTGAAACATTACAAGTTCCTGGGGCTTTAGTTGCTGGTATATTACTAAGTGGCGCTGTTTTTGGAGATAATTTGTCGGTAATTTCAGATACTTCTATTGCTGCAACTCGAACCCAAGGTGCAACCGCTAAGGATAAATTGAAGCAAAATGCCTACTTAGCCATTCCCGCAGCATTAATTTGTTTATTGTTATACAGCTACTGGGTATCTCCTGGCGAGCAATTAGAAATTAAAGAATATTCCTTAATTAAATTGATACCTTATTTGCTGATCCTGGTGTTTGCTATTAAAGGGTGGAATGTATTTTTGGTGTTAACCATAGGCATTATTTCGGCAATAATTGTAGGGTTTGCTGATGCGGATTTTGTAGGGATGGAAGTTAGTAAAGTGATGTATGAAGGTTTCACCAGCATGCAGGAAATATTTTTGCTATCGTTTTTAGTGGGTGGTTTAGGCGCCTTAATGCAAAAAGCAGGAGGACTAGCTTGGTTAGTTGAAAAGTTAGTTTCCTGGTTTGGGTTAAGAGGCAGCAAAAAGAGAACCCAAATGGCTATTTTGGCAACTTGTGGCGTAACAAATTTAGCCGTTGCCAATAATACGGTTAGCATCATTCTAAGTGGTAAAGTCACCAAGCAGTTAGCTGATGAAAGTGAAATTAGTGCAAAAAGAAGTGCCAGTTTAGTGGATATTGGCAGCTGTGTAATTCAAGGAATGTTGCCCTATGGAGCTCAGTGTTTATTACTCGGCGCCAGTTTTGCTATTTCACCGGTAGCGCCAGTGCAATATGCTTGGTACTTACCCTTGTTGCTATTCGTTACACTGGCATCCATAGCTTTTCCGAGGTTTGATTTTATTCGAAAGTAACGTGTACCCAACTGCGCTTTTGCCATAGCCATACAAAGGCGCCAGTTTGAATAACGCGGTAGACACCATAAGCTAACCAAATAAGGTTTAAACTGTAGCCCATCACAGGACCGATGTAGTAAGCCACTGGTAAAAACATTAACCATTGAGTTATCAAGGATACGTACATAGGGGGCTTGGTATATCCAGCCCCGCTTAACGCATTTAAAAAAACTAAACCAATGGCATCAATTATGATGATCAATGCTGAAAGCTTAAACGGCCAATGAGCTGCTTTTAGAGCTGCTTCTTCTGTTAGGAAAATCCCCATAATGGGATCGGTGAATGCATAAAATATAATGCCTAAACCAATGGCGAAAATTAATGCCATTTTTGAAACATCCCAACCCCATAAATAAGCATCTTTTGGATCTTTTCTTCCCAATGCTTGCCCCACTAAAGTTGCAGCTCCAATTCCCAATGCAATACAAGGTAAGATCCCTACTAACATGACATTGGTTATTGCGTTAGCAGCGGCTAATTCATCGGTTCCTACTTTACCTATGATCCAGAAAAGAGCGGTAAATCCTGCTGCAAAAAATAATTGCTGAATTGAAGAGGGCAATGAAATTTTTATAATGTCTTTAAGGGTCGTCCAACGTGCAACATGCTTCAAATAGCCATATTCTGAAGTATGTTTCTGAGCCAAGTAATGGTAATAAAACGTTCCTAAAGTTAAGGAGATGGTAGTACCTATTCCTGCGCCGAGAGTACCTAACTCAGGGAAACCAAAATTACCGAAAATTAGACAATAGTTTAAGAATATATTAATGGCGTGCATGACCAGGAGGGTGCGTAAATAAAACTCGGTTCGCTTAATGGCGCTCCAATACCCTCGGTAACTAAAATTAAGTCCAATTGCCCAGATGCCAGCAAAGCGTGCTTGAAGGTAAGGCACTCCTTCTTTTAACAGTTCAGGGTCGTCGTTTAGAAAGCCGAGTATCTCCGGAGCCAAAAAGAATAAAATGATACTGACTGGAATTGCGGCGACAGTGATCATCAATAATGCGCCATTGAGAGGGAAAGCTGCCTCTGAGTCGCGCTTCTCGCCCATTCGTCTTGCGACCATGGCTTGGACGCCGGCGGCAAAGCCCATAAAAAATGCCACCGCCATAAAGTTAATAAAACCAGAAATACCAATCGCCGCGATCGCTGCCGAGCCTTGCGTACCAACCATAGCGGCATCGACAAGGTTCAAAACGTTTTGCGAAATCATTCCGCCAACTATGGGCAGAGAAATTTGTAAAACTTGAGAGGAGCGATCTTTATTGAGCAAAAGTAATGCCGATAAAATTATAGTTAATCGGCATTGTATCAGCTATTACCAGTACCGCTAGCAATAGTTTGTAAAGGCCAGTTGCTGTGCATAACGAATTTATGGTTGTATCAATTCAAGAGAATGTTTTACATACAAACTTTCTAAAACTTCAATACCGCCAAGTGAATCTTCGCCTAAGCGCACAATCACAAGATCATGGCTTGGAACTATGATGATGCGCTGTCCAAGGTGTCCGCGAAAAGCGTAGTATTGAGGCTTATTATCTGAGTTCAACCAAGTCGAGTAACCATAATTATTGGCTAATGTTGGTTTAGACATTAAGCGAATATAATCAGCATCTATCAGCTGCTTATTCTGCCATTGACCGTTTTGTAGCATCAGTTGACCAAATTTTGCAAAATTACGAGCATTGGTATTTATACAGCAATAAGCAAGCTCCATTCCTTGGCCGTCAAGATGCCAAAGCGCATCATCGTTCATACCCAAGGGTTGCCAAAATTTTTGGCTGAGATACTTCGATAAAGTCCAATTGGAATCTTTGGCTTTTAAAGCTCTATCCAAGATCAGTGCCAAAATTTGAGTCGAGGCACTTGAATAATACAAAACCTTTTCAGGTTTTGAACTAAAAGAGCCTGACAAGACAAAGTCTTCAACATCATCACCATAAAAAAGTTCTACAGTCGGACTAAAGGGACTGTAATATTGTTCATCCCAATCGTAGCCTGAAGTCATAGTCGAAAAAGAACCAATGCTGGCTTCTTTGCCCAAAGGATCTGTTTGAAATTCAGGAATAAAGTCCGTCGCCGCTTGATCCAGACTTTCAATATAACCTTCTTCAATCGCTTTACCAACCATTAAGGTCACAATGGTTTTTGCCATGGAAAAGGAGTTGGTTTTGCTTCTATCGGTATAACCGTTGAAATATTTTTCGCTGACGATTTTTCCTTGATGAATCACCATAAATGCCGACGCTTTGCCTTGTGATAATTGGGCGTGTAATTCTTGTGGTAAAGGTTTTGGGTAATTATTGCTAGTTTTCCAAGCTTGTGTTTTTGAAGCTGAAATTACTCGAGTATTAAACTGTTGATGATCGTTAATATTTGCAGTGGTGTTACCTACCAAGTAGGTACGAGAAACTGCAGTTAAGATATAACCGTGGCCTGTGATATATAATATAAAAATTGGCAGGGCTATTATGATTAGGAGTGTTATTAATATTTTTTTCATGGCTCTATAAAATAATTATTATTAGTATGAATATACCTAAGTTTTTGCCAAGCACCAAATATCAACCCTTTCAGCGCCCCTCTTTAAACAGATTTTGCTAGCTTCAGTAATTGTTGTTCCAGTGGTTACTACATCATCGACTAAAACAATATGTTTAGGTAAGGATTTTTTAATGATAAAAGCATTTTTAAGATTTTTCCTGCGTTCTATAGCTTTTAGCCCAATTTGGTGAGGTGTGTTTTTTATACGTTGTAAATGATTTGCGGAGAACGGTATTTGCAAAGCGCTATTTATCGACTTTGCAATGAGCTGTGATTGATTGAAGTTTCGTTCTGTTAATCTTTTAGGATGTAAAGGAATAGGCAAGATTAATTCTGGCAATGGCTCATCTTGATAGGATTCTTGGATGGTTTGAGTTAACAGCTGACTTAGAGCCTTGCCTAAATGCAACTGGCGATTGAACTTGAAACGGCCAATGGCTTGGTTAACAGGGAAGTCGTAATGACAGGCGGTTACTAATCTATGGTATGGCTTCGGTTTTTGTGAGCAATCACCGCAACGTTGCTGGTTTATAGTTGAGGTTATGCTTACGCCACATTGAAAGCATCGTTGATAGGTGTTTTTGATAGATTTGGTGCAGGTATCGCAGATTGAATTTTTAAGGGTAGGTAACTGACAAAAGACGCAGGATTGACCAGCCAGAATTCTATTGGCTGTGCGCTTTAAAACAGGGTAAAATTGCTTGTAAACCATAATTCCTTTTGTTTGGTTAACAACTTTTCAGGGTTCGAATGAATATATGAAAAGTTTAAAATAATATATAAATCATATGTTTAGCTGTTTTTGCTTAATCCGTTAAGCCATAATTAGCAACTATAAATGTATCATAAGGTAAATTGAGCAATGAGCAAACCGGTAAATTTAGATATTTTAAACAGTGGTCAAATCCGCAACGATTGGTCTTTGGGGGAAATTGAGGCTATTTACAACCAGCCGTTTAATGATTTGTTATTTGCCGCTCAGACTATTCATCGTCAGCATTTCAATCCGAATCAAGTGCAAACCAGTACTTTGTTAAGTATTAAGACTGGTGCTTGCCCTGAAGATTGCGCTTATTGCCCTCAGTCGGGTCATTACAATACTGGTCTTTCAAAAGAGCAATTGATGGCAGTTGAAGAAGTTGTGACCAAAGCGCAACAAGCTAAAGAAACTGGTGCGACTCGGTTTTGCATGGGGGCGGCGTGGCGCTCTCCGCGTGAAAAGGATTTGGCGGTGGTGCTAGAAATGGTTAAACAGGTGAAGTCACTTGGTTTAGAAACTTGCGTGACCTTGGGCATGTTGGATGATGATCAAGCGCAACAGCTTGCCGATGCAGGACTGGATTATTACAATCATAATTTAGACACATCGCCAGAATATTACCAACAAATTATTACTACTCGAACCTATGAGAATCGCTTGGATACATTACAAAATGTGCGAGATGCAGGGATTAACGTTTGTTCGGGTGGCATTATTGGAATGGGTGAGCAAACTCAAGATCGTTATGGCCTAATCCAGCAGTTGGCAAATATGCCAGAACACCCACAATCAGTGCCGATTAATATGTTAGTAGCGGTTGAGGGAACCCCTTTAGGTGAAGTTGAAAAGTTAGATTCAATTGACTTTGTTCGTATGATTGCAACTGCACGAATTGTAATGCCAAAATCCTATATTCGTTTGTCGGCGGGCCGTGAAGATATGAACAAAGAAACACAAACCCTTTGCTATACGGCCGGCGCCAATTCTATTTTCTATGGCGAAAAATTATTAACCACTGCTAACCCTGAAGCTGAAGCGGATATGAAGCTGTTCAAACAACTTGGAATTAAGCCAGAAGGCTCTGAAGCAACCCAAGAAGAGTTGGTTCAAGAACTAGCGCAAGAGCTTCCTAAAAAGAAAGAAATGTTTTACGACGCCACTCAAGCCTAAAGCAAGCTTAAGAAATTTAAAATGTTGAACAAATTGCAACAAAGGTTGCAACAACGTCAGGCGCAAGATCTTATTCGCCAGCGTATAACTCTTGAAAGCCCACAAAGCACTTCGATTAAGGTTGAAGGAAAAAGCTTTGTAAATTTTAGTAGCAATGATTATTTAGGGTTAGCTAATCATCCTAAGATGATCGAAGCTTTAAAAAGCTCTGCCAACAAACACGGCGTGGGTAGCGGAGCCTCGCATTTAGTTATTGGTCATAGTCACCAACATCATCTTTTAGAAGAAGAAATTGCTCGGTTTTTAGGAATAGAAAAAGCAGTGCTGTTTTCTACTGGCTTTATGGCTAATCTTGGCGTGCTGACTTCTTTATTCGATAAAAAAGATTTAATTGTTCAAGATAAGCTCAACCATGCTTCTTTAATTGATGGCGGATTGGCCAGTGAAGCTAAAAATATTCGTTATGCTCATGCGGATATGAGTTCATTAGAAAGACAATTACAACAATCTGTTGAGACTAAATTGATTGTAACGGATGGCGTTTTTAGTATGGATGGCGATATAGCCCCGATTGATGAATTGTTATCTTTAAAGTCGCGATTTAAAACCAGCTTAATGATTGATGATGCGCATGGTTTTGGTGTCTTGGGTGAGCAGGGAAAGGGCACTTTAGAGCACTATGGTAAGTCACAATCTGATGCGGAAATTTATATGGCAACCTTAGGTAAGGCCATTGGAGGTTTTGGTGCCTTTGTCGCAGGCTCCAAAACTTTAATCGATTCGCTAATTCAATTTGCCCGAAGTTATATTTATACCACTGCCATGCCAGCGCCTATCGCTGCAGCTAATCGAACGGGATTGGAATTGCTGCAAACCGAGCCTGAACGAAGAGTAAATTTGCAAAAGAATATCCGCTATTTTCGCGCTTTAGCATTTGAGAATGATTTGCCACTAATGGAATCTGAAACAGCCATACAGCCTTTATTATTGAAGCGAAATGATAAAGCCATTAGAGTCAGTCAAGAGTTAAAAGATAATGGCATTTTAGTTATGGCTATTCGTCCACCAACTGTTCCACAGAATACCGCTCGTTTAAGAATTACTTTAACCGCAGAACATAGCAAAGCTCAGTTAGAGCAGCTAGTTGAGCAATTAACAAAAAGTATCAAGGTAGTTTAAGTGTCAAAATTAAAACCCTATATTGAATCTCATGGGCAAGGAAACGACTTAGTGTTATTACACGGCTGGGGATTACACTCTGGAATTTGGGAGTTGTTGCTTGATGATTTAAGTAAATTGTTCCGTGTTCATTTGATAGATTTACCCGGATTTGGTCGTTCGCCTATACCAAGTGCTGAGTATGATTTGAAGTTGCTAACTGAGCAGGTGTTAAAAGTTGCCCCAGAAAAAGCGCATTATTTAGGATGGTCATTAGGTGGGGTGGTCGCTACTAATATTGCATTGCAATCACCTAAGCGAGTGAGCAAATTGATTACTGTGGCTTCAAGCCCGAGATTTGTTCAAACTACGGATTGGTCATATGCGATGAAGCCCAACATCATGGACTCGTTTTGTCGTTTTTTAGAAGAGGATTATCAGGGAACCATTATTCGATTCTTGGCCATCCAAGCGATGGGGAGCGAAACCCAAAAAGAAGATATAAAGTTCCTAAAGGATACTGTTTTTGTGCATGGAACACCTGCCAGCAAAGCGTTGCGTGGTGGCTTAGCGATGTTAAATGATATCGACTTAAGGAAGCAACTGTCTGAGTTAACGATGCCAAGGCTAAGACTTTATGGACGCTTGGATTCATTAGTCCCTAACAAAGCAGCTCAAGCGATTAATGAATTAGATCCTCTTGGTGAATTTAAAATTTATCCAAAAGCAAGTCATGCGCCATTTTTAACCAATCGGAAAGAATTTACTCAAGATATGATTCACTTTTTGCAAGGTGATAAAAATGGTTAATCAAATTGAGATGCAGGATGTTGCAAGATCATTTAGCAAAGCAGCAAAAACTTACGATGAAGCGGCGTTTTTTCAGAGAATAGCTGGTGATAGACTGCTTGAACGTTTAGATTTTTTTAAGCTGAACCCCAAATCTATTTTAGATATTGGCTGTGGAACAGGGCACTGTACCAGAAGCTTAAAAGCTAAATATCCTGAAGCGAGGGTTATTGGCTTGGATATTGCACAAGGAATGGTCGATTACAGTCAATCGCAGTCTAGTGCAGAAAACTACATTTGTGCTGACGCTATGAATATTCCACTGGAGTCGAATAGCCAAGATCTCATTTTTTCAAACTTAACTTTTCAATGGATAGATTCTCTAGACTTGCTATTTAAAGAGTTGCATCGAGTATTAAAGCCGAATGGCTTATTATTATTTACTAGTTTAGGCCCTGAAACTTTGTATGAACTTAAACAAAGCTGGGCTTCTGTTGATGAACATAAACACGTAAACGATTTTTTGGATATGCACCATCTTGGTGACGCTATGCTGAATGCGTATTTGCTCGATCCGGTTGTTGATAATGAGCCCGTAGTTATAGGCTATGATAAGGCCATCGAATTAATGCGAGATCTTAAAAATATTGGCGCTCATAATGTTGATAAAGCTCGCAGAAAAGGGTTGATGAGCCCTAGTGTTATAAGGCAATTGGAGCGGGCTTATAAAGAATACAAGCTTGCTAGTGGTGAGCTGGCCGCAACCTATGAATTAATATATGGACACGCTTTTGCTCGGAAGAGCATCCCTAACGAGTATCATGAATATGGAATCGAATTATAAATTATGCGTTTTTATCAGGGTTGCCAGATAATTTAATAACTTTATTAGTTTCGGATAATTTTTCTGCGTGTTCATCCACTAATTTTTTTGCTTTTTCCATTTGAGAGTCGTGTAGAAAGTTTCTCAAAGTTTGGAATTCAGTTCTATAAAAGTCACGTTCATCGCGTAAATTGTCTGCAGTTTTGCTCATGGTTTGGTTAGCCTGAACTAAACGTTTATGACTTTTCTTGAGATGCTCAAATTCAGCTTTGTAGTTTTCCTGAAAATCAGCCACTTCTTTATCAGCATCTTTTCTTACATTTAATAATTGTTGTTCGTAACTATTTTTCTGAGCTTGCATTTCAAGTTCATGCTCTTTGCTATTGTTAGCTATGGTCTGCATGGCGTTGAGGTAGTCTTGCTGTGTTTGCTCAAAATTGCTTTGTGTTTTTTTTAGGCTTTTTTGAGAGTCATTAAAGTCGTGGCGTAAATCAGTGTGTCTATTAGATAAATCCTGTAATGAACTTTTTAACTCGTCATGAGCAACGGTTTTTGCATTTAACTGTCTTTGCTTTTCAGCAATATTTTTTGTGTTTTGCTCTAGAACATCGTTTAGCTCAGAAACTTTGGATTCAAGCTGGCGTACTAAGGCGTGCTTCAAAGCCGCAAACACCACAGCTATTACTAGCCCAGCAACAATAAGTAGGCCTAGTAAAAGGATGTTGTTATTAAAAAAATTAGTCGCTGATTCCATATAATTAAAGGTTACTCATAGTTTCTAAGATTTAGTCTATATCCTTATGCTAAAATTCCCTAGCAAGAAAAGCTACATTTAGACACATTTAACCCAAATTTACCAATTAGTGCACAAAATGACAAAAAGATATTTCATAGCCGGTACCGATACTGAGGTGGGAAAAACTTACGCTACTTGTTTAATGATCAATGCTTTGGTAAATACTGGCTATAAAGTGGCGGGCTTGAAACCCGTTGCTTCTGATAGCCAATTGGGGAGCGTGGCTAATTATAATGGTTTGGTAAATGACGATGCCTTGAAAATAAAACAAGCTGCTAATTTGGAGCTCACTTATCCTCAAGTTAATCCATTAGTATTTGAGCAACCAATTGCGCCACACATTGCAGCATTAGAACAAGGTGTTTCTCTTAGTTGTGAAACCCTTAATGAAAAAGTGGCCTTTCCCAAAGCGGATGTTTGTTTAATTGAGGGTGCTGGTGGCTGGTTGACGCCTTTAAATAAAGAAGAAACTTATGCGGACTGGGTTGATCAAAATCAATTAGAAGTTATTTTAGTTGTTGGAATGAAGCTTGGTTGCTTAAATCATGCTCAATTGACTGCGCAGGCTATAAAAGCCAGAGGGCTGAAATTAAAGGGGTGGGTAGCCAACCAGATAGAGCCTAACATGGCCCATTATGATCAGAATCTTGATTGGCTAAAGAGTTATTTTGAAGAGCCTTTGCTAGCAGAAGTTAAATATAAGCAAGCAAAGGATGATTTTAAAATCCAGTCAATAGCAAAGCTAGTTGACTAGTTTTATTTTAGTTCGGTAAAGCTTGCCTGTTTTTGACATTGGTTTTGCACGCAACCAATACTAGGTTTTGGCTCAACCATACAAATGCTTACCACTTGATTATCTAAGTTATGTTTCTTTTCAAGAGTTTCTAATTGATAGGCTAAACTATTGAGTTTCTCAGTATCTATATTGTTTTTTGCATAAACCTCATAACTGTTTGGGCCACCGCAAGCTCTAGCACCTAAAGCAATCAATGCGCAATCCGAATTGGTTTGGCAACTTTTATCGGCGATTAAATTGTTAATATCATTAAGTAAGTCGCCAATAGTCTGCGGTTCATTCTGACTCTCTATCTGAGCGGAATTGTGTTGCTTTTTTTCATTTTCTTGAGGACAACCCATTAGGGTTAAACTGAAGCTGATTAGTAAAAGAAGTAAAAGATTGCTTTTCATAGTTTGTGATTTGTACTTTGTGTTAATGCCTATATTGAATGAAATTGAGGCTTATTTCAAATGCTTGAGGATGAATGCTTGAGCAGAAAAAGCGGCATCTTTCCATGCTTGCTCAGTAGTGAGCTGGGAGCGCTTTAAAGTAGTCAGGCTATGATCACCGTCTTGGATCCATTGCATCTTAATGGACTTTGATAAAGAGTAATTGGATACTTCATCGGGTTTTCCAAAGGTATCTCGTGTACCTTGAAGTATTAATGTTGGTACTGAGTATTGCTGTAAATGTTCAGTTCGAGTTTTTTCAGGCTTGCCCGGTGGATGAAACGGATAACCAAAACAGACCACGCCACAAGGGTTTACTTCATTGGCAATCAAGGTCGCAACACGGCCCCCCATAGACTTTCCCCCGATAAATAAATTTTCAGTTTGAATAGAGCCAATTTGTTCAATAAACGATTCTTGAAGCTTAGGCATTCTATCGGGAGGTGATTTTACTCCTGTCGCTTTCCTTCTTTGCATATAAGGGAAATCAAAGCACACAACCTCTATGCAGTCATTAGCGATAAGCTTTGCCATAACTTGCATAAATTTTGAGTTTGAGTCTGCTCCAGCACCATGAGCAAACAGAAAAGTAGCTTTAGCCATAGAATCCTCAGTTTAAGCTTTTATTCTTGATCGGTTTTGTTACACTAGCCATAACCATGACTTGCCTGTTAATTCTATTACTCTTTGAATATGAAGCACAACAAAAACACTTTTCAAAGACCCTTTCTTAAATGGGCTGGTGGGAAGTACCGTCTTTTACCAAGAATTTTAAAAGCACTACCTGATGGTAAAAAATTAATTGAGCCATTTGTAGGCTCTGGCGTTGTTTTTTTAAACACCAACTATGAGCGCTATTTATTAAGCGATATCAATCCCGACTTAATAAATTTATTTAACGATTTAAAGCGAGAGAAATCTGATTTTATAGATTATTGCTCGCAATATTTTACTGAGGAATATAACTCTGAAAAACGCTTTTATGAATTGAGAAAACATTTTAATCAACTTGATTCTGGAATCGAACGTTCAGCATTATTCTTATACTTTAACCGTCATGGTTATAACGGCCTTTGTCGATATAATCGTTCTGGCGGATTCAATGTACCATTTGGTCGCTACAAAAGACCTTATTTCCCAGCCCAAGAAATGGAGTTCTTTTACCAAAAAGCTAAAAAAGCAGAGTTTCGTTGTCAGCCTTTTTTAAAAACCATGACTCATACCCGTAAAGGGAGTGTGGTTTATTGTGACCCGCCTTATTTACCTTGGTCATTAACTGCAAACTTTACCAGTTATGCCAAACAAGATTTCTCACTAGATGAACAACGAGATTTGGCATTAGAAGCTGCTCACTTAGCAAAGCGAGGGGTGCCGGTTGTGGTTGCCAATCATGACACTCCATTTGCTCGAATGATTTACGATAAAGCTCAGAAGATAGAGTCGTTTCCAGTAAGAAGATTTATTTCTTGTGATGGAAAAGGGCGTAATAACGCCCAAGAAATTATGGCCATTTATAAATAAACTTTTTGTTTATCCACTTGGCTCAACGATTTTGTTTACAAAGTATAGAATGGTAAATATAAATACTACGGTGAAAATAATGCCACCAAGGATGATTTTCACAGGGTCTGCTTTTTGGAAATCTTTTTCTAATTGAGATTCACTTTGAACTCCAATCATACCGCCAAGAACACTTTTGACAGTGGACCAAAAACCAGGAGTTTTATTACTGGAGCTGGAGTTGTTTTGTTTAGGATTCGTCATCGCCAATTAACTCTATAAATTCAATAAAGTGTAAGCTTGGCATTGTATGGCTTTTGGTTAGCCATGTGAAGAAATTAGTGGATGATTTGGTTTGCTTTTTTTGTTTTGGAGTAATAGTTACCGCAGGTAAATCTGGCTCTGCATGAGCAATAACATTGATTTCATCAGCGGAACTTGAATTATAATAACTTTCGTTTGCAGCATAGCGGGGTTTGCAGAAATTATTGCTAGCTTTTACTTCGTTACTAACAAATGCAAACACCAATAAAAAGCCTATTCCAAGGTTTATATTTTTTAAAGCCATGCTGTTATTCCTTCACCAAAACATATTATCAACAGAGTGTTTGCCTACCTAAAAAGACCTATGGCAAGCTAACCTTTAATATAATGTAGATGCCTTATTTCGATCAAGGCTTGGTTTGGCAAATTTGTAACGAATTTTGTATAGAAGTGTCAAGAGAGTCAATTAATTCAAAGGCTTGGCTCATGTTTAGCCTTGGATCGACTAAACTGGTATAGGCTTGGCTTAACTCAGATTCGTTTACCTGATAGCTACTTCCTGTACACTCCATTACCGCTTCAGCGGTCATTTCTAGGTGAATACCGCCTAAAATTGAGTCTTCTTGTTGGTGAATACCAAAGGCTTGCGTAAGCTCTGATTGGATATGTTCAAACTCACGAGTTTTTATACCTTGATTAGTTAAACGACCATTGCCATGCATCGGATCGCAACACCATAGCACCTTGACCCCAGCTCGTTTTATCGCCTGTATCATAGCTGGAAGTTTTGCTTGGATTTCTTTATGGCCAAAACGGTGGATCAAGGTCAAGCGCCCAGCTTCGTTGTTAGGATTGAGGGTTTGGCATAAGTTAACCAACTGCTCAGAGGCCATTTTCGGGCCAATTTTAATGGCAACTGGATTGGCAATACCGCGCATATATTCTACATGGGCACTATTAGCCGAAGCGGTGCGCATCCCAACCCATGGAAAGTGCGCCGATAAGTTATACCAGTTGCCATTGGCACTTTGCCGAGTCAATGCTTGCTCATAATGCAAATGCAGAGCTTCATGGCTGGTATAAAATTCTTTTAAACCTTGTGGTGTGGCTTGTGCGCCATTGACGCGATGGAACATTTGCGCCATTTGCTGATATTGGCGAATGCTTTGATGGAGTTCTTCAGCTTGCTTTAAATTGCGTAAAGCTTGGGTTTCGCTATCCAATTGAAATAGCTCATTCAAGTCCGATTCCAACATGGCGCGAATATAATTTAAGGTCAAAGAGGCATAGCTATAACCTTGTAACATACGCTGTGGATCTGGCGTTCTAGCGGACTCACTGAAATGAACATGGTTAACCAAATCGCCACGATAACTGGGCAAACTTTCATCCAGCTTGGTTTCCATTAACTGAGAACGCGGCTTGGCGTATTGGCCTGCGATTCGGCCGACACGAGTAATGGGCTTATTAACCTTTTGCGCCAATAATAAACTGAGATTGACTAGTAGACGAACTTTTTGCGAAATTGAATCAGCATTACAATCAGCAAAAGATTCGGCACAATCGCCACCTTGCAGAATAAATTGCTTACCTTCTTGGGCCAGCGCAATTTGTGCTTTTAGATTATCCACTTCAATCGCAGACACCAATGGCGGTAGCTGACGCAATTCTTTAATCGCATCTTCTAAAGCTTCTTGGTCACCATAATTAATCTGTTGACTAACAGGCTTGTCTTGCCAGCTATTGGGATTCCAATCTGCTGGTTTGTGGTTACTCATCTTCTAGCTGTCTTCCGGTAAAAATAGTTTCGCTTAACGCTTCATTAAAAGCATTCTATCCCATAATATAGGGGCAGACTATGGAATAACCAAGAATTTATAATTACGTGGCTAAAGTTAAGACAATCTATGCCTGCCAAGAGTGTGGCGCTGAAACACCCCAATGGGCGGGTCAATGTGGACAATGCAAAGCGTGGAATTCGCTGGTTGAGCATATCGACGAGAAAAAATCCGCAGCTAATAAAAGTTCGCGCTTTACAGGTTATGCAGGCGAAAAGACCAAAGTAGTGCGCATGGACAAGGTGGACTTGTCAGAATTGCCACGAATGTCATCAGGCTTGTCTGAGCTCGACCGAGTTTTAGGCGGCGGTTTAGTTCCCGGCTCAGTGGTGTTGATGGGCGGGGATCCTGGTATTGGCAAATCGACTATTTTATTGCAAAGCCTTTGCAAGATTAGTGAGTCTGACTCGGTTTTATACGTTACTGGCGAAGAATCGATGCAACAAGTGACCATGCGTGCCCAGCGTTTGGGCTTAGCTACAGGCCAGTTTGATCTGCTCACTGAAACCCAAGTTGAAAACATTACTTCACAAGCACTAATCACTAAACCAAAAGTAATGGTGGTAGATTCCATTCAAACGATCTATACAGAGATATTGCAATCAGCTCCGGGTGGTGTAGCACAAGTTCGTGAATCGGCAGCGCAATTAGTTCGTTTTGCTAAACAAACAGGTGTGACTTTGTTAGTGGTTGGCCATGTCACCAAGGATGGCGCTCTAGCGGGACCACGAGTGTTAGAGCATATGGTGGATGCGGTTCTCTATTTTGAAGGCGAACGGGATGGTCGCTTGCGTTTATTGCGTGCGGTAAAAAATCGTTTTGGTGCGGTTAACGAGCTAGGCGTTTTTGCCATGACAGATACGGGCTTAAAACAAGTTAAAAACCCATCAGCAATATTTTTATCGAAATACCAAGACCCAGTGGCAGGAAGTGCAGTCATGGCAACCTGGGAAGGGACTCGCCCCATGTTGGTGGAAATTCAAGCCTTAGTAGATTCGTCACATGCACCACAACCGAAAAGAATTGCCGTAGGTTTAGACCATCAAAGAATTGCCATGCTATTAGCCGTACTGAATCGCCATGGCGGAATAGCTACTTTCGATCAAGATGTTTTCGCCAATGTCGTCGGCGGCGTTCGGGTGATGGAAACCTCGGCGGACTTAGCGCTTATTGCTGCCATTATTTCAAGTCTTAGAAATAGACCACTAGAACAGCACCAAGTGATCTTTGGCGAAATAGGTTTAGCAGGCGAAATCCGCCCAGTCCCCAATGGCCAAGAACGTCTTAACGAAGCCGTTAAACATGGCTTTAAAAAAGCCATAGTCCCGCAAGGCAATGTACCTTCAAAGCCGATAAAAGGTTTAGAAGTGCATGGCGTTAGTCGGTTAGAAGAGATGTTGGCACTACTATAGGCTTAGGCAAGAGTATGATTAATTATAACGTCCTATCGGTTGAAGAGCATGGGTGGCTCAGTACTGCTTATTTACCTTTATCAATAAGCATATTGGCAGTCTTAATATTTGTCTTTGCAATTTTTGATAAGAAAAGTAACCTCATCAAATTGGGATTTTCCTTTCTTTTCATTATTCCAATTTTAATTCAATATAAAGGCGTAAGTAGATTAAATGCAGAAATTAAAAATAATCAACAAAGAATGATCAGCAATGAATTTTCGTCATATTCTGGGCCAATAAAAATTCACACTAGAGATTCGGATGTTTATAACAAGCTTTCTAATCATAAAGTTGTGTCTGAGATAGTTCAACTGGGGATAAATCGCATACAAAGAACGCATATAAATAAAGGGACTGAAGGGTGTATGAAAGAAAGAGTGAGTAATATTATTGAGTCAAAATCAAATGCTTTAGACTCAGTAACAATTAATTATTATCAATTAATACCTAATGGAAACTATCAACAAAAAGATATCGAAACTTGTATTTTAGAGTTTAAAATTAACTAATATGCGCCAATTTAAACCTGAAAAACTTTTTAAACCTCGTGATTTTGTTAAGCCTGAATTAACCGATAATTGTTATTTAGAAATTGGTGCTGGGCGTGGTTTGCATGCGGTGCAGTTTGCACGAAATAATCCCAAGAAACAGTTAATTGCGATTGAGCGGACGCGAGTTAAGTTTGAGGACTTTGCTAAGCGAGCTAAAGCAGAAGAGTTAAGCAACTTAACGCCCATTCATGCTGATGCGATTCCTTGGGTGGTGCATGCTTTGCCTCCTCAATTTTTAAATGGCGCTTTTCTATTATACCCAAACCCAGAACCTAAAAATGCAGCCCAGCGTTGGCTTAATATGCCGTTTTTTGAGTTTTTATTATCGCGTTTAAAGCCTGATGCAAAGATTGTATTGGCGACTAATATTACAGGTTATTTTGAAGAAGCTGTGGAGCAAACTGAGCAGGTTTGGAAGCTGCCCTATAAAGCTTTTGAAGTGGATAAAGAGTCTAAACGTACTCACTTTGAAATTAAGTATCTAGCTCGTGGTGAAACTTGTTATCAATTGGAAATAACGAAGCCTAATGACTATCAGACGCGATTTGATGGTTGGAATGTGAAATAAAATATGTCATTCCCGCGCAGGCGGGAATCCACTATGAAGTTGGTGCAATTGTTAAGCTGGATCCCAGCCTTCACTGGGATTACAGGCTCTTATTTTGAAATTTTACGGTATTTAATCCGTTGCGGCTGGTCGGCATCGGCACCTAAGCGACGCTTTTTATCGGCTTCGTATTCTTGATAGTTACCTTCAAACCAAACCGTTTCACTGTCGCCTTCGAAAGCTAAGATATGGGTGGCGATTCTATCTAAGAACCAACGGTCGTGCGAAATGACTACCGCACAACCGGGGAATGCTAGCAGAGCATCTTCTAGTGCACGCAAAGTTTCTACGTCTAAGTCATTGGTCGGCTCATCCAGTAGTAAAACATTGCCACCAGATTTTAATAATTTTGCTAAATGAACACGATTACGCTCACCACCAGACAAATTACCGATTCGTTTTTGTTGATCCGAACCTTTGAAGTTAAAACGACCACAGTAGGAGCGAGAAGAGGTGGTGTAGTTTCCAACAGTTACTAAGTCCAAACCATCAGAGATTTCTTCCCATACGGTTTTTGAGTCATCTAATGAGTCACGGCTTTGGTCAACGTAAGAAAGCTCAACGGTTTCACCCACAATCAGTTCGCCTGAGTCAGGTTGCTCCTGACCAGTGATTAACTTAAACATGGTGGATTTACCTGCACCATTGGGGCCAATCACACCGACGATACCACCTTGTGGTAAGTTGAAACTTAAATCGTTATACAAGAATTTATCGCCAAAGGACTTAGTCATATTTTTGGCGGTAATGACTTGGGTTCCTAAACGAGGGCCTGGAGGAATGTATAGCTCTTTAGTTTCATTACGCTCTTGAACTTCCTTGCTTGATAACTCTTCAAAACGCGCCATACGAGCCTTAGATTTGGCTTGACGACCTTTAGCGTTTGAGCGAACCCATTCCAATTCTTCTTTCATGGTTTTTTGACGAGATGCTTCTTGTTTCGCTTCGATTTCTAAGCGCGCAGATTTTTGCTCAAGCCATGAAGAATAGTTGCCTTCCCATGGAATACCGTAACCGCGATCTAACTCTAAGATCCAGCCAGCAGCATTATCAAGGAAATATCGGTCGTGGGTAATGGCTACGACGGTTCCTGAATAATCGACCAAGAAGCGCTCCAGCCATGCTACCGATTCGGCATCCAAGTGGTTGGTTGGCTCATCCAATAACAACATGTCAGGCTTTTCAAGAAGTAAACGGCAAATGGCCACACGACGACGCTCACCACCAGAAAGGTGCTCAACTTTTGCATCCCAGGGCGGAAGACGTAGCGCGTCAGCGGCGCGCTCTAGTGCATTGTCCAAATTGTGGCCATCGGAAGCTTGGATAATTGCTTCTAATTGGCCTTGGCGCTTGGCTAGAGCATCAAAATCAGCGCCATCTTCGGCATAAGCGGCGTAAACTTGATCCAGCTCGGTTAGTGCATCCTTAACATGACTAACCGCTTCTTCGACGATTTCACGGACACTTTTTGATTCATCCAATTTTGGTTCTTGGGGTAAATAACCAATATTTATACCTGCTTGCGGACGAGCTTCACCCTCAATATCCGTATCGATTCCGGCCATTATGCGTAATAAAGTTGATTTACCCGCACCATTAAGACCTAAAACACCAATCTTTGCGCCTGGGAAAAAGGATAACGAAATATCTTTTAAGATAGTTTTGTTCGGTGGGACAATCTTGCCCACTCGATTCATGGTATAAATGTATTGAGCCATGGGTTACTCTATTGACCAAAATAATGGCGCTATTTTACCTGTGTTAAAACAGGGATGCTACCAAAGGAGCTAAACAGGCATGAAGAAATATATAAGGAATCTTAGTTTTATAACAACGGGAATCATTTTATCGGCATGTGGCCAATTATCAATGGCACAAAAACACTGTGTTGAGCCTCAAGTTTTGTATAAAACGGCAGATATGCGAAAAGTTGATACAGAGTTGTTTCAAAGGGCCTTAACTTGTGAGAACCCTGAAACGGTTAAAGTCGCTTTGGTGGCATTGGGTCGAATTGGCGGTGTTGAGGCGGCAAATTTAATTAAAACTCAATTGGGACATTCTGATTCGCAGGTAAGATCTAATGCAGCTTTTGCCTCAGGAATAAGTCTCTCGGCTGATTTAGTTCCAACTTTAGCGGAGCGACTAGCGCAAGAAGCCAGCCCAAGAGTTCAAGAAAAGCTAGCACTAGCGATCGGCAATTTAGGCCATGATGAGTCGAATGATATTTTGTATCAGGTTATCAATAAGGCGCAAAGTGATGAAGCTGTTCGAGGTGCTATGCAAGGTTTGGGGCTTTTGGCGCTATTTCATCGTGGCAAAATTAAGCAAAAGCAAGATTTAGATGTAGATAAGGTTGTTTCCTATCTTGCAAACCCTAAAACTTCTCTCGAAGCTAGTTTTGTTATGGCTCGGATCCCGCTTATCAATGATGATCACGCGGAAAAGATTATGCCAATGGTAGATTCTTTAGACCCTGATACGCAAGCTTTTGTCATTCGGGCTTTGGGGAATTTAAAACTAAAGGACAGTTTTGATTGGTTTTATCAACGAGCTTTGAGTGATGACATTGGTGTGCGAGTGTCTGCGATTCAAGCCCTAGGTCGTCTTCCAATTGGTGGCAAAGAGCAAGTGAATAAGATGAATCAACTGGCTAAGTCTGACGATTGGATTACGAGCATGAATACGCTTGAATCAGCTTCAGACTGGCTTACCTTACAAACTTTGAGTGACTTAATGGGTGGAAACAACTCTTGGTTGGCTGGTTTGGCCTTTACTAAGACTAATGATCCCAAACCTAAGAACTATTCGGACTATGCTTACAAATGGCTTGAAAGTAATGAGGTTAACTTGCAACGGTCAGCCGCTAATTATTTTGTTGAGAACATGAAGGATTCAGAGCTTAATAAGTGGTCGAAAAGTAAATACCAACTTACTGCTAACGCTGCTAATCAAAAGCTTGGAAACAAAATAGAGCAAGAACATATTGGAGCTATACCAACGCCCGAAGCTTTAGATGCTCTACCAAAACGACTTATTATAAAAACGACTAAAGGTGATATTAAGATTCGATTATTTAATGACACCCCATACACTTCCGCTAACTTTGTTAAGCTGGCGAAAGAAGGTTTTTATAATAAGACTTATTTTCATCGGGTGATCCCGAATTTTGTAGCTCAAGGCGGAAGCCGATATGGCGATGGAAATGGAGTGGTGAATTACAGTATTCGTGAAGAATTGAATCAGCGCTCACACCGTTTTGGCACTATTGGGATGGCAACCTCAGGAAAAGATACCGCAGGCGGTCAATTCTTTATCAATTTAGCACCGAATCTGCATCTAGATAGCAACTACACCGTGTTTGGCGAAGTAATTAGCGGTATGGATGTCGTCTTGAAATTGCAGCAGAGTGACCAGGTAGTGGCTATAAGTTGGTAAAAACACATGCATTTTGAAAATACTGATTATTGCTTTATCGTTACTTAGCTTAGGGTTGTATCTTATTGGGTACCATTCGTTTTGGTTCCATATAAATGGTGATCCTTGGTTATTAGATTGGCTGTATAAGCTTTTTGGAAATAATGCTGAGAACCAAGAATTGATAGTCACTAAAGCTAATGGACCTATTTGGTTTGAAGATAAACTTAGTTTTTACAGTTTTGTCTTATCGATTTTTGCTTCGTTGTTAGTAATAATTTTAGGGATGACTGTGAAGGTAATCAGTTCTGATAAGCAGTTTAAGGCGATTAGCGTGAGCTCGGCCTGCGTTATTCTGGTGATGGGTATTCACTTTCTGTTTAACAATTCATTAATTGTATAAAATAAAAAGCCGCTTGCATGCTAGCTAAGCGGCTATGACTGGCCAGTATTAAATACTCAGTCTTTTATAACACCTTTTTGTTATTTTTAGTTCCCTTAATTCACAGTCCTAATCGGGGTAGTCTCTTAGGTTCCGTGAAGATCATCGAAGCTTATTTTATTGCTTCGTTAAATCTACGCCATAAAAGTTACCGAAAAAGTTTAAATCTGTCTTTACAGTTACTTAACTAAAAGTTAACCTTAAGTAAATCATTGATAAATAAAGATATAGTTTGAGTGTAATTTGAAGAAATTTAAGCTTGGGAGTTGGAAAGTAGAGCCAAATAAGAACCTGTTGACCTCTGAAAGTGGCAAAGAAGTTCATATTGAACCACTCAATATGGCACTGCTGTACTACTTTTTAGAGTCACCTAATGAACCTGTTGGCCGAGAAAAGCTTATTGAAGATGTTTGGGATAATAAAATTGTAACCGATCATGCTGTCTATAAAACCATCAATCAATTACGAAAATATCTAGCCAGTGATGGCGATGAACAGGAGTATATTAAAACTGTTCCCAAAAAAGGTTATGCCCTAGTTGCTCCAATTGAAGCAATTATAGAGGCGGATCCGAAAGACGCTATTAATATCAAGCTGGAAACAGATTCATCAAGTAAGCTTAGGAAATGGTTTTATAAGCATCCAGTGTTAAACACTTTAGGTATTTTGGTAACTGCCTGTATTTTGAGTTGGAATCTAGGCTTGGCAAGTTGGTGGCACCATTTAACCTTTCCTGCTTATGATGAAATATCGTTAAATAATATGGTTTCAGGGGTGAATGAGGCTGTCCCTTCAGAAGGCGATAAATATCTTTTACTGACAGTTAATGAAGGAGGAGCTTCATCAAATAGAGGGCTTCACATTTTTCATCCAGATACTTTGAAACATTACCGGTTATTAGATGATGAGTATGATTATTCTAAACCGAGCTGGAGTAAAAGTGGCAACAAAATAGTCGTATCAAGGCGCTCAGCCTCCTCCTCCTTAGCAGATGAGTGCGATTTGATTATTATTGTGCTTGACGAAAGTTTCAAAAAATTCATTTCTGAAGAAGTGATTACGCAATGCTCAACTTATGGTTCTAGCTCTTTTTTAGATGATGAAAAAGGAATATTGTTGTACAGCTACAGTAAATCTGAATTTCATCCAGCTAGTTTATTTTCAATGAATATCCAAACTAAGGAAGTTGAGCTCATAACGAATGCGGGTGACGCTCCTTTTGGCGATTGGTCTATTAGAGTTTCTCCAGATTATAAAAAAATTGCTTTTATTAGAGTATATGAAGAGCATAATGAATTGTTTGTAATGGATTTAAAAACAAGAGATATAGAGTTGTTACATGCTTATCCAAGTTATACTAATCAAATATCTTGGTCTAACGACTCGCGAAATATCTTCTTTAAAAGTCTGGATGGGAGGATTTGGGTATATTCTTTAAAGCATGGGTTTGTCAAGAAAATCATTTCTAGAGAAGACAAGATCAATTCAAGTTTTCATTCAAGAAGCCAAAATAAAATGTATATCACTGCAAACGAAAAAAGCCAGAATATAAAGCTGGGTGATATAGAGAATAAAAACTTGGGTGGAGATAGGAGGCTTGCCGAATCGAAAAGCTTTGATAAGTTTGGCGCCTTCGCAAATCATTCCGATTCAATAGCATTTGTATCGAATAGAACGGGTTCTGACCAAGTTTGGTTGTTTAAAAATGATCAGCTAACACAATTAACCTCGGTTAAAAAAGTAGAAGAAGCTATTAATTTCCCAAGATGGTCTCCGACGGATGAACAAATAGTGTTTAGCCAGGCAAATACTATCTATTTATATGATTTTAATACCAATGAAACGGAAATAGTATTTGAAGATATTGAAAATCATGCATTTGTTGCGATGTGGGATAATACTGGAGAGGATATCTTTTTTGCAAAGATGGTGGATAAACGAAAAGAGATTTTTAGAATTAATATAAAAACTAAAGATCTCAAACAAATCACAACTAATGGTGGTTATGGTGGAAGGTTGGGGCCAGACGGTAAATACCTTTACTATGTAAAAGAAGAGCATGTAGGTATGTGGAGGTTAAACATGCTCACGCAAGAAGATATTAAAGTGAATGATTTTATGAAAATTGATGCAATTAATTCTTTGCAGGTTTTTCCTGATTATTTAACATTCAGCCTTACAGATGATTTCAAGAATTGGTCTTCTTATAAATATGATTATGTATCTATGCGGTCAGAGCTAATTACCAAAGGAGAATTAGCAGATCCAAGTTTCAATTTTAGCTTAACTAAAGTTGTTTGGTCTGAAAGCCAGGCATCACCTTATAAGTTTTTAATATATAAAAGTTCAGACTAATCGTTTCTGCATTCTCTGAGTCTGCAAGATCTTTGACCGCCAACATTATAATACCAATGAAAGAATGAATTTTGAAAAACTCGACAAGTAGCGTCCTTGTCAAACTCAATGTTACATCGTTTAAAATATTCGTTAGAAAGACGATTATAGCGTTGCTTAATCAGAACATAAGGGGCGCCGCTATGGATGAATTCACGCATTTCAGAGTTAAACTCGTCATATAAATCATCAACGGTATAGTCGTTTGCTGATAGTGAAGTTGAGGCTAAAAGTACCCCAATAAACATTGATAATATAAAATTCTTTTTCATAAAAACCTCTTTGAACCCAAACTACCCCTAGTCCGAATAGGTAACTTAGCATAGTTAATGCAAATTTGCATTAATCTAATGTCAAAATATTATACAGCTAAATTGAGCACCATTTTAACATCGCATCGTAAGTATTCCGAGCAGTTTTGTTCAGCTGGTAATACTTTAAATCCCAGTTTTTGGTAGAGATTAAGGGCTTTTTTGAGTTGGCTGTTGGTTTCTAGAATTAATTGCTGGGCGCCTAATAGTTTTGCCCTATCGATAATTGATCTACCCAAGGCTAGACCTATGTTTAAACCTTGGTATGTCTCTTTCACCCCCATTTTGACGAGTTCAAATTCCGACTTAGAGCATTTCTTTAATGCGCAAGTGCCGACAATGTTACCTTTGTAACTGGCAAACAAAATTGCTCCACCTGTATCTATAAGGTGCTTTTGAGGATCATTAAGAACTTTGATGTCTTCAGGTTCTGGTTCGAAAAATTTCTCAATCCAAGCCATATTAATGTTCTTGAAATGTTCTGCGAACTCAGGTCGAAACTCAATAATTTGTAAAATCGAATCTTGCATGTCTCTTAAATATTAACCTTGTTATGCTAACATATGCCAAATCTTAGTTAAGAATCAATAAAAAGTAGGGGACCATGGACTTATTTACTATCGAAAATTTATTTACCTTAATGATGCTCATCGTTTTACAAGCGGTTTTGGGCTTCGATAATTTGTTGTACATCTCTTTAGAATCGAAACGCGCACCCGTTGCGGATCAAAAGCGTGTAAGGTGGCTGGGTATTGGAATAGCGGTAGCATTAAGAATCGTATTGCTATTTGTCTTAATGACTTTAATAGACTATATCCAAGGTGATTTATTCAGTGTTCATTGGACTGGTGTGGTTGAAGCAGACTTTACCTTTGAAAGTATTATCATATTATTTGGTGGTGTATTCATAATGTACACAGCAGTTAAAGAAATCTGGCATATGATGGCGCTAGAGACAGGTGATGGAGTAGAAAGGAAGCCTCAATCTGCAGGGAAAATTATAGCCTTAATCGTTATGATGAACTTGGTGTTTTCTTTTGACTCGATATTAAGTGCAATGGCTTTAACGGATAATTTCTGGATTATGGCAACTGCAATTATATTTAGTGGTATTGCTATGATTTGGTTAGCAGATACTGTTTCAAACTTCCTTGAAAAAAATAGGATGTTTGAAGTTTTAGGGCTCTTTATTTTATTAATAGTTGGCGTCATGTTATTAGCTGATGGTGGATATAAAGCTGAGTTAATGTTCTTTGATTCTGCAATTACCCCAATGAGCAAAGCAACGTTCTACTTTGTAATCGCTGTGTTGGTGTTAAGTGATATTGTTCAGTCCAAATACCAAAAGAACTTGCTTAAGAAAAAAGAAAGAATGGCAAGAGAAGCTAAAAAGGCGCAAGAAGCTTCCTAATATTTAATAAAAAAAAGCCCGCATTATGCGGGCTTTTTTATGACTCAAATACTCAGTAAAGAATTTAAGCTTCTAAAGCAGCTTTAATTAAGTCTTTAACATAAGCATTATGTGCTTTAGTGGCATCTGATTGCCAGAATGCAGTACTGGCGTTTGCATCAATGTTCTTCAATTGTTGGCGAGCTTGAGCAACGCTTTGATTGCTGTATCCCATCTGTGGGTTTGCCTTAATGATATGGGCTAAACCTTTAATGTATTCAATTTGAAGGTTTTGACGCATTGAATTCACATCGCCAGAATCACCTGTGAAGATTGATTTAGTTAAATCATTCATGACTTCACTTAAGCTATACTCATTACCATAAGTGCTAGTATCGATAATACGCTTTTGTACTACAGGATGAAGCAACTGGATTAATACTGCGCGTTGCAAGCCTAATACTGCATCGTGCATTTTTGGATCTTCAGTGAAACCAAAATGATTAAAACCACGACGCTGCAATTGAAGTTTTTGTACTAATTCAGGATCAATGTTAAATGCATCTTCGGCAAAAACGTATTTGGCTAATGCGTCCATAGCTTGTTTTTGCTTAGCTGTTTCAACTGGGCGCAATGGAGCCGTAGCACCTGCTTGCCCAACAAATCCACGATCGATATAGACACCGCCGATATAGCGGGATATTGTTTGACTGTGACCAAAGTACTGGCGGAATAAAGCGTTGTAACCGCTAGTAACGCCTTGGTAAGATTCGCCTTCTTTTGCAAGACGCTCTAGTAATTTACCTTCAGTTTGTCTGATTAATTCCATTTGATTGGTCGCAAACTTGATAGCATCAGAGCTCATGTCGCCTACGTTGATACGAGGGTCAATAGCTTTACCTGGAGCGCGCATATCGTCAGCATCATTACCAAAAGATAACTGTGGTTCAGTAGAGCGTGCTAGTAAAGTTTTCATACGAGCTGTTTCAGCATCAGCATCAGCTAATGATGGTTTATAACCAAACTCAATTGCCCAATGATCATATGGACCAGGTGTTGTGGTGTAGTAATGACCTTGTGCTTGGCCGTCGGTTGCAAAGTTAATCGCTGGGTAATCCATTACTGAACCCGTTAAACCCATAGCACCAGTTTTTTCTTTATCGCTTAACGAAGCAATATCGTGTAACTGACTGGATTTCATATTATGGTTCAAGCCTAAAGTATGGCCAACTTCGTGTAGTACTAAGAAGTGGATGAAGTCATTTAAGAACTCAGTTACTTGGCCATCGCCTGTCGCCATAGCTTCCATCATCATGCGACCGTCCATAGCATCTTTATACATAGAAGCATGAATGTTCTCGGAATGCTCTAATGTTTGTTCCATAGCCTGTTCAATGGTTAATGATTGGGTCGCCATTAACTGCTCTGCGTGCGCAATGCGATTGAATACACTATATTCCAGCATAATGTCTGCGCCTAGTAATTGACCCGTACGTGGGTTAGCAAAGCTTGGGCCATAACCGCCGAAAGGAGGGCGAGGAGAAGATGTCCAACGTAATACATTATAACGAATATCACCGGCATCCCATTGTGCATCATCAGGTTGAACTTTTACTTGGATAGCGTTCTTGAAACCAGCTTTTTCGAAAGACTTGTTCCACTCTAAAGTTGCATGTTTAACGGTTTCACGAATATGTTCAGGTGTAGTATTTTCAATCCACCAAACGATTGGTTCTACTGGTTCTGATAATTCTGCAGTAGGATCTTTCTTTTCTAAATGCCAACGACGGATAACATCTTTATAAGGCGTTATATCACCAACGGCCGTCATGTCGTGAACTTGGTTCATAAAGAAGCCGACACGAGGATCGTCAAATCTTGGTTTATAATTATTCTCTGGAACCTCAATCATCGAGTGACGAACGGTAACTTCAATCGAGCGAGGGTCTGTTACTGCAAATAAGCCTGGTGTTACGGTTCGCGCTTGAGGAACCATAGGTGCAGGATTGTCATAAACATATTTTACTTGGAAGTCAGTATTTTCAGGGTAGTTATCAACTTCCTCGTATTGTGTTTTCCCTTTGCTTAACTTACCTAAACCTAAATTTTGGCCTGGTTTTTGGCCTGGACGAGGCGAAGGTTTTACTTGCAATAGTGCTTCTGAAAGGAATAATTTGTCTGCATTAATTAATACATCACCAGTTTCTTTATCTTCGGCAACAATAGAAACACTGCTAATTACAGGGCTATTGATGTTGGCATCTTTTGCTTTAGAAACTGCATTATCAGGGTCAAAATAAAAGCTAGAGTTTTCAGCTTTAATTTCAATGTTCTTGTAATGACGATCAAAGCTGTAAATTCTTGTACCTGCATACGCACCACGGAAAGCAGCAACACCGACTAGACCGTCGCTTACTTGCGCAAAGTGTAAAAACTCTTTACCTAATTGATCTTTCTTGATCAACATTTTAAGAGAGCCAGTTTTTGGGTCTTGATATAAATCGAATAAACCTTCGATTTTTGTTAAATCCTTAACTGCATCCGCAATAGTCTGCTCTTTCTTTTGTTCTTTTTTAGACTTTGGAGCAGCCGCTTCCGCGACTGGTGCCGTAAACGCTAATGACGAGCCCAATAAGGCTAGCGCCAAAGCTTGGCTTATTTTATTGATTTTCATAATGTCCCCGTTATTAATTGAGTAGTAAAAAAATGTCCAACACACTTTCTACCAATATCTTAGGCAAGACTCAATGTGAAAATGTAACGAGATATAAATATTTACCCAATCTTTAGATAAGTTGATGAAAATAAAGAGGGGGTAGTTTTGGAAGGTTTGTATATTAAAAATCGGTCTAGGCCAAAGAAGTCAAACAACCCTCTTTGACCTAGCACTTTTATACCAATAAAGGTTTTAGGTACTTCCCAGTAAAGGAGCCTTTGGTTTTGGCGACCTTTTCAGGAGTTCCCGTGGCAATGATGTTACCGCCTTTGCTACCACCTTCAGGACCTAGGTCTACGATCCAGTCAGCTGTTTTTATAACATCTAAATTATGTTCAATGACGATTAAGGTGTTGCCTTGGTCGCGTAGGCGGTGCAAGACTTTGAGCAGTTGATGAACGTCATGGAAATGTAATCCTGTGGTTGGCTCATCCAAGATGTATAAAGTTTTGCCTGTATCACGTTTGGATAACTCGCGTGAAAGCTTGACCCTTTGGGCTTCACCGCCAGAAAGAGTAGTGGCTGCTTGGCCTAATTTGATATAGGAAAGGCCTACATCAATTAGGGTTTGCAGTTTTCTAGCAATGACGGGAATAGCATCAAAATATTCACGCGCATCTTCTACGGTTAAATCTAAAACTTCGTGAATATTTTTGCCTTTATAGGTGATTTCCAAGGTTTCGCGGTTATAACGTTTGCCTTTACACACATCACAGGCAACGTAGACGTCTGGTAAGAAGTGCATTTCAACTTTTATGACGCCATCGCCCTGACAAGCTTCACAGCGACCACCTTTCACATTGAAACTGAAACGACCAGGCTTGTAACCTCGAGCACGTGATTCTTGGGTTCCTGCAAATAATTCCCGTACTGGCGTGAAAATGCCGGTATAGGTAGCAGGATTTGAACGTGGAGTTCTACCGATGGGGCTTTGATCGATATCAACCACTTTGTCGATATGCTCTAAACCAGTAACTGATTCATGCTTTTTAGATTGTAAGCTTGAACGGTTTAAAGTTTTGGCGACCACTGGGTAAAGTGTATCGTTAATTAAAGTCGATTTGCCCGAGCCAGAAACACCCGTTACACAGGTCATTAAACCCACAGGGATTTCTAAATTCACTTTATTTAAGTTGTTACCTTCTGCGCCAGTGACTTGAATGGTTTTGTCTTTATCAACAGTTGTTCGTTCACCTGGTACCGAGATTTCTTTTGCGCCGGTGAGATACTGAGCGGTTAATGAATTTTTGTTCTTTTTGATTTGGGCTAAAGAGCCTTTGCCGACCACTTCACCACCATGCACACCTGCGCCGGGACCTATATCTACAATAAAGTCTGCCGCTCGAATGGCATCCTCATCATGCTCTACCACGATTACGGTGTTACCCAAGTCGCGCAGATGGGTCAAAGTTTTCAATAAACGATCGTTATCTCGTTGATGCAAACCAATCGAAGGCTCATCTAGAATATACATAACGCCGACCAAGCCTGCGCCAATTTGGCTCGCTAGACGAATACGCTGCGCTTCACCGCCAGAAAGAGTATCGGCGCTTCGCTCCATGGTTAGGTAATCAAGGCCAACATTGACTAAGAAGCTTAAACGGTCGCCAATTTCTTTTAACACTTTGGCTGCGATTTCACCGCGTTTTCCTGGCAATGATAATTTTCCAAAATATTCAAAGGCTTCTTCAATTGACCAGCGAGTCACTTGATGAATTGCTGTGTTTTCAATGAATACGTTTCTTGAGTCTTCATTTAAACGAGTACCATCACAATCTTCACAAGATTGAGTGGTCATATACTTTAAAAGGTCTTCACGGACTGCTCCGGATTCGGTTTCGTGAAAACGACGCTTCATGTTTGGAATAATACCTTCGAAGGTATGAGTGCGACGGTAAACTGCGCCTTTGTCATTGTTGTATTCGAATTCGATTTCTGTACGGCCACTACCAAATAAAATCACTTTTTGGATTTTCTTAGTTAATGACGACCAAGGAGCTTCGATGTCGAAATCATAATGTTTGGCTAATGAAGTCAACATGTGGAAATAATAAACATTGCGACGATCCCAACCACGAATGGCTCCACCCGCTAAAGATACTTCATCATTAGTAATAATTTTTTCGGGATCGAAAAACTGATCCACACCTAGCCCATCGCAAGTTTGGCAGGCACCAGCAGGGTTATTGAAAGAAAAAATTCTAGGTTCTAACTCAGGAATCGAATGGCCACATGTGGGGCAGGCGTATTTTGCGGAGAAGACTAACTCTTCAAACTTAGGGTCTTCATCCATAGATGCTACGCGAGCGATTCCATCGGCTAATTCTAGCGCAGTTTCAAATGACTCAGCTAAACGTTGTTGCAATCCTTCCTTAACTTTAAAACGATCAACGATAACTTCAATGGTGTGCTTCTTGTGTAGTTCTAGTGCTGGCGCTTCGGTCAAGTCGTAAACTTTACCGTTAATTCGAGCACGCACAAAGCCTTTAGCTTGTAATTCTTGGATAAGCTGAATATGTTCGCCTTTGCGGTTTTGTACCACTGGCGAAAGCAACATCAGTTTCGAGCCTTCAGGTTGCTCTAATACCAAGTCCACCATCTGTGAAACGGTTTGCGCTTCCAAAGGTAAATGATGAGTAGGGCAATGAGGCGTTCCAACCCGGGCGAATAAAAGACGCAGGTAATCATAAATTTCGGTAATGGTTCCAACCGTTGAACGCGGATTATGGGACGTCGACTTTTGTTCAATAGATATAGCTGGAGATAAGCCTTCGATATGATCAACATCAGGCTTTTCCATTAAGGATAAAAATTGACGGGCATAAGCAGATAATGATTCTACGTATCGACGTTGTCCTTCCGCATACAAGGTATCGAAGGCAAGTGAAGATTTTCCAGAGCCTGATAAACCAGTAATAACAATTAACTTATCGCGAGGAAGAGTTAAATCGACATTTTTTAAGTTATGAGTTTTAGCGCCGCGAATCTCAATGGAATCCATGAATTATGACCAATATAAGTAGTTAATAGCTCCAAAATGGGAGCGGAAAACGAACCCGTAACTATAACCTTTTTTGTTTTAAGACGGAAACTGAAAACGATTTTTCTTTAATGCTGGATTACAGAGATCGTGGATATTTCCTTGGCTAATTCAGATATGGAGTACAGACTTTGTGCCTCCAAGAGAATAGTTTAAAGCAAGCCAAACAATGCTACCTTTCACAAGAAAAAGTAGCTATGATAGTGCGATTGAAATTGAATAAAGCTATTGGGTGTTTTTTGTTTATTCTGTAAACACCTGAAAAATAAGAGAAATTGGAGGCAGTATGGCCAGTCGTGGCGTAAATAAAGTCATTTTAGTGGGTAATTTAGGTAAAGACCCTGAAGTTAGGTATACACCAGATGGGCGCGCTATTGCGAATATCACCGTTGCAACTTCGGAAACGTGGAAAGATAAAAACACTGGTCAACCTCAAGAGAAAACTGAATGGCATCGTGTAGTCATTTTTGGAAAGCTTGCAGAAATTGCGGGCGAGTATTTACGTAAAGGCTCTCAAGTCTACTTAGAAGGCAAATTACAAACCCGTAAATGGCAAGATCAATCTGGTGCAGATCGCTATACAACCGAAGTAGTATTAGACTTTAATGGCGTTATGCAAATGTTAGGTGGCCGTCAAGGTGGTGGAGAAGCCGCTTTTGGTGGACAAGGTTCAGCTCCACAAAAACCACAACAGCAAGCTCCAGCTGCACCACCGATTGATGATGACTTTGATGATGATATTCCGTTCTAGTGTACGGAATTAGTCTTTTGAGAATTGAATAAACTATAATAATCCTTATATTAGAATATAAGTAAACCAAGGAGTTATAACTATGAGTTATGAAGAAGTTAATGATGCTTATCGCACGCCAGTCAGTCGTGTGAGTGTCGATCGTCGTAGTGCTTTTATCACTAAAACCTATAACCACTTATTAGGAGCAATTGTTGCTTTCACTCTTATTAGTGTTTATTTATATCAATCTGGGCTTTCTGAGAAAATTGCGTCATTTATGTGGTCATTTGGCACTATGGGCCAGATTGGCATGGTTGCGGCTTTCGTAGGTATCGGTTGGTTCGCTTCTCGCTTTGCAGGTACTAGTGACTCTAAAGCAGTTCAGTATATGAATTTGGTGATCTTCACGGCTTTGTATGCAGTCTTTTTCTCACCAATTTTGTTTGTTGCAACTCTTAAAGCTCCCGGAATGATAGAAAGCGCCGCAGGGGTAACATTAGTAGGCTCTGCAGTTTTGACCGCTATCGCCTTTTTTACTCGTAAAGATTTTTCTTTCTTGCGAGGAATTGTTATGTGGGGTTTCGGCTTAGCAATCATTGCCATCGTTGGCGGAATGATTTTTGGTTATAATCTAGGAATATGGTTTAGTGTTATAATGATTGGCGTATCTGGCGCATCAATCCTTTACGATACATCGAATATTATTCACCACTTCCCTGAAGATAAATACGTTTCAGCATCTATTCACTTGTTCTCAAGTATTGCAATGATGTTTATCTACGTATTGCGTTTGTTTATGGCGTTCGGCGAAGATTAATTTAGGTTAAATTTTAAAAGCGACCTTAGGGTCGCTTTTTTGTAGATGATTATGCTTCAAATATTATTCGTAGCTATTGCCATCTCAGGCTTCGCCCATATCCTTTCCGATTTAAAACAGAAGTGGTCTTTAACCTATATCTTTAAGCCTTTAACAATCCTGATTATCATCGTCATGGTGATATTTTATTCAGACCTAGAGATTGCATATATCCAATGGGTTTTATTTGGTCTTTTGTTTTCTTTGTTGGGCGATATCTTTTTGATGTTAAGGCCGCAGAAATTCATTCCAGGATTAATTAGTTTTTTAATTGCCCATTTATTCTATATTTATGCATTTTGGCAATCCCTACAGGGTAATGATATTTATTGGCTTGCGATGTTTGTACTGCCGATTGGTGGTATCTATTTGCTGATTCTTTGGAAACATTTAGGAAAGTATCGATGGCCAGTAGTCGCTTACTTTATAGCTATAAGTAGCATGCTGTATTTAGCAGTAGCTTTGTTTTTAGTGGAAATGTCTATTATGGCAAGTTATGCATTGCTTGGTGCCGTTTTATTTGCCATTTCTGATGGGATATTAGCATGGCGTAAATTCGTAAAGCCTGTTAAATATGGTCAACTTTATGTCATGACTAGCTATTATACAGCGCAATGCTTGATTGCACTTTCAGCTGTGTATTATTAGCAGTAATCTAAGAAAGACGTCATTAATAAAAAAGGACGAGTTAATCGTCCTTTCCTTCCTTTAAGACTTCTTTTTCTTTATTTTTTACATATTCATGCATTTTAGCTTGGCGCTCTTTTAGTTTATCAATATTTGCCTGGATTTTATCACTTTCAGAGTCAGTTGATTCTTTAAGGGAATTTCTAAGCTGTGCTATTTCTTTATCCAAGTCCTGTGCTTTTTTACGTAAATCGTCAAGCTTTTCTGCGCGCTCTGCTTTATCAAAAATCACATCTTCAGGAGCGATTACCGATTTATCTTTCTGTACGCGTTGAGTTGGAATAAATGTTTGCTCATTAACTTGACGCTGATTCATAAAGCTTGGCGAGACAATTTCAACACCTGCCTTATGGATGGCATCTAAAACACAGCCGTTAAGTTTAGAGCGTGCCGATAACATGGTATTAATTTCTTTAACTAGGCCATGGACTTTATATACAATTGAAAAGTCGCCGAGGGATTCAATATAAACAAAGGGGTTTTCTAACCCGGCATCTTCAACTGCATGAATCAACAACGGCTCAATAATACTGTGATCAACGTCGTAGCCCAAGGAAATCTCAGTAGAAACAATGGTTCCATCATTATGCATAACAGTTACGGGATTTTGAACTAGGTACATATTGGGCAGTGTCACCAAATCACGCTCACGATTCTGTAGTTCAATATGTAATAAACCACGTGTGGTAATTCTACCGAAGTGTTCACCAATTTCTACCAAATCACCAACACGAAAGTTTTTGACCGAGCGTAACCAAATGCCAGCCATTAAGTTGCCAAGAAAAGTGGTGGAACTAAGTGCTATGGAAGCTGATAGTAATATACCTATAAGGCCAATGATTTGTCCTTGCAAGCTATCTTTAATGGGCAATGCTAGGACAAATGCAATTACCAAGAATAAGATAAAAATGAAGTTGATTATTTGGCGCTGTAATACTGCATTATTATTGCGCTTTTCACGAGCTTTAAAGAAGCTTTGTAGTAGCCGGTAAAAAACAATGCCAAGCACTAAAGTCACGGTGGGTGCGATTAATTGCCCCCAACTGAAGTTATTAAAAAAATTACTAATGATGTCCATAAGCTATTGTTCTGGTGGTATTGGACTTATCTTAGCTGATTTTCTAGAGAAAACAAAAAAGGTGCTCAAAGAGCACCTTTTAAAGTAACTAGATTCTAAATAAAATTAGAATACGTACTGTAAACGTACTGCGATAGAGTTACCGTCTTTATCAACGCCACCTTCTTCAAGGTCGCCCATGATGTAGTTAACACCAACGCGGATAGCGTTGTTCGCGTAGTAGTTTAAACCTAAAGTGAAAGCTGTTGCTTCGTCTTGACCTGGCTCGTATTGGCTATAACGACCAAATACTTCCCATGCGCCACCTTTTCCTTTTGGAGAAACACGTTTGAATTTACCGCCACTGTAAGGACGAGATTCACCAGTGATGATGTAACCAAACTGAGCATAGTAACCTTCGATAGAAGTATCGTTAGCACCATTATCTACTTCACCATCAAAGTATTCGGCTTGAGTATGGAAAGGACCTGCTGAATAAGCAACTTCTAAGTTGTAACCTGTGAAGCTTTGGCCAGTAATAGACCCAGAACCAACTTTTTCGTCAGCAGTGTGAACTTCTAAACGTTGGTCAGCATTTTTGAATACGTCGCCCGCTAAACGTTGCTTGGCGAAACCTGCGCCAATGTGGAAAACTTCTTCCTTAGTATTGATTGGAGAGAAAGTGAAACGACCAGTGAAACCAGTAGCAATGTTGCCACCTTCTTCACCTAAGTCATAAAGACCTAAGCCCCAAGTATAATCTTTGTTTGCTTTACCTAAAGCGATACCTTTTTTGTTACCAATAGCGAAAGCGTTTGATGACATAGTGCGCTCAATAGCAGTGATATCTTTAGAAGAAGTTTGAGTTTCTAAACCAAAGTTAGCTTTGTGAGTACCGATGGTTAAATCGGCAAAGTTCCAACCTTTGAATTTAACCCAAGCTTCATCAACTTTAGTAGAGCCGTCTTCTTTAAAATCTGCACGGATTTTAGCTTCCCAGTCGCTACCGATTTTGCCTTTAGCAAATAAACGAGCACGGCGTACTTCTGAGTCAGAACCTGAAACGTTGCCTTTTGAGAAAGCATCGCCATCGAACCAATCAGCGTCAAGCTGGATGCGGCCACCGATGTTTAATGAAGTATCGCCAGTTTTAACAGTGATACCTTTACCAGCTTTAACAGTAGAACTGCTTTCAGCGAAAGCCGCTGGAGTAGTGATTGCAGCTGCAACAGCTACGGCTAATAATTTCAATTTCATTGTCATCTCCAAAAAGAGGGTTTTATTTAATAGACGGCGTGCATTGTAAGGGCTAAATGTGACATTTCAATGACAGAATGACTAAAAAATGATGAAACTGAGAGTTTTCTTGCAACTTTTTTAAAGTATTGGGTTGTGTAATTAATAAACGATAAATTGTCTTATGAGGTAGCTTGAACAGCCTAGAGTTTAATATAACTGTCACATTTGCTCTTTATAATTGCTCTCAATTAATATTATTCCTAGGCGCTATGGAAACATCAATCAAAGATAAGACTCGCAAACTACTAGATGAGCAAACTCATGGTGGCAAGCATAAGCGGCGTAAAATCAAAGACTTACTGGCAAAGTATGGTATTGCAGCTGGTGGCCTTTCGGTAATTGCGGCTGTTGTCCTTATATGTTTTTATCTGCTTTGGGTGGTTTTACCGATCTTTAAACCGGCCAGTGTAGAATTAAACAAAGAGTTTCAATGGACTCAATCTGAAGTAGCTTACTTAGGGGTTGAGGAGTACGGCGAAATTGCATTTAGTCTGAATAATGACGGTCAAATGCAATTTGTCGATATAGAGACTAACAATATTATATTGAATGAATCGCTTGAAGCAGACTCGGCTATGACTGCTTATAGCAAAATGGATCTTAAGGGTCTTTTGGCTATTGGCTTTGAAGATGGCTCATTCAAACTAGTATCTCAGAAATATCAAATCACTTATCCAAACGATAAGCGTAAAATCAACGCAAGCTTAGAGTATCCGTTTGGTGAGGACGCATTCGAATTAGCGGACAGTCCAATCAAAGCGATTAACGGCAAATTATGGGAAGATGGTTTATTAATTATCGCTTTAACCGTGGATAATCAGCTATTTACTAAATTATACACCGTTGAAGAAGATATGTTTGATGATGGTTTTTCTTTAGAAGAAGATTCTGCATCAAATATCCCACTTAACTTCTCTCCTAAATTTATATTGGCAACTGAAGGTCCTGGCTGGCTTTATCTAATTGCAGAAGATGGCCAATCTCAGGTTTACCACTGGAAAGGAAGTGATTGGAAATTGTCTGAAACTAAAGCGGTAGTAGAGCAGGGCGTCACTGTTACCGAAGCCGTGTTCTTATTAGGCCAAACTTCAGTGCTTATCGGTGACTCGAATGGTGATATTAGCCAGTGGTTCCCAGTGCGTGAAGAGGGTAATAACTTTTTATTCACAGAAATTCGAGATTTTGAATTAGCCGATGCTGCGATTACTAGCCTTATTACTGAGCAACGTCGCAAAGGATTTATTGCTGCTGATGCCAATGGCCGCGTCGGTGTTTTCTATACCACTTCAGAAAGACACCTTGATACGGTGAATTTTGGTCAGCCATTAACCGCGATTGCTATCAATTCGCGTAGTAATAAATTAGTAGCATTGGGGCAAGACGGTACAACCAACTTATTTGATGTTGAAAATGAGCACCCAGAGATTTCTTGGTCAGCATTATGGCAGGAGGTTTGGTACGAAAGTTATGAAGAGCCATCAGTAACTTGGCAGTCTTCAGCTTCGACTAATGATTTTGAATCTAAGTTTTCGTTAGTGCCTTTAAGCTTTGGTACTTTAAAAGCAGCATTTTACGCCATGTTATTTGCAGTACCTTTAGCAATATTTGGCGCAATCTTTACCGCTTATTTTATGGCGCCAAAAATGCGCAGTATGGTAAAGCCAACTGTTGAAATTATGGAAGCATTACCAACGGTTATTTTAGGTTTCTTAGCCGGTTTATGGTTAGCGCCAATGGTTGAAGAAAACCTGATGGGGATTATCCTAGCGTTATTTATGTTGCCCATACTTACCATTCTTTTTGGTTTTGCTTGGCATCGCTCGCCAGCTTCAATCAAACATCGTATTCCTGATGGTTGGCAAGCAGCCTTACTTTTCCCAGTAATTATTATTGGCACTTTATCAGCATTTTGGTTGGGTGAACCACTTGAAGCTGCGTTATTTGATGGCAATATGCCTGCTTGGTTGAACTCGGTGGGAATTGACTATGATCAGCGCAACTCTCTAGTGGTTGGTATTGCTATGGGCTTTGCTGTAATCCCAACAATCTTTTCTATTACGGAAGATGCGGTATTCAGTGTTCCTAAACATTTAACCAATGGTTCATTAGCTTTAGGTGCAAGCCCATGGCAAACCATGGTGCGCGTAGTTCTGCCAACAGCAAGCCCAGGCATTTTCTCGGCGTTGATGATTGGTTTAGGTCGTGCGGTTGGTGAGACCATGATTGTACTAATGGCAACGGGCAACACGCCGATTATGGATATGAATATCTTTGAAGGTATGAGAACCCTATCTGCCAATATTGCAGTTGAAATGCCTGAATCTGAGTTGGGATCGTCACACTATCGAGTTCTATTCTTGGCAGCATTTGTACTATTTATATTTACCTTTGCCTTCAACACTATTGCGGAAGTGGTTAGACAACGCTTACGTACTAAATATGGTTCGCTTTAGGAGATTTGAATTATGAGTACTAATAAAAATTTCTTCCAAGGCGGCCAACACTGGGTTTGGTTAAACGCAGGCGCAATCAGTATCTCTATTATTATGGTAGTAGGTTTATTGTTACTGATAGCGGTTCGCGCTTTAAGTCACTTTTGGCCTGCTGAGGTTAATACTTTTACGGTTTCACAAGAAGGTTCTAACCAATTGGTTATGGGGGAAATCCATAATCATGAAGAAGACATTCAAGATGGTGTAGAGCGTGAGCAGTATTTGATTAAAACCGGTAACCGTGATCAATACGGAATTGATTTCCGCTGGTTGGATTTAAAAGATATCCAAGAAACCAAGGTGGATGAAAATGTTATCGTTCTAGAGCGTCACGAATGGGGAAACTTATACGGTTTTATTAAGTCGGTTACGATGGATGGAAAATCGGTTGATCCAACCGCAGAAAATCTTGAAGCGATTATTGAGCGCGCTAATGACTTGCATCATCAAATTCGTGAAATTGAATCTGATGATATTGGTAGCATTAACTACGATATTGAAGAACTTCGTTTAGAGCAAAGACGATTAGAGCTTGATGATGAGCTGACTGACGAAGCGCTGGCTGAATTAGATGCACAGCGTGCTGATTTAAATCAACAGTTTTTGGATTACCAAGCTGACTTGCAAAAGCTTTACGCGGCAATTAAACGAGATTCCGCTGAGTTTGAATTAGTAGGTGGTCAAACTAAGTCTGTGAATGCTCAGATGATGGTACGTTCATTCCAACCGAACGCTATGGGCTTTTTTGCAAAAATCGGACATTACTTCTCTAAAATCGGTGAGTTTGTTTTTGATGAGCCAAGAGAAGCCAATACTGAAGGTGGTGTGTTCCCAGCAATCTTCGGTACCGTATTAATGGTATTGCTGATGTCTATCGTGGTAACGCCAATGGGTGTGATCGCCGCGGTTTATATGCGTGAATACGCTAAGCAAGGGCCTTTGACTCGTACCATCCGTATCGCGGTAAATAACTTGGCAGGTGTTCCATCGATTGTTTACGGCGTATTTGGTTTAGGTTTCTTTGTTTACTTTATGGGTGGCACCATCGATGATTTATTCTACCCAGAAGTGAAACCGTCACCGATGTTCGGTACTCCCGGTTTGATTTGGGCATCACTAACCTTAGCGCTTTTAACATTGCCAGTGGTTATCGTTTCAACTGAAGAAGGTTTGGCTCGTATCCCAAGTGCGATTCGTGAAGGTAGTTTAGCTTTAGGTGCGACAAAATTTGAAACCTTATGGAAAACTGTATTGCCAATGGCAAGTCCTGCGATGATGACGGGTTTAATTTTAGCGGTTGCTCGTGCAGCGGGCGAGGTTGCTCCTTTGATGCTTGTTGGTGTTGTAAAGTTAGCACCGACCTTACCTTTAGATGGTAATGCACCGTTTTTACACCTTGAACGCAAGTTTATGCACTTAGGTTTCCATATTTATGATGTCGGCTTCCAAAGTCCGAACGTAGAAGCAGCTAGACCATTGGTTTATGCCACTGCTCTTTTATTAGTATTAATTATTATTTTATTGAATATTGCGGCGATTAAGATCCGTAATAACTTGCGTGAAAAGTATAAATCGCTTGAGCAATAATCAACTTTAATGGTGAGTAAAATGACTGAAGTTACTGAAAAAAATGCTAAACAAAATGATCCTTTAGCGAATGAAAAAATTGCCATTGAAGTTGAAAAACTCAACTTGTTCTATGGTGATAAACAAGCTTTATATGATATTGATTTAAAGATCCCTGAAAAGAAAGTGACTGCATTTATTGGTCCTTCTGGTTGTGGTAAATCTACTTTATTACGTTGTTTCAATCGCATGAACGACTTAGTTGATATAGCCAAAATCAATGGTGAAATTCGCATGGGTGGCGAAAATATTTATAAGCCTGGTTTAGATGTGGCTGAATTACGCCGTAATGTTGGTATGGTATTCCAAAAGCCAAATCCATTTCCTAAGTCTATTTATGAAAACGTAGCTTATGGCTTGCGTTTACAAGGAATTAATAAGAAGCGTACTTTAGATGAAGTAGTAGAGTGGGCATTAAAAGGTGCGGCGCTCTGGGATGAAGTCAAAGATCGTTTACATGATAATGCTTTAGGTATGTCAGGTGGTCAGCAACAAAGATTGTGTATCGCACGTGCTATTGCGGTGCAACCAGAAGTTTTATTGTTAGATGAACCAGCTTCTGCATTGGATCCAATTTCTACTTTGAAAATTGAAGAGTTGATCCACGACTTGAAGAAAGATTACACCATTGTAATTGTTACTCATAACATGCAACAAGCTGCGCGTGTTTCTGACTACACTGCATTCATGTATATTGGTGACTTAATTGAGTTTGATAATACTGATAAGATATTTACAAACCCAACGCAAAAGAAAACAGAAGATTATATTACGGGCCGTTACGGTTAATCAGCAAATAAGAGACAAACTGAGGTAATTCAAAATGATGGATAATGAAGTATTAGGTCAACATATCTCACAACAATTTAATGCTGATCTAGAAAACATTCGTGAAGATGTATTGGCAATGGGCGGTTTGGTTGAAGAACAAATGAGTAAAGCGTTAGAAGCCTTTACTAAACATGATTCAGCTTTGGCGCAAGAAGTCATTGATAATGACGACAAAGTTAATGATCTTGAAATTAAAATTGATGATGACTGCACCAAGATATTAGCAAAACGTCAACCAGCAGCAGGTGACTTACGTTTAATTATCACGGTTTTAAAAACCATTACCGATCTAGAGCGTATTGGCGATGAAGCTGAGAAAATTGCCCGTTTAGCTAAAGATATAGCTACTGGCAAAACTAATCCTTTAGATGGCAAGCTACATTATGGAGCTATGATTCATCTTGGTAATCATGTAAAAAAGATGTTGCATGATTCATTAGATGCTTTTGCGCGTATGGATGTCGAGACTGCATTAGAAGTTGCTAAGTTAGATAATCAAGCGGATGATGAATACGATGCCATTTCTCGTCAATTAATTACTTATATGATGGAAGAGCCTCGCAGAATTTCTGAAGTGTTAGACTTCATGTGGTCAGCTCGCGCCTTAGAAAGAATCGGGGATCATGCAAATAATATTTGTGAATACGTGGTATACATGGTTCAAGGACAAGATGTACGTCATATGAGCTGGGACGAAATGAGTCGTCGTACTCGTGAAGTACAGTAATTTTAAATATAGATTTATTTAGAGAATTAGTATGAGCGTAAAAATATTAATCTTGGAAGATGAGCGTGACATTCGAGAAATGTTAGCTTTTTGCATGGAACAGGCTGGCTATGAAGTAGAGCAGGCTGCCACTGCGGAAAGGGTCTTCGGCTTACTTAAAGAAGGCTTTCAACCTGATTTATTTCTGGTTGATTGGATGTTGCCTGGCGCGTCAGGAATTGAGTTTACCAAAAAGCTGAAGAAAGTTCCTGCTAATCAAAATTTACCAGTTATTATGCTAACGGCTCGTGGCGAGGAAGATGATAGGGTTCAAGGGCTTGAAGCTGGTGCTGACGATTATGTGGTAAAACCTTTTTCACCACGCGAACTTTTGGCGCGAGTACAAGCTGTTTTACGAAGAACTGGAACTATTAATAAGACTACTGAACAATTACAGCATGGTGATATCCAAATTGATACAGCCGGTCATCGAGTGACTATTAAGGGCGAAGAAGTTCACTTAGGACCTACCGAGTATAAAATATTACATTACTTTATGAGTAATGTTGATAGAGTATTCTCTCGTAATCAACTGCTGGATTCAGTTTGGGGGCAGCAAGTCGTGGTTGAAGAAAGAACGGTTGATGTTCATATTCGTCGTCTGCGTAAAGCTTTAGCGCCTTATGACGTTGAAGACTATGTTCAGACTATTCGTGGTTCTGGTTATCGCTTCTCTTCTAAATAAATTATAAGGCATATATCAATGTGGAAGAACCGATACTGGCAAGCTGAGTTATGGATTTTATTGTTCATCACTTTAGTCGTTGGTTTAATTGGTTCTCTTTTTTCGAAAGCAGCGCTTTTTATAGCAATTATTCTATTTACTTACTTAGCTTGGAATCTCATACAACTTTCTCGACTGTTTCATTGGGCTTTCATATCTAAATCTATTTATCCGCCTTCAGCGCCTGGTGTTTGGGGTGAGCTTTTCAATCAGCTTTATAATCGTCAGCGTCAGCATCGTAAAGAATTGAAAAAATTAAATTCTATTATTTCTGAATTTCGCGACTCAACTCGAGCCCTAAAAGAAGGGGCTATGATTATTAGTAATCTTGGCGAGATTCGCTGGTTTAATAAAGCAGCTGCAAAATTATTAGGTTTGAAATCTAGTGTTGATTTAGGGCAACGTTTGTTTAATCTTTTGCGTCATCCTGATTTTATTGAATATGAAGCCGCTCGAGATTATGGCAAACCGCTAACGATACCATCGCCGGCTAATTCAGAATTAATGCTAAGTATAAGCATTACACCTTACAATGAAGATCAGCGTTTGGTGATTATTCGTGATGTTACTGAGAAGTATCATTTAGAAACTGTAAGACAAGACTTTGTCGCTAATGTATCTCATGAATTAAGAACGCCTTTAACAGTAATCACAGGCTATTTAGAGATGCTTGACCCAGATGTTAACCCTAACTTAGCTTCTGTTAGTAAACCCCTTAGTATGATGAGGCAGCAAGCTTTGAATATGGGACATTTGGTTGATGATTTATTGCTACTATCGAAATTAGATTCAAAAGCAGATACTAATGGTCATAAAGCGATAGATATTAATCTATTGCTAGATTCAATCTGCGCCGAGGCTCGCGCTTTGAGTGGAGATAAAGAGCAGCAAATATTATTCCACTCGCATACGAATGCAACCATTAAGGCTTCAGAGAAGCAGTTAAGAAGTGCTTTTTCAAATCTAGTCTTTAATGCTGTTCGCTACACTCCTGCAAACGGCAAAATCGATATCTATTGGCAAGAAGATCAAACTCATTATATTGTGAAAGTACAAGATAACGGTCCAGGAATAGAAGCAGAACATTTACCAAGATTAACTGAGCGTTTTTATCGAGTCGATTCAGGACGAAATCGCTCGCAAGGGGGAACTGGGCTTGGTTTAGCGATTGTAAAGCATGTATTGGAATATCATTTAGCTGAATTAAGAATTGAAAGCAAATTAGGTAAAGGCAGCTGTTTTTGTTGCTACTTTCCTAAGCTCAAATAGTTGACTTTATTTTATTCTCAAAAAAATGCAGATTCGCATTGTCATTAAACCGTCACATTGTAGTCACATCCTTTTAATATTAAACCTCCATAATTATCGCGTCTTATAAATTTACTTAAATCTATTTGGAGTGTTCAAATGAACTTATTCAAAAAAGTTGCTTTAGCTGCAGCGGTATCAACTTTCTCATTAGGGGCAATGGCTGAAGCTAAAGTTGATGAAAACTTAAACGTATATAAAAAAACTAGTGGTATCTCAGGTAACTTATCTTCTGTTGGTTCAGATACATTAGCTAACTTGATGACTTTATGGGCTGAAGAGTTCAAGCGTCAATATCCAAATGTAAACATCCAAATTCAAGCGGCTGGTTCTTCTACTGCGCCACCTGCATTATCAGAAGGTACTTCAAACTTCGGTCCTATGAGCCGTAAAATGAAGGACAAAGAATTAGAAGCTTTCGAAAAGAAGCACGGTTATAAGCCAACCCCTATTGCTGTTGCAATCGACGCTTTAGCAGTATACGTACACAAAGATAACCCGATCGAAGGTTTAACGATTCCTCAAGTTGACGCTATTTTCTCTTCAACTCGTAAGTGTGGTGCTGAAGGCGACATCGCTGACTGGAAAGAGCTAGGTATCGACGGTGGTGACATCCAACTTTATGGTCGTAACTCTGTATCTGGTACTTACGGTTACTTCAAAAAGAAAGGCCTTTGTAAAGGTGATTTCAAGAACACTGTAAACGAGCAACCTGGTTCTGCTTCTGTAGTTCAATCAGTAAGCTTATCTAAGAATGGTATCGGTTACTCAGGTATTGGTTATATCACTTCTGGCGTTAAAGCTGTTCCTTTAGCGAAGAAAGAAGGTAAAGATTTCGTTGCTGCAACTCCTGAGAATGCAATTAACAAAACTTATCCTTTAGGTCGTCAGCTTTTAGTTTACGTAAACAAGCACCCTAACAAGCCTCTAGGTCCTCTTGAGTTAGAGTTCTTGAAAATGGTTCTTTCTAAAGTAGGTCAAGAAGTAGTAGTTAAAGATGGTTATATTCCATTACCTGCTAAAGTAGCTGAGAAGCAGCTTAAGAAGTTAATGAAATAGTTGTCTTAGCTTGATTAATTTAAAATAAATACAAGATCTACTACCCCTATCTAGCCAGCTCATTTGAGCTGGCTTTTTTTTAGAAAGTTTTTGTATAATTAAAAAAACACACATTAATAATACTTTATTTTGAGAATTTCTAGCCCTATCGAGTCTGTCGATCATCCTTTGTTTGCACAGAAAAATATTCAAGTAGACATCAAGCGTGATGATTTGATCCATGAAACCATTTCTGGAAATAAATGGCGGAAGTTGAAATATTTATTAATTGATGCACAAGATCGACAGTGTGAAACTTTAGTTTCAATGGGGGGTAATTACTCTAATCATTTGCATGCTTTAGCCTTCGCCGGAAAAGAAAATAAATTTAAAACAATAGGTTTTGTCCGTGCCAATGTTGATCAGGAATTGACTCCAACATTACAGGATTGTTTAGGTTGGGGAATGGAGCTAAAGTTTGTTACTCGTAGTCAGTATAGCGAACTACGTCAATTACAAGGCTTTGCTAGTTGGCAAAAACAAATCTCTGGTAGCTATTGGATTGGAGAAGGCGGTTTCTCCCAACTGGCAATTAAAGGAGTTAGAGAGATTGCCCAAGAAGTTGATGAACAATATGACTTTGTTTTTACGGCTACTGGATCGGGAGCAACCTTAGTGGGTTTGGCGCAAGGATTTAAAAACTCAAAAGTTATAGGTGTTGCGGCGTTTAAGGGAGCATCCTATTTGCAAGAAGAGCTAACCAATTATTTACTTGGCTATGATAATTGGCAGTTGGATTTAGAACATCATTGTGGTGGCTTTGCCAAAATAAATCGTCAACTCATGGAGATTAAAGCTGAGTTTGAGGGCCTGAATGGGTATAAGTTGGACCGGATATATAATGCTAAAATGCTTTATGCACTACATGACTTTATCGCCGATGGGAAAATCCCATCGGGCTCAAAAGTCTTGTTAATTAATACCGGTGGATTACAGGGTGATCGAACTTAATTATTGCAATTCAGTGGGTAGTAATTCTGTTGGTAAGTTTTGGTAGCAAACCGGCTTTAAAAACCGTTGAATGGCATGAGAGCCTACCGAAGTGGTTGCCATAAACGAGCTAGCCGGATAGGGGCCACCATGGACCATAGAATCTGCGACTTCTACACCGGTTGGATAACCATTAACTAAAATTCTACCAGCTTTATTTTCCAAAATTTGTACCAACTCTTTGGCAAATTTATAGTCATCACTTTCTATGTGTAATGTTGCAGTTAATTGCCCTTCTAATTGTTCAGCTATGGCTAACATTTCTTCAGAAGATTCAGTTCTTACTATCATCCCTAAGGGACCAAAAACTTCCTCATGAAGCTGTGAATTATTAAGCCAAGTTTGCGCATCACAACTATATACCTGAGGAGCAGCCTGACGTTCACATGCTTGCTGGGTTAGCAAGTCTTCAGTAGAAGCATCTTGCTGAATTAATTTTGCACCCTGATAAAATGCAGAAGCAATCCCATCGGTTAGCATTGTTACAGCATCAACACCTTTTAATTCACTGATAGCTTGTTCAATTAACAAGTCACCATCAGCGCCAGTAGGTACAATTAATAAACCAGGCTTAGTACAAAATTGACCAACGCCCATTGTGAGAGAGCCAGCCCAGCCGGTACCGATGGTTTGGTGCGATTGTTCTAATGCCTTCGGCAGGACGAACAAAGGATTAATAGAGCCCATTTCTGCATAGACTGGTATTGGGTTAGGACGGTTATTACAAATATCGAATAAAGCGCGACCGCCTTTGATTGAGCCTGTAAAGCCAACGGCGGTGATAGCTGGGTGTGACACAAGTTCTTGCGCGACTTGATATCCTGAGTCATGGATTAAAGAAAATACACCTTCGTCTAATTCACAAGTTTCTATCGCTGCAAGAATTGCCTGAGCTACTAAATCAGCGGTGGCAGGGTGAGCTGGATGCCCTTTAACTATCACGGGACAACCTGCGGCTAATGCTGAAGCCGTGTCACCACCAGCAGTTGAAAAGGCTAGCGGGAAATTCGATGCGCCAAATACTACAACAGGCCCAAAGGGACGCATCATACGACGTAACTCAGGGCGTGGGATAGGTTCTCTATCTGGCAATGCTTGATCAAATTGTCGGTCAAGGTAATCGCCTTGTTCGATGTGATTTGCAAACATTTCTAATTGGCCGCGAGTTCGCCCCATTTCTCCAGTTAATCGAGCTGGCGGTAGTGCCGACTCCTGTTCGCAAACCGATATTATTTCTTCTGCTCTTGATTCGAGCTCTTTAGAAATTTCACGTAAAAATTGTGCTCGTTGTTTTGAGCTGGTTTGAGCATAAGTTTTGAATGCTTTGCTGGCAGCATCGCAAGCTTGATCAACTAGGTTTTGATCACCGTTAGGGAAGTTCAAAACTTCACCATTAAGTAATGTGTGCTGGAATTGGGATTGGTTAGAAGACTCTATCCATTGACCAGCTATTAAGTGTTTGGCAATTATCATCTATTTCTCCGAAATTATTTTTTTGCACTGTTGTGCTTTTGAAATTCTGTTGGCGTTAGGCCGGTGGCTTTTTTAAATTGGCGTGTAAAGGCGCTTTGATCGCTATAGCCTACGGCAAAAGCAATATCCAAAATTGATTCTTGGGATTCAATAAGAAGTTGAGAAGCTTTGGTGATTTTTGTTTTTAATAACCATTTCCCTGCAGTCAAGCCATAAACCATTTTCATTCTTCTATCGAGTTGATAGGGAGACATTTTAGCGATATCAGCCATTTGAGTAATGGCAGGATTGTCAGCTAAGTTTTTCTCTGCGTGCTCCAAAGCTGCTGAAATATGCTTCAGACTTTTATCAGTAATATCTGGCGATTTCAGATCTTGTGAAACGCCGATTACTCCTACGCACTTTTCACCTTCGAATAGTGGTATCTTAGTGGTTAAACACCATCCCGTTTCTTGCGACTGATAGTTATGCAGTTCTAAATATCTGATGATTTGTTTACCTGTCTGGACTACTAATTGATCTTGTTCTTGATAGCGACGGCCTAATTCTTTGCCATAGATCTCTGTCGGTAGTTTCCCAATAAGGTCTGACTTTTGGTTAAAGCCCGTTCTTGTTACTAAGGTTTCGTTAACCAAAGTATATTGTCCTTTATCGTTTTTAACGAAAAATGCGATATCGGGTAAGTGATCGAATAGCAGTTCAATAACTTCAGGTTGCTTTAAAGCGTGTAGTATATTGTCTGAATTAACGTGTTCAATATTCATGGTTGTGCAAAAATTTAAGTTAAGTTTGTTTTGCAGTATAGAATTCAATTTAACTGCGGGTGTATTATAAACAGTATTGCAGGGTGTTTTGCAAGAGTTTTGTATTTTATATTTTGACATTAATTAAAATGAGATGTTTGTAATGAATAATCAAGTGTTTAGCGGGTGCATTCCCGCTTTGATGACTCCATGTGATGAAAATGGAGTACCAAATTTTGTTGCTTTGGTGGCAACGGCTAAAGATTTAATCGAAAAAGGGATGAGCTCTGTGGTCTATTGTGGCTCAATGGGTGATTGGCCATTATTAACCATACAACAACGACAGCAAGGCGTGGAAGCTTTGGTCAACGCTGGGATTCCTGTCATTGTAGGAACTGGCGCACCTAGCACTAACGAAGCGGTAGCACTAGCAAGCCATGCCCAGCAAGTTGGCGCAATTGGTTTAATGGTTATCCCACGCTTGTTATCTCGTGCTACTGTGGTTAAAGCGCAGTTTGAACATTTTTCAGCGGTGCTGAATGCTGCTCCAGAGCTACCTAGCGTGATCTATAATAGTCCATATTATGGCTATGAAACTAAAGCGGATTTGTTTTTTCAACTTCGTAACCAACACTCTAACTTAGTCGGTTTTAAAGAGTTTGGTGGTGCACAAGCAATGACTTATGCGGCTGAAAATATTACTTCAGGTGATCCGAGTTTATCGCTAATGGTAGGAGTTGATACTCAAGTGGTTCATGGTTTTGTACGCTGTGGTGCGCAAGGAGCCATTACTGGAGTGGGTAACGCTTTACCTAATGAAATTCTTCATTTCGCCCAGCTAAGCCAGCAAGCTGCTAAGGGTGATCCTAAGGCTTATCAATATGCCAATGAACTTAGTGAAGCGCTCAGCGTTCTGTCAAAGTTTGATGAAGAGCCTGACTTAGTGCTTTATTACAAGCGTTTAATGGTATTGGAAGGTCACAATGAGTATCAATATCAAATCAATTCGTTTGACCAATTAAGCTCTAGCCAATTAGCTTTTATTGATGCGGAATGGAAACGATTTAAAGCATGGTGGGCAAACTGGAATGGGAAAAATTATACAGGTGCTTAAATGAAAGTCATTGATTCGCATACAGGTGGTGAACCGACTCGCGTCATTATCGAAGGAGGCCCTGACTTAGGTGAGGGTAATCTTACTGAACGATTAAAGCGCATGTCTGAAAAGTATGATCACATTCGAAAAAGTGTGATTTTGGAGCCTCGAGGTTCAGATGTTTGGGTGGGTGCTTTGTTGTGCCCCCCAGTAGATAAAAGCTGTACTACTGGTGTGATATTTTTTAATAATTCAGGTTATCTAGGGATGTGCGGTCACGGCACTATTGGTGTTGCAGTGACCTTAGCTCATATGGGTTTAGTCAAAGGGTTTGAAAGCGGTCCAGTGAAAATAAAAATTGAAACGCCTGTTGGGATTGTTGAAGTGACCATGCCAGATCTTAATACCGCTAGCGTACAAAATGTTGCCAGCTATTTGTATAAAGAAAAAGTCGAAATCGAAGTAGAAGAGTTAGGTTTTATTACTGGTGATGTGGCTTGGGGTGGAAATTGGTTTTTCTTAGCGGATAAAGCGCCAGTAGCTATAACTTTAGCAAATGAAGCAAAGTTAAATCATTATGCGAAGGCCATTAAAGCTACGCTTAGTGCAAAGGGTATAACGGGTAGAGACGGTGCTGAAATTGACCATATAGAGTTTTTCTCCGAAGCAGAGCAAACTGGTGCAGACAGCAAAAACTATGTGTTATGTCCTGGAAATGCTTATGATCGATCGCCCTGCGGAACTGGAACCAGTGCTAAAATAGCCAGCTTAGCAACTAAAGGTTTGTTAAAGCCCGGCCAAATCTGGGTGCAGGATAGTATTATTAATAGCCGTTTCGAGGGTTTTTACGAGATTAATCAAGCAGGTGAAATTATTCCAACTATAACTGGTTCGGCATATGTTCACGCTGAAAGCACTTTGTTACGCCACACAGAAGATCCCTTTAGGAATGGTATCCTTTAATGCAACAAGTTGATTTAAAACAAAACTCCGATCTGGTTATTGTTGGTGCGGGTATTATAGGGCTTGCTTGTGCCTATTATTTGACGAAAGAAGGATTAAAAGTAACCATTATTGACCAGGGAAAAGTTGGCGCTGCTTGTTCATACGGTAATTGTGGCTATATTTGCCCCAGTCATTTATTGCCCTTGACTGAGCCAGGTATGGTTTGGGAAGGCATTAAGTCTCTGCTAAATCCGAAGTCCGCATTTCGGATTAAACCACAATTGCGTCCGTCTTTTTATTATTGGTTAATGCAGTTTAGTCGTCGTTGTAATCAAAAAGATATGATGGCTGGAGCAACTGCGCTTGATAGTATATTACAGCTTTCAAGAACTGAGTATTCCAACTGGATGTCTGATGAAAGTTTAGATGCTCAATGGAAAGAAAATGGACTATTGTATGTGTTTGAATCTGAGAAAGGTTTATCAGAGTTTAAACACACGGATCAGTTATTGACTGAGCACTTCTCTCAAGGCGCAGAGTATTTGTCGTCAGAAGAGTTACAAAAGTTCGATTCGGTTTATAAAGAGAATTTAACAGGTGCTTATTTTTATAGAAATGATGCTTCGGTTAAACCTGACTTATTAACAGCGACTTTAGCTGATAATTTAAGGGAGCAAGGCGTCACTATTATAGAAAACTGTAAAGTTGAATCCGTTCTAAAACAGGGCAATAAAATACAAGCTATTAAGACTAACCAAGGCTCTATTTTCGGAAAGGACTTTGTTTTTGCCACTGGTGCTTGGAGCAGAAAGTTAGGAAACGAGTTAGGGATTTCTTTACCTGTTGAGCCGGGCAAAGGCTATTCAGTTACTATTGAACGCCCTGAAAATAGTCCTAGCACACCGGTATTATTCCCAGAGCATCGAGTAGGGCTTACGCCTTTTAACAATCAATTAAGGCTGGGTTCAATGATGGAGTTTGTAGGGTTTAATAATCAAATTCCGCAACATCGGATCCAACAACTATTTGACTCAGCTAAGCCTTACATGAAAGAGTCTTTTAAAGAAAATTATGAACTTTCGTGGACGGGCTGGCGACCTATGACCTGGGATAGTTTGCCGATTATTGGTTCCAGTAAGAGGTTATCAAATTTAGTATTAGCAACGGGGCATAATATGCTGGGTATCACTTTAGCACCGGCCACAGGAAAGTTGGTTGCGCAAATTGTGACGGGAAAACAAACTGAAATCCCAATCGATTCTTACAGCCCAGATAGATTTTAAAGCATTAAAAAAGCCTGCTTAAAGCAGGCTTTAATTTAAGAAGGATAATTAGTCTTTCTTTAATAAATCACGAATCTCAGAAAGTAACACTTCTTCATTCGAAGGTTTTGGTGGCTCTGCTGGAGCTTCTTCTTCTTTTTTCTTCATAGAGTTCATTGCTTTAACCATCATGAAAATTGCAAAAGCGATAATTAAAAAGTCTAAAGCAGTTTGAATGAAGTTGCCATATTTAACCGTTACTGCTGGAACATCACCTGCGGCTTCTTGCCATACATACACTAAATCTTTGAAGTCCACACCACCTAATAATGATCCTAATGGTGGCATTAATACATCATTTACAAAAGAGCTAACGATCTTACCGAATGCACCGCCGATGATAATACCGACAGCCATATCCATTACATTGCCTTTCATCGCAAATTCTTTAAATTCACTCATCATGCCCATAATTATTTCCCCAAGTTGTTAGTAAAGAGTTGTAAAGCTAGTTGAATTACAATAAATACCATATTTATTATAGGCTTAGCAACCTATGGAGGTAAATATGATAAAGGTTTACATTTTACTGAGCAGTTTATTTTTAGTGGCTTGTGGTGCTACCAGCCCGAAGAGAGAGTTAATAAATAGTACCAATCATCAATGGCTTTACGATAATTGGAATTTTTCTGAGGCGGTCAAAGTTGGAAGTCAGATTTGGGTGTCGGGGCAAGTTGGCTATGATGCTAAAACAAAGTCCTATCCAGAGTCATTAGAAAAACAAACGGAATTAGTCTTTGAAAATATCCAAAGAATTTTAAAGCAAGCCGGAGCTTCTATGGATGATATTGTAGAAATCACAAGTTATCATCGCGATATAGAGAAAATAGGAACAGTAACAAAAGTAAAGAAGCGCTATATTCCAGAAGATTACCCTGCTTGGACTGCGGTTGAAGTTGCCAAGTTGGCTCGACCTACGATTTTAATAGAAATAAAAGTTGTCGCTGTTATGGGTGCAGGAAAGCCATAACTATAAATAGTAGTTAATTGTGGTATTATCTGGCTAAACGTAAATGGGGACTAATCATGAAAAGCGGCTTAGAGTGGATTGCTGAATATAGCGAAAGCCATCGTAACCCAACTAATAAACTGCTGCATTGGATTTGTGTTCCTGCAATTATGTGGACAGTCATCGCTTTTTTATGGTCAATTCCAGTCCCTCAGTTTTTACAACTACATCCATGGATAAATTTTGCCAGCATTTTTATGGCAATTGCGATGGTGTTTTATATTAGTTTTGGCTTCAAAATCCTAATGGCCATGTTACTTATGGCTGTTGCAATGTTAGGATTCACTGAATGGTTAGCACAGGCAGTTACTATACCTATTTGGCAAATTGCTTTGGTGGTATTTGTCTTGGCTTGGATCGGACAGTTTATTGGGCATCACATAGAAGGTAAGAAGCCTTCATTTTTTAAGGATTTACAGTTTTTACTAGTAGGTCCTGCTTGGGAAGTGAATTACTTCTTTAGAAAGATTGGTTTTATTCGATAAGAATTTTTATATTTTAAGGGGAAATTAATGGCGATTTCAGAAACTACTGAGAAAGTAGCTTTAATTCAATCAGATGCTGTTGCCTTTGGCGTCATCATGGCCGTCTTGGGTTTGATCTTTTTTACATCGAGCCGTACTCAAGGCTTTTGGTCAAAGTTTTATAAACATATTCCAGCGTTATTATTGTGTTATTTTGTACCAGGTCTTTTAAATACTTTAGGCTTTTTTGATAAAGGTTCTGCGGATAATATATATTATATCGCTTCTCGATATTTACTTCCTGCCAGTTTATTTTTATTAACACTTAGTATTGATTTCGAAAAAATCATGGGCTTAGGTTGGCGCGCAGTTGCCATGTTCTTTGCAGGTACTTTTGGTGTTATTGTTGGTGGTCCTCTTGCCGTCTTGTTGTTTTCATTTGTTGCTCCAGAATGGGTTGGTATTACGGATGGCACAGTCCCTAAAGGTGAAGAAATTTGGGCAGGCTTAGCAACGGTTGCTGGTAGTTGGATTGGCGGTGGTGCCAACCAAGCTTCAATGCAAGTTCTATACGAAGTGAGTGATACTTTATTTGGCACTATGGCGGTTATGGATGTTTTAGTAGCCGAAATTTGGATGGTAATTCTATTATTTTTAATTAAGAAATCTGACTCAGTTGATCGTTGGTTGAAAGCAGATAACTCGGCCATTGAAGAGTTAAAAGTTACCGTAGAGAAGTACACTAAAGAAAATGAACGTATTCCAAATTTGAACGACTTTATGATGATGTTAGGTTTGGCATTTGCAGTTGTCGCTGCAGGTCACTTGATGGGCAACTGGGCTCCAGGTGTGATATTAAACTCGGTTGATGAAGGTAGTACGGCTCATACGGTCTTTAAAAACGTTGGTTTTAGTAGTCACTTTTTCTGGATGATTATTACTGCAACTATTGCCGCATTGGTATTATCAAGAACTAAAGTAAGACAAATGGATCATACGGGGTCTTCTAAAATCGGTTCAGTATTCATCTATGTGTTAGTTGCTGCGATCGGTATGAAGATGGATTTGACTAAGATATTAGAGCATTACCAAGTCTTCTTTGTGGGTATTGTTTGGATGATTATTCACGTAGCTATCTTATTTATCGTAGCCAAGTTGATCCGTGCACCTTATTTCTTTGTAGCCGTTGGCTCGAAAGCGAATATTGGCGGTGCAGCATCAGCTCCAGTTGTAGCTTCAGCCTTCCATCCATCGTTAGCTCCAGTAGGTGTTTTATTAGCGATTGTGGGTTATGCAGTGGGTTCTGTTGGTGCAATATTTACCGCGATTATGATGCGGGCAGTTGTTGGCGGCTAAATAGCTACTCCTATTAATAAAAAGCGGCTCTCTAGTCGCTTTTTTGTATAATCCCTTTTTGTTTTTCAGTAAAAATACATTATGTATAAAGCTTCTTGTTTATGTAAAAAAGTGTCCTTAGTTATTAAGGGAGCTATAACCGATATTATCCACTGTCATTGTTCATTATGTCGTAAGTCAAGCGGTACAGCTTTTGCTACCAATGGCTTTGTAAATAGAGGTGAACTTGAATTTGAAAGTGGGCATGAACTTGTAAAAGACTTTGAGTTAAAACCGGGAAAGAGAAGACACTTCTGTAGTAATTGTGCCTCTCCATTATTTAGTAGCAATGATCAAGATCCTAAGCGTGTTCGATTACGTTTAGGAATATTAGATTCTAAAATTACAGAAAGACCCATTTCTCATAATTTTGTTACCTCAAAAGCAGATTGGGATAGCTTAAATGAAACGCTACCCCATTATGAGGAACATGAACCTTCAAGAAGTTGAGGGCAAAAAGTTCTCTGCCAGCATACAGCGAGCGCTACCACCGCCGACTTTTTCAATCGTATCAATGGGGCAGGGCACCAGCTTTCCATGAAGTTTAAGTAAATTCTTTTGCTCTTTACTAAAACCATGATAAGCAGTGTCAGACATGACAATAATGAGCTCTCCTCGAATGTTGCGTAATTGCAAAATATTAGCGCAAAAGGATTGTTCTGTTTGCTCCAGACTTAAGTCTATAATTTGTTTATGGGATGATTTAAGTTCCTGTAAAACCTTTTCACGATCTTGTTCTAAGATAGCTGTGCTACAAATTGCAGCAAACCCTTCGCCAATACTGAGCATCACATTAGTGTGGTAAAAAGCTTTGCCATTCGAGCTAGCAGTATTAAAACTGATGGGTTGATAATTTATTTCCTGTGCATACTCCTCAAAAATTTCTTTTTCGCACCGCTCTGATAGAGCTGCATAGGCTTTTTTATGTTTATGGTCGAAAATGATAGAGCCAGTACCTTCTAGAATATTTTTAGAATCAGAAATATCCCGTACTTGTCTGTGTTGATAACCACTTTGCTCAGCTAAGGTTGTTAATAGGTGAGGGCGGACCTCGGCTCTGCGATTTTTAGTCTTCATAGGGTAAAGCGTTAATCGCCCTCCCGTATCTGTCGAAAACCAATTATTAGGGAAGACCGCATCGGGCAAATCTGGACACTGGGCGCTTTTATTTAAAACTAAAACTTCAATGAAATTATCTCTTAGGATGTTTATGGTTTGATTAAATTCAGCCATAGCATCTTCTTTGATTATTTCGGGGGCAATATCTATTTTTTGCTGAAATTCATTATCTGCGCCGGTTTCATGGTTAAAACAAAAATCAGTAGGTGGAACCATGAATACAGAATGGGTGGTATGTCTCATTGAAAAGTTGAATAAAGGAACATAATTGCAAGATAAAAAAAAGGCTTGCAAGTTGCAAGCCGTATTATTAGCAATCTGAACATAAAACCAAATGGGGGTAGGTATCACTAATGTCAGTTTCGCCAATTAAAGGAGTCAATCTATATGAAAAACAACCTAACTAACTACAATATCCCTATAAAACAAAACAATCTGACCAGTTTCAAATGCATTAAGAATCATCAAATAGATAAAAAAACTTAATAAAACATTTGATCTTAGAGGTTAATCTTTGTCAAAATGGCTAATGATTAATGCACAAATGACTTGGGGCGTTAAATTCAATCATCTTCAAAGCCTTGAAGAACATGGCTTTAGAGTTTGATTCAATCGCTAACCTCTAACTTAGTGCAAATTTTATACAGAAGTTTGACCAGCTTCAAACGATATATTTTAATGGTTAGGATTAAAAAAACTAATAAATAATAGGCCTAGGAGAGACTATGCCAAGAAAACTACCCCCTCTGAACAGTCTTCGAGCATTTGAAGTTGCCGCTCGACATTTAAGTTTTACTAAAGCCGCTGAAGAGTTGTTTGTGACACAAGCGGCCATTAGTCATCAAATCAAAGGATTAGAAGAATTTTTAGGCGTTCAACTGTTTATTCGTCGTAATCGTAAATTGCTTTTAACCGATGAAGGCCAATTATATTGGCCCAAAATCCGTGACGTATTCGAAAAATTAGTCAATGCTACTGAGCAAGTAAAAGCGAAAGGTGCAACCGGCTCATTAACGGTCAGCGTTATTCCAACCTTTGCTACTCTTTGGCTGGTTCCAAGATTAGCTGAGTTTAATGAACTATATCCTGATATTGATGTTCGAATAAAAGCCTCAGATACCGAAGTGGATTTTGTTCGTGAAGATGTTGATGTAGCTATTTATTATGGTAAAGGCGATTACGATAATTTAATTGCTGATAGGTTATTTGAAGAGCATTTAATGCCAGTATGTTCACCACAGTTATTGGAGGATAAGCCTCTTTCAGATCCAAATGAGCTGAAAAATCATACCTTACTCCATGATATCTCTACCGATGAGTGGAAAAGTTGGTTAAAGCACGCGGACATTGAAGGTATTGATATGGATCGTGGTACTGTCTTTAGCCATTCGGGTATGGTTTTACAAGCGGCCCGCCATGGGCAAGGCGTTGCCATGGGACATAGCGTTTTGTCGCAAATGGACTTAGAATCTGGCCGATTAGTGGCACCTTTTGATATTGTGGTTGATAGTGGCTTCTCTTACGATTTAGTTTGTCCCGAAAATTCACATGATCGTCCTAAGATTGTTGCATTTAGAGAATGGTTGTTATCGAAGGTTAATGACGATTCTGAAGATGAAGTTTTTTATTAAACTTTATATTTGTAGAAGTAAAAAGCCACCTTATTAGGTGGCTTTTTAATGGATATGCAATTAACTCTAAGGTTTATTGCTCAGCATTAAAGTAATCACGAGTTCCGTGAGCCTCAATGGCTTCTCCAATGCGTCTCATCGCTACTGTGTAGGCAGCATTACGCATGCTACGACCTTCGGCTTGCGCCAGATCCCAAATTTCATTGAAGGCTTTTGACATGATTTTGCCAAGACGCTCATGCACATCAGATAAATCCCAAGCATAACCAGAACGATTTTGTACCCATTCGAAATATGAAACCGTAACACCGCCGGCATTAGCTAATACATCTGGTACTACGTGGATCCCTTTCTCGTGTAATACATCGTCAACATCTGAAAGCACAGGACCATTAGCAACTTCTACAATGTAGTTAGCTTTAATGTTATCGATATTGTGAGTACCAATAACGCCATCTAACGCTGCTGGGATTAAAATATCAACATCCAACTCTAGTAGCTCTTCGTTACTAATAGGCTGGTGTTCAACTTGCTCGCAAACCGATTGATCACAATAAACGGCTTTAACTTGACGAGAGCGTTGCTTTTCTTCGTAAATACTAGGTACATCAAATCCGTTTTTGGAGTAGATACCGCCTCTTGAATCACTGATGGCTACAATCTTATACCCACGCTCGTGTAATAATCGAGCGGCGTGATAGCCGCCATTACCAAAACCTTGAACAGAAACAGTAATGTCAGCAGGATTCCAGTTGTGTTTCTTTTCTAGCTCAAGAATACACATATAAGCACCACGACCGGTTGCATCGTCACGACCAACACTTCCACCAAGACTTAATGGTTTACCAGTGATAACACCAGGTGCTTTTTTTCGAGTAATGGCTTCGTATTCGTCCATCATCCAACCCATGATTCTTTCATTGGTATATACGTCTGGAGCAGGAATATCACGCTCAGGACTGATCACATCAGCCATTTGGCGCACGTATGAACGGGATAGACGCTCTAGTTCCATATTGGATAGTTGCTTTGGATCAACTGTGACGCCACCTTTACCACCACCATAAGGTAAGCCAACAACAGCACATTTTATGCTCATCCAAAGTGCTAGGGCTTGAACTTCAGCCAAATTCACATCTGGGTGAAAGCGGATACCACCTTTTGTTGGGCCTAAAGCATTGTTATAACGGCAACGATAACCAGTGAAATATTGGGTGGAACCATCGTCCATTCGTACAGGCAATGAGGCCGTCATAGTACGCATTGGGTGCATTAAAGACTCAATAACTTCAGGGCTTACATTTGCACTTTCACCAATTTTACGAACGCGGGCAAGTGCATCTTGGAAAATTTGATCTGACATAGTTGATCCTTGTTGTTCTTGTAAAAACTGGCGTATTTATACCATGTTGAGGTTCGACTATAAAGCAATTAACAGTGGTCGGAGCAATGGATTTAAAGTATAAATAAGCTTCATTAATTTGTTTAATTTAAGTTATGCAATTCAAGGATAAATTAGTCTGGATAACTGGAGCTTCTTCGGGTATTGGTGAGGCTTTGGCGTATGAGTTAGCTAAAGAAGGGGCAAGGTTGATCTTGTCAGCAAGAAGACAAGAAGCGCTAGAGACAGTAAAGAAAAATTGTACAAACTCAGAGTCGCATCAAATAGTTGCTTTGGATCTAATGCAAAGTAGTGAGTTTGAACAATTGGCGAAAGACATCTTGGGACCACACGAAAGTTTGGATTTGTTAATAAATAATGCAGGAGTAAGTCAGCGCTCTTTATTAATGGAAACAAGTTTATTGGTTCATAGGCAAATTATGGAAGTGAACTATTTTGGTACGGTTGCTTTAACGCAAGCAATATTACCTTACTTAAGAGGTGGAGAAAGGTCGGGAGTAATAACCATTAGTAGTCTAGTAGGTAAATTTACAACGCCTTTGCGCTCGGCTTATGCAGCGTCCAAACATGCAATAACTGCTTATATGGATAGTTTAAGAGCGGAAGTTCAATCTAAAAGCTTACAATTTACAACGATTTATCCAGGCTTTATTAAGACAAATTTGACTTATAAAGCCTTGTTAGCAGACGGGACAGAACAGAATAGTATGGATGATGCTCAGCTTAATGGAATGGAGCCTAATGTCTGCGCAAGAAAAATAATTAAAGCTTACATGAAAGGTAAAGATGAAGCATATATTGGAGGGAAAGAAACTTATGCGGTCTATTTAAAACGTTTTTTCCCTAAATTGTTTGCGAAAATAATTAAAAAAGCCAAAGTGACATAAAATTTAAAATGGTTAAATATGAACTTTACCTTTTTGATTTATCTTACCCTTAACTAATACTTTGTCGGCTTCAGAGATTAATACTTCTGGATGAAAATCTGAATTTGGATCGGCAACATAGGCACCAATAGTGATGGAAACGTGGATTGCTGTGTCATCATTGATCTGAATTTTTTCATTGTGAATGTTATTTTGAATGCGTTTTAATAATTTAATCGCATCCGCCGTGTTTGCTACACTTGCTGCAATACAAAATTCATCGCCACCATAGCGTCCTAGTAAATCAAATTCTCGTAATAACTTACGAGTTCGTTTCACTAGCTCCACGAGAACTTTATCGCCAGCACTATGATTGTAATTATCGTTAATGATTTTGAAGTTATCGATATCTAACAACGCAACCATTAGAGGTTCTTTAAGGCGTTGGCTGCGAGGGATTTCTTCAGTTAATCTTTCGATGAAAGCTGAACGGCGCAAAGCATCGGTTAAGAAATCATAAGTAGCATGACGATAATACAACCAATGCCTATGAGTTAGCACTAAGCTAACTGTGATAAATAACAGCATTAAAGTAATCGGTGATATCAAACCTGCAATTCCAGAAATTAGTGGAGATAATAACTGCATATCAATCAGCATATCGGTAACTGCAGCAAATATATGTAAAGAAGAAACTAGAGCTATGGTTTTAGCATAGGGGATTTTTTCTTTAATAGATTGGTAGAAGAGCCAAAAATAATAGGGGCCAAGGAAAATGAATGTAATAATATGGATTAACGTAACCTGATGATAAACATAGTTTAATGGCAAGATTGTGACTTGTACTAGAGCTCCAATGGCCAATACACTGATAACGACCTTATATAAAGTATTGATTCTTTTGTGGAAAAAAGAATTAATGAATAGGAAGAATAATATGGTTAGAGCTGCAAATAAGAAAATACTAAGGCTAAAATTGAAATTTAAACTTGCACCGCTTGCTACTGGGAAATTAGAAAAAGTGTAAAGATGTAAAACAGTCAATAGACTAAAGAGTGCAAAATAAAGGTGTTCTTTATGATTTCTTTGAGCTACAAAATAAAATATTTGTATTATCGATATTATAAAAAAGATCCCCATGTAGAACATGATAAAGCTATTTTTTCTCATTAATTGATTAGAAATATTTTTTGCAGTATCTAGCACTGGAGCAGATGCGACTATTCCTCCAAACCGTGCATGATTATAAACAATAATTTCAATAGAGTTCTTTTGGGAAGTTTTTAAAATATTATTTGGAATAAAGTAATGTCTAGAATGTAAGTTGGCCTTTTCAAAGTCTGGTGCTAATTTACCTGTACTATCTATAAACACACTGTTAACGTAAATTTCATCAGCATCGCGGATGCTTTCTATGTAAATCCCTAGGGGCTGGTTTGCTAATTCTTTTGGTAATGTGAAATGGCTACGATAGGTCAAGAAGCCATCAAAATCTGGGAAAGCAAACTCAATATTCTCAGGTACATTATGAGTAGTGCAGTCAGGTGGTGAGAGCAGTTCTTTCTTTACACATAATTGCCAATCACCTTCCAATTTGAAAGGTAGTTCGGTTATTTCAAAACTATTAGCCCAAAGCCCATTGCTATTAGCAATAGCCAGCCATAGCACAATTATATTAAAAATAATTTTCATTCAACTTTCCCTGTGTATCCCCTCTCAATATCCTACTGACTGGAAGGTCATTTCGCAAATCTTGGAAATAAAAAAAGAGCACCTTAAGTGCTCTTTAAAAGCTGATATTCTATTCTCTGTCTTTATCGCGTATAGCTTTAAATTCAGTTCCTTTATACCAATTAGGATATTTATCATCGATACTTAATAAATAACCTGCTTCAAATAAGATTTTAACATCTTGTAATGCCGCATCCCATGCCCAGTCTTCTTGATATTCATCACAAAGTTGGTGATAACATTTTCCGCGTAGCTGATTCCACTTTTCTGCTTGTGCTTTATCTTCTTCAAGAAACTCTGAACCACCGCCAGCAAAAATTGCAGGAACACCTTTTTTTGCTAAACTAAAGTGATCAGAGCGGTAATATCCACCACGACTTGGATCAGCTTCAACTTTGGTAGTTCTATCTTGGCGAAGCGCAGCTTTAGTTACGTATTGCTCAAGTTCAGATTTACCAAAACCGACAACGGTTAAATCTTTTACTCGACCACTAACATTCATACTGTCGATGTTGAAGGCTCCAACAATATTTTTTGTTGCAACAGTTGGATTAGCAGCATAATACTTTGAACCTAATAACCCTTGTTCTTCTGCTGTTAATGCCATAAAAGTCACAGAACGCTTTGGTTTTATATTTAACTGATTAAATGCATTTGCAATGCTAATAATGCCGGAAATACCGGTAGCATTATCAACCGCGCCATTAAAAATTTGGTCACCTTCAAAATGAGATTTTAGGCCAAGATGATCCCAATGACCCATGTAGATAACATGCTCTTCTGGCATTTCAGTTCCTTCTAAAGTGGCGACCACATTAGAAGACTCAGAACGTTTAATGGTATTAGTGAAGGCCACCGAGGCAGTTTGATTCAACTCTACTGGAGCAAACTCACGAGTAAGTGCTTTAGCTTGTTCTTTTTCAAAGTCTAAACCCGAGCGCTCGAACATTGTTTTAGCTTGCTCTAATGTGATCCAAGCTTCGACATCAGGTTTTGGTTCATCACCAGCATCCGCTAACTGATATTGTGCGCCTGACCAGCTGTTAGAAACCACGCCCCAACCATAAGAAGCTGGCGCTGTATCGTGAACAATGATTGCTCCCGCCGCACCTTGTCGTCCAGCTTCTTCATATTTATAGGTCCAACGGCCGTAATAAGTCATAGTCCGACCTTGGAATAACTCAGGATCTTCAGTCATGAAACCAGGGTCATTCACTAAAATAACCGCAGTTTTCCCTTTCATGTCAACGCCTTCATAGTCATTCCAGCCATATTCAGGTGCGACAACGCCATAACCCACAAAGACCAACTCTGAGTCTTTAAGCTCAACGCTTTCCACTGATTTACTGGTGCCCGCAACAAACTCATCAAAGTATTTCAACTTAGTGTTACCAAGGGTTAATTCCATATTGGCATCTGCTTCAATGCTAATTAATGGAACCGTTTGCAAATAGCTATCGCCATTGCCTGGCTTTAAACCCGCTTGCTTGAAGGCGTCGGTGATAAAGTCTGTGGTTTTTTTTCCGCCTTCGGTGGCTGGTTCACGGCCAGTGAAATCATCAGAAGCTAAAACTTTAACATTGGCTTTATAAAAGTCGGTGTCAAAGCCGTTATATACGTCTTCGAAGTTATTAGTGACAGGGGCCGCTTGAGGTGCTTCTGCTACAGTTGTTGTTTCGGCAGGTGCTTCAGCTTTCGTTTCTTCAGCTCTTTCGCAAGCGATTAAAAGGCTTGCTCCCAAAACTAAGCTAACACCTTGGGCAATCATTTTATTTGTCATAATTGGCTCTAGGGTTGTGAATTAAAATTAGACGCTTATCTTACTGAGGACTAAATAAAATCTCAAACGGATTTGATTTAAGCAGTAACTAGGCTGGAAAGCTTGACAAGAAAAGCCTGCTTAGTAAGCTGACTGCTATCTCAACCGTTATTATTAGCTAAATTTATCCATAGAGATTCAGTATGAACAATAGTCGAAAAGCGATCGTTAAAGTAATAGTTTCCACAGTCAGTAGTTTTGTTGCACTTTTTACTGCCCACAATGGCATTGCTGCAGATGGCTCTGAAAAATCAAAATTAAGCCTAGAGCAAGTCATGGCAGATCCAGATTGGATTGGAAATTCACCGAGAAACCCTTTCTTTAGTGATGATGGCCAATCAGTTTTTTATCAACAAAAAATTAACGGCTCCCCAAACCAACAAACTTGGGAAATAAAGCTCTCAAATAAATCTTTAGCTAAAGTGGCCGATAAAGATACCTTTAGTCTTGATCAAGGTCGTGGTGTGATAAGTCCAAATGGTGAATTGAAAGCCTTTAGCAGTAATGGAGATATTTGGATCAAGTATTTATCCAGTGGCGACTTAAGACAATTAACTCGCACCAATGATAGAGAAGCTAACCCGCAATTTATTGGTAACTCTAAAGTCGCATTTCGATTAAGTAATGATATTTTTTCTATAAACTTGAGTACTGGGCTGGTTGAACAGTTAGTGGATTTGAAACTAGCATCTGATCCTAAAGCTAAGAAAAAAGAAAATTATTTAAGTAAACAGCAAAGTCGTTATTTTGACTACATTCAAAAACAGCAGGATTATCGTCAGGCACGAGAGGAGCATAAACAGAACTTATTGGATTCAACGGAAGTTGACTCTTCTAAGACCTGGTATTTAGGAGATAAGGTAAAAATTGAAACCTTAAGTCTCGGACCTAATGGGCGTTATTTGCTATTAGGTACAACCAAGAAAGTTAAATCTTTAGGCAAAGGCGATAATATGCCGAGATTTGTAACAGAAGATGGTTATGTAAAAAATGACAAAGTTCGCTCCCTAGTCGGCACATATCAACCGCAAGATGAAACCCTGTTTTTGTTAGATTTAAAAAAACATACTAAAACTAAAATTGATTTCTCTAATTTAACAGGAATTTCAGAAGACCCACTAGCGGATATCAAAAGACAAACAGCGAAGCGTTATGGCAAACCCTTTGAAGCGCGTAAAGGTAATAGAGGTGTGGCAGTTTTTGACTGGATCCCAAACAGTGGCGTTTCTTGGAATAATGATGGTTCAAAAGTTGCTTTTATGTTGTATTCCGATGACAACAAAGATCGTTGGATAGTTAGTTTGAGCGCTAATGATAATAAATTAACTACTATGCATCATATGCGCGATCAAGCTTGGGTGAATGATTGGGATTTTAATGACTTTGGATGGCTAGCGGATAATAAAACCCTTTATTTTACTTCTGAAGAAACTGGCTATAGTCATTTGTATTTAACCAAAGGTAAAAAAGCTGAAGCCCTGACAAAAGGACGTTACATCGTAAACAATGTTCGTTTGTCTGAAAATGATAAATATTTATACTTCCGAGCGAATAAAAAGCACCCAGGAATATACGAAATTTACCGAGTAAACCTTGATAATAATAAAGTTGAAGCGGTTACAGACTTAGGTGGCATGAACAGCTTTAGTTTGTCCCGTGACGGCGAGCAATTAATTATTAGTCATTCTGAAGCAACTAAGCCAGCCGAGCTTTATCATATTTCGATGACGGGAGATAAAACACCAGTAAAATTAACTAATACTGTTTCGGAACAATTTAAATCTATTGATTGGGTTGAACCTGAATATATTGAAGTTCCATCAAGCCAGGTGGATCAACCCATTTACGCAAGACTGTATAAGCCAGCAGATTTTGATGCGGCAAAAGCAGAGCAATATCCTGCAGTAATATTTATTCATGGCGCGGGTTATTTACAAAATGCACACCAAGGTTGGTCAGGATATTTTCGTGAGTTTATGTTTCATACCTTTTTAACCAGGCAAGGGTATCTAGTATTAGATATGGATTATAGAGCGTCAAAAGGTTATGGCCGCGATTGGCGTACAGCCATCTATCGCCAAATGGGTACACCTGAGGTTGTAGACTTACGTGATGGTGCCGATTGGCTTGCTAAGAATGTTAATGTTGCACGTGATAAAGTTGGGATCTATGGAGGCTCTTATGGTGGCTTCTTAACTTTTATGGCGCTATTTACAGAGCCAGAAGCATTTGCAGCAGGCGCTTCTCTGCGTCCAGTTACCGATTGGGCACATTATAATCATGGCTATACTTCCAATATTTTGAACACGCCAGAAGTGGACCCTGAAGCTTTTGAAAAAAGCTCGCCTATTGAGTTTGCTGAAGGTTTAAATAAGCCATTATTAATTGCTCACGGCATGGTGGACGATAATGTATTTTTCAAAGATACAGTACGTTTGGTACAACGTCTGATTGAGCTTGAAAAGACAGAATACTTTGAAACTGCAATTTATCCAATAGAGCCACATGGTTTTACCGAACCATCAAGCTGGCTAGATGAATATAAGCGTATTTATTATTTGTTTGAAGAGCATTTAAAATAATTTGATAGCACAAAAAAAGGAGCAATAAAGCTCCTTTTTTTATAATGAATTAGAGTTTCCTTCATACTCGCCGTAGAAAATATCTCGATAACCAACATACAATGCTGAGCCTAAAATAGGCAGGCTAACTACCGCCATAATCATAGTGCTTATTGCTTGCGCTAAAGTTTGTGAAACTAACCCAAAAACAAAACCTACAATGCTGACAATAATTCCAAGTACTATAAAGAGTGCGATGGTTACCAAAAGAAAAACTAAATACGGCAAAAAGTTTTTCATTCCATTAATAAAACTTGAACCAACAGCTATAGGAGCTGACTTGTTATCAAATACAACCAATGCAGGAGCAAACCAAACTGCAATTGAGTAAGCTAGTCCCAATAATAGCATCGCCGGTAATAACGAAAGTAAAGGCTTAAATAGGCTAATGATTAAATCGGTATCTTCGGGGTTTGATTGGATTTGCTGGAATTTCTGTAAATCGTCCATGCTTAATCCTGACATTAAAAATAATGCAGCTACCATTATTACAATTAATATTGCTTGAACTAAGCACAGTAATAACAGTTGTACTTTATTTGGATGACTAAAGCCTTCAAAGATTTGCTGGTTGGAGATTTGACCAGAATTACGTATTTTATGGCAACCAATTAAAGCACCTGCTGTAAAGAAGGGTGCGAGAAACTGAATGGCCATATTCAAACTTTGTAACCAAAGCTGTGTAACAACAACAATTAGCGCATATATTGAGCAACTAATAAGCCATTTACTAAAATGAGGAACTACGTAAGTAGATATTCCTTTTTCTAGCCAGTTAAAGCCTTGTCCAGCAGATACTCGACGAGGTTGTTCTAAAAGAACAGCGGAGTTATTGTTGTTATCAAGATCCGATTCTGGAGCTTGGTAAGGATTTTCGTTGTCGTTTTGCATAAGTTCCTCCTAAACAATTTTATTAGCTTCATCAAAGCTAAATCTTGGGCTTCTTGGGAATAAATCTTTTTCAGTGCCGTAACCTAGATTACACAAAAAATTAACTTTAGTAGCAGTCCCTGCAAAGAAGGTCTCGTTAATTTTCTTTGGGCTAAAACCTGACATAGGGCCGCAGTCTAAGCCTAAAGCTCTCGCTGCCATGATAAAATAGCCACCTTGCAAGCTTGAGTTTCTAAAAGCAGTAGATTCAATAAATTTTTCTTTGCCTACAAACCAGCTTCTGGCGTCTGTGTGTGGAAATAATTGTGGAAGCTTTTCATAAAACTCCATATCCATGCCAATAATTGCGCAAACAGGTGCGGTCATGGTTTTTTCAATATTGCCTTCCATTAAGCAATCTTGTAATTGCGCTTTAGCTTCATCGCTTTTTACGTAAACAACACGCATTGGGCAGCAGTTAGCAGAAGTTGGCCCCATTTTTACCAGTTCATCCAATTTATGAATTAGCTCATCAGAAACTTCTCTATCGTCCCAAGCATTATAGGTTCTAGCGTTATGAAATAAAGTGTCTAAAGCTTCTTGTGATAATGGTGTACCCATGAAATCCTCGTAGGAAATATAATTAAAGCGGTATCTTCACTAATTTTTTTGAATGAAGCAAGCAAAACTGCTTGAAGCCCAACCAGAATAAAGCTAGTTTATGAGACTCTATTTCGTTCAAGAGGTTTGGCTTTGAGTTACTGTCGTCCGATTATCATTATTGCGGTTTTAACCTTATTACTAGGTTGTTCAACTCGCCAAGCCTTCAATGAATCTAGTGATAATAGCACCGGCTGGTGGAAATGCGATCCTAAAAGTGAGCGTGAATGGCGTTGTACAGATGGCAATAAAATTAGTGAAACTCGAGATGTTATCACAGATTTATCGGACGTTTTCAATGAGCCACAGCCAGCTACTCAAGAGAAAGTTCAAAAAGAATTTATTGCTCTGGAGTCTATTGAACAAAAACCTACTGAACAAGAAGTTGTTCAGCCAGAATTGACCGAGGAGGGGCTCGTTGATTCTGAAGAAAGTATTGTTGCCGTAGAAGATGTGATAGAACCAAGCATTGGGCCTCAAGATACTTTGAAGGACTCTACCCCTAATGAGAAGCAGTCAAGAGGTGATTGGTTGGTACAACTAGGGGCTTTCCGTTCAGAATTAGAGGCTCGCAGGCTTGCAGATAAGGTTCCTAACGCCAAAGTAGATTCATCAAGTGATGATAATTGGTACCGAGTTGTCTGGGGGGCATTCTTCAGTCGCGAAGCTGCTGAACAGGCAGCTTCGGAGTTGAAGCAAGAATATTCAAATATAAATACTTGGGTGAGAAAAGATTAACTGAAAGTAGAAACAACTAATCCTTTTCAAGGAAACTCACAATATCTTGTGCCAAACTATCGATTGGTTTTTCTACAATTCTTCCTATTTCCTTGTCTTTTTTCTTTAGGATAATAGTAGGCGTGAATAATACGGCGTCTTCTTCTTGTCTACCAAACGGCTCTTTTTTGTTAAGATCTAAAGCGATAAGCCGATGAATAATATTTTTGTTATTTGCAGCCTCAAGTAAGTCAATTAACCTCGGTACTTCACGTTTACTATCGTGACACCATAGACCAAAGTAAGTAGTAATAATTACTGTGTCATCTATGGATTGAAGCAATGCGATATCTTCCTCAGACGTATCCTTGATATGATGTGCAAAAAACTGTTCATAAGTTTTAAGTTCTGTCTTCGTAATTTGGCCTGTGCGATATTTTTCTTGTTTTTCGGACTGCTCAGAGTGATTATCATCGGCAAAAGCACAGGCAGACATAATCAATACGATAAATATACTAACAATATGAATTTTCATAATTAATCCTTCGGAGTAAAATCCAGGCTTGCTGAATTGACGCAAAATCGCACGCCAGTTTCGGTCGGCCCATCATCAAATACATGCCCCAAGTGGGAACCACACTGGGCGCATAGAATTTCAGTTCGGCTCATACCATGACTTAAATCATCACGATAAGCAATGGCTTTATTATTGGTGGACCGGTCAAAACTCGGCCAGCCACAATGCGAATCAAACTTACCATTTTGGTCAAATAAAACCGAATCGCAACAGACACAAATATAGTTACCCGTTTCGCTGTGTTGATTAAATCGTCCAGTAAAAGGGCGCTCAGTGCCTGCTTGTTGAGTAACTTGATATTGCAAGCTCTCGAAGCTTTTGGCGCGTTCTTTGGCAAAAGCTTGTTTTGGTGGAAAGCTGATATGGAAATCGCTCCACAGTTGCCAGTTATGAATGGCCTTAAATTTATGTTGGCTCATGAGGTCTAATAAATAACCATTAATGGCATTAATTTCGGTCTCAATTCCTTTAGTTACGTCTTGATACATGGAGTTATAGTTTTCAGCAGTTTTTTCAATAACGGTTAATATCATTTCTTTCAGTGATGTCGCAAATTCTACGTTTAGCTGTTTAGCAAAACGTTGATTTTCTTCAATCAAAGAAAGTAGCCGTGTTTTTTTATTGCCTTCTAAAAGCTCGCCATTTTTGCATTGGTAAATAGCGGTAAGCGGATTGATACAAGCATTGATAAATAATTTCTTCAAAAGAATAGGCTCAATATCACGATGCCACACTGCCGAAAAGTCCGCTTGCTCAAAATCTTCAAACCAACCTGGAACTTTTGAGATTGGCATTAATGGACCAATGCTAAGCTGTCCTTCACCCGCATAAATTAAATGTTGCAAAGATTGGCGGTAAGCACCATGAGTGTTGCTGGCAAAATAAATATTTTCAGGCGGAACATATTGGCTAGCGACTTTTTCATGTCCCATGCCATTTTGAAATAATATAACTTGGGATGTTGCAGTAAGACGATGCTTTACTGACTCCAAAGCTTGAGCTAACTGCGGTGCTTTAACCGTAATTGCCAACAGTTCAATAGATAACTCGTCGGTAATATCTGAAACTGAAATGACCCGAGAAATCACGTTATCATCTACTATTTGCCACGACGGCTCATATTTTTCAGGATCGCGCACAATAAACTGGCAATCTACCAACGCATCAGTTAGTTTATGTGCTACTAGCTGACCAATAGCGCCAGCACCTAGAATTGAAATCATGTGTTCTATAAAACTTTTGGGATAACATTTAAAACATATAGCCTTTATCAATGGATATCAAACAAAACTTACAAAATACTTGGTCACATTTAGCTAACAAAAGAATGTTGGTTTGTATATTTACAGGCATTGCTTCTGGCATGCCATTATTTGTATTGTTTCAATATATGCCTGCTTGGTTGCGTGAGTCAGGTGTGGATTTAAAAACCATTGGGTTGTTTGCCTTTATTCAGTTGCCTTATGTATGGAAATTTATTTGGGCCCCTGTATTAGACCGATTTGTTATTCCTTTCTTAGGTCGTAGAAAAGGTTGGTTATTCGTTAGCCAGCTGGCAATAGCGGCCCTAATGATCGGATTAAGTTTCTTTTCTCCTTCATCAGATTTAAGAGCTATTGTAATTATTGCAGTTTTAATTGCTTTTTTTAGTGCGAGCCTAGATATTGTGATCGATGCTTACCGAAGAGAATTATTACCAGATGAAGAATTGGGATTAGGAACTTCATTCCATGTTAACGCTTATCGATTATCAGTATTAATCCCTGTGACTTTAGGTCTGATTTTAGCAGATCATTTGCCATGGGGAACCGTACATATAATTTTAGCAGGCTTTATGTTGATTGCAGTGGGTATTATAGTTTTCATACCGGAGCCAACACATCGCTTTGCTACTCCAAGCAGTATAAAGTCTGCTGTAATAGAACCTTTCAAGGAGTTTTTTCAAAGAAGCGGTTGGAAGTCGGCATTATTAATTTTAGCTTTCCTTTTCTTTTACAAATTAGGCGATAATTTTGCTGTAGCCCTTTCAACACCTTTTTATTTAGATTTAGGTTTTACAAAAACTGAAATTGGGACTGTAGCGAAAGTGGCTTCACTGTGGTCATCTGTGATAGGTGCTTTTGTTGGTGGTTTAGTTATGGTTTGGCTTGGGATTTTTCGTTCCTTATGGGTATTTGGAGCTATCCAAATGGCCTCTATTCTTGGCTTTGCGGTGTTATCTGAAGCAGGGAACGATCCAATAACTATGTTTTGGGTTGTTAGCTTTGAATATTTTGGTGTGGGTCTTGGAACGGTAGCTTTAATCGCTTTTATGGCAAAAATATCCAACAAACAATTCACGGCTACCCAATTTGCTTTGTTATCAACTTTAGCTTCGTTGCCTAGAGTTTTAGCTTCTGCTTCTTCTGGATATTTAGTTGAGGGAACTGACGCTGAAACCAGTAGCTTTGTAGTTAGTATTTTTGAAACTTTAAGAATACCATTGGAAGGTTTTGGTTGGACTAACTATTTTTACTTTAGTTTTTTTGCGGCTATTCCAGGAATGCTAATGCTGTTTTATATAGCTCCGTGGAATGGCAATCCGGATGCTTGGGATGCTAAAGATAAAGACAAAAAAGCCGATTAATCTTTACAGAATAATCGGCTTTACTTGATACAGGTTTAACTAGAAATGATAGCTCAATCCAGCATAGAAACCATCAATCGTTAAGTCACTTGAAAGTGCGTCGAAATCGTCGAACTCAAGTTCAAAGATTCTATAACCCACTTCGATACCAAAACCAGTTTCGCCTTCATACGCCAAGTAGGCTTTCATATCAGACAGTTTGTCATCTTGGAATTGACCTAGGTGTAATTGACCACCTGCGCTTAAACCTGTGAAAGGTAAGTCGAATTGTGCTTTAGCATAAAGCATAGGTACGCTACCCGAGATATCCACGGTGGAACGAGCGCCAGCATTGCTACCAAGGCGCGTTGCTACTGAAGCTGAGCCATCAAATTTCTTTGCGCTAACACCTAAATCAAGGTTCACCCAGTTATCTAGAATTTCGTAATATAAAACGTATTCATCATGATCTAAATTATAAGCAAACTGAGTCGCATCACCTGTGTTTGCGCTAATGCCGCCGAAAGTGAAGTCTTGACCAGCTGTGCCGTTAGTTACACCGCGTAAATCGTTTTGATAAACCGCAATATTGGGTAGAAACGGCACTGGGTGTTCGAAAGCTACAAACTTAGTGATGTTATCATCGCTACTTAACCCTAAGTCGTTGGACACATCAATGTTATTACCAACAGAGTTGATAGTGCCGTCTACGTCATAATTCCATTGTTGGAAACCTGCGTAAATACCTAAAAAATCAGCATTTGCGCCAGCTGAAGCAAACACTAAAGTTAAAGCGGAAGCCAATTTAATTTTGTTCATTTTTTGTACCTTTAAAAGAAATTCGGCGCATTGTACCTATTTTTAAACGCTTTAAAAGTGATTTAGGCCAAATTTATTTCTAATTTATTTGATCATGCTTGTGACCGATTTGGCGTTTCATTGCTATAATTTGCTCAAGTTCATTTATCAGTATTATCCATGACGGAAGATTACCTCCAAAGATTCGGTGGCATCGAACGACTTTATGGTCGTGAAGGTTTGCGTAATTTTCACCAAAGCCATGTCTGCGTCATAGGTGTGGGTGGTGTTGGCTCATGGGCTGTGGAGTCATTAGCACGTTCAGGAATAGGTAAAATCACCTTGATTGACCCTGATGAAGTGAGCAAGACCAATATGAACCGTCAGTTGGTGGCTTTGGATTCAACTGTGGGACAAGGAAAAGCAGATGTTTTGGTAGGACGAATTGCGCAGATTAATCCTGATTGCCGGATCACAGTTATTGAAGATTTATTGAAGCCCGAAAATACGCGTGAACTTATCAGTAAAGAGTTTGACTATGTGATTGACGCTATTGATAGTGCACGTAGTAAAGCAGCTTTAATCCGTCATTGTAAAAGCAACAAGATTAAATTGGTTTGCATTGGCGGAGCTGGTGGGAAAACGGATGCAACCCAAATTAGCATAGCGGACATCACCAAGACTCATAACGATCCATTACTAGCCAAAACCCGTTCTATTTTGCGCTATGACTACAACTTCTCGCGCAACCCAAAGCGCAAATATCAAATACCTTGCATATATTCCACAGAGCAAGCTTCTTATCCCATGCCCGATGGCACTATTACCCAAGCCAAACCTGACTCAGAACGTGCCCTAAAAATGGCTTGTGATGTAGGAATGGGCTCCGTGACCCACGTCACAGCAACATTCGCTAATTTGGCGGTAGGATTGGTATTAACAAAGTTAAGAAGATTTAGTTGTAACTAAAAACTATTTTGACGCGTCGTAATATATAGATAGTGAATATGGTGAAGAGTATGAAAAAATTTATAGTAATTCTATTGCTAAGCTTTAGTGCGGTATCGCAAGCTGAAGTGAATGTGAGTTGGAGTGAGCCTGAAAATTATCGAGATATTGACGCTACCGATGAATCTCAAAGTAAATTTGAAAAAAGAGTTTTCAAACAGTTTGAAGAATACTTTAAAGAATTATCAAAAGGTTTGCCTACAGGACAAAAACTTTGGATCAAAGTTACCGACTTAGATTTAGCTGGGCGAGTGTTACCTGGTTATGCTCATGGGATAGATAGTAATAAGCAGTTAAGAGTAATTAAAAGAATCGACTATCCACGAATTAAATTTAAGTATCACGTGACAGATGCCAATGGAAAAGTATTATCTTCCAATGAAGTTAAATTAAAAGATCTCGGCTTTCAAGATGGGCTGCAAACTCGTAATAAACTAAGAGACAATCTACGTTATGAAAAGGATATGATCAAAGATTGGTTTCAAAAAACGTTCCCCCGAGAAGTGGCGGAAAAGTGAGATAGGGATATCCAGGCAACAGGAAGGAGGCTTTATGCCTCCTTTTTTAATGCGCAAAGATAAAGACGCTTAAAGCGTCTTTAAAGTATCTTTTGGTGGAGGCGGTTTAGGTTTCCACCTTGCACCCTATAACCTATTGATAATTAAGTCTAAATTATTTTGGCACATATTTTCTGAAAAATAATATGTGGCCACAGTGTACCATAATTCTTCGAGTTGCCCCTCATATTTAGGATAACCGTACACTTTATTGAGGAGGTCTCTTTTCGTCACAAACCGGACGTAGGAACTGAAAGTTATGTCCATTAAAAATGGTGTATAGCATATATTTATTCTTCTATTCTCTTATATCAAATTTAGTTAAACTAGTACTCATAAATTAATAAGTGAGTCCTAGAAGAGTTAGCCGATTGAGTATTATTATCAGAAAAGAACAATCATGTGATGTGCAAAGTATCGACGCGGTTATTGTTGCTGCATTTCTTGAAGCCCCTCATACTGAGCATACAGAGCACTTTATAGTTAAGTCACTTCGTGAATCAGGCGCATTATCGATTTCACTTGTCGCTGAAGATGGTGGGAATATCGTAGGTCATGTGGCGCTTTCTCCAGTATCTATTTCTGATGATGCAGATGGTTGGTATGGCTTGGGCCCCATTTCAGTTCTTCCTAATAATCAGAGTAAGGGGGTTGGCTCCAAACTTATGAACGCAGCCATTCAAGAGTTAAAGGGAATAAAAGCTAAAGGGTGTGTTTTGCTCGGAGATCCTAACTATTACAATCGTTTTGGCTTCGAGCCTAAAAAGGGCTTGGAGTTTCCAGGTGTACCGCATGAGTATTTTCAGGCGCTGTTATTTCAAGGAGATTTACCTCAGGGAATAGTTACTTACCATGAGTCCTTTTTTGTAAAGGAGTAACATGTCTAATTATGCTAACTTGATAATTATCAAGCAGGTGATTAAGACGATTAACATCTTATATTCCAAAGACCATTTTTTGAACTGAGCATTCTGTAAGCGTCTCTAAGCGGACGTTAGATGATAATGAACTACAAAAAATCACGATTAGTTCTTGTTTAATACTTATTAATCATTATTAAGTATATGGTGCGCTCTCCTAATTGTTATCGTGAATCATTCTACTGTCATTTGGGGATTCTTCTCGATCGTTAATTCCATAATCTCGATTAATTTCTCCAACTCTAAGCCGATAATTTGCAAAGATTCCATTTCTACCTTGGCTTTGGGCTATTCGATGAGATTCCAAGTTTCTCCATTCTGTAACTGCCTTTTCATCTCGCCAAAAAGACAAAGATAAAATCTTGCCTTCTTCACTTAGGCTGGAAAATCTTTCAATTGATATAAAACCATCAATGTCTTGCAGTTGAGTTTTTAACTGAGAAGCTACATTCAAATATTCTTCTTTTTTTCCCTTTGCAGGTAAAACCTCAAAAATTACTGCTATCAAAACTGTATCCTCTTTATTTTCTATATTATAAGCCGTAATCCCGCTCAACCTTTGATATACGAGCTTTAAATGATGAATACCACTTTTGATGGCCAAGTCTTTGGGCTTCTAGGTGCTCAGCATTTGCTTTCCATTTCTTGATGGATTCAAGATCAGACCAATATGAAACCGTAATTCCAACATCTGATTTTGCTATTTCAATGCCCAAAAAACCAGGCTGTTTAGATGCGAGCTCTACCATTCGGGTTGCCATTTCTCCATAACCACTATCATCTTCTGTACGGTGAGAAGTGAAAATCACTGCGTAATAAGGTGGTTTAGGTGTATTTGCAATGAGGGACATATCTACTCCTGAGGTGTTAAATACTTAATGTTTTTAACAGAAAGCCAAAAATTTATTTAAGGATATCCTAAACTCAGATATTATTGAAATTAATATTATCGGAATCAGATATTAACAAAATGGATATCTCGAAAGCAGATCTTAACTTACTAAAAGTATTTCTTGTATTGAGCGATGAACTTAATGTAACGCGTGCTGCTGAGAGGCTCAACCTAAGTCAGTCTGCAGTGAGTGCCTCATTGAAGCGTTTAAGAGAAATGTACAATGACCCTCTATTCAAGAGGGCTCAAGTGGGAATGGTGCCAACTTCAAAGGCGCTTAAAATGAGACCTTTAATTGAAGAGGCCATAAACCAAATAAAAACCACTTTAAATTCTACCGAGCAACTAAATCATTTCGATAAAAGCAGGGTAATAACTATTGGGCTTTCAGATGACTTTGAACTGACTTATGGGAGGCAAATACTTAATGAACTTACCGAGCTAGCGCCTAATTTTTCTATAGTTTTTCAACAAACCAACAGCCACCTTGTAGAAGAAGCTCTATTAACTCGGAGAATAGATATAAGCCTGAGTGGTGGCGGATTAAAAGATTCTCGATTAAAAAGTTCAACGGTGGGTCAAGCTGGCTATCTGTGCATATACGACAAAAACTTACGCAATAAAAAGCAACCCTTGTCTTTAGAGGAATTCGTTGCTCTTGAGCACCTCTTAATATCTTTCTCTGGTGTTACTGGCGCTGTTGATGATGTGCTAAAAGAGCTAGGGTTAAAGAGGACTGTTAAGGTATCCACATCGCATTTCTCAGCAATTCCATTTTTTCTAGACGGCTCAAGGCTAGTGGCTACAATTCCGGATTTTGCTGCGAAAGAGCTAGCGACAAATAATAAATTTCATATTTGTGATTGTCCGATTTCAATGCCTAGTTTTTCTATTGAAATTGGTTGGAGGGGAGAATCAACTATGGATGTAGCGTTATTAGAAGTTAGGGACACAATAAATAATATCGTAAGTAAATCTATGTCTTTGAAATAGCCTTTATTTAGGTGTATTCCTACCTACATTTAATCAAGTTTTCGAATTCCAACTTTTGTGATAGTTGATAAAACTTAATATCGACGTCCGCTTTTCGAACTGAGCAGTCTGCTAACGTCACAAAGCGGACATTCGTTGTTTGTTCGAAAACTACGATTCCAATTTTTTTAGGTATGACACAATTAATTGCTCTGGCTTAACAAAGCCTTCACATCTAATTGATTAAAATGCCATCAAAGTTAGCAATACGGCATTTACTTATGAAGTTCAAAATTTTTAGTGGCTTATTGGCGTCTGTATTTTTATATGGCTGCTCAAGTTCGCATTTAGATATCTTTCCTGAATTGGAAGACCCTAAACTTATTCAGGCCAAGATTGAGCCGGCAAAATTAAGAGAGGACATTGATGCTTATTATTTTGGAGCTCTCGAAAGACACCCTAATTTAGAGAAGTATGCGAATAACGATGAATTGGTTAAGAAGGTTGCTGAGCTAAAAGCTAAAGTAGACAAGCCCATGACACGGGCTGAGTTTTATAAAATTGTTGGACAATTGACGCATAAGTTTAATGACGGCCACTCTATGTTGTTGTGGCCTTATCAAGAATTCAATCAGATTACCCAGTCAGCAAGTAAACCATTTCCTTTTGCAATAGCTATTAATAGCGAAAGAGAAGTTTTTTTTAAGAAAAGCTATAACCACCAAGGTAAAGAAGCTATTCCATCTGGCACTAAGCTGATTGCGATAAATGGAATACCTGTTAATGAGCTTTTCAACACAATGCAACAGTACACGGGCGGTGAATCAAGCTATCTACGAAACCAGTTTGCTGCAGGACGTATAGGAATCTATTTATGGGCTGTGTATGGGTTTATCGGTGATTTTAACCTTGTTGTAGAAAGTAAAGGTGAAACATCCAATGTAGAAGTTCGTAACAGTGATAACTGGGAGCCAGTTAATGCGGACGATACGTCCAAACAAGATTTTTATTATAAGAAACTAGAGTCTGACATCGGTTATCTATACGTTGGCAGCTTTGATGTTGACCCCGATTGGTTTGAGGAATTCGCGGATAATACTTTTGCACAAATACAAAAAGATGGAATTGCTGCTTTGATTGTGGATGTTAGAGACAATACGGGCGGTAACACTGATACCGCTACTTATTTGTCGAGATACCTTGCTAATGACAAATTCCGAATGATTTCTAGTATCAAAGAAAAAATTAATGCTGATAATAGTGGTATCTTTAACTATCGAGGGGATCCCGGCGACATTGTTGAAGAGCAGTGGGATGATTGGCTTGAACCTATTAGCGACAACAGCTTTAGCGGAGAAGCTTATGTATTGATAAGTCCTATAACTTACTCTTCAGGAATTGTGTTTGCTTCAACGATGAAAGACCATAAGTTTGCAACCCTTATTGGTCAAGAAACAGGCGGCAATGCCAATCAAACGGCACAAGGCAACTTGTTCAACTTACCGCATTCAAAGTTAAGAGCTTATATAACCACGCGCATGTTGGTGCGTCCAAGCGGTTCACTTGCGCCAGGTGGAGTTAAGCCTCATTATGTAACTGAAATAAATGAAACTTCGCTTTTAAATGATAATGACCCTGAAGTTAATAAGGCGATAGAGTTAATAAAGCAAAATATAAAAGAGTAATCGAAGCGATAATTGGATGAAAATCAGTCTATTAATTATTGAAGATAACCAATCTATTGCAGGGCAGTTGATTGACTATTTAGCCGGCAAAGGCTTTATAGTCGATTACGCTCACAATGGACGGTTAGGTTTACAGCTACTGCAAGAGAATCAATTCGACGTTATTATTCTAGACCTGATGCTTCCTGATATTGATGGGCTAGAGCTTTGCGAAAAAATACGTCTTGAGAGCAATAATATTCCTATTCTAATGTTAACGGCTAGGGATAGCTTAGAGGATAAAGTTAAAGGGTTTGAATCAGGAACTGACGACTATTTAACGAAACCGTTTGAGCTTGAGGAAGTCGCAATGCGCTGCATAGCTCTTTCTAAAAGACGAGATCTTAATCAGAGTAACAGTATAACGATTGGTGACTTGATAGTTGATAGTAGCAAACAGGTGGTTACTCGAGAGTCTAAGCCTATTAACTTAAGCGTTACCGATTTTAATATCTTGCTAGAGTTGGCGAAGGCTTTTCCTAGTGCAATTAGTAGAAATGAGCTTACTAAAAAAGTATGGGCTGACGATTTTCCAGATAGTGATGCGCTTCGTTCGCATATATACACATTAAGAAAAGCCGTAGATAAGCCATTTGCTTATCCTATGATCAAAACCATTCATGGAGTAGGATTCAGATTAATAGAGCAATAAATTACAGGGATAAAAGCATTCAATCACGAATAATTACTTTATTCGTTGGTTTTGTATTTATTATATCGGTTATCTATAGCGTACTGTTAATGGGCTATTCATGGATTGTTGAAGATAATATCTTCAATCGGATCGTATCTGAAGAAGCAGCTTATATCGAAGATAACTATAAAAAAAATCAAATTCTGGTTAGGCCTAGAGCCCCATTTTTAACCTTATATGATGAATGGAATCAATTACCTCAAGAAGTTTACTTACAACATTTAAAAGACCTTCAACAAGTCGAGTTTAAAACAGCTGACGGTACAAGTATCTATGTTCAGCCATTAGCGATAGATGGCTCAATGGTTGTTTTAGTCGCAGATATTTCCAAATATGAAGTTGGTAAAGACTATTTGCCAGTAGTTTTTCTAAGTTTGCTTGTCTTGTTGTTAATAATCATTAGTGCAGCTCTAATAACCGCTTATCTTTTGGCCAAAAATGCTATTAAACCTTTGAAAACTTTAACAGAAAAGGTTCATATTCCTAGCACACTTGAAAAAGGTTTTGCAGAGGAGTTTCCGAGTAATGAAATTGGTGTCTTGGCCAAGACGATAGAAGATAGCTTTCATAAAGTTCAATCTTTATTGAAAAGAGAGGAAGACTTTACCCGCGATGTTAGTCACGAATTGAGGACTCCCATAACGGTGCTCAAAAATGTTGTTTCGGATTTAAAGAGTAACCCTGAGTTATCTGCAATGCAGTTGAAATACCTTGTTGAAAATACTAACCAAATGGAGCAAACGATTGCAACATTGTTAGCCCTGGCTAGGGAAGAGTCTGGAAAATTGTCTAAAATAAAGTTCATGGATATATTAGAGGATTGTATTGTTAGCCATTATGAATTATCAAAACGTGGCGACTTTGTTATTGATTTGGAGGTGGCTCCTGAATTCAAAGTGATTGTTAATGAGAACTTATTAAAACTTTTAATTAATAATTTGCTATCGAATGCCCTTCAATATTCGTCAACGAATCGCCTTCTTATTAAAACGGATAGTAACACTATTATTTTTGAGAACGATACCAGCTATATTCATGAGCAAAACCCTCTTGAATCAAATGTAAAAAGAAATTCAAGTCATGGTCTTGGCTTGGGTTTATATCTCGTCAAGCGAGTATGTCAAGCCTTTGACTGGGCAGTCGACTCAAGTGTTGAGGGAAAGCGTTTTCGTTTGATTATGAAGATTGAAAAGTAGATTGTTTTCAGCCTCAACTTCACAAAAGCACGACATTAAGCTTGGTATTCTTTATTCAAGTTAAACAAACACTTGATGAGAATATTATGCGATTTATTATTAATCTTTTACTAATTGGACTAATGTCCCTTTCTATTGCTCATGCTGAGCCTACTATCGATGCTAAGAAAGTAGCTATCTTAATTTCCAGTTATGGAGAGGAAGGAAGAGAAAATCTTAGTTATGACTTGGAAGAGCTTGCACAAGCCTATTTAGTATTGCATGACAATAATGTTTCTATCGACATATTAAGCCCTAAAGGCGGTGCCGTTTTAGTCAAAAATAATAAAGATGACTTACCGTATATCAAAAGGTTTAAAACTGAAACGCCAGCCTTAAAGCAGCTGGCATCTACTGTCGCAACTAAAAAAGCGGCATTTGAATCTTATGATGGCATATTAGTTATCGGCGGGAATGGCGCTATGTTTGATTTGCCAGAAGATAAAGCTACCCAAAAGCTATTAACGCACTTTGCTCAAAATAACATGCCTATGGCCGCCGTTTGTCACGGCCCAGCAGCATTAGTAAACATTAGATTAAATGACGGCTCTTATTTTGTAGCAGGAAAAAATGTTAATGGTTTTACTAATCTCGAAGAGCAAGCTTTTGGCGGAGATGTGATTAGCCAATTGCCATTTTTGTTAGAAGATAAGTTAAACGAACATGGTGCAAAATTCGTAAGTAATGCTCCAATGCTTCCTTACGTTTCGGTTGATAAGAATTTGATTACTGCACAAAACCCTGGTGCAGTTGGTAAGGCCACTGAGGCATTACTAACAAAAATGGGGGTGGAAATAAAAGCACGTCAGCCCTACAAAGATGAAGCGACTTTATTGTTAATATCTCAAGCTAGAGATGCGGGTAGCTATTTAATCGATATTGCCATTAAAACTCAGCCTGAGTTATATGACCTTAATTACATGGCCTTGTATGGCTTCTACGCCTATGACTTAGCGCAAAATAAAACCGATAAACTTAAAGAGCTCGAAATTATGGAGACGATTGATAACTATTTCGATCACCCTATGTACCAAGCTAAGTTAATTAAGGCTCAGATGGAGCAGGGGTTTCAGAGTAAGGCTGAATCTGGATTTGATAAGTTTAAGCTTTCATACCCAGAGCATGAAATGACAAATCAATTAGATGGGTTGGTTAATAAATAGCCTTGAACGTTAGCGATATGTAAAGAGTATTACGGTACTGTAAATGGCGTAGATGTTTGCAGTGGCGTTGTTATCATCAGCTATCAAATAATACCTGATATTAAATTTAGACATCCTCTAGGGAGCAATAATGAAACTAGTTAAATTAATTGGGCTGGCTTTAACTGCCCTTATTAGCGTCAGTGCTTGTGCAGTAGTAAATTCAAAATCAAAACCCGCTGTAAATATCCAGCCAGAAACTGTAGTCAGCAAATCAAGCATCTCTAAATATTTAAGCAAAACCGATAAAGTTAATGCTAAAAGGCAGTTGGAAAGAGTGGTTGCTGAAGGCGAACTTATAATTACTCAGTCAAAAGTCACCAATTCTGACGGAGAGTCCAACATTGTTGGCAATTTTTTACGGATAATTGATGGAAAGCTAAGCAGTGAGTGGGAAGTTATCCAAAAAGAAGTTCCTAAAGCTAAAACCGCCAATGGAAACTCAATGATAGATGGTGGGGGCGATGTCACTAAAGCTATAGCCTCAGCTGAGCTACAAAGGAATAGGAATACGGTTATTGATTTTATTCATAAAGGTTTTGCCCAAGGAGATAAAGAAGTATTAGCTAAGCTTTTTGGCAAAGAATATATTCAGCACAACCCTAGAATACCTAATGGAAAAGAAGTTGTTTTAAGCTTTATTCCTCAACAAGGACAAGGGTTCCCAGCAAAAATTAAGCAGATAGTAGCACAAGGTGACTTAGTGGCGGCTGTGGTTGAATATGGCGCTGCAGGGACGAATTTTCATAATGCTGCGATTGATATTTTCAGGCTTGATGATAATGGCAAGGTAATTGAGCATTGGGATATTGTTAGCAAAATGCCTTTATAGCAATGAAATTTACTATTAAAAAAAGGAATAATAAAAGTAGGTAATAATGAAAAAATTAGTCGTATTTCTAAATGTCTTATTTTTGACTGCAACAACAGCATTCGCTAAGGATGTTGAAAAACCTTCCTATCAAAAACTGTCAGCTGAGACTCAGAAAATTTCCCAGCTATATTTTGCTGCTTACATGGCATTAGATTGGCAAAAAATGGAGCCTTTACTAGCAGATAATGTAAGTTTTGAAGACCCTACCGCCGAATTTGTATTTGGAGTAGTTAAGCGCCAAGGAAAGGAATCGGTTATTAAGGGTTTTAACGATGGCTATGCTGCGATAGTTAAAATGCAATTCCATCCAACTAGAACATCTTTTAGTGGTCAGCACGCTATATTTGAAGGTATTTTAGACTGGAGTATAAAGCTTGAAGACAATAAAGTGGTGGAAATAAAGCGTATGCCATTCACAAGCATCTTGAAAGTGGTAAATGGAGAAGTAGTAACTCATATGGATTATGCAGACTATGCGCCATTTTTCGCAGCTTATAAAAATGCTTTAGAATAATGAATTTCAATCATATTGTTGGCGCAGTTCATGATGTTGTCACATTAAAATAGAATATATACTCAAGAATTCAAGTGGCCATAGTGTCGCTAAAGTGAATAGATTGAAAGTCATTAATAGGATTCAGATTATTAAATGAATTTTTAAAATTATAGGATGTTAGATTTGAATATTTATCAGTGGTTAGCATTTATTGCGGTTTTTATTAGTTCGTCAGTAATGTCGAAGAGTGTTATCAAAGAAGATATTTCAATTGGTGCTGGTGAGCGTGTTGTAATTGATTCAGAGATTTTAAAGGAAGAAAGACATTTATTGGTTCATTTACCTAGTAGCTATACTAAGAGCAATGATAAATATCCAGTATTGTATTTACTTGATGGTGAGCGTCACTTTGCTCATTCAATTCTGGCTTCTCGGCTATTGCAAGAGCAGAACTTTGCTCCTGAATTGATTATTGTGGCTATCCCTAATGTGAACGGAAATACTCGTCAAAGAGATTTAGGCCTTGAAACAGAAAAATTTACCAGTTTTCTAAGAAATGAGGTGATGACATACATTAAAGAAAACTATCGAGCCAGTGACTCAAACACCTTATACGGCCATTCGTTAGCTGGATATTATGCGGTCAGCGTATTAGCCAATTATCCAGAACTATTCGATAATTACATCGCTGCTGGCCCACCACTTCAAACCAAAGAGTCAGAATTTTATAAAAAGATTGCAAGTCATGAAAGTCTTGATAAATCATTATATTTTTCATCAGCAAATCAAGCTGAAGAGGGTAAGAGAGTAATGGATGCACTCAATACGTTTGTTGAAAAACTAGAAGAAAAATCTCCAGAAAAGTTTAATTGGAAATACGAACTTCTTGCCGATCAAACACATATTACCGGTTATTATTTGTCTTTGTTTAAAGGGATGATGTTTGTTTTTCGAACTGTGCAGCTTGATAAGTAACGCAATACTAAATTTTAGTGCAAAGGTCGTTTAACGTCACAAAGCGGACACTGATAAAAAGTTGTTTTTAAGATTTCTGTAATAGCCTATTTAACTCAAATTGATGGGGTTTTAACAGATAAAGCGATGCAGGAGTAACAGCAAACATATCAAGATGGCTGATATATTCTAAAACTACTACTCTACTATATTCTATGTGGGATATAAGGGTGTATTGCTTTTTTGCTCACTGTTAGGTGCTGGAGAGCAATTAAAGAAAGCAGTACAGATTTACCGATTAACGCAATTGTGTACTCACATAATCACGCTGTTCATATCGGAAATATAAAAAAATTCGCCAATTTAAACCCAAACACCCGCATTTTGCTTATGCTACAACAGCGGTGTAACAAGAGTCGTCGAAATCAAAAAATACAAAAGCAACGGATATTATTGCTTGGCCAAATGATACATTTAGTTTTGAGAACGTAAAAGTGGAACTACATGGGTTTAAAGATACTGCTTACACTAGAGATCATGCTATCTGTCTAAGTCTAGATTTTCATACTTACTTGCTTTCATGTATTACTCATTATTCTTGGTTTCTTGATTCAAAAATGAGATCTTCAATTGCTCGTCTATTAAGTGCTCAAACTCAACCCGACTAAACAGATTTAAAGCTTCTGCCGCCTGCGCCAACGTTTGATTTTTTTTATCTGCTAGTTGAACAATTCTGGATGCCACATCATAACCGATTTTTGGTACAAGCAGTGTTATAACTGACAAGTTGTTAAGCATATTGGTGTCAACTTGTGCATGATTAAGTTTCAAACCTCGTATGCAGTTTAGGGTAAACGAAGATATCGCATCGGACAGCAATTCGATACTTTCTAAAATGTTATGAATAATCACTGGCCGATAAGTGTTTAGTTGCAGCTGTCCGTTTGAGGCGGCCAATGAAACGGCCAGGTCATTGCCAAAAACCTGCAAACATACCATGCTTAATGCTTCACACTGGGTGGGGTTTACTTTTCCTGGCATAATAGAGCTACCTGGCTCATTGGCGGGCAGATGCCATTCATTCAAACCACACCGCGGGCCACTTCCCAACAAACGAAAGTCATTGGCGATTTTAAATAAGGCCGCTGCAAGTTGTTTAAGCGAACTGCTAAACCTTACTAACGCATCTTCTCCCGAAACCGCCGCATACAGGTTTGGTTGTTGAATAAATGGTAACTGGTACTGTTCAGCCAACAGCGCTATTGCATGCTGACCGAATAACTCTGGGGCATTAGCACCCGAACCAACCGCGGTACCACCTAAGGCTAGCTGATACACTGCATTCAAGCTCTCTTGTATTGCTAATTTAGCGGCGGCTATCTGATTCTCATGCGCTGACAAAAGGGCGTCTGCCTGGATAGGTAACGCATCCATTAAGTGAGTGCGCCCTACGGTATAGAAGCCATCAAATTCTGATTGCTTTCGAGATAACTCTTGCTCCATCTGCTCCAATGATGGCACCAGTCGTTCCAATGTCTGCTGAGCTACAACGATATGCATAGCCGTAGGAAAGACATCATTGGATGACTGTGACATATTAATGTGGTCATTGGGGTGTAAGGGTGCAGCATCGTTGGAATTACCCTGTGGATTGTTCTCGCGCATAAAAGCATTCGCCAGCGACGCTATGACTTCATTGATATTCATGTTCGTTTGTGTGCCCGATCCGGTCTGCCAAACTCGTAATGGGAATTGATTGTAGTGCTCACCACTAAGAACCGCTTCACAGGCATGGACAATCGCTACAAGCTGTTCATTGCTTATGAGTTCTAACTGATGATTGACTTGCGCGCAGGCGCGCTTTATTGAAACTAGGGCATCAATAAAGTCATTCTCGAAGGTGTGCTTTCCAATTGCAAAATACTTTAACGAGAGCTGAGTTTGTTTACCCCAAAGCTCGCCATTTTTGTTGGCATAGGTAGTTTCAGCACTATTGCCCTGTTGGATTTCCAATGGAGTTTCCTTGCGCTTTTTCTTCGTTTTATTTGTGTTCATGATATCGCTCAACTGTCTCCGGGTAATGATGACTTATCGATCAATTGTTTCGTCACGTAGGGCAGGACGCCTCCAGCAAAAAAGTAATCAAGCTCTCGAGAATTATCGATTCTTAGAATAACGGAGATAGTCTGACTTGTAGGCAGCTTGCTCTGACTGGCTGAGTCATGAACGCTTGTGATTACCAATGATAGTTTTTGATTGGGTTCCAGTTTGTGTTTACCTGAATCTACCGGCCATTGAATAGTAATGCTTTCGTTGCCAAGCAATTCTAAATCATTGAGCGTAGCATCGGGTAAGAGTTGCAATGGCATGATTCCCATGCCCACTAAATTGCTGCGATGAATACGCTCAAAACTTTCTGCGATAACGGCTTTTACATTCAATAATAAGCATCCCTTCGCAGCCCAGTCCCGGCTAGATCCCGTGCCATATTCTTTCCCAGCAAAAATAACCAGTGGAATATTGTTATCTGTGTAATACTGACTAGCCGAAAAAATGGAGATAGGTTCCGCCGGGTTTAGTCCTTTAGCAGCGTCATTCGACAGGCGTGTGAACCCACCTTCCATGGGCGTCACCATGGTATTTTTCAACCGCTTATTCGCAAAGGTGCCTCGCACCATAACTTCATGATTGCCACGACGTGAACCGTAGCTGTTGAACTGCTCTGGTATAATATTTTGTTTAGATAAATATTCACCGGCGGGACTATCAACACTAATTTGACCTGCGGGAGAAATATGATCTGTTGTAATGGAGTCGCCCAGTACCGCTAATATTTTTGCTTCAATAATAGCGCTAGGTTTATCTCGCCTATCTAAAAAAGGTGGCTTTCGGATATAAGTTGATGTCGAATTCCATGGGAAGCAGACTGTTTGTTCAACCAGTAAGTCATTCCAGAGCTGATCACCTTGCAATATATTTTTATAAGACTGAGCGTAAAGTGTTTTATTGACCGCTAACATCGCCTGCTCTAGTTGGGGTTCTTGAGGCCATATATCGCGTAAAAAAACAGGCTTGTTTTCTTTATCAACGCCTAAAGGCTCGATGTCAAAATTGATGCGAGTATGTCCTGCCAATGCAAAAGCGATTACTAATGGTGGCGAAGCCAGCCAGTTGAGCCTAACAGCAGGGTGAACTCTTCCTTCAAAATTTCGGTTCCCAGACAATACAGCACTGACTTGCAGATTACCTTGTTTAATGACTGATTCAAGATCGCCGTTTAAAGGACCTGAATTGCCAATGCAGGTTGTGCAACCAAATCCAACCCGTTGAAACCCCAACTGATCAAGGTAAATTTGAAACCCTGACGAATCAAGGTATTGAGCAACTACCTGAGAACCTGGCGCAAGTGACGTTTTAACATGAGGATTAACGGTGAGGCCTTTCTCGACTGCTGACTTGGCCAGCAATCCAGCAAGCAACATAACGCTGGGGTTAGATGTATTAGTGCAGGAGGTGATGGCAGCAATCACAATGTCACCACCCATTAACTGTGACTGTTTTTGTTTAGATTCAACAGGTAAAGCCTGCCCCAAAAGCTCAATTTCTTCCAGCGTTTTTCGTTTGATGGCCGCAAGTGGCAACCTATCTTGTGGACGCTTGGGGCCAGCAACACATGGAACAATGTCATTTAAATTAATGGTTAAGTTTTCACTAAAAATGGGCGGTTTTGTTTCATGATCTGCGTCGTAAAATAATCCCTGTGCAATAGCGTAGTCATAAACTCGCTTAACTAACGGCGCAGGGCGATTGGTTAATGTTAAATACTCGATCACTTTTGTATCAACTGGAAACAACGCACAAGTCGCGCCATATTCTGGCGCCATGTTGGCGATGGTAGCGCGATCGGCAACACTAAGTGCGCTAACACCAGCGCCATAAAATTCGACAAACTTACCAACCACACCATAATTTCTTAAAATTTCAGTAATGCTGAGCACTAAGTCAGTCGCTGTCACTCCAGGTGCTAATTGGCCCGCTAATTTTACTCCGACAACAATGGGTGCGTTTAAACTTAGAGGTTGCCCCAACATAACCGCTTCAGCTTCAATGCCACCCACTCCCCAACCAAGCACACCAAGTCCATTGATCATTGTTGTATGACTGTCCGTTCCGACTAAAGTATCAGGAAAGAGCACACCCTCTTTTTCTCGTACTACCTGAGCAAAATATTCGAGATTTACTTGATGGCAAATACCATTGCCGGGAGGAACAACAGTTAGATTATCGAAAGAGCCTTGAGCCCATTTTAGAAATTGATAACGTTCTTGATTACGCTCCATTTCACGTTGACGATTATGCTCTGATGCACTGACATGTCCTGCTTTATCAACAATAACAGAGTGATCGATCACTAGATCTACTGGACACATAGGATTGATCTTTTCTGCATTGCCTCCTTCAGCAAACAAAGCATCGCGCATTGCGGCCAGATCTGCGAGGGCAGGCACCCCGGTATAGTCCTGCATAAGCACTCGGCCAGGATAGAATTGAAATTCAAAATTACTCGAGTATTTAGCGGAGCCCAACGCCTTAATCAAAGTCTGTAAGGATGCTATGCCTTCCTTCTCTACCTGACTTTCAACGTTCCGCATGACATTTTCTAACAATAGTTTCGTAACAAAAGGCTTTTCACCCAATACAAAATCAAAATCCTGGGCCAATTTCTTTAAAGACCAAAACGTATTTTCACCAGCACTCTCATCTAACTTAGTTAAGTAGCGTTCTCGCCATTGTTTTGTAGTTTTAGCATTCATACTAATGCTCCTAAAGTTTGGGAACTTGCTGACCCTGTGTATTTAAGGAAGGTAGCTCCACATCTGTATTATTAATAGATACGGAAAAATACCGTATCACCAAGTAACCTAATAAAGCGGAGAAAACAGACGCTGATAGAATTCCGAGTTTCACTGCATTTATCTGCGCTGGAGCATAAGCCAAGTCGGCAATAAAAAGTGCCATAGTAAAGCCGATACCCGCCAACATGCCGCCACCAAGGATCATTTGCCAATTTAAATTGGGTGGTAACTTAGCAATTCGCGATTTAACTGCAGCCCAACTGAACAAGAAAACACCCAACGGTTTGCCTATCACAAAACCCAAAAATACAGCCATGGTGAGAGGAGAAGCTATATTCACTCCTGTGAAGGGTACCCCTGCATTAGCAAGGGCAAACAAGGGCATCACAAGAAAACCCACCCAAGGGTGAAGCATCATCTCTAAACGTTCTACCGGTGACAGTGCTTCACGCGCAGCAGCTTCAGCTGTTTTCAATGCTTTACGATCAAGCGTATCCCCACTCCAATGATCACCCGGTGGATAAGCCACGACGCAATCTAAAATAGTGTGTAGGCGGTCATCAGTTATCCATTTTGTTGTTGGGGTCATTAGCCCCAAAATGACGCCAGTAACAGTTGGATGGATACCGGAGGCGTCAACTGCCAACCAGATCAAAATCCCCACTATAAAGAATAAAGCCATACTGCGGATCCCAGTAAATGCCATGACTTTAACAACCATGAATCCGAGTAACGCTAATCCAATAGCGGGTCCATTAATGTTACTACCATAGCCTACGGCGACGACGATAATGGCACCGATGTCATCAACTACCGCTAGTGATAACATGAATATTCTCAAGCTTTTAGGAATTCGCGTGCCCAGTAGCGCTAAGCAGCCAATCACAAACGCCGTGTCCGTCGCCATAACGGTTCCCCAACCATGTTGGCCTAGCTCACCATACTGAAAAGAAAGATAAACTAGTGCGGGCACTAGCATTCCGCCTACTGCGGCGGAAATAGATAACATAGCAAGGCGTGTATTACGCAATTCTCCGAGTACTAGCTCTCGCTTGAGTTCTAACGCAATTAAAAAGAAAAACAGCGTCATTACTGCATCGTTTATCCAAGCATGTAATGAGCGCTCAAATGACAAAGTGCCTATATTTATTCCTAGCGGTACACGCCACAAGTCATTGAAGGATTCCCTTAGCGGGGAGTTTGCCAACGATAATGCCAGCAAGGTGGATAGCAGTAAAACAATACCTGCGGCCACTTCAATTTTAAAAAATCTCGAGAAGGGATGAAAGATCCAATCAATATGTTCTTTTGGCAATTGCGTTGGAGAACCTCGCTTATCATCCACCAACTCACGATTCATCTTTCTCACTTTGGGATAATAGTGTTTTTTTCATCCCATTCAATGCAGAATTGAGCTCAAGATGTGCTTGATCAACTCTTGCATAATTGAAGGCGTCTTCAAGTTTTCCATATTGATACTGTTTATAGTGGTAAATGTTTACCTGCTCACAAGTAATGTCATATTTTTTCATCTTGTCTAAATTATCGGTTTTCATTATCTTTGACTCCGTTTGTTTAAATGGGGTTGGATCGTTATTGCTTACGCTTAGATTCATTCTGACTTTGCATAGCGTTTTTGGGTTTAAGATGTTTGGATTGAATCCCATTTAGAAATTTAAATAAGTCACTATTCGTCGATAAAACCAATGTTGTGTTTTCAGAAATTACAGCAGAGTAAGATTGCATGGTTCTAGTGAACTCATAGAGGCTCGCAGCCTGAGAATTTTGATTGTAAGCGAGCGCATAAATTTCAGTAGCTTTTGCATCTGCCAAACCGCGAACCTCTTCTACTTGCTGATAAGCTTCTGATTGGATTTTGTCAAGTTCTCTGACTCGGTCACCTCTAATCCTCGCCGCCTCGCCATTGCCTTCTGATAAAAAACGTTCAGCAATTTGGCGACGCTCGCTAATCATACGTTCGTAAATTTTGGGTCTTACACTTGCGTTGTAATTAATTCGCTTAAAACGGATATCCAGCAGTTCAATACCAAAAACTTTGACCTTTTCTGATGCGGCTGAAAATATTTCTTGTTCTACAAGTTTTCGCCCTTTATGAATTGGCAACAGCTGACCTACTCCTGAGTCAGAGTCGGCACCGTCTAAAATTCCAGCCAGCAATGGCTCTCGATCTTTAGTTGTTCGAATGATTTCTATCAACTCATGTTTTGCTACTGCATTGCGCGTTTCACTGCCTAGAATATCATCGAGCCGAGATTGTGCACTTCGCTCATCTCTCAACCTTAGAAAGTACTGCAAAGGGTCAACAATTCGCCAGCGAGCAAACAAATCAACGGAAATATAGAGCTTATCTTTGGTAGGCATATCGGACGGATCGCCATCCCACTCCAAAACCCGTTTATCGATGGCATTAACCGATTGTATAAAAGGTATTTTTATATTGAGACCGGCATCAACTACGGGATCTCCAACGGGTTTACCAAACTGGGTTATAATGACTTGTTCAACTTCACTAACAGTATAAAGAGCGCTTTTTAAACTAATCCCAACAAACACAGTTAGTCCGATTAAAAAAGATATATTTAGAATTTTCATTGTGTTCCTCCTGTCTTGCCATCCAGATTAAGCAGAGGTAAAATATTGCTGGTTTGCTCATCAATAATAATTTTGGAGCGAACCTTCGGTAACACTTCCTGCATGGTTTCGATGTAAATACGACGCTTGGTAACTTCAGGAGCCTTTATATATTCCGCATAAAGAGCATTGAATCTAGCCGCATCGCCTTCGGCTTCATTTATCCGCTTTAATCGATAACCATCTGCTTCGCGGATCCTTTGATCTTTTTCACCAAGTGCCAGTGGGATAACCTTGTTATAGTCTCGACGAGCCTCATTAATGAGCTTTTCTTTTTCCTGTTGCGCCTGATTAACTTCGTTAAACGACTCTTGAACCGGCTTTGGTGGATTGATATTTTTTAACTGAACCTGATCGATACTGATTCCCATCGCATATTTAGTCGATAGCTCCTGCATCTTGGTTAGCGCTTCGGCTTCTATGTCTTGACGCCCAACGGTGATCACCTCATCAACAGTACGATCACCCACGACTTCGCGCATAACCGACTCTGAAACGTATCGTAGTGTTTCACTCGGTTCCCTCACTTCGAAGAGGAATTTAACGGGATTTGATATTCGGTATTGCACCACCCACTCAACCAACGCCGCATTTAAGTCGCCAGTCACCATTTGCGTTTCACGGCCATGATCGTATGTTTTGGAAGGCTGAAAAGGATCAGTTGCGCCGGGTGTAGAAAATCCAAACTCTTGTTTGAGCTGTCGTTTAACTGGAACAATTGTTGCTACATCAATACCCAAGGGATATTTAAGATGTAGACCTGGTGGCACATCATGTACATACTTACCAAAACGTTGTACAACTGCTACGGAATCACTTGGGACGGTATATAGTGCAGTCCAGACTGAAAAGCCTGACAAAATTAACACAAATATTATGATGAAATTGGTGAGGTTTCCAACGGGGAGATGCTTTTTTAAATGATCTAACTTTTGGGTTAGGAGTCGACCAAGGTCTGGAGGGGGCTGCTCATTTCTTCCCCAGGGGTTTCCTGGAGGGTCATTATTTTTGGACATAACATATGCCTCCTTAAATTAGATGAAAAAGTTGTCATCTAACCTAGTTAATATTGGGGCATATGTAATATTAACAAGGGTGTTTTTTGCACAATTGACAATACCCTCAAGCCAAAGTGGCAAAGGACTTGGCAGTCAGCTTTTAAAAGAATCGATTAAATTTGCTAGCAATGAAAAATGTAGCCATGTCTATATCGAACGCCATGAAGAAAATTTGGTTTTTACGGGGATGATGCATAGGGCTGGGTTTAATTTGGTTGAGACATTCTATGCCCATGAAAAGCGAGCGGCAGGTTCAAAGAATTACTTCGACGCTAAGCATATGCACATAATAAGTCGTTCAAACAGAGCGTTAAATTTTTTAGGGACATAGAGCTTCTGTTGTATCTATAAAATTCTAGGCATGCTACGTTGTATAGCTTATCTTTTTTTAGTCTCCTGCACACGGTAAGCGGATGTTTACGCTTGTTGATTTTATGTCTTTAATCCATTTCCTTTGAGTTCATTTCATAATACCGACTATTGGCCTTTCTAGGTCTAATCTAATGGAATCATGAAATGAAAATAGAAATAATTACGTCTCGAAATGAAAGTCTTAAAGAAACTGGGTTTGGTTCATTATTTGCCTGTAATGATGTATTGGCATCATTAGAAAGGGTGGGCCACTCTGTTTTGGTGACCATTTGCGAAACACAAGAAGGTTTAGATAATGTCGTTACGCGAAAACCGGATCTAGTAGTTTTGGCAGCAAAGTACATGGCACTTGAGGGAGAGGAAGATGTATGGTTTTCTGAATTTTTCGAACAAAATCACATTACATTTTCAGGGGCAAATAGAGAAACACTTAAATATGACTCAGATAAAGTCCTTGCTAAGGAACATTTAGCAACCTTTGGTATAAAAACAGCGAAGTATTTCACGGCAGTACCTGGTCAATATAAATTTGAAGAAGAGCTACCGATTACATTTCCTCTATTCATTAAGCCAGCAGATGCAGCCAATGGTAATGGTATTGATGACGAATCTTTTGTCGAAAACTTTACTAACTATAAGGCTAAAGTATCGTCTTTGTATGGTTTATATGGGCAGCCAGTGTTAGTGGAAGAGTATTTGAGTGGTAGAGAATTTACTATTGCTGTTATTATCAGTGGCCGTGGGCAAATGACAGTATCCGCAATTGAAATTGTTCCGCCGACATCTTCCTGTGGGTTAAAGATATTAGGAGCCTCCGCAAAGACTAGTGATACAGAAACACTTAAAAAAATTGAATTCCATGACATGGGTTCTGTTAAGAAAATGGCTGTGGCCTCTTTTCGCGGCTTAGGTGTTCGGGGGTTTGGCAGGATAGATGTAAAGATGGATAGTCTCGGTGTTTGTTATTTTATGGAAGCCAATTTAGTTCCTGGAATGAACCGTGGTACAAGTTACTTCCCAAGAGCATGCGAGATCGAAAATGAAATGTCATATGATAAAGTAATTAAACTAATGCTAGATGAAAGTTTGGAGAGAGTTGGCGTAGATAAGAAGCTTAACAAATTGCTCAAACAGGACACAGCAAGCTACGCCGTTTAAATTATCTAATCATTGAACGTCCGCTTTTCGAACATAGCGGACGCATGGCGTTCTAAAATCAGTCAGGTAAAAAAATACTATATTCCATCATTCTATTTAAAAAATCACTCCAAAAGCTCGCTAGGTTTTACATCAAGTGCACTAGCTAATATCTCAAGTGAGCTAATGGTTATATTCCTCTTTTTATTTTCAACCATTGAAATATAGGTTGGATGAAAATCACATTCGTCCCCCAGTTTTTCTTGAGACCATTTCTTAGCGGCTCTAAGCCTAACAACATTACTTGCTAATGCTGATAATAGCTCATCACTAGGATCTCTCTTTTCATTTTGCTCTCTATTGCTCATTTGACTTCTTCTTAATTGAATCAGCCTTATGTATCTTGTTTTTTGCTTACAAAAACCATAGACTACAAGTCAGGTTATGGCTTGTGAGTAAAGTTGAATGACAAAAGAGAAGGCGATAATGAGTGATAAAGAAAGCAATGAAAGCTTTAGTCAGAGCTTTAAAAAAGGTTCAATTAAAGGGGCTAAATTATCCGTGAAGTATGGGACCATTGGTGCTATTGCAGGTTCTGCAATACCGATTATAGGGACTATGGCTGGAGGGCTGGCTGGAATAGGAATCGCAGCAGTGGTAGGTATTTTTGACGATGAGAGTGAAAATGAAAAATAAAGTATTGGGATACATAAATAAAGACTTCAAGCTTTCAGATCTGTTATTAATATCGTTATTTGCTTTTGTTGGTTGGATATTATTGGAGTGGCTGGTTTGGACGGTATTTACGAATGGTGATTACACGGCTTATAAATTATTCGAGGAATACTTTATTACTAAAGATCTAAAGCACATGAAGGTAACAACATTCTTACTATTCCTGCTATGGCCAATACTCTTATATGCCTTGAAAGATGCCTACAAAAATAAGCTAATTGCTCTCTTATTAATATCAGTGATTCTACCAGTGGTTATAGAGAGCTTATTAAGTAGAGCATTAGGGATTAACCCCGTAGCCTTTTACTTGCTAGTTGGAGTTTCAATATTACTCATAACAGATGAGAAATACTTTATCTTGCTGCTACTTTTTGTTGCGTATATTGCTTTTGTTCTAGTAGGAAAAGGAGTGTTCTTAGTTTCTAGCTACAGCTTGGCGACAAAAGATTCAATCATGATGACGATCGTAAACTATTTTTCTTATTACTTGCCAATTCTTTGGTATTTAACTTGGATAAGTCGTCGAATGTTTAATGGCGACCCAATACTTAACGAATAAATTGGTATAAGAAACATAAGCCCAGATATTGTTCTGGGCTTTTTTATTGGAGGTTTCTTATGGCAAAGTCAATTGTCCGTCATACCGATGGTACTTACCAAGTTAAGGGCAAAGTTTCAGGTAAAGAGTTAGTTGAAGCCGCTCTTCATGAAATAACTAGAGTCTTTGAAAACAAAGGTAACAAGTTTGAACGACCGGAGGAGGTTAAGCGGTATTTATCTGTCCAGCTGGGACTAGAGCAGCGTGAAGTATTCTCAGTTATGTTCTTGGATAGCCAGCATCAGCTAATTCACTATGAACGCCTATTTCTAGGCACAATCAATCAATCGGAGGTTCATCCTAGAGAGGTCGTTAAGCGCTGCTTAGAACTCAATTCAGCGGCAGTTATCGTTGCTCATAACCACCCATCAGGCGTATCTGAACCTAGCCAAGCCGACAGACTAATCACTGATAAATTGGTTAAGGCTTTAAAGCTCATCGAAGTTAAAGTCTTAGACCATATCGTGGTTGGTGGCTCAGATACTTACTCATTTGCTGAGCGAGGATTACTTTAAGGAGGACTTATGGAAGATGAACCTAAAAAAGAAGATGATTCGGATTTCTATGTCGATCTGGGTAAAGATGTTTTAAAAGCCACGCTCATAAGCATTGTTACTGTTCTTGTTCGTTCTTTATCAGAAATACTCACTTCATCATCAAATCGCCAACCACCAGATGACCACTATTAGCGAATAGGAGTAATCATGGCATTCATTGTAATAGCCCTAGGAGTATTGCTCCTTGGGGCAATCATTTTAATCATTCTTGGTACATCCGAAACATCTAGAATTTTGTTGTTTCTTTGGCTGTATCAAGGTTCACATTTGCAATTATAGGAGGTTGTCATAATGAAAAAGGAACCCTTAGGATATGACAAATCGGCTATTAACCATCAATACATAGCCTATTATCGTGTTTCGACGCAGAAACAAAAGAGCAGTGGGCTTGGGCTGAAAGCCCAAGAAACCACTGTAACCAACTATATACACCACCTTGGTGGTGTATTAGTTCAAAGTTATACTGAAGTGGAGTCAGGAAAGAATAAGTCTCGTCCTGAGTTACTAAAAGCAATTCGCCATGCAAAAGCTACTAAAAGTTGCTTGGTCATTGCTAGGCTCGATAGATTAGCAAGAAATGTCAGTTTTACAGCAAATCTTTTGGAGTCGGAGATCGAGTTTGTAGCCTGTGATATGCCCCATGCTAACAAGTTTACCATCCATGTTATGGCTGCTCTGGCAGAACAAGAATCCAATTTGATCAGTAAACGAACTAAAGCAGCAATGGCTGAAGCTAAGAAAAGAGGTGTAAGGTTCGGAAATCCTAACATTCATAAGATCACCCGAAATACAGAGCCTGCCCGTATAGCCAAACGGACAAAAGCTGTCGAGCGAGCCGAACAGTATCGTCCAAAGGTTATGGAAATTATCTCACAAGGCATTACGACATTAACTGGTATTGCCAAATCTCTCAACCATGAGCATTGGAGGACTGAAAGAGGGTGTAAATGGGATGCAACCAGAGTGAAACGGTTATTAAAAACACTGAAGATTTCGTATAAAGATCAAACTTGAGGGCTTAGTCGAAAACACTAAGTCCTTACCTTTCGTTCAGGGGACATCCTTCAAGAGTAGGAAAGTGACGCTAAACCACTGAAATTAAAAGGAAATACAGAGCTACCAACCAATAAAAACCAAAAGAGGACGTAATATAAATTTAATATTTGTTTTTTAAAAGTTTATTTTTTTTGAAAAAAAACTGTCTAATTGTCTAATTTGAAGGTAAGCGATTGATTTATATAGAAAAACAAGAAAATATTTTTGTCTAATTCTTGTCTAATGCTGTCTAATTTGACGATTTTCTGTCTAATTAAGCATTTGAGATACCGAACGATAAAGCTGTCGGTCAATGTACCAAGTTTTAGTAGGCCATTACTTCTACTCGACTACAATGCGATTGTATCATATTTTAGTGAGGCACATAATTATTTTAGCACTCTATGAGCTTTTCGGTGATTAAACTTTCAGTCTCACTATTAAACACGATTACTCGTTCTGTTCCTCTATTTCTTTTGCTGATTTTGTAGGGGAGTTTGTACCTATCAAGCAAGGTGGTGACTAACTTGAGAGGGAATTTTGTTTCTTTGTCAAAATAGGGCGGCGCTTTCCAATACAGAATAAAATCATTAATCAACTTTGAGTTTAAATAATCCAACTTGAGTTTCTTGGCTTCTTTTATTAGCACATCTAAAAAGGATAAGTCGTAATTGGATTTGTTGAAATAAGGGTGTCCATCCTCGAATAATCGGAACCATTCATCTTCGTTTTCTGATTTGACTCTAATAACATCGATCCCAAAGTTTTCTTTGATATATCGGTCTCTTTGAGTATCTAGATCAGTTTGCATAGCGCCATTATGGTACTTCTCATCATATTCAATGATAAACTCATTGACGACAGTTCCAGTATGTTTGAAGTATTGAGTAATATAGAAATCTACTCGATAGTTACCGAAGACTTTTTGAGTTTCCACGTAGTATTTAGTACCAGTATCCTTATTGATAGCAGCCATAAGTTTTTTCGCAAACTTGAGTTCGTTTCTGCTTCGCTTTTGATTTAAGAAGTCATCAATGATTTCGATATTGGGCAAGTTCACACCCGATACTTCTTGTAGATTTATAAACTCCGCCACATGCATTTGGTAGTTAACACCCACATACAGCATCGCTAAAGCACATTCTACAGAAACATAGTAGGCTATTTTGTGAGAGTTCCAAAGCTTGGTGTCGATTTTCGGGTAGCCTCTTAATGCTAGATACTCATTCAATTTCTCCACATGCTTAATGCTATTCTGTAGCCATTGAGCGTGTCGACCATTATTGGATGGCAGCGTGTCATAAAGATACAAGGTGTTGACATCTTTCGATAAGAGCAATATTTTTCGTAGCTTCTCATTTTGTGGGTAGGATAAAGCACTCATGTCAATTTATCCTTGTAGTAATTCTTGGTTAGCACTGCGTACTTTGGTTAAGACATTGTATTTATAGTTTAGCTCTGACCAGGGTAAAGGGCCGATATTAAAATCGATTGCGTTAATAACTTCGATTAAAGGTTGGTAGCTGTAGTTTTTTGTATAGGTTCGATGCGTATCATCTTTATCATTACTATGCCCCGCAATAAATCGAGATATTTCTTGAGGGCAGCCCTTTTCAAGCAGGGCATTTAATAACGTGTGTCTGAAGCTGTATTGAGATTGAACTTCATTCCACCCAAATTCACTTTTATGGCTGCTTAGCCATTTAACAATGTTATGAGCTCTACCGTTTTTCTCGTTTCTGGTTAAATTGGGGAATAACAATATGCTGCCTTTTTCCTTAAGGTGCTCTACATATTGAATAAAACCCTTTTCGATAAGGAAAGGATGGATAGGAACTTGTCGCTTAGCATTATTGGTCTTAAGCTTCTTATCTGATGATAATTCGTATTTTATATCACTGCGTTTGTTAGCTTCTTCAACATATTCATCCATGACCAAGATCACCCAAGTCTCCCCTTCAATATGTACTATATCGCTGGTATAAAGCTGTGCAATTTCACTTGGGCGCAAGCCCGTATAAAGGATCAATAGCGGTGTCCAATAATGAGACGGGAAGGGGAACTTCTTTTTGCCCGAGTAATAGTCATTGGAAAAGAATGCTTGCAATTCATCGGCGTAGAAAATGTCACGCTTTGTTTCGCCTTTTTGCTCTTCCTGAAAATACAGATCTTCTAAGGAGAAGTTTACAGAAGCCAATTCCTCTCTATCGATATAAGCTAAGACATTTCTAAATTTTGAAATGTACTTGTTCTTGGTTTCAGGGGAGTAGGGCTTTCCGTTTTTTTGATGAACGCTGGATAAGTGTTCAATATAGTCATTGATGTCCTGCCTGGTTAAAGTATGAACTTCTCTGTCATTAAAAAATGCTACAAATTTCCCGTATTGCATTTCATATTCTTGAATGAAACTGTCACTTGGCGATTTTTTCTTATGCTTTTTCCATGCTATGAATAGTGGTAAAGCCTCTGATAGCTTTAACGAAGGCTTTTCATGAACCTCCACAGTCGATTCTGATTGGGGTGTATAAATGATTTGAGTGATTGGGCTAGCACTTTGATTCGTGCTACTTGAAAGCTCGCCATTAATAATGGCTTCTTGCTGGCTGACTACATGAATATGTGCATGGCAGAGCTTTCTGGCTAAATAGATATAGTCTTTATTGGGTACGCCGAAAAACTGTCGCATTCGATCTGGACAATCTTCTAGGAAATCTTGGGCGAGTACCATGATTTCAGGAGCAGAGAAGTCCCCCGTTTTCAGGGCATCAATAAAAAGTGCTGCCTGATGCTTCTCAAAATGTAATCGAGCCATCGCTTCTTCAAACTCTTGTTGATTTAATGAAGCCAGGTATTGGTACTCGGCAATTGAGTTATTGATATATTGCTCAATGGCATTTTGAATACGAGCTTGCTCTAACGGAGTTAAAGTGAACTCGTAGTTTGTTTCATCGAATTTGAATTCCAAGTTTTGTATCACCCTATCTAAATGAGACTTAAAAGCTTTGGCTATGAGTAGCGCCTTATCTCTATTGGGGGTTTTTAAGGTGAACTTCAACTCTGATTTTTGAAAAGCCCATTGGGCGGGCTTGGGAATACGATATCGGGCGTGGTAAATCGAGCCCTTTAGAACGACGTATGAACTAGGCATTTGGTCCTCTTTGTGTACCGAATGTGTACCAAAAGAATCAAAAACCTAGTGGGAAAGTCCCATTAATCAATACGTTACTGTTTGGTGGAGGCGGCGGAAGTTTGCTTGTCGCTATAACTTGTTGAAATGAAAGATTCTATTCTGTGCTGTCCTTTTTTATGGTTCTACCTGTGGTTCTAAGAATAATTTTAAATTATATATTAATCTTATAACTTATTGATCATATATGATTTTTAAATTTATCCTTTTGAGTATCCTTAATATTTATGTGATTCTATTCAGTTCAAAACGCTTAGTATTTAGTATAGATTATGAAAGATATGTTTTGCAAAAAAGGGGAATAACATATGAAAGAAGGAGAGATTGTTCTTGGGATTGGCTTCGCACTTTTTGTGGGGTATAAAATATGGCAGAAAATGAAAGAAAAAGAGGATAGAGAAACCGCAAAGAGAATTTTAAAATATGGTGTTTTGACTAAAGAAGCAGAAGATAGGGTTAAGGAGAGATTAAGTGTTCAGGAAGAGTATAGGGCAAGAGCAGCTTCTATTGCCCCTAGATATATTGCTAATGGTGGAAAAATACAGATAACAGGCGGAAGGCCTTATGAACCCCAAAATGCCACAGGTTATCAGAGCCTTACTGGCTGGGTTATAGATCAGGATGCGTTGGTTAAATTGGCGGAGCTTAATAATCCTGATTGGCAATATTTTAGTCAAATTCAATTGCCTACTGATTTTGATGGGGTAAAAGACGAGTTACCAAGCTTTCTTATTTCATTTGAGGTTGCTGTTAATACAGGTAATGTTGAACCCACATGCACAGTGGAGTTTTCTGGAGAATCAAAACGCTATACTGCACATTGTTGGTCTTATAAAGATAAGGATGAAAATATTACAAATATTAAAATGTGCAATATGGAGGGTTATTCAGAACAGTGCCAAGCAGTAAATGATTTGATTGTTGACAGGCTAAGCAAAGGGGAGGATGTTAAGGTGACGTTTATGCAGGACACTCCTGATGGAATGGGTCGTTTTAGTTTGTACATATTTGATAACGAAGATTTTGCTTCAGAAAAGCAGAAGTGGGTGTTTTTGAAATAGCCATAGTTAAAAAGTGTTGGGGTTATTCATAGGTCTAATACCGTTGGTAAAATGACTGTCGTTGCTTTGCCTTTTTCTAGTGGCGCTACATGGACTCTAAATCAAGTACATTCCTAGAGTGAAAAAAACTAAAGTTAGGATTATATATAATATTAATGGAATGGCGGTATTAACTTCTCGTTCTTGACCTTCGTTGTAAGAAGAAGGTTTATATAAAATTCCTACTACTCCGAATGAAAAAAAGATACCCAGTAATATACATATTACTCCTAGCACTATCATTTATAATTCCTTATGCGATGTCGTTAAACAGTCTGATTTTACAATAGTATGTTTTTAAAGTATATTAAAAATTGACTATTAACAAGGAAGTGAGAATTCAAAATGAAATGGGTTGGTTACGTATGCTACTTTGTAGCATTTTTAAATGCGTTTGCTCTTATACGTCTATTTATTAGCCCTCAGTGGTATTATACAGAAGCCTTTAAGTCGGGTGTAACTCCAAACATTACTCAAGCAAAAGTAATTAAAATTATACTAGCACTAGTATTTGCACTTATAGGTTATTGGTTAACTCAGCCTAAGACTTATAACGACTGTATGAGAAGTGAACTGAAAGGGCAAAGCCGTGATTATGGTACTTATGCACATCGCTACTGCGAAAAGAAGTTTGGTAAACCTTAGATTAGATAAATAGCATTGTATTTATTTGATAGGCGACTTTGAATTATTGATGAAGATAAACCTCTATTTCTTATAAATATGAAAAATTTCTAGGGGCGTAATACACTTAAAGTATACTATCCCCCTGCTCCCCCTTACCCCTATCTTTTAAACCTTAGTTTTGAGGTGCTGTAGTTTTTTGTTTGGGTAGGCTTGTAACCTTTTCCTCTTGCTTTTGCTAAATAAGATGATCTATATATTGGCCCTTTGAGGCTTGATTTTTGATTTCTGTTTGTATGGTAGTAACAGTTCTTAGGAGTGAATATAGTGCCACTCCAAAGCCATTCAGCTAGATTGATAATATTCGCTGGGTGCTTAACCTTATGTCCGTTTAGAAAAAGGACTAGATGGTAATGTTGTTTTTTTGATCTTTCTTGCTCTCTAACCCAAGCATAGCCTATATTTTGTAATTTGAAGTCTTGCTTTAGCTTCCTTTTGAATCTTTTAAGAAAGAAAGTCATGTCTTGATTGGTCGCTGTATAATCTTCTATATGGAGGTCCATTCTTATTACTAGAAGCTTGGAGTACTTTTCTTGACAAGCTAATAGCTCGCCTATGATAGCTTTTAGCATCTCGGGGAGAAGACCTGATTTACGTGCATCCACAAAGTACTTAGTAGAATCGGTCATGGGGGTTAAGCTTATTTTCTTTTTCTTAATGTAAATATTAGGAGTGTGCGTTATTCTCATATAATTCCTTTTTGTATTTAATTGTTGTGGTTGAAGAGCCCAGCATTAATCTTTGATGTCTTACCCTGAGTCAAAGCTACTGAGCTAATGTAAATTAGTTTAGATAGGTTAGATTTAGATTAGATTTAGATTAGATTAGATACTATGAATATCCTGCGATTATTTTTGGTGATGCATTTAGGTATCTACTTTAAACTCATGGCGTATTGCGTTTTAGATATATAATTTTGGTTGGGATAAACCTGTACAAGGCCACAAGTATTTTTAAAGGAGCTTGTTTTTAGTTTCTTATACTTTTAATTGTTAAAGGGCGATAGTTAAATAGAGGACACTCATAGCATGTGCAACTTTCAACTTGCTGTCTCCATGTGCCACATTCCTTTTCATCATAAATACAGTCTCGGCACTTAGCTTCTATAGCAAGCTTTCTCGAAGAGTGAGGGGCAGAAGCTTTTGAATTGGGCCCATATGTATTTCGTTTACAGCTAAATGAACGAATCTCAGATACTAAATTTGTTTCCTTATGCATAGATATTGCTCCTAGTTGATTGTGTTTAGGATTATGTGAATTTGTTGTAATTCCAGCTGTTAAAATGTATTTAATACTCACCTCTTTTCTCTACGTGATTCTAACCACTCATCTATTTCATGAATGAAGAAGCCAGTTGCCCTAGCTCCTAGCTTTATTGCTTTGGGGAACGAAGGGTCTTCTTTCCTAATGTTGTCGAGAGATGAACAAGAGAGAGACAACATTTCTGCTAACTCTTTGACGCGAATTAATTTTGGACAGTTTTCTATCATAGTTATCCTCTTAAATTGGGGCTAGTAATTGCACTGTTTTGGCTTAGCTGAGTCCAAATGGGCTTCTTTTGCTGCACAGATACAAGGTAGTAGATTTTTGTTTTATTTCCAAAGGATTACTATGTGTCTTTCCTGTGGATAAGGTTTTATTAACGTATAGTGTTCTGATTTTAAAGGAGTTTTAATGTTGCATTGCCTTTCTTGTCAAGCGCTATTGAGCCATTGCTCACTTGAGAATTTATGCAATTTTGATGTGATTGTTGTCTTTTAGAATAGTAATTAGGGATTATTATGGTTTAATAATCTCTGGACATCAGTGCTAAGGATCCTTTTGATGCTTTCTCGATCGTATCTCCCCAATCTTGCATCAGTGTTCTTCTTTGTTCTAAGTACTCTGCTCTGTTGTAAGCCCTTCTAGTGCTATTGCTATCAACGTGTGCTAAAGCAGTCTCAATCACATCAGGATCATGTCCTTGTTCATTTAGGGTGGTTGAAGCTAGGCTTCTTAACCCATGTGCAACTAACTTACCTCCGTAGCCCATTCGCTTTATGGCCATGTTTGGTGTTTGAGAATTCATACTTTGTTTGGGTGATTTCATGCTAGGGAAAATATGTTGTCTATGGCCACTTATTGCCTGCATAAATTCTAGTACTGATAACGCTTGTGAGCTAAGAGGTATTTTGTGCTCTCGATTCTTCTTCATTTTATGAGAGGGGATAGTCCATAACGATTCATCAAAGTTTATCTCGCTCCATTCGGCGCTAGTTGCTTCTATTGGCCTTGTCATAGTCAAAAGCTGAAACTCTATAACGCATCTTGTTTGGAGATTTATTCTGGCAAAGTTTAAATCTGCCATAAACTTGGGCAGTTCGTGAGGTTTGATGCTTGGTAAATTTCTCTTTACAGGTTTTGCAAAAACTTCTTTAATTGCTATAGCTGGGTTTGCATCAATAAGTCCACTGTTTACAGCATAATTCATTACGCAATTAATTCTTTGGCAAAGTCTTCTAACTGTTTCCAAAGCTCCTTTCTGTTCTACAGGACGAAGTGCTTGGATAAAGTCTTGGGCTTTTAATTTATTAATTGGCTTATTCCCAATATATGGGAAAATATTTCTTTCTAAACTACGGTAATTATCTTTAATGGTTTCTGGTTTAAGTTGGTTAGTCTGTGTTTCTAGCCAAGCTCTAGTTATGTGAGAGAAAGTATTGTTTAGAGCATAAGCCTCACTTGCCTTGATCTGCTCTCTATGTTCTTTAGGATCTATATTATTTGTTATTAATGAGCGGTATTCATTACAAAGTTTTCTTGCGCCTTTAAGAGTTAAGGCAGGGTAGCTCCCTAAGCTTATGTTAGTTCTTTTCTCTGTGAATGGCTTACGATAATTAAAGAGAAATGCTTTGTTGCCGCTCGTATTTACCCTGAGCTTTAAACCATTACCATCAGTGATTTCATATAGTTTGTCCTTTGGCTTCAAGGCTCTAATTTGGGTATCGGTTAAAGGCTTAGCAACTCTTGGCATAGTACTACAGAAACCTATTACAATATTTATGGTGCTATCAATGGTACTATAATTGTTAGGTTTAGGTAAGTCTAATCAATGATTGCTGGGCTTGGATCTTGTTAAGTTATTGATTTTATTGTTCAAATCGCCCCTTGCTGGGGCTGTTTGTGTTTTTGTTTGGTGGAGGCGGCGGGAATTGAACCCGCGTCCGCAAATCCTCTGCTCAAGGCTCTACATGCTTAGGTCCATCATTAATTTAATCAAACTCGAGCCGATGGGCAGGCTTAGTTAGACGATCTCGAGGATAGTTTCGCAGTTGGCTGCCGAGCACAGTTACCTGCTAGTTCCTGTATTGACTGTCGAGCTCCTACCAAGAACGCTCAGAGTCGACAGTTAGCCGATTAAGCGGCTAAAGCGTAGTTGTCTTCGTTTGCAACTATAAAGTTTTAGCTTTGATTTTACGAGATTCGCTAACATCTCGACATGCACCCAGAGGTTCGTAATCCACGTCGAAGCCATGTCGCCCCCTGAAGTTTGGAATTATAGGTTATATCTGGGTTGGCGCAAGCTATTTCAAGGAACTAGTTTATATTTCCAAATTTCGAATTGTGGCTTAGTTAACATTTATAATGAATTCAAGCGGATAAACTTCATCAAACAGAAATATATAAAAGCCGAGAAAACCATTTGAAATTAAATTATGCCATGATGTCTCACCAAGGGGTGGAACGCCAAACTAATGACGATAAAGTCTTTGCTTCAGCAGAGCTGGGGTTATGGGTTTTATCAGATGGTGTTGGTGGCTTAGCACAAGGTGAGCAAGCCAGTCAGTTTGTGGTAGATGAAATTAACAAATCAATAAGTTTAGGACGTAATTTAAAAACAGCAGTACATTCGGCACACTCAGTAATTAAAGCGTATAACCGTCATGAAACTGAGGATCGTGGAGCAACAGTTGTGACTCTACTGAATAAGGAAGAGACCTACGAAATTGCTTGGGTTGGCGATAGTCGGGCTTATCGTTGGAATTCTCAGGAGTCGACGCTAGAACAATTAACGGAAGATCATACTTTAGTTCAAAAGTTAATTAATGCAGGTTTATTGGAGGCTCATGAAGCAAAGGACCATCCTAAACGGCATGTCATAACTCAATGTTTGGGCATTGAGGATCAGCATCAATTAGATATTGGTTTGTTGGAGAGGGAGTGGGATTTTGGAGACGTTATACTAATCGTGAGTGATGGTGTTTATGAAGAAATACCTGAAGCTGAAATTGTTCAATGCTTGAGTCAAAGCACTAATAATCAAGCAAAAATAGAACAACTAGTTGAAAAAGCATGTGAGAATGGGGGAAAGGATAACCTATCTTTAATTTTAATAGACTCACCTATTAAAGAGCCAAAAAAACAAAAGAAAAGTGGCTTTTCGAGTCTGCTCCGTCAATGGCAATCAAAATTTAAGAAGGGCTGAAAAATGAGCAACGAACAAAAATCTAATAACCAAAATCCATATAGAGAAGATAAAGCTGGACCACAAGGCACTCTAGTTTTTGATTCAAAAAAAGTCGATCAAATGATCGCTGAGGAAATTCAACGCCAAGAAGATGATGGAACTAAAGTTGCAGCTTTAGTGGCCACAACTAAACCACATATTGGTGAGCAATTTATTTTGGAAAACGGTAAAAATATTATTGGCCGTGGAAAGGGCAATAGTGTCACTATTTATGATCCTGCGGCTTCTTCAACTCATGCGCAAATCACTTTTCAAGCAGGCGAATGGAAGATACTTAACTTATTATCCTCGAATGGAACTATTGTTAATGGAGAAAAAATTACCGATAGAACATTATCTTTTGGCGACCGAATTCGGGTAGGTCATACTGAGTTTTTATTTACATTAGTAGATGCTCAGAGCATTAATCCAAAAGAAGACAAGCCTGGTATAAACTGGTTTGCTTTATCGAGTGTTTTAGTGGCACTGGCTTTTATCATTCTCGTGTTCTTGTTTTTTATTTAAAATGGCAGAAAACACCTATATTAGTCGTTATAAAATAATCGAAGAGATAGGCCGCGGTGCAATGTCCGTGGTCTATAAAGCAGAAGACCCTGATATTGGTCGGCATATTGCAATAAAGTTGCTAAAACACGAGCTTATAGAGCAACCTGAATATCGCGAGTTATTTGTCAGCGAAGCAAAGTCTGCAGGTCGTTTAAGTCACCCTTCGATTGTGACCATCTATGACACAGGGATTTGGAATGGCCGTCCCTTTATTGCCATGGAGCTATTTGAAGGTATTACCTTAGATGAATATCTCTACTCCAAAGGAACTCTTGAGTTGGAAGAGTTAATGGCAATGGCTAAGAAACTTAGCCAAGGCTTGGAGTATGCACATCGTCAAGGAGTGATTCATCGTGATTTGAAGCCTGAAAATATCTTTGTGATTGATGAAGGTGAAAATTTTAAAATTACGGATTTTGGTATTGCCAAAATAGAGAGTGATTTTCTTGAAGAAAAAATGATCCAAGAAGATGCATCAAAACGTGATAAACAGATTATGGGAACTCCTGCATATATGTCGCCAGAGCAAATTTCTGGTCACGGTATAGATGCAAAAACAGATTTCTACTCGTTGGGTGTCATTTTATATCAAGCCTCAAAAGGCGAGTTGCCATTTAAAGCTATTAATCATGCTGCAATGTTGCAAGCGGTTTTGCAGCAAAACCCCGAACCTTTAAATATAGATACTGAATCAGGATTGGTTTGGCAAAGCATTGTTTTCCGATTATTACAAAAGAATCCTGATTTACGGTATGAGTCTGCTTTAATTCTTATTGATGAAATTGAGCAATTAGAAAAGGAACATCAAGAAAATCTAAAAGGATTGAATGATATAAAATTTGCTTCCATGAGTGCTCGCTGGGCAATGGCATTAACAAGTTTTGTGTTGATTATCATGATTGTAGGAATGATTTGGGTGAATTATAAGCAGACTCGATTGATGAATATGTTGATGTTTGATTACGGGTTCTCTATGAGTCAAATTATTGCAAGTGAAACCGCGGAACCTTTGTTATTAGAAGAGACACTGTCACTACAATCAATTACAGAAAAAATTGCAGAAAACCAACAAATTTTGTATTTAAATATACGAGATGAAAACCAAAAAATCATAAGTAGTAATAGGCAAAGTGATATAGGATCTAGCCTATCATTAATGGATAAACAAGAGTTGGTTTCTAGCGCCTCTCAAGGAACAGTTTATTTTGATGAAACTAGCTTCGCTTCAGCTGCGTATTATTTTGATAGTCCTATTATCTATCAAAATAAAGAAGTAGGGCGAGTGAATGTAGCGATAAGCAGGTCAAATCTAAAGCAAGCAACCAACTCGTCATTACTGGCAATGGTTATTTGGATGTTGCTAATATTGCTGGTAGTCTTTTTAGGGATCTACTGGTTAAGTAATCGCTTTGCCAAGCGGGTTAATATAAGCCGGCAAGCTTTGCATGATATAAGGCTGCATGGGCAAGCAACACCTTTAAAAATTGCTACCCATGACGAGCTAGGAAGAATGGAGCAAGAAGTTAATCAATTGGCAGCGAAAATGGCTGGCTTGACTCGTACCCAAAAAATCACCTTGATTGATGTGGACTCTGAATTAAAGCGTGCAGTCAAACAAACAGAGTCCGTGGATAAAACAATTGTGCTAAAAGAGTCAGATTAATTATTAAATATCGTTAAGTTTCTTTTTTAAATTTTTTACTCTATCGGTATAAACTAATGCTAAATCGTCATTTGGCTTGATGACTAAAATTTTATCCCAGATACTCTGTGCTGAATCAAGTTGCTGGTTACGATAAAGTTTTAGTGCCTTCTGATGCATAGCTTCTGTAACCACCTGTTTTGTCTCTTGGAAATTAGCTAATGAGTTACTGTAACTTTGGTTCAGGTTGTGAGCCTTTAAAAGTTGGTTATATGCAGAGTCAAAGTCATTTTTTTGTGCGGAGAGCTTTGCTTGATGGCTAAATTCATTGCATTGAATTTGCTTTGATTTATTTAGTAATAAGTCTTTATTTGATTGTGATAGAGCAGAGTTTTGCAATAATCCTTGAATTAAAAAGTTAGCCTCAGAGAAATCATTTTCGACAATTTCTTTGTCTATTTGCAAATTTGATGCATTGATCAATTGCGTTTGCAATTTTTCACTCTTTGCTAGATCTGGGTGAGTCAATGCCCAATCAATTGCTTGGTTGTATTCTTGATTTTGTATTAATTGATTTAAATCTTGATATTCAGCTTGCTTGGTAGCCACAGCTTTTGCTTCAGTTGGGCGTCGCAAAGGCTGTGTTACTACTGGTTTGTAAGTAGAGTTTGGAATTAATAAAACTTGTCCAATCTTTAATGGCTTGTTGTAATCAAGCGAGTTGTAACTAGCTAGTTGCTGAAAAAGACTGGCCGAGCCCATAGTTCTAGCTGCAATAGTCCCTAGAGTATCGTTTGCTTGCACTTGATATTCCTGCGGTTTAATGACTTTAGGTTCTTCAATTGATATGCGCTGTGTCGAACGGGGAGCATCAGAGGCATCAACTATCTGTACAGGTTCAGCACTCCTATCCTCGACGAATGAGCAACCAGACAGCAGTAATAACGCAACTATTAAGCAAGTAAATAATTTTTGATGAGACATTGTTTATGAGCTTATAAAAGTATTTGGTTATTTTACCCACAACTGAAGCCCAAGCTCAATTTTAGTTTGTAAGATTGTGAGCTGATTTTACGAATTATGGTGCTTCATGATGCGTTCTTTCGCCTTATTCCATTCTCGCTCTTTTTCGGTGGCACGTTTATCGTGCTGTTTTTTACCTTTTGCCAATGCTATTTCTAATTTGGCTAATGATTTACTCCAATAAAGAGCTAACGCAACAACTGCATTGCCTTGTTGTTCAGCTCCACGAAATAATTGGGCTAGCTCATGATTATTTAAAAGTAACTTACGGCTCCTTAAAGGATCGGCAATAACATGTGTTGAGGCACTTAATAGTGGGGTAATGTGACAACCAAATAACCAGGCTTCTCCGTCTTTGAGTAATATGTAGCTTTCTGCCAAATTTGCTTTGCCTTCTCGTAAGCTTTTGACTTCCCAACCCTGTAAGGCTAAACCCGCTTCAAAAGTTTTTTCGATAAAGTAGTCGTGACGAGCTCGTTTGTTTAAAGCGATGGTATTTGAGTTTGCTTTATTTTTCTTTTGTTTGGCCAATTTGAGTTGCTCAAGGTTAACTATCAAGCTTGATTATAGCATTCCCTATCTGACAGATGCTACAATCAGCTTAATTTGTCTTAATTGAAATATAATGAAGCAAGTAAATCGACAAGCCATAGTGCCTTTTAGTTGCCAGCAAATGTTCGCTTTGGTGGATGATATAGAATCTTATCCAGAGTTTTTGCCTTTTTGTGCAGGAACAGAAGTTGTTGAAAGAAGTGATTCAGAAGTTATAGCATCGATCAGAGTAGCAAAGAGTAGTTTTGAGCAATCTTTTACCACTAAGAATCAAAACTCGCAGTATAGTGAAATAAAAATGACATTAGTTGATGGTCCATTTAAATTTCTGAATGGACTTTGGAGCTTTACTCCTTTATCAGAAAATGCAGCAAAGATTGAGTTATTAATTGAGTTTGAATTTGCTAATAAACTGCTTGGATTAGCGTTTGGTAAGGTTTTTCAGCAGCTTGCCGAAAGCTTTGTTGATGCTTTTACTAATAGAGCAAAAAGTGTTTATGGGGATTAGCATGATTTCTGAAATACAAGTGGAGGTTGCATACGCTCTGCCTGAAAAGCAAACTTTGTTAAGCTTGAAAGTTAATAGTGATGCAACCATCTCTGAGATAATTAAATTATCAGGGATAATGCAAATCCATCCCGAAATTGATCTTTCGGCAACTAGGGTCGGTATCTTTAGTAAACTTGCAAAATTAGACGACACGCTATATGAAGGAGACCGAATTGAAATTTATCGTCCTTTAATTGCAGATCCAAAAGAAGTCAGAAAGCAAAGAGCCTTAAAAGCAAAACAAGAAAAATAAAAATCTATGGTTAAGTCTGTCTACACATTTTTGTATTATCTTATGTCACCCTTGATGTGCATTCGTTGGTTTTTTAAAAGCTTAAAACCGCCAAAATATCGAGAGCCTTTCCGGCAACGTTTTGGATTTGTAGCAAATCATGCAGAAACTGACATTTGGTTTCATGCTGTTTCCGTTGGCGAATCTCAAGGCGCTGTATCCATCATTAAGCGTCTTTTATCGGAAAGTCCTGAAATTAAAATTGTGGTGACAACAACTACACCAACTGGAGCAAAAGTAATATTAGATGCCTTAGATGGAAAAGTTGTTCATTACTATTCTCCTTGTGATTTACCTGGAAGTATTCGACGCTTTATACGTCGAGTAAATCCCAACTTAGTTGTTATTATGGAAACAGAGTTATGGCCAAATTGGATAGAGCATATCAGCCAAAAACAAATTCCATTAATATTAGCGAACGCACGCCTATCGAAATCATCACTGGGGAAATACCTGACCTTTCCTAAAGCAAGCAAGGCTATTTTTTCAAAAATCAGCAAGATTTTAGCAGTAAGTCAAGCAGATGCTAGTCGCTTCATTGAAGCTGGCTCTATAGAAGACAGTGTCCAGGGTATTGGCAATATTAAGTTTGATGCTGACTTCGATGAAGATGTAAATGATGACTTTTATCCTTATTGGAATGAGGACTTTATATGGATTGCCGCAAGCACTCATCTTGGTGAAGATGAAGTGATCTTAAAAGCACATAGTGCTCTTTTAAAACTAAATCCTTCTGCCAAGTTGATTATTGTCCCAAGACATCCAGAACGTTTTGACAGTGTTGCAAACCTAATTACTGATATGGAATTTAAAATGGCAAGGCGTTCAAATGGTCAAAGTTGGGGACAAGATGCTCAAGTCCTTTTAGGCGATACTATGGGTGAATTGTTATTAGCTTACCAAAAGTCCAAGGTAGCATTTATCGCAGGAAGTTTTGTCAATATCGGAGGGCACAATGCTATTGAAGCTGCATATTTTTCAAAACCAATTCTAACTGGCCCGGTTTATCATAATTTTCAATATTTGTTTGATGCTTTAATCGAAGAAAAGGGTGCTGAAGTAGTGGCTGACAGTAAAGAGTTGGCTAAATATTTATTTTTTCTAGCAGAAAACCCAAAGCAAGCTCAATTGATGGGTGCAAACGCGAAGAAAGTTATTGAGCATAATAAAGGTGCTTTGAATAAAGTGGTTACTGAGATTCAAAACACCTTAAAAGGTTAACCTAGAATTTATGCAATAACTGGTTTATTTGCTGTAAATCAGATTCGGTTAAAGTCCCTGCTGCAGCCTTTAAATTAATACCATTAATTAGATAGTTATATTTTGCACGTGTTAAATTTCGACGAGCGTTGTAATAACTTCTGGTTGCATTTAAAACATCGATGATATTTCTTGTGCCAGCTTGATAACCTTCTTGTGTCGCTTCTAATGAGCTTTGATTTGAGTCCAAGCTTCTCTTGTATGCATTAAAGGAAGCTATAGCAGCTTGTAGATTGGTAAAAGCATTTCTAGCGGAGGCTTGAACTTGACGGGCTGTTTGTTCGTATTTATGACTTGAGCTTAAATAGTTTTGTTTTGCTTGCTCTGTTTGAGCGCTGGTTCTAAATCCTGAAAAAATTGGAACACTCAAGGTAATACCTGCATTATAGCCGTCAGATTGACTGGAAGTATTTTGTGGAGATATGGCCGTGAAAGTTCTTTCGGTATCTGAATCACTATCACTATAACTCAAATTTAAATTTAATGAAGGGTAATGGTCACTGCGATTTCGGTCTATTTCTTTTTTGGCTACTTTAGTCGTTGCTTGCTGAGCTTTTAAATTAAGATTTTCTTGAGATGCCACTCGAGTCCAATCATCTATATTGTTTGGTTGTGGTAATGATAGCTCTATATTATCTCCCATGCCTTCTAGGGACAAATAGTACTGATTTGTAATTTCTCGTAAGGATTCTGTGGCAATGGTTAAAGTATTCTTTTGAGAAACTTCATTGGCTAATGACTGATCGTAATTGGCCTGAGCATTTAGAAAATCCGTAGCATTTGCTAAGCCGGACTCATATTGTTCACGGGTTAAGTCGAGTTGTTTTCCTAAAGCTTCTAATTCCGCTTGAGTCGTCGCTAAATTCTCTTCAGCAGACAGCACATTAAAATAGGCTTGAGCACTTCGGCTCATTAAATTTTGCAGATTTGATGCATGGTTTAGTTCAGACGCTTTTAATCGTAACGATGCCTGATCGACCGCCACCCAATTACCCCAGTCAAATATTGATTGCGACAGTTGAACTTGGTATCTCGTTAAGTCATTTACGTTATTAAAAGGCTCTGATGGACTTCCATCTAATCCTTGTCCTGCATTATCGTTATCACTTCTAGAACGAGTAGCAGATGCGCTAATCTGTGGTAACAGCACCGAACGACTAATCCTTACACCTTGCTCGGTTGCTTTTAAATTAGCATGACTAATTAAATATTGAGTGTCACTCTTTAATGCGTCTTGATAAATCGAGATTAAATCAGTTTTAGGCATATCTTTTATGCTTTGAGCTTCACTAGCAATACTCGATACAGATGACAGACTTAAAGCTACGCTAAAAGCAATTAGTGAGGTTTTCATTCTTTCTTCTCTTTTGTGTTTAAAATTTAAAGGCTTTAGCCTTTTTAGCATTTATTAATAATTCAATTTGTGTTTCAAATAATGTTTCTTCAAGCCAACGATCTTCATCGACCCTAGTGATAAGTTTAGCCTCCATTGCTGGATTTTTTCCTTCTATGCAAAAGAGCCTTCCTCCCACAGTTAATGACTTTTTAAACGCTTTGGGCAATTTGTAAAAGCCGCCAGTTATTGCTATCACGTCATAAGGACCATAGTGAGGCCAGCCACTTGAAGCATCACCTTCTTCAAATTCAACATTTGTTAGCCCCAGGCTTTCACACTGAACTTTTGCTTCATCAATATATTCTTTGATGATATCAACCGAGTGAACCTTATAACCAAGTGTTGCCAATAGTGCTGTAACAAATCCGCTACCGGTTCCAACTTCTAGCACCAAATCACTTTTTTGTACTTTTAATGCCTGTAGCATCCGCGCTTCTTCTCGAGGAGGCATCATGCATTGGCTTTGACTTAGAGGGATTTTGCAATCAGCGTATGCCAATTCTTTATAATTGGCAGGAACAAATGCATCTCTTGGCATTGAGGCGAATAAATCCAAAACTTGATTATCAAATAGATACCAAGGACGAATTTGCTGCTCAACCATGTTAAGTCGCGCTTGTTCTATATTAAAAGTTGCTTGACTATGCATAGACTCCTCTCATTTGTTAAAAAGCTTAAAAGTTATTGGTATTTCAAACAAGTACCTAAGTGTAACAGATTATGATATGACTTTTTAAAGCTTGCCGAATACTTTATTATAGTCTTAATAGTTAGGCAATTATTGAATAAACTCAAAGAGATAGGCTTTGACAAAGAAATTTACAAATAAGCACCTCAATATTGTATCGCAAGATATGTTATACGATGGTTTTATGCAAATTCAGAAAATAATTTTTGACCATGCATTATTTCAAGGTGGCGTCCAAAAAGCAGTTTATCGTGAACTTGTTATACGAGGCCATGCGGTTGGAGTATTACTTTTCGATCCTACTTTGCAGGAATTTGTTTTAGTGGAGCAAGTAAGAATTGGAGCCTTAAAAGATAGCGCCTCACCCTGGCTATTGGAAATAGTGGCTGGAATGGTTGAAAAAGGTGAGAGTGTTAAGGATGTTGCTATTCGTGAGTCTTTTGAAGAAGCTAAAGCTGTGGTAAAGAAACTTATTCCAATCCAGGAGTATTGGGTTAGTCCAGGTGGAAGTGATGAAAAGGTATCTTTGTTTTTGGCTGAAATAGATTCTAGTAAGGTTGGAAGGTTTGCAGGACTGGAATCTGAACATGAAGATATAAAAGTTGTTAGGCTAAGTGTAAATGATGCCTTGGAAAAATTACAACTTGGTCAAATCAATAATGCGATGACAATAATTGCTTTTCAATGGTTCTTTTTAAACTATAAGCAGGATGATTCTGCATTTTAAAGGCTGTTTATATGCGGGCAATTTCAAAAAAATATCAACCTGATTTACGCTCCTTTATGGCGGTGTCAGCATCTAATTACGCAAAAGTTTTAAAGCTAACTCCAAACATTGAACAGCATCAGGAGTTAGGGTTGGTTGCCGAGTTTGTAATAGACAAACAACCTAGTTTAGAAGTGAGCCTATTGCAGGCAAGTCGATATACGCAAACATTGGCTTTTAAACAATCAAGCGCTAAATTGGCCATGTCTCGTGAGCTTTGTGTACGCTTATATCATGATGCACAATTGGCAGAAGTGCTATCTGGATTACATGATTCTATGTTACCACCTGTGTATAAAGTACCGAACTCTGAAATGAGGCAAGTTGATGAAAAGGCTCAATTAAATCAATTTTTAGGGGAATGGTTAAACTATTGCCTAGAAAATGCCCTTCTTGTTGACCAATATAAGAACCACTTGGCTTTTTTATAATATAAAATAGGCGATAATTTTAATCGAATAATATTCTAAACATTGAAATAATTACTGTTTAAAAGAGAATTTACTATTATAGCTATAAGTGGAAAACCCAGTTTCATGAAGTTGATTCAAATATCAGATCCTCATTTATTTGCTGATGAAAGTGGTTCTTTGCTTGGCGTTAATACCCGAGAAAGCTTTTTAGCAACTTTAGAGTCTATTTCTCAAAACCATCAAAATATAGATGCCATCGTCGTAACAGGGGATATTTCACAAGATTATTCGGAAGAGTCTTATCAATTTTTCGTTGACCAAATGAACCAATTTGATTGTCCAGTTCACTGCTTAGCAGGTAATCATGACGAGAGTGAGCGTTTGAAGAAGTTTGCTTCGTCGAATAACGTGACAACTAAAAAGACTTTGGACTTCCCTCATTGGAAACTTCTCCTCGCTAATACGCAAGTCAAAGGCAAGGTTCATGGATTAGTGTCATCTGAGGAAATGCAATGGTTAAGTCAGGAGCTATCTTCTAGTAAAACATCTAGCATTGTTTTTACTCACCATCATCCGATAAATATTAACGCAGATTGGATCGATAGAATTGGAATTAAGAACGGAACTGAGTTCACTAATTTATTAGATCAATATTCACAAGTAAAAGCCTGCGGTTTTGGTCATGTTCATCAAAACTTGGAAATTTCACAAGGTCATTTACAATATTTGGCAGTCCCCTCTACTTGCATACAATTTAAGCAAAATTCAGCTGAGTTTGCGGTGACTGAGGAGTTGCCTGGCTACCGTGAGTTTAATTGCCATGAGGATGGAACCATTAAAACCCGGGTTCATCGAATCGAAAACTTTGAGTTAACCTTAGATAAAACAGCGACAGGCTATTAAAGTCTTATTCTTTTCTATTTTAATCATTTTTTACTTGCACTCGGTGATCGGGCTTTATAGGATAAGTACCCACATAAAGGCTATATCTTGAGTCTTTCGAGAGTGTAAGCCCCAATATTTACTATTTATATCTAATAATATTATATGGCAAATCAGCAATATAACGCGGAAGCGATTGAGGTTCTAAGTGGTTTAGAGCCGGTAAAAAAACGCCCAGGGATGTACACAGACACCAGTCGTCCTAACCATTTAGCACAAGAAGTCATTGATAACAGTGTGGATGAAGCCTTAGCTGGTCATGCTCGTACAGTTCAGGTGGTTTTACACAAAGATGAGTCGCTAGAGGTAATCGATGATGGACGGGGTATGCCTGTGGATATTCACCCTGAAGAAGGCATTCCTGGGGTAGAGCTAATCCTGACTAAGCTTCACGCTGGTGGTAAGTTCTCTAATAAAAACTATCAGTTTTCAGGCGGTCTACACGGGGTAGGTATCTCGGTAGTGAATGCCTTGTCAAAGCGAGTGGAAGTAACAGTTAAACGTGATGGCAAACAATACACTATGGCTTTTGAAGACGGTTTTAAGAAAACTGATTTAGAAGTGGTGAGTGAGGTAGGCAAGCGCAATACCGGTACTTCCGTTAAATTCTGGCCGGATCCTCAATATTTCGATTCGGATAAATTCTCAGTTTCTCGTTTATCGCATGTACTTAAAGCTAAAGCGATTCTTTGTCCTGGCTTAAAAGTAATCTTTGATAATAAAAAGAAAGGCGAAAAAGAAGAATGGTTGTATGAAGATGGTTTAACTGCTTATTTGTTGGAGTCAGCTGGCGGTTTTGATAAGTTACCCGATGAGCCTTTTGTTGGCTCCATGCAAGGTGATACGGAAGCGGTGGACTGGGCTTTCATGTGGATGCCAGATGGTGGTGATTGCATTGCCGAAAGCTATGTAAATCTGATTCCAACCGCGCAAGGCGGTACTCACGTTAATGGTCTGCGTAATGGTGTAATTGATGCCATTCGCGAGTTTTGTGAGTTTAGAAATTTATTACCTCGTGGCGTAAAGCTGACCGCAGATGATATGTGGGAGCGGATTTCATATGTGCTATCAGTAAAGTTAGATGACCCCCAATTTTCAGGCCAAACCAAAGAGCGCCTTTCTTCACGTCAATGTTCGACTTTTGTTGCTGGCGTAGTTAAAGATGCTTTTAGTTTATGGCTTAATCAAAATCCTACCATTGGTGACTTGCTGGCGGAGCGGGCTATTGCCAATGCGCATAAGCGAATGCGAGCGGGTAAGAAAGTTGCGCGGAAAAAAGTTACACAAGGACCTGCGCTACCAGGAAAGTTAGCGGACTGTGTAGGCCAAGATGCCATGGCTAGTGAGCTGTTCTTAGTTGAGGGTGATTCGGCGGGCGGTTCTGCAAAACAGGCGCGTGATAAAGAGTTTCAGGCGATTATGCCGTTGCGTGGAAAAATTCTAAACACTTGGGAAGTGGACTCGAACCAGATTTTAGCTTCGCAAGAAGTTCACGACATTTCGGTGGCAATTGGTTTAGACCCAAATTCCGATGATATGAGCAAATTGCGTTATGGGAAAATTTGTATTCTAGCAGATGCCGACTCCGATGGTTTACATATTGCGACCTTACTTTGTGCCTTGTTTTTAAGGCATTTTAGAGCTTTGGTTCGAGCTGGTCATGTTTATGTGGCTATGCCGCCTTTGTATCGAATTGATGTGGGTAAAGAAGTTTTTTATGCTCTTGATGAAGATGAAAAAGAGGGCATCCTGAATTTAATTAAAGCAGAGAAAAAACGCGGCAAGGTGCAAATTCAACGCTTTAAGGGTTTGGGTGAAATGAATCCTAAGCAATTACGCGAAACAACCATGGCAAGAGAAACTCGTCGCTTGGTTCAATTAACCATTGGTGGTGGCGATAACTCCGAAAAGATGATGGATATGCTTTTATCAAAAAAACGTGCAGCAGATAGAAAAAGTTGGTTGGAAGATAAGGGCAATAAAGCTGATTTCTAGACAGCCTTTATGCAGTTTTGTATTAAGCGTTATATTCAACGAAAAAATTGTGAATAGAGAATTTTAATGACTGAAGAAATGAATTACGAAGGAATTGAGCAGAAGTCTTTAGCGGAATTTACCGAGCAGGCTTACTTGAATTATTCCATGTATGTGATCATGGATCGAGCCTTGCCACATATTGGTGATGGTTTAAAACCTGTGCAACGACGTATCGTTTATGCCATGAGTGAACTGGGTTTAAAAGCCACTGCCAAGTATAAAAAATCTGCGCGTACCGTTGGTGATGTTTTAGGTAAGTTTCACCCACATGGCGATTCGGCTTGTTATGAAGCTATGGTTTTAATGGCGCAACCATTTTCTTATCGCTATCCATTAGTGGACGGGCAAGGTAACTGGGGTGCACCAGATGATCCTAAGTCTTTTGCTGCTATGCGTTATACCGAGTCTAGATTGGCAAAATACTCTGAAGTTCTATTAACTGAAGTCAGCCAAGGTACCGTAGATTGGGTCCCAAATTTTGATGGAACCATGCAAGAGCCTAAGGTTTTGCCCGCACGTTTACCGAACCTTTTATTAAATGGTACTACTGGTATTGCGGTTGGAATGGCTACCGATATTCCGCCACATAATTTAACTGAAGTGGCGAATGCATGTATTCACTTGCTGGAAAGCCCAAAAGCTACCCTTGAAGATTTAATGGGTTATATACAGGGGCCTGATTATCCTACTGAAGCAGAAATAATAACGCCGACCCAAGAGATTTTAGAACTGTACGAAAAAGGTCGAGGGTCGATCCGAATGCGTGCAAAATTTGAAATTGAAGATGGTGAAGTGGTGGTCACTGCATTGCCACATCAGGTTTCTGGTTCGAAAGTCTTAGAGCAAATTGCTTCACAAATGCAGGCTAAAAAGTTACCGATGGTTTCTGATTTACGCGATGAATCAGACCATGAAAACCCGACACGCCTAGTAATTATTCCGCGCTCAAATCGTGTGGACATTGACGAAGTGATGCGTCATTTATTTGCCACTACCGATTTAGAGCGAACCTATCGCGTTAATATGAACGTGATTGGGATTGATGGTCGTCCACAAGTTAAAAACCTGCGAGTCTTTTTAAAAGAATGGCTTGATTATCGTTTTGAAACCGTGCGCCGTCGTTTGCAATACCGTCTTGATAAGGTCATGGACCGTCTGCATATTTTAGATGGCTTATTAGTCGCTTTCTTAAATATTGATGAAGTTATCCATATCATTCGTACGGAAGATAAACCAAAAGTTAAGTTGATGGACCGCTTTGGAATAAGTGACCGTCAAGCGGAAGCCATTTTAGAGTTGAAATTACGTCATCTTGCGAAGCTAGAGGAAATGAAAATTCGAGCTGAGCAAAATGAATTAGAAGATGAGGCGGACTATTTACAGTTAACACTTGGTTCAAAAGCCCGAATGAAAACTCTGATCAAAAAAGAGATAAAAGAAGCGCTAGAAGAGTTTGGTGATGAACGTCGCTCGCAAATCGTTGAACGCGAAGAGGCAAAGGCTTTATCGGAAACTGATTTAATTCCAACCGAGCCAGTAACAGTGGTTTTATCTGAGAAAGGCTGGGTTCGCTGTGCAAAAGGGCACGAAATCGATGCTTCAGGTATGAATTATCGTTCTGGTGATGCTTATTTGGACTCCAGCCAAGGTAAATCAAATCAATATGCAGTCTTTTTAGATTCGACCGGTCGAACTTTCTCCTTATTGGCGAACACTTTGCCATCGGCAAGAGGATTAGGTGAACCAGTCACAGGGCGTGTTAATCCTGTTGCAGGGGCTGAGTTCCTTGCGACGATTATGGGAGAAGATGAGCAGAAGTTCTTATTTGCTTCTGACGCTGGTTATGGTTTTGTTGGTCAGTTCTCGGACCTAGTGACTAAGACTAAAAATGGTAAGGCTTTCTTGTCATTACCAGCTGGAGCTAAGGTTTTAAAACCACGACGTGTCTCTGATTATGATTCGCAGTTCTGCGTGGCAGTTTCAAATGAAGGACGGATGCTAGTGTTCCCATTGCAGGATTTGCCACAACTAGCGAAAGGCAAAGGTAATAAAATCATTAGTATTCCTACGGCTCGTTTAAAACTTCGAGAGGAGTTTGTGGTTGCAGTAGCGGTATTAACAGAAACAGATTCATTAGTCATTTATTCTGGAAAAAGACATTTAACATTGAAGGCAAAAGATCTAGAGCATTATCGTGGAGAGCGTGGTCGTCGCGGTAGTAAATTGCCAAGAGGTTTCCAGCGCGTGGACTCAATGCTAGTTGAGACTAAGGATTAATCCTCAAATTTCATTGTAAAAAGAATCTTGATTGGCGTTCGATATAGGTCGCATCTTCGGCTTTAAGAGCGTCAATCAATTGCAAATGGAGAAAGCCATAAGACTCAACTTCTATTTCGATATCCTTTTGAACAGTTATAGATGTCTGTTCTGCATTTAACTCTTCTTTAGATTCTAACCATAGCCCAGACTCAACGACTCCAAAGAAGTGTTTATAGATCTCCTCTCCAAATTCTAAACTATGAATTAGCATCGTCGGCTCAATAGATAGCCTATTTAAACAAAGGGCAAGAATTTGAACTTTCTTTAACAGTTCAATATTGAGTGTTTCAGGCAGGCCCAAAATCATTAAATCCTTCTCAAATGAAACTAAGTGACATTTATGGTGGGCTGTCCACTTGTTCAAAAGTGAAATAAGTGGCTGCCTAGGTTGGTTATTAAAAGACTCCCAATCAGCGTTAATAATCAATAATTGCTTGGCACTGTGCTTCGATTGACTTCTTTTTAAAAGTTGCTGCAATTCTTTTTTATAACTGAGTCGCGGAGCTTCTTTTATAATAGGGCTGGAAGTTTTGTTTTGAGGAACCTTGTTTAATAAAAACAGAACGGATGCGAATAACCAAAGTGCGATTGCCGGATAATAAATCCACATATTTTCGCTATAATTATTGGTCGTCGGTTGCTTAAAGCTGTAAATTAAGTAGCCAAAACTTTTATCACCCAAACCTAATTCAGATACTTTAATTATTATGTCCGTTGGCTGCTCTAATTTTTTCTCAGAGCTATTAATTAATTCTCCATTGGGTTTATACAAAGAAATGTTTTGCAGTAATCCGTATTCTAGCAAGTTAATAAGTTTGTTAGGTATCGATTCTAATTTATTTGCTTCTACTAAAGGTAGAATTTGTTGATCACCGCTGGTGGTAATGAAGTCAATTAATTGTTGATTTTGCTCGGTGTGATTTGATAGTTGCTTAAAATTTAATATTTGTTGGGTAATAAAAGCATTTGTAGCTAAGAATAATGCTAATAAGAACAAAAATTTAAATTTAGGTAAAGTATTCATCCATTGAATAGCTTTTTTAAACAACTTCACTAGAAATATTCTCCTATTTTTTCAATAATATAGCATACTTTTATTATCGTTTATTTTTTCAGCATAAAATAGTTATGGCTTACTTATATATCATTTGCTCTGAGGAATCATCCATTCATTTTGCGAATAACTTAAAAGCTAAGTTTAAAGCAAGACTTATTGCTTCTGATTTTAACAAAGCACAATATTGCCATGGTATTTTTCTCTATGAAGTTGAATCAGACGAGTTCCAACACTGTCGGGAGTATCTGGATGCATCGCTTCTTGATTATGTTTATTCAGATACGATTTTAACGGTTCCTAAATTGGCAGTTTTTGATATGGATTCAACCTTAATACCGATTGAGGTAATTGATGAATTAGCATCCTATGCAGGCAAGAAACAGCAAGTGGCCCAAGTTACTGAGTTAGCGATGCAAGGGATGTTGGACTTTAATCAAAGTCTCAAACAAAGAGTTTCTTGTCTTGAAGGTTTATCAGAATCAGTGATTCAAGAGTTAGCCGAAAAGCTTGTATTTAATCCGGGCGTGCAAGAATTTTGTGAGTATTTAATTAGAAAAAAAGCGCAAGTTGCCATCGCATCAGGTGGTTTTGTACCTTTTGCACAAGCCCTGAACAAGCGAGTGCCCTTTAGTTTTATAAATGCAAATCAACTGGAAATTATTGATGGTAATTTAACGGGTAATGTTATTGGTACTATTGTTAATGCTAAAGAAAAAGCAAAAGCCCTAAATAAATGGGCTGAAACGCTATCAATCACTTCAGCAGAATGTATGGCTGTGGGAGATGGTGCAAATGATCTACTAATGTTGAAAGAGGCAGGAGTGGGTGTTGCGTATCACGCCAAACAAAAGGTCAACCAGTCAGCCAATTCAGTCTTAAAGTATTCTTCAATGGCAGCGTTAATAGACTTATTTGAATTTGCAGAAGAGCAAATTCAAATTTAAAAATCATTTTCGGTAAAGTCGTAGGTCATACCTTCAAGAGGCTTAGATACGTAATTACCCATTGCAAAATCAACCCCTAACGGCCAAATCAGTGCTAAAGTTGAAGCGTCTTCAAGTTTAGTTGCAATGGTCATTATCTTGTTTTGATTGGTAATATTGGTTAATCCAACGACTTTTTCGGGGCCTTCTGATTTTAAGGTGTCGATAAACTCACCACTTAACGTGATGTAATTTGGTTTAATGGACGCTACTAGCTCTTTATCGTTTAGCCCTATATTATTTAAACAAAGTCCAATATCACAGCCTGATAAGGCTTCTTTTAAAATTTTCACTCGATTTAAATAAGAATGAGCAATATCTGCTTCTACGCAAAGCACTACTTGATTCGTTTCTATAACGGCTTTTTCAATTTTATCCAATAACCATTCTAGTAAATCTTCGGTGACTAAGGTTCCAGGGCTTAACTTTGTAAATAATTTTAGACGTTTGTTCTTATCTTTATCTTTAAGCTCTTTTAAGGCAGTTTTTATGCTTAATCTGTCCATTTCGGCATCCACCCCTAGCTTTTCAAAGATATCGAAAATGCCGTCACCTAATGTAAGCTCGCCAGCTTGGTTTACATAACGAAAGAAAGATAAATACTGGCGATTACTACTGCCTTTAAGAGGCATCATTGGCTGATAAAGAACGTGGATATTTCCAGCATCTTTTGCTTCTAAGAATTCGTCATAAATGGCTTTTTCTTTTTCATTAAGCAATGTATCTAGAGTCGGATTAAAGATTTTAAAGCCATCACCACCGTCGCTTTTAACTTTATTACAAATGGCGTTAGCTTGAGCTAGGAATTTATCGGCTTTTAACTGATTTTCAGTAGTAGTCACTGTGCCGATACTGAAAGTAATGTTGATGGTTTGGCCTGATATTTCGAAGTTGGTTTGCTTGATGTTTTGACATAGATTTCTTGCCAACTCACTAGGTAAACTATCCGATTCGTTCAATAGAACGGCAAAACTGCTATCACTAATTCTTCCTTTGTCGGAGTTTTCGGGGCTGTTGCTAGTTAGCCATTGACCAACACTGACTAATAGCTCATCGCAGGCTGCGATGCCAAATTCTGAAAGATAATTTTGATAATCATCTATTTCGATAAAGTAAAGGATAGAGTCGAGACCTGTTTCTTCAGCATTGGAAACTGCAGTGGACAGTTTCTTTAATAAAGCGGGGCGATTCAACAAGCCTGTTACTTGGTCAATTGAACTGGCTTCTTTTAACTTTTCCATTAATTCAGTTTGATCTGCAATTTCTCGAACTAGTAACTGCAAGCAAGGTTCTTCATCAAAAACCGCAGATGAAATGATAAAGTTAGCCTCGAACTCAGAGCCATCTTCTTTTTTGCACTTAATAATGGATTCGATTTCTTGTCCAGACTCTTTCTGCTCTTTAAATAAATCCTTTAATTTGTTCGTATCTTCACTGCTGACTAAGTCCATTAAGGTTAAGGCAACTAAGTCGTCTGAATCATAACCAAACCGCTCGGAGTAGGTAGGGTTTGTATAAATGTGCATGCCTTCCGCGATATAGGCGATAGCATCTTTAGAACTATCTAAGAGTAATTCGTTTCTTTTACTCGTTTCAATAATTTGTTTTTGCGCTTCAAATGCCGCTAATTGACTCTGTACCGTAATCTGTTCACGTTTAATTAACCAGGATAGTAAATTTGTGTTGTCACGAGCAACGCAATCACTAAGCCCCATACGCATCATATTAAAACGCTTTTCTTCGTTATAATCGTTAGCTAGATAAATAGCTGGGAGCGTGGTTTTTTGTGATTTTAATAAAGCCAGAGCTTGTTTAACGGGAAAGTTTGTCAAGGAACTACAAAATAAGGCTAAATGCCAAGTTTGTTCTTTTAACTGTTCGCTAAGTTTTTCACTGTTGCTGATTTGCTGATGACGAATAGCCAATCCTAAGTTTTTCAGTTGGCTGGCCAATTCCTCACATTCATTTGCAGAATCGGACAAAATGAGAGTTTTGATAGTAGCGTTTTTTTTATCGGTCATTAGATAGTATCTGCAAAAAATAATTGATGCCAATCTTAACCAGATTGGAAAAAAAATGTATTAACTGAAGCACAAATTTAGCAGTAATTTACCATGAACAAAAGTAAAAACTTACTTACAAGCTAATGTAGACGTAAGTTACTTAGGCTGATAATGGAATTGCAAAAAGTTAGAAGTTTGCAAAACCCGCTTGGTTAGCTCAATTTTATACTCTTGTTCGGGGGTCATAATGGCCACAGTTTGCCCTGAGCGGTAACCCATTGGTGGTAAAATAATGCTTCCATCAACACCAATATTAGGCATCTCGGGAAGTAATAACCCATTGTGATGGTATGCTGGTTTTGCATAATCCCAATCAAGGGTTGCTCTAATTGGTGTCGCTTGGGGTGAAATAAGCTCTACACCGATTAAGAAAGATTCTTTATTATGCCAACGATTCCAGCGAATTAAACCTAAATTGTATTGAATCTCGCCATTCTTATAATTCTGAACGGTAACCAGTTCATTGGACTCAACATGAGTCGATGGTGCTTCGGCAAAAGCTAAACAAAAGCCAGCTGGACTTACATCTTTAATAATCCCTCTAACCCATTCATAAGATTTGCGAGTCTTAATATTTTTAAAGGGTTTATTTTCTTTAGCTTCACGTAACTGTTCGTAATTTCTTGGTTTATAAATCGAGTCAAAAGCATCATTAGCTTTTGGTTGGTTGGAATTACTACCAAAGCTATTTTCTGAGCGCCAAACAAAACTGTGTTGGCTGTCATCCTCGTCCACCTGGATGCTAAGGCCACTAGTTTCGAACATTGGCTTGGCTTTAGGTTTTCCAAAAAAGCGTTCTCTAACTTCTTCACCAAGGCGTTCAACTAAGAAATGGTGAGAGGCGGCCATACCAACAGCAGCTTCTGTACCATCATCAGTATTAACGCGTATAAAGTTTCTGCTTTTGACCGTTTTCCAATGGTCCAGAAGGTGTAATTTCAAACTTTCGGTAAGCTCTAAAGCCACATTTTTGCGGAACAATCCTAAAAAGCCTTGTTTGTTTTCCACCGTATTATCTTCAACGGCACCCACTGCTTGAGTTAAATCGATGCCAATCCAGTCGCCATTTTCACTATCGATGGCGTCACTTGGTTGTGGCGCAATTCCTAAGGAAGTTGAATAAGCGTACAAGGTCGAAGAGTTAACTCTTGGTGTTAATTCTATTAAGGGTGCGATGGCTTCCAGTGCTTGGTAAGACTCGTTTACTTCACCATGTTTCATTTGGAAAGGGTTACAAGTGGATAACGCCAAGTTGCGCTTAAATTGATGAATGATTGACTTTAAGTCTTCAGTTTCACTCTTTAATTTTTGCTCAAGAATATCAAGCTGGCTAGCTTTTTTATAAATGATATTTTGCTGGTGCCAAATTTTACTGCCTACCGTTTTGTAAAGTTGGTAGCGTTGAAGCTGTATTAGTCCTTGGCATTTCAGAGAATTTGCACATGCGGCTGCAAAAATTGAACTGGCATATTTTTCTAACTTGTCTTCATCAGCAGCTAAGTCTTCAATAACAGCGTTATATCCAAAATTAAGCTCAGAAGCGATTGCGTGAACTAGTTCTGAGGCTGATTTTAATTTTGGAGCAAAGTTTAACGGACTATGGATATATGTCTCTGACAAAGAGCTTATTAATTGATCACAAGTTTCGCGAAGCGATTCTAAGAGTTGTAGCCTTTCTTTTGGGTTGAATGGCGATTGATTTAAATCATAAATAAGGTGAAAAACAGATGATGCGCTTTCCCCTAAATCGATAACTGGTAATTCCTTTACCCAACGTTGAATTTTCCTAGTGGAATCAGGAACGTCATTAACGAGGACTTCTTGCTTAACGCGAATGGTTAAACCAAGTTTACCTTGGACCAAAGCCATTTGGTTACTCCTTAGAATTTTTTATGATTATATATTACCCAATGAGAAGGGGTAAATCTAGCCATTTTTTATGCAAGTTATTGATTTAGATAGTCAAATTATTAAAGTTTTATTGGGTTCTCCAGCTACTTCTTGGACCATTTTTGGCACTAAAAAACCGGCTAATCGTCGTTGGAGATTTTTATAAAGAGATTTAGCCTGGTCGTGCTCGATATTAAAGTGAGCTGCACCTTGAACCTGATCTAAAAGATGCAGATAGTAAGGAGTTACTTTCGCAGAGAATAGCTTTTCACTTAGTTTTGATAATGTGTCTACATTATCGTTTATGCCCTGTAATAACACCGACTGATTGAGTAAATGAAAGCCATTATCAGAGAGTAATTGACAAGCTTTGATGAGTTTCGCATCAATTTCGTTGGGATGATTTACGTGAAGCACCATTACCATTTGTAAGCGAGATTGAGATAAATTCAGCAAAGATGAAGTTATCCTTTGTGGAATAACCACCGGCAGACGGGTATGAATACGCAGACGAATGACTTGCGGGAATCTTTCTATAAATCGAACAAAATCAGTGAGATAAGAGTCGTTTACGGCCAATGGATCGCCACCACTAATGATAACTTCATTTATTTCAGGGTGTTCTGATAAATAATGACCAAGTTTGCTCCAGTCTGACTTACTGGCTCTATTTTCTTGATATGGAAACTCACGGCGGAAGCAATAGCGACAATTTACGGCACAATGTGTCGCTAACATAAATAAAACCCGACTTTGGTATTTATGCAAAAGTCCAGACATCCCAGTTTTGTGTAAAGCCGAGGCTTCATCTAAAGGATCGGCAACAAAACCATCAGTTTTAATATTTTCATCTTGGATGGGTAGCACTTGTAATAACAAAGGATCTTGTGGATTGCCTTTTTCCATTTTTTTAATAAATGGCGTTGGCACTCTTTGGGAAAATTTCTGATTAGGATCTATCTGCTTAGCTAGCTCAGAATCGGCTAAATCTAATATTGATAAAAGCTCCTTAGGCGACTCAATTGCCCCCGAAAGCAACTTTTTCCACTCATTGTCCTGCCAATGTGTCTCGTTTCGAGGTAGAATCTGCACGTTTTGAATCATATTTAGCTAAATTTAGAGGATTTATGGGCACAATAACCACAAATGACCTACGCAACGGTATCAAAATCATGCTTGATGGCGAGCCATGTAGCGTCGTAGATAACCAATTCGTACGTCCCGGAAAAGGTCAAGCCTTCAGTAAAACCAAAGTATTATACTTACTAACCGGCCGCACAGTCGAAAAAACTTTCAAATCGGGCGAATCCATTGAAACTGCCGACATCCTAGATACCTCAATGGAGTATTTATACACTGATGGCGAATTTTGGTACTTTATGGACTCAGACACCTTCGAGCAAGTATCTGCAGACTCAAAAGCGGTAGGTGATAATGCCAAATACCTAATTGAACAAGATAAATGCCACGTGATGTTATGGAATGGTAACCCAATTCAAATCAACCCGCCAAACTTCGTTGTATTAGAAGTAACCGACACAGATCCTGGCCTAAAAGGTGACACCTCAGGTGGCGGATCAAAGCCAGCAACCATGCATACGGGAGCGGTAGTGAGAGTGCCTTTGTTTGTGAATATTGGGGATAAGTTGAAGATTGATACCAGAACCAACGAATACGTCTCTCGCGCCTAATGGGCTAAAATGTCCTTATACTTCGTTAAATTGAGAATTGAAATTGCTCATTTAGAAAACTAAACTCCGCATTTCAATTCTCAATTTGCCTCGTCTAAGAAAATTTTATCTCCATTAGGTAGATTATAAAGGAAGCTGCATGGCAAAACATTTAGATGAATACCTTTCAAGATTAGAGCCTGATATTGAGCTTCCGAAGCAATTTAACATTAAGCGCTCAAGAATAATGTACATCGAAGAAAAAGAATCTGGTTTAGAGGGGCAAGCTAGGATTGGAAGAGTTTATTTTTCTAAATCTGGTCGAACACTCTATTATAAAGGGAAATCTTTTCAAAGCTTGAAAGGTGCTGGATATAAATCAAATTACTTTGAAGTCACCTCAGGAGAGCACTTTTGGATTTCCGGACCAAGAAAAGACGAAAATAATAGGCTATATGGTGGTAATTTAAACGTACATATAGATGATGATATTAAAGAAGAATATCTTAAACTGATTAGCACTTAAATGACTTGGCAGCCCACCTGTTCAATCGAAACCCTTAATGCTCGTGCTGAGTTGTATGCTCAGGTTCGTGAGTTTTTTTCTGAGAGGAGTGTTTTAGAGGTTGAGACGCCTTTGTTGATGGGGCATGGGGTGACGGATCGGTTTATGAAGTCGATGCGGGTTTCTGGTGTTTATGAAAATGCGGGCTTTTTGCAGACTTCTCCTGAGTATGCGATGAAGCGTTTAGTGGCGGCGGGTTCGGGTTCGATTTTTCAGATCTGTAAGGCGTTTCGTTTGGAGGAGTCGGGGAGCCGACATAATCCTGAGTTTTCGATGTTGGAGTGGTATCGGGTTGATTTTAACCACTGGGATCTGATGAATGAAACCTTTGAGTTGTTAACTAAACTTCTAGGGAAAAGAGCGCGAGTTAACTATTCCTACCAAGAAGCATTTGAACATTTTTTAAATCTTAATCCTTTTCAAATTAGTCTCGATAATTTAGCAAAAATTTCAAAAGAATCATTAGGTGATTTACCAGATAATTTAGAGAAAGACGATTATTTAAGTCTTTTATTTGAAGCTCAAATCGAGCCTAAATTGGGTATTAACCATACCATAGCATTTATTACTGATTTTCCTGCCAGCCAATCGGCTTTGGCGAAAATCGATCCTGAAAGTCCTTTAGTGGCGCAACGTTTTGAGGTTTATATAGAAGGGTATGAATTGGCTAATGGTTTTAATGAATTGCAAGATGCGGAAGAGCAATTAAGGCGGTTTGAAGCTGATAATGAGTGGCGTAAAGAGAATAATTTAGAAGACATTGCCATTGATGATGATTTTATAGGCGCTCTAAAAAGTGGTTTGCCTCAATGTGCAGGAATTGCTTTAGGTTTAGATAGATTATTGATGATAAAACAAGGACTTAACTCGATTGAGCAAGCCCTTACTTTTCCTACCTTTAAAACTAACCTCTAGCGGCAATTGCATTGCTTGCATGATCTGGGCTTTTAGTATTTCTAAAGGCTTCTACAACTTTAAAAAAAGTATCTTTATCCGTGACACCAACAAATCGACGCTTGTCATTTAGTGTGGCTATAAATGCTACTTCGTTACTTTCAAGCGATAAATTTTCTGCTGGTTTTTTAAGAATTAGCTCTATCATTTCTGTCGGAGCTCTGTTGATATTCGAAATGTCTTTTAAAGAAACAGTTTCGAAATAAGCTTTTAAATTAAAACTGGGAAGTGAAAAGCTCCGAAGAGTGAATCTACCTTTACCGGCTTTGAAGTCGCCACCAAGAACTTTAAATTTTGCCATTAACTTTCTCCATAAGTTTAAACAATCATCTCTAGATTTTTCTGCTATATCAGGGTGATTTATTTATTAACGTCATTGTTATTGCGGATTACCTTAATTATTTTTTGCCCTATAAGGCAAGATGAAATTAACGGTAACGACAAGTGATTTATTGAAGTGTGAACTAGGTTGTTACTTTAGCTAAATATAGTCAGCTTACTTTACAAGTATTAATCTAAGTGAGCCAGTTGTCTATTAAAAGTCGCGAAATGGAATAAGGAAACGGTAGGAATAATTGCTCTTCTTTAACCATAGTTTTAATCTGTTCACGACTAAACCAATTAGCAGTTTCAAGCTCTTGATCTTTTAAGTGAATATCTGTGGTCAAAGCTATTGCATTAAAACCAAGCATAACGGACTGTGGGAAGGGCCATGGTTGTGAATTTTGGTACTTGATATCTGTTATTTCTAATCCTACTTCTTCAAAAGCTTCCCTTTGAACGGCTTGCTCTAAACTTTCACCAGGCTCAACAAAACCTGCTATAACGGAATAGCGTTTTTCTGGCCAGCTGGACTGTCGTCCTAAAAGTATTTTCTCAATTCCATTATTATCAGTATGAGTTATGGCAACGATTATTGCAGGATCCGTTCTGGGGAAGTGCTCCTTTGCACAATCTTGGTTACTGCATTGGCGAACGAATCCAGAATCTTTGGCATAGGTTTCTGTACCACAAAATCCGCAATGCTGATGGCTGGCATGCCATTGGTTTAGTGCGGTTGCTACATTAGCTAAGTAAGCATCTTGTTCTGATAGAAAAGGTAATAGGTTCCTAAGTCCTTCGCTAATAGGAGCGATGGTTTTTAGTGCTTCCGAGCTTGGCAGACGATAGGCAAAATAATGATTAGCTTCTATGACGCCCAAATATATAAAATGTATTTTTGAAAGGGGGGAAACTTGTTGTTCTAGTTGTTGTTTGCTTAGCCATAACAATGCACTTTGTTTTGTGGCTAAATATTGTTTGTAAAGTGGCACAAATTTAGCGGAAGGCTCATCAATTAACTTTAGAAGTTGGTCATCACTATGGCGCAACTCGCCTTGGCGATTGAGTTTATCAAATTGAAAAGCAAACAAAGTCGATTCCTTAAATTTTATCAATAATAATGGTAAATAATCATAAGGCTAACCACTGAAACCACAAGCCATAAAAACAACCCAAGGCTCATGGCCTTCGGTGAAATGCTCATAAGATTGGTTTTATTCAAGCTTGCCCCCATCCAAAGTAAGCTTAACGCAAAGATATTTTTTGCAGACACTTTTATAAGGCTTCCCATTTCGCCAAGCTCAATATTACTGCCAACAATACTGGCGATAATAAATAAAAGGATAAACCAAGGAATGGCTATATTAGCTTTTTGTCCGCTTTGGGTACTTGATTTGCTATTAAAATAAACGGCTAATAAGGCTATTGGGATAATCCATAAGGCGCGAGAAAGTTTTGTGGTGGTGGCTACTGCTAACGCTTCTTCACCATATTGTGAAGCGGCGCCAACCACACTGGAAGTATCGTGAATCCCAATAGCTGCCCATAAGCCGAATTGAGTTTGGCTTAACTCTAACCAATTGCCAATAATTGGGAATATGAATAAAGCTATGGCATTTAAAATAAAGACAATGGCCAACGACAAAACCATATTAGTTTGGTTGGCTTTGATAGAGCTCCCAACTGCAGCAATGGCACTGCCTCCGCAAATAGCAGTGCCGGAACTTATCAATAATCCCTGTTCAGGATTGAGTTTTAAGGTTTTAGCAAGTCCAAGTCCTAATAACATAGTTCCTGCTATTACGCCGAGTGTTAGCCAAAAGCTTGCTTGTGCTGTGTTTACAAGCTCTCCAATGGGCAGAGTTAAACCTAAAGCGACAATCGCGAACTTTAGTAGCCATGAGGCCCATGTATTTAATTGTTTAGCTTCCAGTGTTTGATAATTTGCATTACTAAACCAGCCCAATAATAACCCTAAAGCTAAAGCGTAGCTTGCTTTTAACCAACCTAAAAGGGTGCAAATACTGAGTAGAATTAACGTAAAAAAAGCGACTTTAGGTGTGTTACCCATACTAGATCACCAAGCCAAATTGGGCTTTCTTGAATGTTTTTTAAAAATAAAGAATATTTATTCTATATAAATTATTCAAGAAAATCATATGTTTATCAATTTCCTCATAATTTTATTTTAGATTATCGCTTGACGTGAATAGGTGTTATATATTAGTATAACACTAAACCGGCATGACACCTAAGAGTGATGCTGACGAAAATTAAAGTGCTGAAGTTTCAGCGCAGAGTTATAAAACTAGGAAATTAGGTATGCAAGTACACTGGGACGATACCCAACCAATTTATCTGCAATTAAAAGACAAGGTCTTGAATATGATCCTTGAAGGTTCGATTGCAGAAGGTGAAGCTTTACCGTCAGTTCGGAATATTTCGGCGGAATATAAGTTAAACCCAATTACAGTATCTAAAGCTTATCAATTATTAGTCGATAACGAATTAGCAGAAAAACGCAGAGGTTTAGGAATGTTTGTCACTATTGGAGCCAAGTCAAAATTATTAACGGCAGAACGTGAGCAATTTTTAACGGTTGAGTGGCCAGCTTTATTAGAAAAAATTGAGCGTTTAGGCATTTCTTTAGAAGATTTAATTAATCCTGCTAAGCAGGGTGAAGCGAAGTATCAAAAACCAAAAGAGCAAGAAGACGTAAGCGGGGACAACAACAATGGCTAATATCTTACAAGCACAAGGCTTAAGTAAGAAATATGGTAATTACAAAGCCTTAAACAATATTGATCTGAATTTAGATTCAGGTCGTATTTTAGGCCTTATCGGTCCAAATGGTGCCGGTAAAACTACATTATTAAAATCGATCTTGGGCTTAACGCCGTTTGACGGAAAGCTAGAAATTTTCGGTTTAGATCCGCACAAGCAACGTGATGAATTAATGGAGCGTGTTTGTTTTATTGCTGACGTAGCGGTTTTGCCTCGTTGGATAAAAGTTAGTCAAGCTATTGATTTTGTGGAAGGTGTTCACCCTAAGTTTAACCGTGAACGTTGCATGGGCTATTTAGCTAAAACTAAATTAAAGCAAAACTCGAAAGTCAAAGAACTATCCAAAGGTATGGTCGTTCAGTTGCATTTGGCTTTGATTATGTCGATAGATGCTGATCTTTTGATTTTAGACGAGCCAACTTTGGGTTTGGATATTTTGTTCCGCAAAGCATTTTATGAGCAGTTGTTGAATGATTATTTTGATGAAGATCGTACCATTATTATTACTACCCATCAGGTAGAAGAAATTGAGCATATTTTGAGTGATTTAGTATTTATTCAAAATGGTGAGATCGTATTAAACGACTCTATGGATGCGATTGCCGATACTTATTATGAAGTAATGATTGAGAAGGAGTATGAGGAACAAGCCTTGGCGATGAAACCACTAAGCGTGCGCGAAGTCTTCGGACAAAAAGTGTGTTTGTTTAGTGGCGTCGCCAAGCCTCATCTTGAAGAAATGGGCAAGGTTCGCAAACCAAGCGTTGCCGATCTGTTTGTGGCTAAAATGCAAGGAGAAGGCTAATGAACACCTTTTTGACATTACTTAAACGAGAATATTGGGAACATAAGACGGGATTCCAGTGGGTACCAGTAGGGATTTCAGCACTAGCCTTGTTTACGACTTTATTAGCCGTATTGTTTTTAACTAATGATACTGTAAAAGTCAGTATCGGCGCTCAAAACCCAACAGATTTATTGGCACTTTGGGAAGCGACAGCCAGTGATGGAGTAAAGTCGCTAGCCATGACTGCTTACTATTATAGTAACGTGATTAACTTAGCAATTGTGATGGGCTTTGTAGGGTATTTCTATTGTCTAGGTTCGCTTTATGACGATCGAAAAGATAAAAGCATCCTGTTCTGGAAATCACTACCAGTTTCTGACACTGAAACGGTTTTATCAAAAGTAGCTAGTGTTTGCTTGGTGTTGCCATTAATCATCTTTGTGATTTCTGTGTTAACCAATGTAGGAACCATGCTTATTGGTTTGCTATTTGCAGCTATGTCCGATTGGGATATCGCAAGTATGGTATTTGACCCAATGGGCATTCTTACAGCGAGTTGGTACCAGTTGGTGGCAAGTTTCATGGCGGTGTTATGGGTATTTCCTTTCATTGGTTACTTGATGTTTATATCAAGTGCGACCAAGAAGGTTCCATTCTTAGTGTCTTGGCTACCTATTATTGTGATTGTAATTGTTGAAAGCATCATCTTTAAGTCTGCTAACTTCATCAGTTGGGTTGCAGAACACTTGTCAGGCTTGGGTAAAGCTTACTCAACACCTTACGCGATGATGTCACAAGTTGATGAGGGTGGAGTTGCAGATTTAAGGCAACTTGCCGAGAAAATTGGCTGGGAAGTTGACGGTGGTTGGGGAAGTTTCCCGAATCAATTAATGGACCTAAATCTTTGGATTGGCTTGTTAATTGGAGCTGCGTTCATAGTAGGCGCAATCTATATTCGTCGCTACCGAGATGAGGCGCTATAAAAAATAGTGAAAATATTTTCGATGCATCTAATCCAAAACCGGCTTTAGATGCATCTAATAAGAAGTAATGAGATAACTTTAGGATAAATGAGGATAGAAAAATGACTTTAAACAGACAAAGTATTAAATGGTTACCAAAAGTAAGTCTAACGGTAGGTGTGGTTTTATTAACGGCTTTAGTATTAGCTAAAACGGCTACTTCTAGCCCTGAAATGGACATGCTGAACTCTTTAGAGCGAGTCAATATGGTGCAACAGTTTTTAAAGGACTTAATTTTCTAAATACAGATAAATCTTATTACTGATTTATCCTAAGTTATTGAAAAAGCAAAAGGAATTGCTAATAACTTACCCATTTCTCTGCACTAGACACCTATATCTTTACTTTTTGCTGACAATTTAAATCATCAGTATTCAGATACTATTCAGTCGATAGGCTAAAAAATAACCTCATATTCGATAAACCCTTGCGAGATAACTGAAATTACTGCTAGTATGCGTTTATCAAGTGGTATGATGTCTTGAGATTTTGTATTGCTAAACACTATAAACGGTAGATTCCTATCACGGGGGAAGGAATTAATGAAAATGAACGAGTTAAAACAAAAAAACTCTCCTCTTAAAACCTTATCTAAAGTAGCTGCTAGCGTAGCCATTGCTCTGACTGCGACTTCGTTACAAGCGGTTGAGTTTGAGACGGATAATTTTGATATCAGCTTCGACAGCACATTCAGTGTTGGTGGTAGTTGGCGTGTACAAGAGCGCGACCGACGATTAGTTGGTAAAGCTAACCTTTATCTTCTTGATAATGGTATTCCTTTTGTTCCAAGCGCGACTATGCCAATTCCATTTAATGAAGGCGCTTTTTCAAATAACTCTGATGACGGTAACTTGAACTATAACAAAGGTGATATGTTCTCTAACGTCTTTAAAGGGGTTCACGAATTCGATATGCGCCATAAAGACGGCGACTACGGTTTATTCGCGCGGGCTCTATGGTACTACGATCGTGAGATTATGGATGGCTCTACTCGCTGGAAAGATTTAGATAGTTTTCCAAATGGCGCTTGGGCTGCGGGTGAAAATACAGCTCGTACCGAGCAAGGCTATGATGCTGAAATCTTAGATTTTTATGCTTGGGCAACTTGGGATGTTGGCGAATCATCAACTTTGCAAGTTCGTTTGGGTGAGCAAGTTGTTAGTTGGGGTGAATCTACTTTTATCCAACACAGTTTAAATGAAGCTAATGCGGTAAATTTACGTACGTTACGTAATCCAGGTGCTGAATTAAAAGAAGCGCTAATTCCATCGGGTATGATCTGGGGTTCAATCGATTTAACTGAAAATATGGCTTTAGAAGCTTTTTATCAGTATGAATGGGAGCCAGTTAAAGTTGACGAGCCTGGTACTTATTTTGCAACTCGTGACTTCTTAGGCTTTACAGGTCAAGACGTACATTTAGGCTTCGGTTTGTTCGCTGAAGGCACGCCAGGCACAGTAGCTTTCCGTGACCCTACTCGAGAAGCGGACGACCAAGGTCAATATGGCTTGAAGTTAGCTTATTTCACAGAAGGCGGAACTGAGTATGGTTTCTACTATATGAATTACCATAGTCGTCGTCCTATTATTTCGGCTTACTCTGCTAATACGGCGGGACAAGTTTTTGGTTTCTTAGAGTATCCTGAAGATATCCAAATGGCCGGTATGAGTTTTAATACCGCGACTGATAATGGTTGGTCTATTGCGGGTGAGGTTTCTTATCGCAAAGATGTGCCATTACAAGTTGATGATGCTGAATTATTATTTGCCACTTTAGAGCCTATCGGACAGATTGCGCCAGGTACTAGTCAAGTGGCGAACATTACTGGTTTTAACCCAGATGGTTCAGGCTTTGAAATTTCGGGTTATCGTTTGTTAGATGCTATCCAAGCTCAAGCGACTTTTACTAAATTATTAGGTTCTCTTTGGGGTTCCGATCAAACAGTATTCTTAGTTGAAGTTGGTGCTAACCAAATTGAAAATATGCCTTCGCAAGATGTGTTACGTTTTGAAGCAGAAGGAACCTTCCGTTCAGGAAATCCTCTTCGTGCAGCTTCTGAAGGTTTAACTAGTAACGGTTTTGCTGATGCATTCTCTTGGGGGTATCGTGCTGCAATGCGTTGGAATTATGATAATGCGATGTTTGGTGGCAACTTGGCACCAAGAATTGTATTCCAACACGACGTATCAGGTAATACTCCAGCGCCAATCTCTAACTTCTTAGAAGGTCGTAAAGCACTTTCATTAGGCGTTAGCTGGGATTATCAAAGCACTTGGAAAGTTGATTTCGGTTATAACCGATTCTTTGGTAATGAAAGCGCAAACTTAATTCACGACCGTGACTATGTGTCGCTAGCGGTTAGTTATTCACTCTAACTATTGATAGTTAAATAAAAAAGGGCTAGTTACAACTATGGCTAAAATTATGAATAAATGGTTATTGGCAACTGCAGTGGCTTCTGCTTTCTTAGCAAGCACAGCGGATGCAAAAGTTACGGCAGAAAAGGCGGCGCAATTAGGTGGCGATACATTTACGCCAATGGGTTCAATTCGTGCGGGAAATGAAGACGGTTCTATCCCTGCATGGAATGGTGGTATAACTTCCGCACCGGCAGGTTATTCTTCAGGCGATCATCATCCAGATCCTTTTGCAGATGATAAAGTGCTTTTCACGATTGATGCGTCTAATTATATGGATTACGCTGGCAATCTTTCAGAAGGTCAAATAGCTTTATTTAAAGCTTATCCTGATTCTTATAAAATGAATGTGTATCAATCTCGTCGTACGGCTTCGTATCCTCAATATGTTTATGACGCGATTAAAGCAAATGCTCCAAGAGCTGAGCTAGTTGATGGCGGTAATGGTATTAAGGGTGCTGCCATTGGTATCCCATTCCCATTCCCAGAAACGGGTGTTGAGTTAATTTGGAATCACTTAACTCGTTATCGTGGTGATGCGGTACAGCGTGAAGCTGGCCAAGCAACACCTCAAGCTGACGGAAGTTATGTTTTAGTTAAGATTAAAGATGAATTAGATCAAATTTATAATCGCCCAGACATGACTCCTGAGAAGTTGGCAGATGGTAATGTATTATTTTTATTCCGCCAATACGTTACAGCGCCAGCTCGATTAGCCGGTACTGCTTTATTAGTTCACGAAACAATGGACCAAGTTAAAGAGCCACGTAAAGCTTGGCTTTATAACGCAGGTCGCCGTCGTGTACAACGTGCCCCAAATGTTGCTTATGATGCGCCAGGTACAGCATCTGACGGTTTAAGAACTACTGATGATTTTGATATGTACAACGGTGCTCCAGATCGTTACAACTGGACGATCAAAAGCAAGAAAGAAATGTACATCCCTTATAACACTTATCAATTACATTCAGATAAAGTGGCATATGACGATATCATTAAGCCAGGTGTTATTAATCAGGATTTAGTTCGCTATGAAAAGCATCGCGTATGGGTGTTGGAAGCAAACTTAAAAGGCGATACTCGTCATCAGTATGGAAAGCGTACTTTCTATATAGATGAAGATAGCTGGCAAATTGCTTTAGAAGATATTTATAACGAAGCAGGTGACTTATGGCGTGTAGCTATGGCTCATGCGATTAATTACTATGAAGTACCAACGTTATGGTCTACTTTAGAAACCTATTATGATTTACCATCAGGTCGTTACTTAGCGATTGGTTTGGATAATCAAGAAGATATGTATGACTTTAATGTGGACTTTAGAGGCAATCATTTCACGCCTTCTGCACTACGTCGCTTAGGTCGTCGTTAAAATTGAAAAACAATAAAAAGCGGTCTTTATTGACCGCTTTTTAGTTTTTGGGTTTTAATGGTTATAAGGTTATTTCTGGCTAGACTAATATTAATAATTGGATATTAACTTATGAAGCTATCTTTTTTCTTTTATAGGCTATTTTTAGCCTTGCTGATTTTCGGTTTGTACTCACCACTGACTTTTGCTGAAAGTGCAATGCTTGCGCCAAAGGCGAAAGAATCATTATTACTCGATGTTCAAAAGCTAAGTAATGATACTTTAGTAGCGGTGGGTGAGCGAGGTCATATTCTAAAATCCGATGACTTGGCAAAAAGTTGGCAACAACAAACAGTCCCGACACAAAGCAATTTAACTGCCTTGGATTTTTTTAATGATGAAATTGGTATTGCAGTTGGTTTTCAACAAACCATTTTACTGACCAAAGATGGCGGTAAGAGCTGGACGCTCGTGTATAGCGATAAAGACTCGGTAGAATATCCTGCACTTTTTGATGTGAAATTTATTGATGCTAAAAGAGTTATCGCTATTGGTGCTTTTGGATTGTATCTAGAATCCAATGACGGTGGTGAATCTTGGCAAGACCGGGAAATTGAAGCCCTTGGTGATTTTTACGGAGGCTTTAGTCATTTTTATGGTCTGGCGCAGGATAACAAAAATGGCCATATATATTTAGCTGGTGAAAAGTTTGTGGCAACAGAAACCGAAGATGGCGAAGAAATTAGCACTGGGTTAATTGCGGTTTCGAAAGATAAGGGGCAAACCTGGACAAAAATAACTTCTCCGTACGATGGTTCTTTCTTTGGGATAAAAGTAGCGCCTAATAATTCAATTTTTGTATATGGTCTAAAGGGTAATATTTTTAGCACAAAAGACTCTGGTGCTTCTTGGGAGTCAGTAGATCTAAAAACCAATTCAGGGATACATGATATGGTTTTTCTAGGGAATGATTTCTATGCCGTAGGGACTGGCGGATTTTTATCAAATAAAAACGCTCAACTAGTCGATACTCGGGATGATTTAAAAGGTCGTGCGGCATTAGTACCATTAAATGATGATGAGCTATTAATTGTCGGTGAAAAAGGCGTGGAAAGGCTGACTATATCTTCACAAGTTCAAGAAGTTAATTAATTGGGGATGAACTAAATGAATCAAAATAAATTAGAATCTTTAGTTAAAGGAGTTTTCCAGCAACGAAAACCTTTAATAGCTTTGTTTGGACTAATTACTTTGGTGATGTTGTATTTCGCATCACAGTTAAAAGTTGATGCAACATTTGAAAAAAATATCCCTTTAAAGCATGAATACATGCAGACTTATATTCAATACCAAGAAGAGTTTGGTGGAGCTAACCGTGTATTAGTTGCTTTAGAGGATAAGAATGGTCGAATTTTTAATAAAACGTTTTTTGAAGCGCTAAATGATGCTACTCAAAGAATCTCTGCAATTCCAGCAGTGAGCCAGCCGCAAGTACAGTCACTTTTTACGCCTAATACCCGTTATATAGAAGTTAGTGAGTTCGGGCTTGAAGGTGGGCCAGTGGTTCATGCAAGCTTTGATGGGTCAGAGAGTTCACTAAAGAAAGTCGAAGAGAATATTTTAAAGGCGGGAATTGTAGGTCGTTTAGTTGCTAATGATTTTTCTGCAGCCATGATTACAGGACAGTTGCTATCGCAATATAGTAGTACTGATGAAGCAGGAAATGTTGAGACTGTAAAAGCTGATTTTGTAAAAGTAGCCAATGAACTTGAACAGATTCGATCGGATATTCAAGCCCAATATCCTGATGTGAATATGAAAATTATTGGCTTTTCTAAGATGATTGGTGACGTCAGCAATGGTGCACAAGGCGTTTTAATGTTCTTCTTAGTTGCGCTGGCGATTACGGCTTTATTAGTTTTCTGGTATTCCCGTTCAATAAAATTGACAATTCTGCCTTTGTTGACGTCAATCGTGGCCGTTATATGGCAATTAGGTATTTTGACCGCTTTAGGGTTTGGCATAGATCCAATGTCAATTCTGGTACCATTTTTAATTTTTGCCATTGGCGTGAGTCACGGTGTCCAGATGATTAATGGCGTTGCGCATAATGTGGCTGCGGGGAAAACAGCTTATGACTCTGCAATTGTTGCATGCGCTGCATTATTAGTTCCAGGCGGTATTGCTTTAATTAGTGATACTGTAGGTTTCTTGACCTTACAATTAATTGAAATTGACATTATCCGTGAATTGGCTATTACAGCCAGTATTGGTGTGGCTGTATTGATTTTAACTAATCTAATTTTGCTACCCTTGCTCCTTTCTTTTAGCAAATTCGATGATAACTTTATTAAAGCCACTCATCAACGGGAAGCTGTTCGTGAAAAGTGGTGGAATTCATTAGCTAAATTTGCACAAAAGCCAATGGCAGTTGGCTTGGTATTGGTCGGAGTGATTTTGGGTGCGCTAGGTTATTGGCAATCTCAACACATGAAAATTGGTGATTTGCACGCAGGTGCGCCAGCCTTAAGACAAGACTCTATTTATAATTTAGATACAAAATATATTACTGATAATTTTTCCATCGGTACTGATGTAATTTCTGTATTAGCTGAAGTGCCCAATGATGGCTGTACTATGTATCCTGTGATGCAAACAATTGATGATTATCAATGGCAAATGTCTAATGTTGAAGGTGTTCAATCGACGATTAGTTTGCCTCAAGTGTCGAAAATTATTAATGGTATGCTATCCGAGAATAATTTGAAGTGGAAAGTGTTGACTAGCGATGAAACTATTTTGCCTGAAACCATAGGTAGAATAGAAACCAGTAGTGGACTACTTAATGCTGATTGTAGTGTTATGAATATCATGATTTTCTTAAATGATCATAAAGCAGAAACTATTGAGCGAGTAGTTGCTGCCACCAAATCTTTTATCGATAACAATTCAAATGATCAGGTTAATCTTAGACTAGCAACAGGCCCTGTGGGGGTAATGGCCGCCACAAATGAAGCTGTTGAAGAAGCGCAATTGCCAATGTTGTTTTGGGTTTATGCCGCTGTGACGCTACTTTGTTTGATTAGCTTCCGCTCAGTTAGAGGGACTATTTGCGTTATATTACCTCTGGTGGTTGTATCTTACTTAGCTCAAGCACTAATGACCTGGCTGGAGATAGGCTTGACCGTCGCTACTTTACCGGTTATTGCTTTAGGGGTTGGTATTGGTGTTGATTATGGAATCTATATCTTCACCAGAATGATAAAATTTATTAGGGCTGGCGATACTGTATCTACTGCTTATTTTAAAACCCTCAAATTAACGGGTAATGCAGTTATATTTACAGGTTTAACTTTAGCTATCGGTGTTAGCACTTGGATTTTCTCGGATTTACAATTCCAAGCTGACATGGGGATACTTTTAACATTCATGTTCTTAGTGAATATGTTAGGCGCTATTGTATTATTACCAGCGTTAGCGGCGGTACTCTATAGAAAGTAGTTTGAGATAACCTTAAAAAAGTTATAGAGATGGCACTGATTTTGTGAAAATTCAGTGCCATTTTTGTTTTAAATGTCCTAAAATTGGTGAATTACTTTGCCGTTTTAAACATTAATAGATTGGACTAGGATAATCACATGGCAAGCTCACAAGCAAACAAGCAACTTACCCAAATTAAGAAACTCATCAAGAGCAAAATTGCTAAATCAAAAGCTCCACTGGTTTGTGAATTCGCAGAAATTCTGTACAGCAGCGTTTCTAATGAAGAGTTCTCAGAAAAGGATCCTAGTTATATTTATGACTCGGTACTAAGTCTGTGGAATTTTATACAAGACTTTGATGGAACTAGTAAGATCCGAGTATTCAACCCTAGCCTTGAAGCGAATGGTTGGCAAGCAAAACACAGTATTATTGAACTAAACCATAAAGATATGCCTTTCTTAGTTGACTCTATCAGAATGGAGTTAAACCGAAGAGGTATTGATGTTCACTTACATTTGCACGTACCAATGGGTATTAGACGCAGTAAGTCAGGTCGAGTAGTAGGACTTGAGAAAGCATTAGAAAATGAAGCGAAAGTTGTAGCCAGTAATATTGAAACACCAATGTACTTGGAAGTTGATAGAATTTTAGATGAAGAAACCTTGTTTCAAGTGCAAAGTGATTTATCAAGAATTCTGGACGATGTTAGAGCAACCGTTACAGACTGGCAACCGATGCGAAATAAATTGTTTTCAATCATCGATGAGTTAGAAAGCAATCCGCCGCCAATGCTGCCAGAAAGGATGGATGAAGCGTTAGAATTTTTACGTTGGGTAGGGCAAAACCATTTCGTATTTATGGGCTTTAGAGCGTATGACTTAAAATCTAATACCAAGCAAACAGCTTTAAAGTCTGTTAAAGGTTCAGGCTTAGGTATTTTAAGTAACGAAAAGAAGTATCCTGAGTATGTATTGTCGCAAGCGCCAAAAGGGGCTCAAAAATTAGCCTTGTCTAATGAGCACTTGTTAATTTTAACTAAGACCAGCAACGTCTCTACCGTTCATCGCCCTAGTCATATTGATTATATTGGTATTAAGCGCATTAATGGTAAAGGCGAAGTTGTTGGCGAGTATCGTTTCTTTGGCTTGTTTACATCCGCTGCTTATAATATGGACCCCCAGTTTATTCCAGTTTTAAGAAAGAAAATTGCCAACGTTTTGGCGGAATCAAATTTGCAACCTGGCGGTCATGATTACAAAGCTCTAAAAAATATTTTAGAGACTTATCCGCGTGATGAACTATTCCAGACACCTACTTTGAAGTTGCTTGAGTTCGGATTAGGGATCTTACATATCCAAGAGCGTCGTCAGGTTAAAACCTTTGTTCGTCGTGATCCCTTTGGACGTTATTTCTCAGTGTTAACTTTTATCCCAAGGGATACTTATAATACTAAGATCCGCAAGAAGATAGAAAAAATTCTTAAGAAAACTTTCTCAACTTCAGCAGATATAGAGTTTAATACTTTATTTTCTGAGTCTGTTTTAGCGCGTACCCACTTTGTTGTTCCAGTAAAAAATACTGAGCTAGTAGACTTTGATTTTGATGAACTTCAATCTGAGATTGAGGAAGCTGCCTTAAGTTGGGAAGACGTTATTAATGATGAAATTCGTTATCATTTTGATGATGCAAAAGCAGCAACCCTTCTGAAGAAATATGAGCAAGCATTTTCGCTCAGTTATCAAAACGAACAGTCAGTTCAATCAGCAATCGTTGATATTAAACACATTGAAAATCTTAGTGAAGAAAAGCAGCTAGGCATGCTGCTCTATCGTACTCAAGAATCATCTAATGGTGAATTAAGATTTAAGTTGTATCACAAAGAAACACCAATGCATCTGTCAGAAGTTTTACCAATGCTTGAAAACATGGGTATGACGGTAATTGATGAGACACCATACCGAGTTCGCTCAGAAGAATTGGGTACTTATTGGATAATGGATTTTAATGTTCATTATCCAAATGCCATAGATTTAGAAAAAGTACGTGATGATTTCCAAACTGCATTTGCTAAAACCTGGGCAAACCAAGCAGAAAAGGATGGGTTTAATCGACTAATTATAGCGGCCTCTTTAAATTGGCGACAAGTTACTATGCTTCGTGCCTATGCAAAGTATATGTGGCAAATAGGTTTCACTTTTAGCCAAACTTCTATCGAAGATACTTTAAGCTTATATCCTAAAATTGCTCGCGGTTTGGCTGATTTATTTGGTTTGAAGTTTGACCCTAAACAACAATTCAGCACTCGTAAATACAACAGTATGTTGCGAGACTTGCAAAAATTGATAGCCGATGTCGATAGCCTCGATCAAGATCGAATTATTAATAAGTATTTAGAGCTTATTGATGCAACAGTAAGAACTAATTTTTATCAAAAAGATGAGACCGGCTCAGAAAAAAGTTACGTATCTTTCAAATTGACCCCGAACCTTATTAGCGACATTCCAAAGCCTGTTCCTATGTTCGAAATCTTTGTTTACTCTCCAAGGATAGAAGGCGTTCACTTGCGGGGTGGCAAAGTTGCACGTGGAGGTCTACGCTGGTCAGATCGTCGAGAAGATTTTAGAACAGAAATTTTAGGTCTTGTAAAAGCTCAGCAGGTTAAAAACTCTGTCATTGTTCCGGTAGGAGCAAAGGGAGGGTTTGTTTGTAAACAACTTCCTAAAACTGGTGGGCGTGATGCTTTTTTCGCGGAAGGAATAGAGTGTTATAAAACTTTTATTCGCGCTTTATTAGATATCACTGACAATATTGTCAATGGGAAGGTTACAGCTCCAAAGCAAGTCGTTATCCATGACGAAGAAGACCCTTATTTAGTAGTCGCAGCTGATAAAGGTACTGCAACATTCTCAGATATTGCTAATGGGATATCTGAAGATTATGGCCATTGGCTAGGTGATGCATTTGCCTCTGGTGGTAGTAATGGGTATGACCATAAAGCTATGGGGATTACTGCGAAAGGGGCATGGGAGTCGGTTAAACGTCACTTCCGTGAAATGGGTACTGATTGTCAGTCTGAAGATTTTACCGTAGTTGCGTGTGGTGATATGTCCGGCGATGTATTTGGTAATGGCATGTTGTTGTCTAAACATATTCGATTGCAAGTTGCCTTTAATCATATGCATATCTTTGTTGATCCTAATCCTGATTCTGCAAAGACTTATCCAGAAAGAGAGCGTTTGTTCAACTTACCTCGTTCAAGTTGGACTGATTATAATCAAAAGCTGATTTCAAAAGGCGGTGGTATTTTTGAGCGTTCTGCCAAATCGCTAGAGCTTACTCCTGAAATTCAACAAATGCTGGGTATGAAGGCTAAGAGTCTATCGCCAAATGAGTTCATTAATGCTGCTCTTAAAATGCCAGTAGATTTATTCTGGAATGGTGGTATCGGCACCTATGTCAAATCGTCCAAAGAAAGCCATTTAGATGTTGGTGACAAAGCTAACGACAGCGTTCGTGTTAATGGTAAAGAGATGCAAGCTAAAGTTATTGGCGAAGGTGGTAACTTAGGTTGTACACAACTTGGACGTATTGAATACATGCAAGCGGGTGGTCGAGCTAATACTGACTTTATTGATAATGCTGGCGGTGTAAATTGTTCAGATAATGAAGTGAATATTAAGATTCTTTTAAATACTATTTTAGAAGATGGTGATTTAACCGTAAAACAGCGCAATAGCTTATTAGCGCGTATGACTGATGAAGTTTCTGACATAGTTATTGAAGATAATTATCGTCAAATTCAATCAATTAGTATTACAGAACGTCGTGCTAGTTCTATGGTTAAAGAGCATTTACGTTTTATACATGGATTAGAGAAGCGTGGATTACTCGATCGCGAGCTTGAATATTTGCCTTCAGATGAAGAACTTGCTGAGCGCGAAGCTAAGAAGCGAGGTTTAACCCGTGCAGAGTTATCTGTACTTTTAGCTTATGGGAAAATGGAGCTTAAAGATGAGCTTAAAATTCCTGCGGTAACAGAAGAAAAGTATTTTGATCAGTACCTAGTGAATTACTTTCCTAAACCACTTCGTAAAAAATACTACGAAAAAATGGCTAAGCATCCTTTAAAAGATGAAATTATTGCCATGAGCGTTGCCAACGAAATGGTTAACTTAATGGGTACTAATTTCGCGTTTAGAGTTATGGATGAAGTTGGCGCGAATATTGGCGAAGTTGCTCAATGCTACGCAATGGCGAAAGAAATTTTCGATATGCAAGGCTTGTGGAGAAGTATTGAAGAACTAGATAATCAGATCCCAGCAGAAGTTCAAATTGAGATGATGTTCCAAGCGAGAAGAATTGTTCGCCGTGCTACGCGGTGGTTTGTTCGAAATCGCAGTAAAGAACAATCCATCGAGACCATTGTAGAATACTTCCGAAAGGGTGTCGCAGAGTTACAGAAAGTAGTTCATAAAACACTAGAAACTAAAGAAGCGCAAGGTATTGAAAGGAATGTTGCTGATTTAGTAGCTAAAGGTGTTCCAATTAAGCTTGCAAAGCAAGTTTCCTATTTAAGCACTATGTTCTCAGCGATGGATATTATAGAGCTTTCTAAACTTAACAAACTGCCTGCTCAATTGGTGGCGGAAGTTTATTATAAGCTTGGCAATAAAATCGGTTTGCACTGGTTCTTGGACCAGATTATTGCACAGCCAGTGGGCAATCATTGGCAAGCTTTTGCCCGTGCAGCATTCAGAGAGGAGTTGGACAACCAACAGCGTAATTTAATTGAAGCTGTATTACCGTTAACTAAGAAACAAAAAAGTGCTGATGCAAGAATTAATTCCTTCTTAGCTGAACACGATGATTTACTATCTCGTTGGTCAGAAATGGTTGCTGACTTTAGACAGTCTAGAACACATGAGTTTGCCAAATTTTCGGTTGCCTTAAGAGAACTGCAAATTTTAATTCAACGCTCACATCGACTAGTTAAGTAAGGTCAGTGCTAATGAAAAGCCCAGTTCTTACTGGGCTTTTTTGTGATTATATACTTCCATAATTCGTCATAATTACTCCACATATACACAATATTTGTTTGCTTAAATAATTATATTCAATAAACAAAAGGTTAAAGAATATGTGTGTATTAGTAGTCCCTGAGGAGTTAAAAGCATTACAAAAAGCAATGGAACAGGAAGCGCTTTTAAAGAAAGCTACAGAGTTTAGTCAGCGATTTGATCGTTACTGGGAAACTCAGAGAAAAGATGTCTTATCGTTAGTACAGATGGAGCAAGTGCAAGACCGCTCTTTCTTAGAAATGATACGTTGCCAACCTATCCCTTAGAATAGGTTGACATCTGAACATTCATTATTGCAAGCGAGCTGCAGCATCTAAACGTATGGTGTTACCGTTTAAGTATTGATTTTCAACAATATGTTTCACGGTGGCAGCGAACTCTTCAGGCTTACCAAAGCGTGATGGATTTGGGATTCCTGCTGCAATTTGTTCACAAATTTCAGGCGTTATTTTCTCCATCATTGGTGTTTCAAAAACACCAGGAGCAATTGCCATCACTCTGACTCCTATACGTGCGAATTCACGAGCTAAAGGCAAAACCATGCCGGTTATTGCCGCTTTTGTAGCGGAATAAGCTGTTTGACCAACTTGACCTTCATAAGCGGCTATTGATGCAGTATGGATGATTACACCACGCTCACCGTTTTCATCAGCTTCTAAAGCTTGCATATGTTTAGATGCTGCGCGAGTTAATAAAAAACTTCCAACAAGGTTAATATCAACTACTTTTTGAAAATAGTCTGCAGGCATCGGACCTTTTTTACTATGAATCAAACCTGCACCTAAAATACCAGCACAACCAATCGCTAAATTGATGCCACCCATTAGTTCTGCGGCTTGATCTGCTGCGCTATCAACTTGAGCTTCCTGACTAATATCTGTTGCAATGAAGAAAGCATTGGGCCCTAACGCCTGAACAGCTTTTTGTCCCTGTTCTTGGTTTATGTCTAGTAAAGTAACACTGCCACCTTGATCTATAACCATTTTGGCACATGCGAAACCTAAACCAGAAGCGCCACCACTAATGATGGCTTTGGTGGTAGAAATATTCATAGTTTTCTCAGTAAATTCTAGTAGTAGTATTCTACCAGTATTTTAACGAGGATAAAGAGGTGTTATCTCATTCTCAGATTTGAAAGAATTAGCGCCAAATTTGACTTGGACTAATTGCTTGAAAATTAAGTCGCCATTCCATTCACTGTGAAAAGAGTCTTTAGCATAGAGGGCATTTTGTAATTTTATCAACTCTTGCTGTAATTGTTTATCAGGACAATGCTTTATAAGTTGATTAAGATTGGTTACTTTGTGACCTGCACGCATATCGGCCCAGTGAATAATTGCATCAGCCATTACCTTCGGATCTTTTTGTTTTGCTGCCTTTTGAATAACAAGAGGTGTTTCTGTCTGTTGATTATTCTTGTTTACTTCCTTAACGACTTTTGTTTTATTCCTCGGCCCACGTAAAAGGAAAAGTCCTAAAGTAATAACCCATAAAGCTGCAAAACCAATTGTTAGATACTGCCATACTGGCGCTTCCTGACCTGGGCTAGCATTTGCTGGCTCAGGAAGCTTTGGCTCTTCAATTTGGCTTATTGATGGTAAAGAGGTAGTTGCCTCTGTAGATTCAGAAACAGTGATGTCCATAGACTGTAAGGTTGCAAAGTCTTGCTGATTGGATGTTGTATTCCAGAACGGAATTTTAATCTCAGGAATTGTGACTTGTCCGGCTTTATTCGGGATGACGGCTAATTTTTCAAGGTGATAACTATTGACACCATCAGCGTTAATAATATTTTGAAGGACAGGTTTATCACGGTAAATTTTGAGGCCATTAATTTCCGGAAATTCAATCAATGGCAGTTGCTCTGGAAGTAAAGCAACCCCTTTTATATAAAAGTCTAAAGTGGCAGGCTTCCCCACTTCAAAATTATTTGCACTGGATTGCCACTGCGCTGTAAGTTCCAATGATTTTGCAGGGATCCAAGGTAATGCTGCAGTGTCTGGTTTTGGCTGGACATTCACTGTAAAAGGCTTGGAACTTAATTCAATAGGGCGGTAACGATTCAAACTGCCATAGGAAGCTTGGGGATCTACAATATTGGTTCTGAACTTGATTGGTGGTATTGATAATTCGCCACTTTTTTGTGGAAAGATAACGTATTTTTCTTCTTTAACATTGTAGCGTGAGCCATCGTGAAATAATTGGAATTCAGAAGCTTCTCCAAGTTTTTTGATAATGGCATTTTCGGCAACTAAAGGAGAGAGGTTGTGACGTCTACTTTGAACTGAGCTGTAGATCCGCAGGGTATATATTAATTGCTGTTGTACATAGACAGTATCATTACTGATTTGCGAAGAAATTTTTATCTGCGAATTCGGATTTAATTCATCAAGGTTGTCCATCATCGGAAAAACCTGGATCGAAAAGGGCTCGGAGGATTCATTTCCAATAGAAAAATTTGGGATGGTAAAGATACCTGATTGATTAGAGACTAGGGTAATAGTCCAGCCCATCCTATTGGCAAATTGTCTATCAATAACAGTACTTTTTTGGAAGTGCTGACTACCTAAAACTTGAAATTCTTTGGGTAAGAAGTCTAAACTTTGTGAATTAGCAAGCGTATCCTGCTTTTCGACTTCTAAAGTTAATTGAAAGGTTTCATTTGCACGTATTTCGTTCCTATCAAGACTAAGTTTTATTTTTGCAAAAAGTTGATTGCTTAATAATAAAAAAGTAATAAAGATAAATTTAAAAATCCAGCGCATAGTTACTACCAAGTTTTTGATGGTTGAGAGCGATAACCTCTACGGTTATATTCTAGTTTCATTTTATTTCTGAGCAAACGTCCAGGGTCATCAGATATTTTTTTTAGCCATTGTTCAAGTTCTTGTTGTTTTTCTTGTTCAGAAAGTTCTTTTAACTGTTGCTCTTGGCTTTTTTGCTCTTGTTGCTCTTTGTCTGAAGGCGATTGATCACTTTCTTCTTGTTCTTGAGCTGATTCTTGCTGCTCTTGTTGTTCTTGAGACTCTTGCTGCTCTTTGTTCTGCTCTTCTTGATCAGACTCATTTTGGTCTTCTTGTTGCTGGTCTAATAAATCCTCAATGATATTTTTGTTATAAATAGCATCTTCATGCTGGGGGTTTAGTTCAATAGCCTTTTCATAACTTTCAATTGCAGCCTGATATTCGCCAGCTAAAGCCAAGGAGTTTGCCAAATTATATAATTCTTGATCAGTTTGGGCATTGGATAGATAACCAGAAGCCGCAGAGTAGTTACCATTTTTATAAGCTGCTATAGCTTTCCAATGATTATTTTTAAAAGTATTTTCTGCTTGTTCAAGGTTACCTTGATTGTAATGCTTTTGACCCTGCTGGTTTTTGTTTAAAAACAACTTATCAGTTACTGATGCTTCTAGTGTCGAGAAGGGGCTAGTAAGGCTTACAAAACTAACAATAAATAAAGCCACGATATTTTTATGCTTAAATGCATATAGCATTAAAGGAATAAGTAGTAATATCAACCAATAACCAGAGTCATGCCAACTATCAGCAAAAATATCTTCTTTTTGGTATTCACTATTAAGCGGGTTACTTCGAGATTGAATAATGAGCTCAATGTCTTTGTTATCAGGAGTTGTTGGAGTCAAGGTAGCATTATTATTATCAGCGAACTGAGCAAGTTGAGCATAATTTAGTTTGGGAATGACAATATTACCTTGTGAATCCTTTAAAAAATTACCAGAAGCTTTTTTGATAGGAGCTCCTTGTTCAGTGCCTACGGCTAAAATTTTCAATGCGAACTGCGAACCATCAATGGCAACTGCGATGCTGTCTAACTGATCTGGTTCAGCACCATCTGTAACCCATATGATATTTCCTGTATTTTGATTAGCATTACGTAAAAGCTCTATGGCTTTTTTTACACCTAATTGAGGCTGGCTACCTAAAATTGGCATTAAATTCGTTTCTAGTGGTCTTATTAAATTCTCAATAGTCCGTTGATCACTGGTCAAAGGGCTGAGAATAAATGCATCACCAGCATAAACAATTAATGCAGTGTTACCTTCAGATTGTTTTTCTAATAAATCATAAAGTTTGTATTTAGCCCTGGTTAATCTGCTGGGTGTTACGTCATTGGCATCCATAGAACTTGAAAGATCCAGCACTATAATATTGGAATCGGTTGTAGAGTAAATTGGCTGCGGTAAGCGTTGCCAACTAGGCCCAGAAATTGCAGCAACTATCAAAATCCAAAATAAAAATAAAATATTATTCCCTAAAGTTCGTCTTAGGCTATTCTCACTATTTGGCAAAATCCATTGAAGCAAATGCTGATCGATTAAATTTGCCCAGTTTGATTGATAGTTATTACTTTTAGTTTGCCAAATGAAGATTAAAAACGCTGGAATTAACAGAAGCCAAGCCCAGGGTCTAATAAAATGAATATCAGTGATATTTGATAATAGTTCAGCCATAGTGATTAACCTTGTGCTTAGTGGCCAAATGTTTTCTTGGAGCCTTAATTAATAACCATAATTTATTTATTAGACTAAATATCAGAACTATTAACAAAGGGATGAAAAATAAAGCTTTAGTAGGGCGATAAGACTCTTGTTCCTCCTCTACAGGTTCCAGCTCATTTATTACCTGATAGATCTCTTCTAATTCTTGTGTATCTCTTGCACGGAAATAGCGACCATTGGTGAGCTCAGCAACTTGAGTTAAGGTTTCTTCATCCAATTCGCGAGAAGGATTAAAGCGACGACTAAATAGCCCATTGTTAGTAACTACTTCATCCGCTCCAATTCCAATGGTATAGATAGTCACGCCAGCATGCTCAGCAAGTTGAGCTGCTTGCAATGGCTCTAAAATACCAGCGTTGTTTACACCATCAGTCAGTAATATAAGCACACGATTTTTTGCATTACGATCTTTCAGACGTTTTACAGCTAATCCTATGCTGTCACCTATAGCAGTTGCAGAGGGACCGGCTAAGCCAATTTCACTTTCATTCAGCATGATTTGTACAGTTTTTAAGTCGAAACTTAACGGTGTTTGGAGATAAGCTTGCTCTCCGAACAATATTAAACCTAATCGGTCGCCTTGGCGCCTATCTATAAAGTCATTGAGTATGTGTTTCACTGCGACTAAACGATCTACTTGGCGCTGTTCAATCACCATATCCTTCATTTCCATGCTGCCTGAAACATCAATACTAACCATTAAGTCTCGTCCACTCGCGGGAAGACGAATAGGATCTCCGACCCATTGTGGACGACTTGCAGCTAGTAATATCAGCAACCAAAATAAAAACAATAACCATGGGAAATTAAAATCACTAGTCTGGTGCTTGTGATTAAACTGTTTCCAATGTAAAAAAATTGGTGCTTGTAATGCATTGTGTTGAGCTTTACGTTTACTGAGCCACCATATTACTAGGGGTAATGGAGCTAACACCCAAATCCATGGCCAAACCATCTCAAACATTGGACGCTCCTGTTTGATACGACTTTGCTTGTTCGGGCAACTGCTTCAGCCATTGTCGAGCTTGTTTCAAGATTAAGCTTTTATCAAGACTCGAAAACTTCAAAGGATTTTGATAGACACAATCTCTTAGAGCATAAAGTGATTCATCACTCCAAATTTGATTGCCGGTGTTCATTAAAAAATTTATCCAGCCTTGTTGGTTCAACTGGGCAATACTTTTCTTTGGAAAGTAACTAAGAGCTGAACGTTTAAGAATAACTTCTAATTCAATTAGCCAGTCGATACTGTTTTGTTTTTCTAATGTATCCAACAAAGATAAAGCGTGCCGACTGAAGCGGTGCTTTTGACGTTGACGGTAATGATGAACCGTAAAACTAATTAAAGTTAAAATAATGAGCAAAAACAATAGCCACCAACCCATTGCCAATGGCCACCAGCCGGGATCTGCTGGTAAATGAACGTCTTTTAGTTTTGAAAGTAATTCTTGGTTAGCCATTGGTCACCTGACTAAAGCCTTGTTTGAGTTTTTGCTGCTCAGGAGCCAAAGGGTTAAGGTTCAATTGGTTTACGGAGTCAGAAGTACTTAATTCTGAAAAGTAACAACCACTTCTTCTTAAACGCTCTTTAGTGTTATTGAGTCGATTGTTAAAATATTCCTGGTAATGCTGCAGATTTTTTTTATTTCCTGAGTTAAAGCCTAACACTTGTTGACCATCGGTAACTTGATAATGCCCGGATACTGAAATATTAGCCTCTAAAGGATCCGTTAACATAACGCCATAGATATCATTATGCTGAGAAAGATAAGATAAATGTTGATCACAATCTTCAGAGAAGTCCATAAAGTCACTAAAGATGTAAATTAAACAACCGCCTTTTGTTAAATGTCGTAATCTCATCAATGAGTCACTTAATGCCGTTTTATTGATTGTGAAATTACTTTTAGTTGCTGCGTTATTATACAACTCGTGTAGTCGCTGGTTGTGCAGTTCTAAGGTTTTTTGCAGCAGCCTTAATCCATCCTTGCGTCGATTTGAGGGCTTGAGCTCTACATGGTCATGAGCATTATTGATTAGTGCGCCTACACGATTTCCTCCATTGAAAGCAGCCCAAAAAGCTCGTGCTGTTTGCAATGAAGCTAGAGTGGATTTGAATCGATTCTTTGAACCAAAGAACATGGTGTCCTGCAAATCTAATAAGATAAAAACAGGACGCTCACGTTCTTCTTGAAAAATTTTGGTATGGACTTTACCTGTTCTTGCTGTGACCCGCCAATCGATACTTCTTATATCATCACCAGCCTGATATTGCCTTACCTCTGAAAACTCCATACCCCTACCTTTAAAAGGGGACAAGTGACCTCCTACTAGGTGGGCTTTTGTTTTCTTATTTGGCAGAGGGATCTTATCATTGGCCATAAACTGGCAGGCAATTAATTGCTCTAAACTAAGCTCAATGGTTTCTGCTTGTATAGACAAACTTTGGGCAGACTGGTTCTTTTTCATAATTAGTAATGATTAAGGAGCTGGAACCAGTTGAATAAGTTGTTCAATTACTTGATTACTATTCACACCTTCTGCTTCTGCTTGGTAACTTAAAATAATTCGATGGCGTAGGGTATCAAATAACACTGTTTGAATATCTCCTGGCGTTACGTAATCGCGACCCGAAAGCCATGCATTGGCTCGCGCGCATCGGTCTAGAGCAATGGTGGCTCTAGGACTGGCACCATACTCAATAAATTGTGCCAGTTTTGAGTCATACTTTTCTGGATGGCGTGTTGCCAGTATGAGTTGTACTAAATATTCTTCGACCTCTTTCGCCATGTAGATCGAAACCACTTCTTTGCGAGCAGCAAACAATGACTCTTGGCTTAATTCAGAAATACTCGGTTTGTTTTCTTCTAAAGCTTCTTTGCGATTTAGTGCCAAAATAGCAGATTCAGCAGCATTGTCAGGATACCCAACTTCTATATGCATTAAGAATCGGTCTAATTGAGCCTCTGGTAATGGATAAGTACCTTCTTGCTCAATGGGATTTTGTGTAGCCATTACTAAAAACAAAGGCGGTAGTTCAAAACTATTATTGCCAACACTTATTTGACGTTCTGCCATAGCCTCTAATAACGCAGATTGAACTTTGGCTGGCGCCCGGTTGATTTCATCAGCTAAAACTAAGTTGTGAAATAAAGGACCTTTTTGGAAAGTAAAACTTGCATCTTGCGGGCGATAAATTTCGGTACCCGTTAAATCTGCAGGTAGTAAATCAGGTGTAAATTGGATTCTTTGGAAGTCACCTTCAACTACTTCCGAGAGCTCTTTAATAGCACGAGTTTTAGCTAAGCCTGGAGCACCTTCTACTAATAAGTGGCCATCGGCAAGTAAAGCTATCAATATTTTATGAACCAAATCGGTTTGACCGATAATACGAGAGCTTAAATATTGTTCTAATGTTTTAAATTGTTGGCTTAATTGACCATTTGTGGTGTTAGTGATTTCTTCGTTCAAAACTTATAAGTTCCATACCTAGCAATAGCGAGCATTATAATTTAAAGAAATTCAAACTCATTGTGTACTGATATTATGAAAAAAATGCAACGAATTGTGTTTTTTGTACATTTTCTTGGCAAATGCTTGCAAAGTTTTACTGATTCTTGCATTTGTAACTATTTGGAAAGCATTTAAACGCTTGTTTGAAAAAATGATGGAAACAGGTACAATCAGTTAATAAGTTAATTTTGGAGTCCAATTATGAGTGCAGAAGCTGCTACAGAATCGAAAACTTCTCCAACCAAAAAAACAACAAGTCGACGAGTTAAGCCTGATAGAGTTGCCATTGTTTCTGGTTTGAGAACCCCATTTGCCAAGCAAGCTACCCACTATCGTGGCATCAATGCCATTGAGTTAGGGAAAATGGTGGTAAATGAGTTAATCACCAAGACCGAACTGGATCCAAATTTAATCGAACGAGTAGTTTTTGGGCAAGTGGTGGTTTTACCTGAAGCTCCGAATATTGCGCGCGAAATTGTTTTAGGTACACCTATGAATGTTCGTACCGATGCTTATTCAGTTTCACGCGCCTGTGCTACCAGTTTTCAATCTATTGCTAGTTTAGCTGACTCTATAATGTTGGGAGATGTCTCTGTGGGCATTGCTGGCGGTGCTGATTCGTCATCAGTAGTGCCTATTGGCGTTAGCAAGAAATTATCTTTGGCGTTAGTGGACTTGCAAAAAGCTCGAAGTTTTGGACAAAAGTTGGCAATACTTAAAACCTTACGCCCGAAGGATTTATTACCAGTTCCACCAGCTATTAAAGAGTACTCTACCGGCTTAACAATGGGACAAAATGCAGAGCAAATGGCTCGCGATCGCGGTATCACTCGTGAAGAGCAAGATGCTTTGGCTCACCGCTCACATACATTGGCGGCTAAAGCCTGGGAAGCGGGCTGGTTGGATGATGAAGTCATGACGGCGCATGTTCCACCATTTACTAAGGATCCTTTAGTTCAAGATAATATTGTTCGCTTTAATTCAACCCTAGAGGGCTATGCAAAACTAAGACCAGCATTTGATCGCAAATATGGTACTTTAACAGCAGCTAACTCCACGCCTTTAAGTGATGGTGCTTCAGCCGTTATCTTAATGAGCGAATCAAAAGCAAAAGCTTTAGGTTATGAACCATTGGGATATCTAAAAAGTTATGGCTTTTCTGCAAACCAAGCCGATCATGACATGTTAATGGGACCTTCCTATTCAACTCCGATCGCTTTGAAAAAAGCTAAAATGAAATTAAAAGATTTAGACTTAATTGAAATGCATGAAGCTTTTGCAGCGCAAGCACTTTCAAATGTTCAAGCATTTGGTTCAACCAAATGGGCTCAGGAGAACCTGGGACAAAGAACCAAAATTGGTGATATTGATATGGATAAGTTCAATGTTAACGGTGGCTCTTTGGCTTATGGCCATCCATTCGCTGCTACGGGTGCGCGTCTTATCACTCAAACTTTGAACGAATTAAAACGAAGAGGCGGAGGAGTTGGATTAACAACTGCATGTGCCGCTGGTGGTCTGGGTGCCGCCATGATTGTGGAGGTTGACTAATGGCTGATAAATCAATTTTTAATATGGAATTGTCCGATGATGGTATTGCTATTATCGGGTTTGATTTGGTGGGTGAAGCTCAAAATGTTTTAAAACAAGAGTTTATTGATGAAGCAGAAGTTTTGATTAAAGAAATCGCTGAACAGAAAGAGATTAAGGGTGTTATTTTCAAAAGTGATAAGCCGAAAAGTTTTATTGCTGGCGCCGATATTAATATGCTTGAGGCGGCTAATAGCTTAGAAGAAGCCGAACAAATCAGCCGTAATGGACATGAAATATTTCAAAGACTGGAATCATTGAAAGTTCCAGTGGTGGCGGCCATAGATGGTGCTTGTTTAGGCGGTGGACTAGAATTTGCATTGGCTTGTCATGGAAGAGTTAGTTCGGACAGTTCGTCGACAAAATTGGGCTTACCCGAGGTTCAATTAGGTTTATTACCTGGTGGTGGCGGAACTCAGCGCTTACCTAAGCTAATCGGTATTGCCGCATCTTTGGATATGATGTTAACGGGAAAGCAACTTTTTCCAAAAAAGGCTAGAAAGTTAGGTTTGGTCGACGATGTTGTTCCGACGGCGAATCTTATCAAAGCTGCTCGTAAGCGCGTTATGCAGTTGCGAAAAGGAGAAAAGAAAAAGCAATCTTACTTCTCAGTGCAAGCACTACAAAAACTAGCTTTAGAGAAAAACCCAATAGGCCGTAATATTCTTTTTGACCAAGCAAAAAAGCAACTATTAAAGAAGACTAAAGGTAATTATCCAGCACCAGAAAAGATTCTTGAGTGTGTTGAAAAAGGAGTGAGCCAAGGTAAAGCTGCGGGTTACGCAATCGAAGCCAAGAACTTTGCAGAATTAGTCATGTCTGCTGAAGCAAAAGCGTTAATCAGTCTTTTCTTTGCTACTACTGAGTTAAAGAAAGATTCCGGAATTGATTCTGATGCCGAAGCCATTAAGGTAGATAAAGTTGGAATTTTAGGTGGCGGTCTTATGGGCTCTGGGATTGCTTACGTAACAGCGGATAAAGCCAATAAAATGGTGCGATTAAAGGATATTAGCCTAGATGGAGTTAATAAGGCGCTTAACTACTCTTGGAAGATCCTTGCTAAAAAGTTAAAGCGTCGTTTTATAAGTGATGCAAAAGCTAAAGGTATTATGGCGAGATTAACTGGAACAACTGACCATTCAGGTTTTAAAGATTGTGATATGGTCATTGAAGCGGTTTTTGAAAAGCTAGAACTAAAGCACCAAATGGTTAAAGAGGTCGAAGAACATTGTTCCGAGCAAACTATTTTTGCGACCAATACTTCATCTATTCCTATCAGCGAAATTGCAAAAGGTGCAAAACGTCCTGAACAGGTAGTGGGTTTGCATTATTTCTCTCCGGTAGAAAAGATGCCTTTACTAGAGATAATTAGTACTCCGAAAACTGCTGATTGGGTGGTGGCAACTTGTGTTGAGCTTGGTAAGAAGCAAGGCAAAACACCGATAGTGGTCAATGATGGTGCAGGCTTTTATGTTAACCGTATTCTCGCTCCCTACATGAACGAAGCAGGGATTATGCTAAGTGAAGGTGTGGCGGTTGAAAAACTTGATAAAGCTTTAGTAAATGCAGGCTTCCCAGTTGGGCCAATAACACTATTAGATGAAGTAGGTGTAGATGTTGCGACAAAAGTTGCCCCGATCTTAGAAGATGCTTTTGGTGAACGAATGATGGCGCCTAAATTGTTTAGTAAATTACTTGATGATAATCGTTTAGGTCGCAAAACCGCTAAAGGATTTTATCAATACGGCAAAAAGCAAAAAGGTGCTAAAAATGTCGACGAGTCGGTCTATCGCCTATTAGGAATAGAGCCAAATAAAGAAATGGCTGTAAATGAAATCTCTGAGCGATGTGTCCTAATGATGTTGAACGAGGCTGCTCGTTGCTTAGATGAAGGAATTATTAGAAATGCTAGAGATGGCGATATTGGAGCGGTATTTGGCATTGGCTTTCCGCCATTCCAAGGAGGCCCATTCCGATATATGGATACGCTAGGCTTAGATAAAGTGGTAGAGCGATTAGAACATTATCAAAATCTATATGGTGAGCGTTTTGCGCCTTCTAGCATTCTGCAATCTATGGCTAGTTCGAAACAGACGTTTCACAATTGATTATATTTAAAGTTGTGATTTGTTAGCAAAGCTCAGTATTTACTGAGCTTTTTTTATGGCATTTTGATAAAAAAATAGCGGCTAAGCCGCTATATGAGAGGGACAATGATAGTCTTTATTCGAAAATTCGTTTCAATAACGGACGAGACGCAATGGTTAAAGCGATAGCTAAAATTAAGTCCTGATTATGATTGACGTATCCCATAAGCTGCGGGCTAGCCATTGCATGCTTGATGATAATTAATAGTGCGATTATGCCAATAATATGTTTCATTTTGGTGTCTCTTTTTCTGAAATAAACTTTTGCTTTGGATTGTCAAAAAATTTAACACTTTCTGGTTGGGCTTTATGTGCTCAAATTCCCATTTGATTAGTAGTTAATGTGAAGTGGTTTGCAAATGTGTCAGGATTTTATACATTTGGTGACTTGTTTCGCATTGTCACCAAATGTACTGGGGATAACTAAATGGCTAGAGCTTTAAAAATCAGCTCTGATGGTTAGTTGGCTTGTTTCACCGGTGGCTTCCTCACCTACCGTTAGACCAATAGACCAAGTTTTGTTTAGGTAGTAGCGTACTTCAATACCAAATGTAGTATCGCCATCTTCGTAATTTGCTTGATCCACATAGTTCGCTACGTCAATATCCTGATAGCCTGCGTATAGGTTTGTTTCCCAGTCGGCAGTCCAGCGAGTTCTTACGCCAAGCTTAGCTAAGAAGCCATCACCATCATTACCATAAGTTGTTTCGGCAATAACACCTTGGGCATCTTGTTTAATAAAGCCTAATTCACCATAAAAGTCAGATGAGCGAGTCATAGCTGTATGATATCCAATGCTTAAGCTGTATTCGCTGGCATCGACTTTCTCCATTAAGCCCCCTGCCCAGACATCCGCTGATTGAGTATTGTATCGCACCTTGAAGTAGCTAGAATCCGTCCAGTCTTGACTGATATCAATGTTATAGCCAGTTTTATCGCTAGTTAGTTCACCTGCACTGTGAATTAAGCCAAACTGGAAATAGTTATAATTTAATTTATCGTTGGCATTTGCGGTAAATCCAAGGCTTGCCAAACAAACTGCTATCATTGCTTTTTTCATGTTAAATCCAAAATTATTAAATTGGTTGAATCATACTATATTTTTTGACTCAAGCTAATGCTAGAAAGAAAAAAAGCCGCAAAAGCGGCTTTTCAAACTTAAGATATTTAGAAGTTGTAGCGAAAACTAACGCCATAATGTTCGTCTAATTCTTCGTCATTTCCAATTTCTAAAGCCATAGAAAATTGATTGTTGAAGTGATAACGACCTTCAACTGTTACGTCTGTTGACTCCAATACGTCAGAATAAGAAACAAAGCCACCTAATTCAAAGTTTTTAGCAGCCATGCCTCGCAATCCTAATCGAGCGTTGAAACCATTGTCGTCTAGGATACCGAAGTCAAGATCTTCATAACCTAACTCAGCAATAAAATCTAAATTATTGCTTAAACTTGAAATATAACCTAGGTTTAAGCGAGTAGCTTTAAAGTCACCACCAGCATCACCATCAAGATCCGTGTAGTCGATACGACCATAGAAGTCGTTGCCGAAAGAGCTAGAAAGTTCAAAATTCAAACCATCTGCACCATCAAAATCAATATAACCTAAATCAAGATAATCGTAACTTACACCATCAGCTAAAGCCAGGCTTGATGTTAGAGCCAGAGTAGTTGCTAGAAATACTTTCTTTAATGACATTATAATTTCCTCATGTATAGTTAGTGTTTATGTCGAGGTTAATTTTGACTCGCTTAATATGAACCGAAACTGAACTAAACTGAATGTAAGCTTCTCATTCATAGTCTGTTACATTTGATAATAACGAAAGGTAAAAAATGCATAAGACGCTAACCCCAGTATTTAATCAACTAAATAAAGTTGTTCTAGGAAAATCCCATCAAGTGAAATTATCAGTAGCTTGCTTATTAGCAGAAGGGCATTTGTTAATAGAGGATTTGCCTGGAATGGGTAAAACGACCTTAGGACAAGCTATAGCAAAAGTTTTTGGCCTAGAATTTCAGAGAATTCAGTTTACGAGTGATATTTTGCCAGCTGATATTATTGGAGCGAATATTTTTGATAAAAATGATGGGCAGTTTAAATTTCATGCAGGCCCAGTATTTAGTCAATTAATCCTTGGTGATGAAATCAATCGTGCTACTCCAAAAGCGCAAAGTGCTTTATTAGAAGCAATGGAAGAACAACAGGTAACAGTAGAAGGTGAAACCTTTTCTTTGCCAGAGCCATTCTTTGTCATTGCAACTCAAAACCCTTCGCATCAGATTGGTACTTACCCTTTACCAGAGTCTCAGCTTGATCGTTTTTTATTTCGAATTGAATTAGGTTATCCCGATCCAAGTTTTGAGCGAGTATTGTTAAAGGGTAAGTCAGGAAGACAAAATCTTAATACTATTGAACCATTGTTAGACTTAACAGAGTTGTTATCAATACAAGAAGCGGTTACGCAAATTACTGTTAGTGAGCACCTTTTAAGTTACGTAATCACTTTAATTAAAGTAACACGTGAAAGTCCTGATTTTGCCCATGGGATTTCACCAAGAGGTGGCTTAGCCTTAATAAAAGCAGCAAAAGCTTGGGCTTTTTTGGACGGTAGAGACTATGTGTTGCCTGAAGATATTCAGCAAGTTTTTATACCTGTGGTAGCGCATCGATTAGAGTCTTCGTTAAAAAGTAATAGTTCAGCAGTTTCTATTTTAGAAGAACTGTTAGCGCAGGTTAAAGTTCCTAGCTGATAGTTTATGAAGCTTATTGGTAATATAAAGAAACGATTTTATAATTGGATTGATGCTCGACTTCCTGCCAATCCTGAAATTCAGTTGCGTCAACGCAATATTTATATTCTCCCTACTCGTTACGGCTGGTTGATGCTTGCCATTATTCTTTTGATTTTAATAGCGGCAACAAATTATCAAAACAACATGGGGTTTATGGCTGGTTTTGTATTATTGGCCATAGGTGCTTTATCAATTTTTTATACCTACCGTAATTTAAGGCATTTGAAAATTCGAGTGTTAAAACCACAAGCAGTTTACGCAGGCGACAATGTTTCTCTATCACTAGAGGTTATTAATAGTACGGAGCAGTTTCGGGCGAGTGTTGGATTTGGAGAAACTAAGAAAAAAACCAGTCTTATCGATATACCTAATAGCGATAAAGCCTATTACCAAGAATCCTTCCCTGCTCACAAGCGTGGTTGGTTTGTGTATCCTAGGATGGCGGTTACCAGTGTTTTCCCTTTTGGGATTTTTCAAGTTTGGTCGTGGTTTAAATCACCTTATAAAGCGCTGATTTATCCCAAACCCATTGCTCCATCGAGTCCGCTAGATGCAGGAGTTAATGGTGAAGAAGATGGTTCAACTTCAGTTAAAGGCAGTGAAGATTTCTATAGTGTAAAGGAGTATCAGCCAGGTGATCCACTAAAGCAAGTTATGTGGAAGGCTTTTGCACGTGAAAGAGGAATCCTTACTAAAGAATTTGAAGACAAAGTAGGGGAGCAACAATTATTTAGTTGGCAGTCGGTAGCTCACTTTGAAAAAGAGTTGGCCTTATCTTATTTATGTCATGAGCTTATTGAGGCCAATAGCAAAGGGATTGATTTTGGTTTACAGATGCCATCTAAAAAGATAGATCTTGGTAAGGGAGATAAACACCTGTATCAATGTCTAGAAGTTTTAGCACTTTTTTAAAATAAATTACAAAGGTTTAAAATATAACGTGCAAGCGAAAGAGTTGAGTATTTATCGCGAAGGAATCATTCCAATGTTGATTGCCATTCAGGCTGTTGTATTGTTTCCTTTGTGGTTTGAGATACCTTCATGGATTACTGCTGCAACTATCGGACTTTTAATCGTTAAATACTTGACCTATAAATTTAATATTAAGCTACCTTCTTGGTTCTTACTAATCTTTGTGTTTTCAGCTTTTATTGGCATTTTCGCCTATTTTAGAACGATTTCTGGTCGTGACGCTGGGGTTGGACTGATTTGCTTAATGTATGGATTCAAATTACTAGAGTCCAAAAGTTATCGTGATGCGACTTTAATGTTGTTTATCTCTTTTTTCATTATGGTAATGGCATTTTTATTTAACCAGTCCATTGCTATGGGCTTGTATTTGTTGTTGGCAATGCTTGCTATATTATCTGGAATCGTGGCATTAAATTCAATCAATGGGATAAAAGGACTAAGGCATTTAAGTAAGCTTTCAGGTGTTGCTTTGTTGCAAGCAATCCCGATCATGTTAGTGTTGTTTTTCTTATTCCCGCGCTTACCGGGCCCTTTATGGGCCATGCCAGATAAGAGCCAAGGAGGAACAGGTATTTCCGATAGTATGAGCCCAGGTGATATAGGCAGTTTAACAACTTTTGATGATCCTGCTTTCCGAGTTAAGTTTGACTCTGCGGTGCCCAGTGCCAGTGAAATGTATTGGCGTGGCATGGTGTTTTCAAATTATGACGGCTTTACTTGGCGTGAAGGCTCACGTTCACCAACTCGTACAACTAACATTCCATCATTTGAAACTAGGTACCAATACCGTGTTCAAATGGAGCCGAATAAGTCACGTTGGTTATTTGGATTAGAGCAATTAGCGACGGCTCCAAAAGATACTTACTTATTCAACGATTTTACATGGCGTCGCCCTAAAAAAATCATTAATCAATTTAATTACTCAGCGGAAGCTGTTGTTTATGATTATCAAGGGGTTGTGTTGTCCGAGTTTCATCGGAGTGTGAACTTGCAACTTCCAAGAACCGGCAATCCCAAAAGTCGCGAATGGGCTAAGACGTTGTTTGCTCAATCAAGGTCAACAGAAGACTTTATACAAAGAATCTTAAGTATTATTAATCAGCAGCAATATCACTATACATTAACCCCGGAAGTGTTAGAGGAAGATGTGGTTGATGGATTTTGGCTAGGAACACGTGAAGGTTTTTGTGAGCATTATGCCGGAGCCTTTGTATTTATGATGCGCGCCGCCGGGGTTCCTGCGCGTGTAGTAACTGGCTACCAAGGTGGTGAATATAACCCTTATGGCGATTTTTATTTGATTCGCCAATCGGATGCGCACGCTTGGACAGAAGTTTGGGTAGATAACAAAGGTTGGGTACGAGTAGATCCAACGGCAGCTATTCATCCTAGTCGTATTGAAGAGGATTTACGCCCAAGAGCGACTCGCAGAGATGATTGGTTTAGCGATAAGGTTGTAGGTTTTGACCTGCCACAGGGCTTTTTGCAAAAATTACAAATGCGCTGGGATGCAATTAAAAGCTTTTGGGATGATAGTTTAATGAGCTATGGACAAGATGAACAACATGACTGGTTATCTAAACTAGGAATTCACTCAAATCAATGGCGTTATTTGGGTTATGGCTTAGTGGTAACTTTGTTATTATCAAGTTTGTTATTTGGACTTTGGTTATTAAGAAAGTCTATTAAACGCGATCCGGTAGAAAAGTATTATGAGTTACTAAAACAAAAGTTAATGAAGCAGGGTGTAAGTATTCCTGAACATTATGGACCTCAAGCAATCATTGAGTTGTTAGATAAGAGATATCCACAATTGCATGAGAAATACTCAATCGCAATTAAATTTTATATTGGCATTCGTTACAAAAAAGAAACTGATGATGAGTCTTGGTTCAAGCGTTTTAAAGCGCAAGTTAAAACGCTATAATGAAGAACTTTAGTGTCATTTAAATTGAGTAACCATGGCTGATATTACGCCAATTCAACAATTCTTATTTTGCGAAACCCCAAAAGCTTGGCTTGATAAAGCTGTTACTGAGCTGGAGACGGTTTTAATTGACCACGCCCACTGTGAAAAAAAAGCAGCTGCTACCGCAGTAAAACAGATGTTTCGCTACCCTGAGCACATTGAGCTTTTAAAGAAACTCTCTCAACTGACAAGAGAAGAAGTGTTGCACTTTGAGCAAGTTTTGGAGTTTATCGAAAAGCGCGGGATCAAATATAAAGCGATTAAACCTTCACGCTACGCCGCAGGTTTGCACAAGTATGCATCAAAAGATGAGCCACAACGCTTAATTGATGGCTTAATTATTGGTGCTATTATCGAAGCTCGCTCTTGTGAGCGGTTCCATGCGTTAGCGCCGTACTTTGATGAGTCTGAACCTGAACTAGCCAAATATTATCGCTTTCTTTTAAAGTCTGAATCGCGTCACTTTATGGATTATTTGGACTTGGCAAAACGTTATTCGGATAAAGATATTAATGAACGGGTAGGTTTCTTTTTAGAAAAAGAAAAAGAATTGATCGAAAGCCCTGATCCACTTTTTAGATTCCACTCCGGTATCCCAGCTTAAAATAATTGAGGAACAAAATGTCAAAACTATTATTACTTAGTGCTTCCAGAGAAGGCCAAACCGGATACCTTGAGCATGCGTTGCCAATGATTGATGGATTCCTTTCTAAAGATATCAAAAAGATTTTGTTCATTCCTTATGCTGGATTTGCCATGGGATATGATGCTTATGAAAATAAGGTGAATGAAGCGATTAAAGCAATCGATAAGAAAGTGACTTCAATTCATCAGTTTAACGATCCGATTAAAGCGGTAGAAGATGCAGAGGCGATTGCGATTGGTGGTGGTAATACTTTCTATCTATTAAAACAGCTTTATGACAATGAGTTGATTGACGCCATTCGTCGTAAAGTTAAAACCGGTACGCCTTATATTGGATGGAGCGCTGGCTCAAATATGGCGGGACTTACCATTTGTACCACCAATGATATGCCGATTGTGCAACCTAGAAGTTTTAATGCATTAGGCTTAGTACCATTCCAAATCAACCCTCATTACACCGACTACCAGCCGCCAAACCACAATGGTGAAACCCGCGCTGAACGGATTTACGAATATACTTGCGCCAACCCAGATAAGTATGTTGTCGGTATTAAAGAAGGCACAGCTTTAGAGCGTGAAGGTGACAAGCTTTATCACCGTGGAACAAAAAATGGGTTGATTTTCAGAGATGGTGAAGGTATCCGAACCCTTAAAGCTGATTCGGAGGTAAGTTGGCTGTTATAAACTGGTTAATGCTTTTTTGATGTTCTATTATTCGAAAGTCACTTTCGCAATAGCAATACAACATACCAAGATAATCCATTCCTAGATAATCGAATGATAATTTGATTTGTTGTTCAAAGCAGGATTCAGGCTGAACACTTGCACCAGTAGCTAGGAGCACTCCGCTTTTATCACGGAGCTGACGACCAAGTTCTTTGTCAAAGATAAGTAGTTCGGTTAGTCTATCAAGGAAAGTTTTCATTAAAGATGAAACTGAGTACCAATAAACGGGTGATGCAATTATAATGGTTTTATATTTTAGAATTTTTCTTACCAGTGCTTCAAAGTCATCATTTTGTTGCTTATAGTTAAAATGATTAATTTTATGGTTAACTAAATCTATTACTTCTGAGCCAGTTAATTTTGCATATTCGTCAACTAAATGTTTGGTGTTCCCATCAGGTCTCGAGCTTGCAAATAAAATAACTGACTCGTTAGTCAAAATAAAAACTCTCTATATCTGCGCCATTAACAACTAGATAATTACCTTGCTCCCCCCAATCACTCAAAACTATTCTTTGGCAATGCTTACCCTTGACTTCTAAGTCGTGAAAGTCAGGCCTATGAGTATGGCCATGAATTAGAATCGTGGCACTTTGCTCAATCAACACTTCTTCAACTGCTTTAGGGTGTACATCGCAAATAGATTCGGCTTTGTTCTCTTGGGCTTCTTTGCTTTTTTGGCGCAAGTCAGCGGCGATAGCGCGGCGGACTGCTAGTGGTTGTGATAACAACTGAGATTGCCATGCTTCTGAGCGAACCATTTTACGGAACTCTAAATATTCCACGTCGTCCCAACAAAGCGAATCACCATGCATTAGAATGGCTTTTTGTTCGCCAATACTATCTTTTAAAATAAGCGGATGAATTTCATCAATAATGATGCCACCTGTTTTATTGGCAAATTCGTCAGCCAATAAAAAGTCACGATTACCGTGTTGGAAATAGAGTGTTTTTCCCGAGTCAGCATAAGCTTTGAATAGCACAATTATCGATTCAACAAATTCAGAGTCATCATCATCGCCAATCCAGCTTTCGAACAAATCGCCTAGAACATAGAGCTCTTTAGACTTAGGAGCGATTTCAGTCATGTATTGGTTAAAGAGCGCCGTTAAATCAGGGCGCTCTTCGCAAAGGTGTAAGTCTGATATAAAGTGGATCATTAGTCGTTGATGACCGCTTTCTCAATCAAAACCGTTTCTACAGGAACGTCTTGATGAACACTTAAAGTACCGGTCTCGACTTCTTTAATGGCTTCAACCACATCCATACCTTCTACCACTTGGCCAAATACGCAGTAGCCCCAGCCTTGCATAGATTCGTTTTGGAAGTTTAAGAAATCATTGTCTTTGGTGTTAATAAAAAACTGACAAGAAGCTGAATGTGGCTCCATGGTGCGCGCCATAGCAATTGAACCATTAACGTTAGAAAGACCATTGTTGGCTTCGTTCTCGATAGGCGCCTTGGTATCTTTTTGTTCCATGTCTGGTAAGAAGCCACCACCTTGGATCATAAAATTCGAAATCACGCGATGGAAAATGGTGCCATCATAATGGCCTTCACGCACATAATTTAAAAAATTCTCAACAGTCTTTGGCGCTTTTTCAGCGTTTAATTCCAATACTATGTTGCCATGGTTGGTGGTAAGAGTAACTTTAGACATAATTTAACCTATTTATTCCTTCTCGGTTGTAGCCTAGTGAGAAATCAACGGCTACAATAACTAACATTACGGCATATGATACTGCCTTTTAATTTGAAAAGCTAAATAATCGAGAACAGCATGTTACAGATCTATAACAATTTAACGCGACAAAAAGAAACATTTAAACCACTAGTTGAAGGTAAAGTCTCAATGTATGTGTGTGGCGTAACGACTTATGATCTGTGTCATATTGGCCATGCCAGAACCTACGCTTCTTTTGATGTGATCAATCGCTATTTGCGTTTCCGAGGTTATGATGTGACCTATGTTCGCAACATTACTGATATTGATGACAAAATTATTGAGCGTTCGAACGAAAATGGTGAAGCATTCAACGAGCTAACGGCGCGTTTCATTAAAGAAATGTATGTAGATTTCGATGCGATTGGTTTGCAGCGTCCCGATATTGAGCCGACTGCGACTGGCACTATGGATGGCATTATCGAGATTATTGAAACGCTAATCCAAAAAGAATATGCCTATGTTACCGAGTCGGGTGACGTGAATTATTATGTGCCCAAGTTTGATGACTACGGCAAATTGTCCAAACAAGATTTAGAGCAATTAAATTCAGGCGAACGCGTAGAAGTTAATTCAGAAAAGCGTGATCCAATGGACTTTGCTTTATGGAAAGCTGCTAAGCCGAACGAGCCGACTTGGGATTCGCCATGGGGTAAAGGTCGCCCGGGTTGGCATATTGAATGTTCAGCTATGTCGAAAGAGTGTCTTGGTGAAACTTTCGATATTCATGGCGGTGGCTCCGACTTACAGTTCCCACACCATGAAAATGAAATCGCCCAATCAGAAGCGGCTAATGGTTGTCAGTTTGCGCGCACTTGGATTCATACTGGCATGGTACAAGTGGATAAAGAAAAGATGTCTAAATCATTAGGCAACTTCTTTACCATTCGTGATGTGTTAACACAGTATCGCGCAGAATCGGTTCGCTACTTCTTAATGAATGGTCATTATCGCAGTCAGTTAAGTTACAGCCAAGCCAACTTAGAAGCGGCTGACGCTTCATTGGAGCGTTTATATACGGCATTGCGTGGTGTTGACTTTTCAGCAGCCAATGACGAACAGCTTGAAGTTTTAGAACAAGCTGAAGCTAAGTTTGTGGAGTCAATGGATGATGACTTTAACGTGCCAGAAGTATTGCCCGTGTTATTCGACTTAGCTAAAGAAGTGAATCGCTTAAAAGCTAGCGATATGCCTAGGGCGGCGACTATTGCTGTTAAGTTAAAAGAATTAGCTGGCGTTCTAAGTTTGTTACAACAAGATCCTGAAGAGTTTCTAAAGTCAGGAGCAGGGGACTCAAACGTTTCAGATGCTGATATCGATGACTTGATTCAGCAACGTCTACAGGCTCGCGCTGATAAGGACTGGGCAAAAGCTGATGAAATTCGAGATAAGTTAAATGAACTAAATATTGAGCTCGAAGATGGAGCCAATGGAACTAGTTGGAGAAGGAAATAATATTATGATGAAATTGTTTAAAGTTATATTGGTAGCTTTGTCATTAATGACTATTTTAACGGCTTGTTCGCCAGAAGTTGGCAGCGAAGCTTGGTGTAAAGAGTTAAAGAAAAAGGATAAAGGCGATTGGACTGCTAATGAAGCAAAGGACTTTATAAAGCATTGTGCATTTAAATAAAAAAGCCGCTTTCGCGGCTTTTTTTATACTTTGCATAAACTAGTCGTGTAAATGCTCGCAAGCGAAAAGCGTATTACTCATTAGCATAGCAACGGTCATAGGGCCAACACCGCCAGGAACTGGAGTGATCCAAGATGCGCGTTCTTTGGCTACCTCAAATTCTACGTCGCCAGCCAATTTTCCAGTTTCTAGGCGGTTGATACCTACATCAATAACAATGGCGCCAGGTTTGATCCATTCGCCTTTAACCATTTCTGGGATCCCTACGCCAACGACTACAATATCGGCTTCGGAAACTTTTTGAGGTAAATCTTTAGTTTTACTGTGACAGAAAGTAACGGTGCAACGCTCCATTAAAAGTTCCATGCCCATTGGACGGCCAACGATGTTAGAAACCCCGACTACTACAGCATCTTTACCGACTAAATCAATGCCAGTCTCTTTTAGCATCACCATAACGCCATAAGGAGTACATGGGCGCATAGTTGGCATCTTTTGTGTTAAACGGCCCATATTATAAGGATGGAAGCCATCCACATCCTTGTCCGCTTTGATGCGCTCTAAAATGACGTTCGAGTCTAAGTGAGCGGGTAATGGTAATTGAACTAAGATACCATCAATGGCTGGATCATCATTTAATGAGTCAATTTGGCGTAATAATGAATCTTGAGTGGTATCTTCGTCCATCACAAACTTTTGCGAGATAAAGCCCACTTTTTCACATGCTTCTACCTTTTTGCCCACATAGATTTGCGATGCTGGATCACCGCCGACTAATACTACCGCTAAACCCGGCGGGCGAAGCCCTTGATCAAGGCGAGTTTGGACTTTTTCGGCTAATTGACCTTTAACTTTCTGGGAAATGGCTTTGCCATCTAAAATTTGTGCTGACATGCGTGAATACTACCTAAATTGATTCAAATGAGCGTTTGAAAGTGCAATATTGTCGCAATATTTAGCGCTTTGCTCAATCCTTATTCAGCTTTTCTTAAAAATTATGAAATATCCATAAAAAAGGGCGCAAAAAGTGTTGACGCCTATCATGGGAGTCAGTATTATTGCGCTCCCTGTTCGGGTTAGCCAGTTTCTTTTGAAGGTGGGGCCGAATAAGGCAAAATCGGCGATTAGCGCAGTCTGGTAGCGCGCCTGCTTTGGGTGCAGGATGTCGGGAGTTCAAATCTCTCATCGCCGACCAATTTTTTGTCATTTGTTATGCGGTATCGATTCAAATGCGCCCGTAGCTCAGCTGGATAGAGCAACGGCCTTCTAAGCCGTGGGTCGCAGGTTCGACTCCTGCCGGGCGCGCCATTTGCGTTTCGGGCAAAACAAATGATACGACGATTTATGGTGGGCGTAGCTCAGTTGGTAGAGCCCTGGATTGTGATTCCGGTTGTCGTGGGTTCAAATCCCATCGTCCACCCCATATTTTCGCTTCGACTACCAACTATGAAGCGTGAAATAAAACAATACGGTTCGATGAGGGCTGTCGGGGCGCAAGCCCGCTAGAAAGCAGTACGACAAGCGCGAGAGTGGTGGAATTGGTAGACACGCTGGATTTAGGTTCCAGTGCCGCGAGGCGTGAGAGTTCGAGTCTCTCCTTTCGCACCATTTACTTCTAATCAATTCAAGTAAATGGTCATTTTATTATCCTTCATCTGATTTTGGACAAAGCAATAGCTATAAGCGTTTTGGCTTCTAGCGAATAATTGCTTTGTCTTTGTGCCGTTTAAAATAATTTAGGTTTAATCTTACGGAGATTAATAATGCAAGTTTCAGTTGAAACCAGCCAAGGTTTAGAAAGAGTTTTAACGATTGATGTTCCAGCTGAGAACATTGATGGTGCAGTTCAAAAGCGTTTACAAGATATGTCGCGCAACGTAAAAATGAATGGCTTCCGTCCAGGTAAAGTGCCATTCAGCGTGGTTAAAAAACGTTATGGTGCTGCGGTTCGCCAAGAAGTTTTAGGCGAAGTTATGCAACGTCATTATTTTGAAGCGGTACAGCAAGAAAAATTAACGCCTGCTGGTTACCCACAACTTGATCTTGTTGAGAACACTGATGGTGCAAACTTAAAGTTCACTGCAAAATTCGAAATTTATCCAGAAGTTAAATTAACTGAATTTGATAAATTAGAAGTGACAGCTAAAACTGCGGAAGTTGCTGATGCGGATTTAGATGGAATGCTTGAAACGCTACAAGGTCAGCGTGCTACTTGGAAAGAAGTTAAACGTAAGTCTAAGAAAGGCGATCAAGTAGTTATTGACTTTACAGGTACTATAGATGGCGAAGCGTTCGCTGGCGGAGAAGCTAAAGAATTTCCATTAGAGCTTGGCTCTGACAGTATGATTCCTGGTTTTGAAAAGCAAATCATTGGCGCTAAAGCGGGTGAAGACGTTAGTGTTGAAGTTGCTTTCCCAGAAGATTATCACGTTGAAGATTTGAAAGGTAAAGATGCAGTTTTCGCGACTCACGTTCATAAAGTGAACGCAAAAGAATTGCCTTCATTAGAAGATTTGGCTGAAGCTTTAGCTGCCGATGATATCGATGCATTAAAGTCAGACGTAAAAGACAATATGGAGCGTGAACTACGTAACGCTCTTAAAGGCCAAGTTAAAGGTCAGGTAATGGATGCTTTAGTTGGCGCACACGAATTTGATATTCCAAAAGCAATGATCGACCAAGAAATCGATCGTATGCGTCAGGAAATGTTGCAACAAATGCGTGCTCCGCAAGGTTCTGATACGCCTGATTTACCAGCTGAGCTGTTTGAAGAACAAGCTACGCGTCGTGTAAAACTTGGTTTAGTGGTTGCTGAAATAATCAAAAGCCAAGAGCTAAAAGCTAACGAAGAAAAAGTTCGTGCACAGGTTGAAGACTTAGCAGCTGTTTATGAAGAGCCACAAGAAGTAATCGACTGGTACTATGGCGATCCACAACGTTTGCGCGAAGTGGAATCTTTGGTACTTGAAGATACAGTAGTTGACTTAGTGTTAGAAAAAGCTAAAGTATCGGAAGAGTCTGTAAGTTTCGACGACATTATGAATAAGAAATAATTCTTAATGCAGAAATATAAAAAGCGGGCTTAATGCTCGCTTTTTTTTGAATTAAATTTAAGTTAAATGTCGATAGTAATACCAATTAAAAAGATAGCTTAAAAGGATATCCAATGAATAACCCAAAGAATCCAATTATCACAAACCAGAGTGACTCGATTATTACCGATCCTTATGCAGGTGGTTTAATCCCAATGGTTGTTGAGCAGACTTCGCGTGGCGAACGCTCTTATGACATCTATTCACGCCTATTAAAAGAACGCGTGATCTTCTTAGTAGGTCCAGTTGAAGATTATATGGCCAACTCTATTGTGGCTCAGATGTTGTTCTTAGAGTCTGAAAATCCAGAAAAAGATATTTATCTTTATATCAACTCGCCAGGCGGCGTAGTAACGGCGGGCATGGCTATCTACGACACCATGCAATTCATTAAACCAGATGTTAGTACCGTTTGTATTGGTCAAGCAGCCAGTATGGGCGCATTCTTATTAACGGGTGGCGCAAAAGGAAAGCGTCATTGTTTACCAAATGCTCGTATGATGATCCATCAACCTTTAGGTGGTTTCCAAGGTCAAGCATCAGACTTTGAAATTCACGCCAAAGAAATTATCGATCTAAAGCGTAAACTTAACTCAATCATGGCCAAACACTGTGATCGTCCAATTGAAGATCTTGAGCGTGATACCGATCGAGATAACTTTATGACTTCTCAGGAAGCTGTAGAGTATGGATTAATTGACTCGATTATTACTTCACGAAAGTAATTTTATAAGAAAATGCTGAGAATGATATTGATCGTTCTCAGCACGCCTAAAAACCTACAATCCGTTAACCCCTTCAAATTCCTACAATTCTTATACAAGTTATCGACAAAAGTTATACAGATTCTTCTCTCTGAAACATTTATGATTTATTAGATAACATCCAAAAGTGTCGAGTTTTTTTACAAGTCATATTTGCCTTGCTTGTAATTTTACAATTGTTTAACATAAGTCAGCTGGAATTTAGTGCAAAAAATGTGACATGAATCTAAAATGCGTATAAATATTGAACAGTCTCATTTAGGGGGAGCTGGAAGTGTCGAAAAATAATACAGCCTTTACTTTGATCGAGTTGATGGTGACGATAGCTATTTTTTCAATTTTAGCTACTATTGCGGTGCCAGGCTTTAATAATATTGTTAATTCCAATCGTTTAACAGCGTCAGTTAACAACTTACATTCCACCCTATCAACCGCTAGAGTTGAAGCGATAAAACGCAGCAAATCTATTAGCGTTGAAAGAGTTGGAAGTTCATGGAGTAACGGTTGGGTGGTGTATGAAACAGATAATTCTGACACCAAACTATTCAGTCAAGACTCAATTCCAATGAATATTTCTATTGACTCTTCATCTTCGGATGATTTGGTTATTTTCAATGCTGAGGGCAGAAGTAGGGTTAAGCATTGGGGCAATAATGGAGTAGTGTTTTGTGTTAAAAATAAATCTGGCAGAAAGATAGATGTAGCACCTTCTGGATCAATTTCAATAACTGAGGCTAATTGCTCATGATTCGATATAAAGCATCAGGTATTAGTCTATTAGAAGTCTTAATTACAATTTTAGTTTTATCAATTGGAATGTTAGGTATAGCTGCGACCCAAATTAAAACTTTAGGAACTGCCCAAGAAAGTTATTCTCGCTCCCAAGCAGTGACCATTCTGGAAGATGCTACGTCTAAAATACGAGCTAACAGAGAATATTTTGCCACTGAACCCGAATCAGTTTCTGGTGTTGATGCAGATGGTAATACTGTTGAACTTTCAAATCCTTATACAAATAATTTAGCGTCAGGGACTTATTACAAGTGGTGTCAAATAGGAGCTACCGCTTATTCTGCGAAAAATTTATGCACAGGCTCTTGTACTGCTAGAGAGTTGGCTTTATCTGATATTGATAATGTTTGTTTGGCACTAGACAAGTCTGGTTTATCTCAAGCAACTATGGGAGCGTCATGCTTTGATAGAGATACTGTTGATGCCGATAGCTGTAGCCCAGGCTCTAAAATGACACTTTATTTAGCTTGGAAGCAAGTAGAACATGCGGGTGATAAACAAATCACAGGAACTCGATGTCAAACTCAATTAGGTTCAACCACTTTGCAGATATCTCAAACCGGTGTGGACAAAGGTTTTTCATGCGCAATTGTAGAGTTGGTTCCCTAAGGATGGAAAATGTTATGAAAAGTGAAAAAAATAACGGCTTTACTTTAGTCGAATTGATGGTTGGAATGGTATTGGGGTTAATCTTAATTGCGGCAGTAGTAACAGTCTATCTTTCAAGCTCTAAAACCAATAGAACAAGTCAAGGCGTATTAAATGCTAATTCAAATATTCAATTTGCAATCGATTTGTTAAAAGATGATTTTGCTCGTGCTGGCTGGGCAAATAACACATCTTTAGCATATAGCTTGTCTAGTCCATTATCTAGTGATTACGTAAATTTTGATGGTGGAGCTGGTTCGGATACCATTAAAATCCAATATGAATCCTGTGATAATAGCGACTCAGATAATAAGTGTTTGACTTCTGGTATTGATTCAACTGATTGTAATGGAGTGGCCGTATCAGGCGGGGATATTATTACAAATGTGTATAGTGTTAACGCTAATAAAGAGCTTATCTGTAATAACCAAGTTTTGATTTCCAATGTCGAAAGCTTCCAAGTATTGTATGGACAAGTAACTGCGACAGGTATTGAATATGTTATTGCAAGTAATATTAGCGATCCTTCAAGAGTGCATAGTATAAGGTTTGGATTGATTGTGAGTTCAGATATAAATACTGCCGATAAAAAAGTTAGCAAAAGCATTCAACTTCTAGACAAAACTATCACTTCCAATGATCAAAAAGTGAAACTTAAGTATGAATCTACAGTAGTGGTTTTAAACAAACCATTTACTTCAAATTTTGGAATATGAAATGAATAACTGTATGAAACAAAGAGGGTTTTCATTATTAACTTCGTTGCTTTTGCTTCTTGCATTGACTGTAATTGGTTTAACTATGATGAGAGCTGGGGTTTTATCTGAAAAGCAGTCGGCTAATATACAGGAAAAGAGTGTAACCTTTCATAGTGCGCAATCATCAAACAACGCTACTATCGAAAGTTATAGGTATGACTCAGATATTTTGGCAAGTGCATTAGATGCAAAAAATGGTTTGGCAACCTGCTTAAATGAAAAAGGCGTGGTTTCAAAGGACTGCTCAAAAGCTACTGCTGTAGATAGGGCGGGTGGTAATTTATTAGCGAAAACTTTAACTACCTATAGAACTTGTTTAAAAGCACAAAAGTGTACCGGTAATTCAGCAGGATTATTTTCTGATAACTCAATCGGTTGTAATGTGTTTGAACATAAAGGCGAGGGCTGGTTGGACAAAGATGGGGATGGCGTTTTAGATGCCGATGAAACAACCACTGAAATTGATCAGTGGTCTTTACTTATTTCGGCTTGCCAAACGGCCAGTTAATCAGGAGCAAACTTATGTTTAAAAACTTTTTAAAAAAAATAAAAGTAACTTTTATTACAGCAATTATATCTGGATTTTTAGTTTCTCCTGTAGTTGATGCTGAAGATATTGAAATATTCTTTGGTGAAGGCAAGACTGCCAATATGATGTTGGTTTTAGACTTGTCAGGTTCAATGGCTTTATACCCAGATGGAACCTATGCTACTAGAGTAAATTCGGATGGTATACACATTTATCGTGATGGGTCAATAATTTCTGCAAATGATGAAGTTATTGTCAAAGAGTTTGAAATTACAAAAAATAACATTAAATTTGAAGATGCTGTCAAAGAGCTTCCTAGTCCAGAAGATAATGAGAAAGCAAGGTATCCAACCTTACAAATGAGGAAAGCTCGATATAATGATGACGGTGACTTTGTTCGATACGATTGGTTAGATTGGATCCCTTGGGAAGCTTATCCTGGTTATTTAGATTATACCGATCTGACAAAACTACCTAATGGTGAATGGTTCCGCTGGTATTATAAAGATAACCGGATTACTCAACTGAAAGAAGCTTTGTTTGATTTTGTAGGAGACTCTGCCGTTGCTAGGGATAAAGATCAAATTGGGATGATGACTTATTCAACAGGACATGAACATTATAATAGAAACCCTGAAGTTGAAGTTATTGAGCAAGTAAGACCATTAGGTAAGGTTACTGGAGGAATTACTCATAGAGAATCTTTGACCTCTAAAATATTTAATATGTGGCCAACGGCTTCAACTCCAACAGCAGAAGGTTATTATCGTGCTACTCAATATCTAGGCGGTTCTTACACCCAAAATGGAGCAGCTATCCCTTCACCAATTTTAGACGGTGCATGTGGATTCAATAATTCAATTGTACTGCTAACTGATGGCACACCCACGGCATTCGATAGTAATGCTCATAGCTCTATGGAAAAAATTATTGGGGCCTGTGATTCAAGTAATTCAGGAAGTGCCGATAGCACTAATTATGGTAAGCAATGTACGGAAAATCTATCTGCTCATTACTTTGTAAATGACGTAAAAAGTAACTTTCCAGGTTCTACTGTTAACACTTCGACAGTGGCATTCTCATTAAATGATAATCTTGCTAAAACATTTTTACAGAATGTTGCCACTGAGCTGAACGGAGAGAAACTTTATTACGAGCCAAAAGATGGAGCTGAATTAGCAGAAGTTTTTAAACAAATTTTATTGTCTACCCAAGACAGTACTTCTTTTGTCGCTCCAAGTGTTCCCTTAAGCCAAAGTAATCGTCTAAAACATAGTAATGATTTATATATGGCTATGTTTAAACCAGAAGGTAAAGAGACTTGGTCTGGGAATTTAAAAAAGTATAGCCTTAAAGAAGGCAAGATAGTTGATTCAAAGGGGGTGGTCGCAGTTGATACAAATACAGGTACGTTTTTAGATAGTGCTGTAAGCCACTGGTTTACCCCTTACATTGATACTGATTTATCCGACGGCGATGACTCTATATTAGCTGATGGTAATGAAATTGAGCTTGGCGGTGCTCTACCTAGGATTACTGTTGGAGAAGACCCGAAAGTATATTCAAATTTGAATACTAACGATTTAAATCAGCTTACGTTAGACTTTACTAAAAATTATGTCAGCAATACTGATTTGTCGGTGTTGCAAACTCTGTTCAATAATAATTCGCTAACAAAAGTTCAGGCTCAGGAAAATTTTGATTGGGTAAGAAATAGGGTCAAGGGATTAGCACCAGATCAATTTAATCGTTTTGGTGATGCTCTCCATTCTAGGCCGCAAATATTGGAATATGAGAATAAGACAGTCGCATTTATTTCTACCAACCAGGGATACTTACATGCTATTGATACTGCAACTGGTAATGAGTTGTGGTCATTTATACCAAGGCAGTTATTGAAAAATGTAGAAACATGGAAAGGAGATCAAACTTTTGATCCGGATAATATCAAAAGACGATATGGACTTGATGGTCAGATGCATATACATAGTTTTATTGATGGTTCAGGTAAACAAAAACATCACCTCTATTTAGGAATGAGAAGAGGTGGTAATAATATCTATGCATTAGATATAAGTAATGAAGCTACCAAACCAAGTATGTTATATACAATATCTGATGAGTTCGCTTTAACTCGTAATGAGTTAGGTTATAACTTCGAGAAAAGAGCATTAATACCTAATTTAGCTCAATCATGGGGTATGCCCGCTGTTGTAAAACTGCCGGAAAATAACGCTGATCAGTATGCTAAACGATTAGTTTTTTCAGGTGGCTTTGATACGTATTTTGATCAAAGGGATCCTATAAATTACCCACCAAATCCAAATTCATCATTAATAAAAGGAAACGCTATTTTTTATACTCCTTTTTATGAAAGTATCAGCTCGATACCAAACAACATAACTGCCACCACATTGGCTAACAACTCTGTAATAAAAAATAGTATTGCCGCGAACTTAACATTCATAGATATAAATAATGATGGAGTTGTTGAGCACATTTATGCATCAGATGTTGGCGGAAAGATCTATCGACTAGATTTGTTTGCAAAGGAAGCTAATACGATTGACGTGGTTGCTGATATGGGCTCTGATACTACTGACCATTCATATAGATTCTATGCGAAACCGGATGTAATATTCGCAGACTATCAAGGTGTTAGCTTCGCTACAATAGTTTTGGGATCGGGGCATCGTAGTGATCCGAAACAGTCGAAATCTGTTGATAAATTTTATGCATTTTTTGATTTTGAAATTACGGGAGTTGATAAAAATACTGGAGATAATGACCCAATTCTTCCCGCCGACATAATAGATGTGACTAGTGGGACCATTGATGCTGATGGAAATACTGTGTTCTTAAGTGTTGATGATATTCGAAAAGCAAATAAAAAAGGGTGGTATATAAAACTAGCACCTGGCGAAAAGGTTTTAGCTAATAGTACGACGGTTGACTTCAATGTATTTTTTACTACTTTTATTCCTGGCCAAGGTGTTCAATGTGGGGTAACGTCAACTGTTAATCGATTATATGGTGTTAAGTTACTAGATGGTGCTCCGTCTGTTAGTAGTTTTGAAACTGGACTATTAGCTGACCCCACTGATCGTTATACAAATGTGAATTACGTAGGCATTGCACCTGGTGTGACGATTTTATTCCCTGATGATACCTCTATAGCAACATTAGTTGGTACGCAGACCATTTGTAGTGGCGATGATTGTGACTTTTTAAATGGTGGGGTTAGAACCGTTAAATGGAGACAGCAAAAGTGAATTTGAACAAAAAAGATGCTTTCACCTTGTTAGAAGTAATGATAGTTGTCGTTATCATAGCAATAATTGCGGCAATAGCACTGCCTTCATATAGTAATTATGTAATTCGCTCGAAAAGAGCGGATGCAATGGGAGCCTTATTGTCTGCATCACAAGCAGTTGAAAGATTTAAAGCTAATAATAATTTTAGCTATGCTGGAGTTGATACCGCGGGGGTAATTTCAACTCAAGTTCCTGCTGATGGTGGAACAGCCTATTATAGTATCGGATTAAGTAATGTGTCAGCTTCAACATACACCTTGACTGCAACGCCTACAGGATCGCAACCAACATCTGATGGCAATTTAACTATCAATGAACAAGGCGCAAAAACTTGGTCTAAAAATTCAAGTAACTGTTGGCCTGAGTCAGGTGGTGATAGTTGTTAAATATTGTTATGAAATCTTGCCCGCTTTATGCGGGCATTTTATTAATTATTTTCCATTAGCAGAAATTTTTTTCTCTTCAACACATCTCTAATTTGCTGTCGATTTATTTGTTCCCCTACAGCATTTGTTAAATTATTAATGGTTAGATTTTGAATGGCTTTTTTGAAGCTTGGTGATATTTCTATCTGATTTAGGATGTCCGTATCTAACTGTTCGGTAAAGGCACTATGGTTTTGTATTAACCATAATTGAGCATTACCTTTATTAAAAACTTGATCTTCTAAACTCCTTGTATTGCCAATTAGGAAGTCAAAAACTTGCATGAGGTTTTCTGAGTTCTGTTGATTACAAAAGCTTCTACGCGGTTTCTCGGAATCAATTAACTCTGCTTTAGATATGGTGTTTTCTAAACGATATTGCAAAACCCCTGTTTTCCCTTGGAACTGATATTCCATAGTGAATGGGACTAAATGTAAGCCAAGTAAACGGTCAATTTTGAACGCGGATAATTCATGCAGTGCATCTACACCAGAAATAAAACTAGCTTTAATAGTTTTTTCTTTATCTTTGAACAGTAAATTATTTCCTTTCAATATGTTTTTGCTATCTTTGATAAAGAGCTTGGTGAGGTATTCATCTGATAGTTCATCTGCGAAGAGTGGTTTTCTTACGCTATCGATAGTAGGACTTTGGTTATTACTATCATTAAGATTTAAAACCGTTAAGTTGTCGTCATTAATATGTACCAAGCTGGGATTGCCTGCATAATAAGCTTTTGACATCCCTGTATCTAACATTATGACTTTTCCCCCAAATCTTGAACGAACCTGCATACTTTCATCTGGCGTGTGGCCTAAGAAGATTTGTTCTGCGTCGAAATGAGTCAAAAGATCATTTAGTGTGTTTTCTTGAGCGTATTCATGGCAATACATATTACCGCGATACCAAGTAGGCCCGTAACGGCTAAATAATAATGAATTAGCCAGTTTGACAAAACGTTGTGCTTTTCTAAAAGTTTGCTTGATTGTGGGGGCTGATTTTTCAGACTTAGAATATTCTTTAGCAGCTGCAAGTTGTTCACGTTTAGAATAATGATACTCAAAAACGCCTAAATCGATAAGCTCACGCCAAAGCTGACTGTATTCTTTTAATTCTGCCATTAACTGTAGATTAAGTTCTGTAATGGTTTTCCCTGTGGCTAGTAACTGCTCAGAAAAGCCACCATGAGCAAATAGTTTATTCTGAAGATGTAATATGACACTTTTGCTTAATAACCATTGACCATATTTACCATCGGGGGCATAAGCTTGAATATGACCAAAAAAACCTGGTGGATAGCGTTCTAAAAATATAGCTTGGTTTTCTGTACTATCTTCTAAGTTGGACTCAATTAGAAAGCTTTTATAAACATCGCTTCTTGTATTTGCTGGTTCATCATTTGAAAAAGCGGCAAACTCTTCATCGGACACGTAACGCAAATCACCTCTGATGTTCATAACCTCATGGTTACCCAAGGCGATTAGAAATGCTCCGCCTGCTTGCTGTGCTTGAGCTTCCAGCTGCATGAAAAAGTCCAGAATCTGGCGAGAGTCAGGTCCTCGATCAACGAGATCTCCTAAGCTGACTAATATTCGATTACCCGCTATCCAGTTGTTTTCATGATCTATGATATTTCCCGCAATAAGCAATTTTCGCATGGTTGGGAAATCACCATGAACGTCAGCAATAACCGTTATGGGAGGTCTTATTTGCGATTTATCGCTAGCAGTTGAATTCAAAGAAGGCTTGATATTGGCGCAGCCACTGAGAATTAATAAAATTGCCAATAATATAAAGTGGAGTTGCAAAAAACGTGGATGCATGAGTTTTTAGATCATTAAGTGATAAAGTATAAAAATAGCATATCTCATTGCTAGAAAGGCCAATTATTTCTAAAACCTAGAAAAATGTTTCAAATAAGTAAAATACGGGTATTCCTTAAGTATTTTACTTTGATTGATTGAAAGATTTTGCTAATGTTAGTTTATATTGAAATTTGTTTATTGAAGATGGAATTTTAACCCCCATAATGAAGGGTTCAATATGTCTGCCAAAGACAGAGGTATAAATGAGCGACAACTCAGATAAAAAAACACTATATTGCTCTTTTTGTGGCAAAAGCCAACATGAAGTAAAGAAATTAATTGCGGGCCCAAGGGTATTCATATGTAACGAATGCGTGGATCTCTGTAATGATATTATTATAGAAGAAGTTAAAAATATTGGCGATGATGGAGTCCAGCGTGATTTACCGACTCCAAATATAATCAATGAATTCTTGAATGAATATGTAATTGGTCAGGAGCGAGCAAAAAAAGTCTTATCGGTTGCTGTCTATAATCATTACAAGCGCTTAGAAAATGAACCACAATCATCACAAGATGATGGAGTTGAGTTAGGTAAGAGTAATATCCTATTAATAGGACCAACTGGTTCAGGTAAAACTCTTTTAGCCGAAACTCTAGCCCGAATGTTGGATGTCCCTTTTACAATGGCTGATGCTACCACTTTAACCGAAGCAGGTTATGTGGGCGAAGACGTTGAAAACATCATTCAAAAGCTATTGCAGAAGTGCGATTATGATGTCGAAAAGGCTGAACGTGGTATTGTCTACATTGATGAAATTGATAAGATTTCGCGAAAATCTGACAACCCATCAATTACACGAGATGTTTCCGGCGAAGGTGTTCAACAAGCATTGTTGAAATTAATCGAAGGTACCGTGGCATCTGTTCCACCTCAAGGTGGGCGTAAGCACCCTCAGCAAGAATTTTTGCAAGTAAATACCGGCAATATTTTATTTGTTTGTGGCGGCGCCTTTGCAGGTATTGAAAAGCTAATCCAAGAACGTACAGCAAAAGGTGGAATTGGTTTTGGTGCTGATGTTAAAGAGCCTACAGATGGTAAAGCGATTGGTGAAATGCTGAAAAGTATCGAGCCGGATGATTTAGTAAAGTTTGGCTTAATTCCAGAGTTTATCGGTCGTTTACCGATTGTTGCAACACTGCAAGAATTAGATCAAACCGCGCTAGTACGTATTTTAACTGAGCCAAAAAATGCTTTAACTAAGCAGTACAATAAATTGCTAATGTTAGAAAATGTTGAGCTAGAGTTCCGTAAAGACGCGCTTGAAGCCATCGCTAAAAAAGCTATGGAGCGACGCACTGGTGCTCGTGGCTTGCGTTCAATACTTGAAGAAATCTTATTAGACACCATGTATGAACTACCTTCTTTGGAAGGTGTAAGCAAAGTTTGTATTGATGCAGCAGTTGTGAAAGGTGAGGCTGAGCCTTTACTAATCTACGATTCACAGGCGAAAGCTGCTTCAGAATAGTTTACACAAGATTATAAAAATAGGGCTCTATCTGAGCCCTAACCGAATTTCCCGAAATCATTATTTGATTCGGCAGTATTAAGTTAGGACTAGTTTGCATGTCAAGTGATACAGAAGAAACCATTGTAGAACAAAAGAATAAACAACTTCCGTTATTGCCATTACGAGATGTGGTGGTATTCCCTCATATGGTTATCCCACTATTTGTTGGTCGTGAAAAATCGATTTTAGCTTTAGAAGAAGCGACTAACGGCGATAAGCAAGTAATGTTAGTTGCTCAAAAAGAAGCTTCTGAAGATATGCCAGAACCAGAGCAAATTTATGATTATGGTTGTGTGGCAACGATTTTACAGATGCTAAAGCTACCTGATGGCAATGTTAAAGTTTTGGTTGAAGGTGTTCAGCGCGCCAAAGTGATTCAATACACTGAGACTGAGCCCATGTATGTTGCAGAAGTTGAAACTGTTGCTACAGCCTCACTTAATCCTTCAGAAGAAGACGGTTTAGCCAGAGCAACGCTTGCCAACTTTGATAAATATGTAAAGTTAAACAAAAAAGTCCCCAGTGAAATTTTAACGTCACTTTCTGGTATTGATGAACCGAGTCGTTTAGCTGATAGTATTGCGGCTCATATGGCTTTAAATATTCAAGATAAGCAACAGATTCTTGAAATGGAGAATACTTCAGAGCGTCTTGAGCATCTTATGAGTAAGATGGAAGGCGAAATGGAGTTGTTACAAGTTGAAAAGCGAATTCGTAGTCGCGTTAAAAATCAGATGGAAAAGAATCAGCGCGAGTACTATTTAAATGAACAAATCAAAGCTATTCAAAAAGAGCTTGGCGATGGCGAAGAAACAGCTTCAGAGCATGAAGAATTAGCAAATAAAATTGCTAAATCTGGCATGAATAAAGAAGCCAAAGCAAAAGCCGAGGCTGAACTAAAGAAGCTGAAAATGATGTCGCCAATGTCCGCGGAGGCTACCGTCGTTCGCGGTTATATCGACTGGTTATTAGGGGTTCCTTGGAAAAAACGTTCTAAAGTTAAACATGATTTAACCAATGCTCAAGAGACATTAAACTCCGACCATTATGGCTTAGATAAAGTTAAAGAGCGTATTTTAGAATACTTAGCTGTTCAACAACGTGTAAAAAAATTGAAAGGGCCGGTTTTATGTTTAGTGGGACCGCCTGGAGTTGGTAAAACTTCTCTCGGGCAGTCCATTGCTAAAGCCACTGGACGTAAATATGTCCGTATGGCGCTAGGTGGAGTTCGAGATGAGGCCGAAATAAGAGGGCATCGCAGAACTTATATTGGTGCTATGCCTGGTAAAATTATGCAAAAGATGAGCAAGTCTGCAGTGAAAAATCCGCTGTTTCTTTTGGACGAAATAGACAAAATGGCAATGGATATGCGTGGAGATCCATCTTCTGCATTACTAGAAGTTTTGGACCCTGAGCAAAACCATACTTTTAATGATCATTATTTAGAAGTGGACTATGACTTATCTGAAGTGATGTTTATTGCCACCTCTAACTCTATGAATATCCCTGCGCCTTTATTGGATCGTATGGAAGTTATTAGAATTCCAGGTTATACCGAAGATGAGAAGGTAGAGATTGCTACGCGTTATCTTTTGCCAAAACAAATGAGTAATGCTGGTTTGCGAGAAGGAGAGTTGAAACTTTCTGAATCGGGAATTAGAAGCATTATTCGATTCTATACTCGTGAGTCTGGTGTGCGTAATTTAGAACGTGAATTAGCTAAAATTTGCCGCAAAACAGTGAAAGAGCAGTTATTAGCTAAGAAAGAAAAGAAAACCATCAAAGTAAACAAGGGTAATATTGATAAATATTTAGGTGTTCAAAGATTTGATTATGGCAAAGCTGGTGAGAAGAACGAAGTAGGGCAAGTAACGGGTCTTGCTTGGACTTCTGTAGGCGGCGAACTGTTAACTATTGAGTCTGTAATTGTTGATGGTAAGGGCAAAACTAGCTTTACGGGTCAGCTAGGTGATGTGATGAAAGAATCGATTCAGGCGGCTATGACTGTTGTAAGAAGTCGTTGTCTTGCTTTAGGAATTGAGCCAGATTTCTATGAAAAGAAAGATATTCATGTGCATGTTCCGGAAGGTGCAACTCCAAAAGATGGACCAAGCGCTGGTATTGGAATGTGTACTGCATTGATATCAAGTCTTACAGGAATTCCAGTGCGTAAAGATGTTGCCATGACCGGCGAGATAACTTTGCGAGGTGAAGTATTGCCAATTGGTGGATTAAAGGAAAAATTATTAGCAGCTCATCGAGGAGGGATAAAAACCGTTATGATCCCAAAAGACAATGAGCGCGATTTGGCTGATATTCCTGCGAATATCAAAAAAGATTTAGAGATAAACTGTGTTAAGTGGATCGATGAAGTTATTGATATTGCTTTAGAGCGACCACCCGAGCCTGCAGCAAGAAGTACAGCTACTAAATCTAAAGCAACTTCAAAGAAGGCTAAGCCACAACAAGAGATCCAAGCTCACTAATGAAATAAGTGATTGAAATTTGCTCAAAAGCCTTATATTTAAAGGTTTTTGAGCGAATTGAAGGGATTTTTCTTGACACCTTAAAGTGCTAGTTGCTATAACAAACAACCTCATTAAAAACCGACCATAAATAAGTCGGATTTAATAGTAAAAAATTCCTTATAACTCTATACATCAAGGGGAACAAGAGTGAACAAATCAGAATTAATCGATGCAATCGCAGCAGGATCAGACATTTCTAAAGCAGCTGCGGGGCGCGCGCTAGACTCAATGATTGGTGCAGTGACTGAGTCATTGCAAAAAGGTGAGTCTGTGTCTTTAGTTGGTTTCGGTACTTTCTCTGTAAAAGAGCGTGCAGCTCGTACAGGCCGTAATCCACAAACTGGCGAAACTATCCAAATTAAGGCAGCAAAAGTTCCTGGATTTAAAGCTGGTAAAGCGCTTAAAGACGCGGTAAACTAGCCGCCGTTTTCTGGGTGGTTAGCTCAGTTGGGAGAGCATCGCCCTTACAAGGCGAGGGTCACTGGTTCGAGCCCAGTACCACCCACCAAGATTCTTTGTCATTGTTAGTTTTTCAAGCTCAATGATGGTAAGAGTCAGTCTTTTAAGTGACCCTGAACATACTTAAAAGACTTAGCTGGAGCGGTAGTTCAGCTGGTTAGAATACCGGCCTGTCACGCCGGGGGTCGCGGGTTCGAGTCCCGTCCGCTCCGCCATTATTTTAAACGCGCCCTTTGGCGCGTTTTCTTTATCATTCTTACTACAAAGCTAAATGGCTAAAGTTAAAAATAATTTCTCGCCCTTTAACTTTCTGTGATGGATGATGGCTCTATAATATTAATAGAGTAACTAACGTTTATATTTTGAAGTAGGTACATAGCTATGATGCTAGAAAGAATTCAGCAAAAAATGGAAGGGCCAGCGATGAAGGTGGTGTTAGCAATCATCATCATCTTTTTCGTATTTGCCGGTTATTTTGGTGCAAATTTAGTTACGCCTGGCAACGAAACTGTTGCTAATGTTGATGGGGTGAACATTACCAATGCTGAGATTGATAATGTTATTAACAATCAAAGACAGCAAAATCCAAATTTTGATCAATTGTATCCTACTGAAGCGAGTAAAGCACAGTTACGCGAAAGCATTCGTAACCAGCTAATTAACGACCGCGTTTTTACCAATAGCATTAATAACGCTGGTTTAACGGCTTCGAAAGAGCAAATTGTAAAGCAAATTCACAGTATGCCAGCATTCCAGCTAGGTGGTGTTTACGACGCCAATACAGCTAAAACCATAATGGCACAAAATGGCATTAGTGATGCACGCTTATTTTCTATTGCTAAAAGCGAAATTGTACGTGATCAGTTTAATAAAAGTATTTCAGAAACAAGCTTTGTTACTGACAAAGAAATTGAAGCATTTTACCGTATGCAAGAGCAGACGCGTGACGCTAGGGTTTTGACTATTCCAAAATCAAAATTTTCGGAAGGTGTTGTAATTGATGAGGCTGAGAAGCAATCTTACTATGATGCTAATCAAGCTGATTTCGTTCAACCTGAGCAAGTTAGTGTTAAGTACGTTTTGCTTTCTAAAGATTCGTTGGCTTCTACAATTAAAGAGTCTATTTCTGATGAACAAGTAGCTGCATTTTATAATGATGATAATAATAAGTCTGAATTTGTAGCTCCAGATCAAATTGAAGTTTCTCATATTTTAATTGCTAATGAAGAAGATGATGCTGAGTCAAAAGCTAACGATTTATTAAGCCAATTAAAAACGGGGGCTAATTTTTCTGAATTAGCAAAGCTGCATTCTAGTGACACTTTTAGTGGCGCTGAAGGTGGTGTTTTACCTCAAACAGAGGCTCAAGCAGGCAATTCTGGCTGGGTCCCTGAATTTGAAACTGCAGCGTTAGCATTAACAGAAGAAGGTCAACTGTCGGAATTAGTTAAAACTGATTTCGGTTATCATATTATTAAACTGAATAAGCGTACTTCTGGAGATTCTAAGCCACTCGTTGAAGTTGCTGATGACATTAAGCAACGTATTGCTGATGAGCAAGCACAAACCAAATTTTTTAATACTAAAGCTTTATTAGATGATGCTCTTTTTACGACAGAGACAATTGAGGATTTAGCAAAAACAGCCGACTTGGAAGCCTCAACTTCTATTCTATTTGATAGAAGCTCAGCACCTTTTGGATTAAATGCCCCTGCGTTTATTGAGCAGGCTTTTGATTCTAAAAATATTCAATCAAAAGAAATTTCTGATGAAATCAATATGGGCGAGCAAAGTATTGCCTATTTGGTAGTTAATGAGCATAAGGCAGAAGGAATTAAACCTTTATCGGAAGTAGAAGCTGATATTATTAACTTGTTAACAGAAGAAAAAATAAGTACTAGTACTAATACTTTTGCTGAGTCTATTCAAGTAGCTTTAGAAGCTGACGAAACTGTTGACAATTTACTCGCGGAAAAAGAGTTAAACTGGGTCGAGAGTACTAACTTTGGTTCTCGCGACGCAAGTTTGAATCCAGAGGTTCTATCATTGTTATTTAGACAAGTTGTCCCGTCAGGCGATAAACCATTACGTTCTATCGAAGACCTTTCTTCTGGTGATGTTGCGATTATTGAATTACGAAAAGTTAATTATCCAGATTTGAATTTACTCGATTCTGCTAAAATCCAACAATTAAAATCTTTATTGGCTAATGTAAACTCTCGTAGCGATGTTAATAAAATTGTTACTGAGTTAAGAGAAAAAAGTGAGATTAAATAACCTCATTACTAATATTAAAAGCTTATGAAGCCCTTGTTAGAAGGGCTTTTTTTATATGAGTATTAAAAAATAGTTAAAATTAGCTTGAACGTTTATAACCTGCTGATGCTTTTAGTAACTTTTGTGTATAAGGGGATTGTGGTTGGCTAAAGACTTCTTTTACAGGTCCATATTCTTCTTGTACGCCATTGTGCATTACTAAAACCTTGTCACTAAAATGCTGAACGAGACCTAAATCATGGGATATGAAAATATAGGCTAGTTCACGTTCTTCCTGTAAGTCCAATAAAAGATTAATGATTTGTGCTTGAACTGATACGTCCAATGCCGAAACGGGTTCATCAGCAATAATGATTTTTGGATCTAAAATTAATGCCCTTGCAATGGCAATTCGCTGTCTTTGACCACCCGAGAAAGTATGCGGGTAACGATCGGCGTACTCTGAACGCAGCCCAACCCGCTCTAGTGCTTGGTGTATTTTATTTGTGATTTGATAACGATTTAATTCGCCGGCGTTTATAAGTGGTTCAGCTAATATTTGTTCTATAGTTAATCGTGGATTGAATGAGGTTCTTGGATTTTGAAAAATCATGCGAATTTCTTTATACCAAGGGAAATTTCTATTTTGGAGAACATTTTCCCCGTTAAATAGTATTTCTCCCGTATCAGGCTTTTCGGCCCCGACTAACAAACGAGCTAAAGTTGACTTTCCTGAACCTGATTCACCAACCACGGCTAAAGTTTGACCGGGATTGATTGAAAAGCTTACCCCTTTTAAAACTTCCAGACTGCCCATTTTGAAGGGGTTGTTAGAAACTTTATAAGATTTTCTTAGTAATTTTGTTTTAAATAAATTGGCCATAACTTTTACTCAGCACGTTTACTTTTAGATATGAGTGGAAAGTGACAGCGTACTTGTCGACCTTGATGATTCTTTAATTGTGGCATTTCTACACATTGGCGACTGGCATAGGGGCATCGAGGCCCCAAGTTACAACCTACGGGTAAATGTCGCATTGGTGGAGTTGAGCCAGAAAGATTGTATAAGCGACGACCCTTTTTATAATGCATCCCAAAGTGGGGAACACTATCAAGTAAAGCTTTTGTATAAGGATGAAAGGGTTCGGTTAGTAGTTTATAAGTAGGGCCAGATTCAACTTCCTGACCTGAATACATGACATGAACTTTTTCGCTGGTTTCTGACAAAATGGAGAAGTCGTGGGTAATCAACATTAAAGCCATATCCCTTTCTTCATTAAGCTTCATAAGCAAGTCGAGAATTTGTGATTGAACAGTAACATCCAATGCTGTGGTCGGTTCATCTGCAATTAGTAACTTTGGATTGCAAGCTAAGGCCATAGCAATCATAACCCTTTGGTTTAAGCCACCTGAAAGTTGATGAGGGTACTCTTTAAAACGTCTCCTTGCGTTTTGAATACCAACGGCAGTTAACAGCTCAAGAGAACGTTCTTGACATTGCTTGCTGCTGGTTCCTCCATGAAAACGTACCGTTTCACTAAGCTGGTAGCCAATCGTTAAAGCAGGGTTTAAGCTTGAGGTTGGATCTTGAAAAATAATGGAAACATTATCGGTAATAATCTTCTTACGCTCATTAATCGACTTACGAGTAAGATCTTGACCTTCTAATGTAAACAAGTCAGCTTGGGCAATGGCAGTTGGTGATAATAAATCAGCTATTGCCAATGCCATAACACTCTTACCTGATCCTGACTCTCCAATCACACCAATGACTTGGCCTGGGTTAATTCGCATCTTAAATTTATCAACAGCGGTGACTAATCCATGATCGGTTTTAAAGTGGACGCTGAGGTTTTCAATGTGTAATAAACTCAAAATTAAACCTCATTGATTGATTTGTGGGTCAAGCGCATCGCGTAAACCATCACCGACTAAATTAACTGACAATATGGTTAAGAAAATGGCCAAGCCAGGTAGTGCCATGGTCCAAGGAGCGTATTGTATATAAGCACGCGACTGAGCCAACATGGTACCCCATTCGGCCAGCGGTGGTTGTGCCCCTAGCCCTAAAAAGCCTAGCGCTGCGATATCAAGTAAAGCTGTTGAAAAACTAAAAGTTAGTTGCACAATTATGGCTGGGATAATATTAGGGCGAATGTGCTTAAACAATAATCGAGTGTGGGAGGCACCATCGAGTTTTGCAGCCATACTGTAATCTTTGAGCAATTCTTGAGAAATGCTATTTTGAGTGATTTTCACGAATTGTGGGATTAAAACTAATATCACCGCGTAAACAGCATTATTAATTCCCGGACCTATAATTGCCACTACAATTATGGCTAATAAAAGTGAAGGTAAGGATAAAATTAGATCCATGATACGCATCAAACCACTTCTAAATATTGGTGGTAAAAAAGCAGCAATAGCGCCGATAATTACTCCAATAGAAGCTGCAACGAACAATACAAATAAGGAAAGAAATAAAGATAAACGTGCTCCATGCAAAAGTCGTGATAATAAATCTCTTCCCAGATCATCGGTGCCAAAAAAGTGCGAAAAATTTCCACCAAGATTCCAAATTGGTGGCTGGAAAGTTTTATTACTGAATTGTTGAGCAGGATCATAAGGCGCTAACCAAGGACCAATAATTGCAAACAGTATGAATAAACATAAAATAAAGGCGCCAAACATAGCTCCATGATTATGACTAAACATTTGCCATGACGGTTTAGTTTGGAAGAGCTTTAACCGGTGAGAGAGACCATTAATTCTAGCGTAATTCATATTCGTTCCTAAGAAATAGGTCTTCGTTTTCTAGGATCTAAGTAATTTGTTAAGAGGTCGATTAACAAATTAAATAGAATGACCATTGCTGAGAGCGCTAAAATGCCGCCTTGAATGCTGGGGTAGTCTTGGCGTGCTACAGAGTTTAATAACCAGTGCCCTATACCCGGCCAAGCAAAAATATATTCGGTGATGATAAGTCCAGTCATTAAGATGCTGATTTGTAGTCCGCCAATAGCTAATAAAGACTGCATCGCATTTCGAATTGCATGCACCCAAATAATTCGACTTTCAGACAGCCCTTTGGAGCGAGCAGTTCTAATATATTCAAATTTAAGAATATTAACTAATGATGAGCGAGTCATGCGAGCCATGATAGCCATAGGCACCCAGCTAAGAGTTATTGCTGGTAAAATCAAATGATTTAAGGCACTGAAAAAAGCAGCGCCTCCATATTGATGCTCACCTATTAGAGTATCCAGTAACATAAAACGGCTTATGGGCTCGATGTAATACTGATAGTCTATTCTTCCAGCGACAGGCGTTACTCCTAAAAATAAGGAGAAAAACAATACAAGTAGTAAGCCCCACCAAAAAATGGGTATGGAATAACCCACTAATGTGGCACCCATAACTGAGTTATCCACCCAGTTACCACGATTTTTAGCTGCTAAAATACCAAAGCCTAAGCCGCCAATTACAACTATCAAAATAGCGAAAAATAAAAGTTCTAGTGAAGCTGGAAAATACTTGAAAAATTCATTTAAGACAGGAGCTCCAGTCAAGTTTGAGTCTCCCCAATTGGCGCTTAGTAAAAAACTTAAATATTCAAAATATTGGCCAAACCAATGGTTGGATTGAAAGTCATGCAAAGGAGTAGAGTCTTGTTGGCTAATAACAAAAGTTAAAATAGTTAAGCCAATAAGACTTATTAACGCGGTAATTAGCGTTCGTAAAATTGAGAGAAGCATTAAGGAGTCTCCTCTTGCAATTTTTTGCTTACACTTTCAAAGCTGATGGTACCAAGAGGAGAAACGCTAACATTTTTAATAGAGTCATTAATTAACAAATGATTAGGCGTGTGAGCTATTGGAAGCCAAGGTTTTTTTTGTGAAAAAATTTCTTGAGCTTTTTGATAAAGTTGTTGTCGCTTGTCTTGAGCTGTTTCTATTCTTGCATCAAGAATGATTTTATCAAAAGTAGGATCGCACCATCTTGAATTGTTACTCCCAGACATGCTTGCCGCGCAACTCAATAGAGGGGTTAGAAAGTTATCGGGGTCCGCATTATCCGCGCTCCAACCTAATAAAACCGATTGATGTTGTCCTGAACGAACTTTTTGTAAGAAGGTTCCCCATTGGTAGCTAACTATGTTGGCTTTGACTCCAATCTCCAACAAGTCTTGTTGTATCATTTCTGCCATTTTTCTAGCATTGGGATTATAAGCTCTTTGCACAGGCATGGCCCAAATATCAAGCTCAAAACCATTTGAATAACCTGCTTCACTAAGTAGCTGTTTTGCTTTTTCAGGATTATAAAGAGTTTTGGCTAAAGCGCTATCATAAGCCCATGAGCCAGGACCAATAGGAGTTTCAGCAAGAACAGCTTGATTGTTGTATACCGAACGTAATATGGCTTTTCGATTTACAGCTAAATTTAAAGCTTCCCTAATTTTAAGGTTATTTAAAGGTGCCTTTTCGGTATTGAAGCTCCAATAAGCAACATTTAACGCAGCTGTCTCAATCGACGTAATGGTGTTGTCTTGACTCGCTATCTGGTTATGGATTGGAAGAGGGTGCCGCATTATGTCGCATTCTCCCGCAGAGAATCGGGCAAACCGCATGGCTGGATCGGGTGTAATTGAAAACACCAAATCTTCAAACTCGCTTTGGAAAGCGAAGTGTTGATCAAAACGCTTAAATCTTAAATATGAATCGGCTTCATATGCTAAAAATTGAAAGGGTCCAGTTCCAATGGGGTGTTTATCGAAAAGTTTTATTTTACCGAGCTTAGTTAATTCTTCAGCATATTCTTTTGATTGGATAGGAAAAAACGGTGTAGCCACTATTGATAAAAATGGACTTTCTGGACGCTTTAAAATTATTTCAACTTGGAAATCATTAATTTTTTCTACGCTTTTAATTAACTGATTTAGTCCTTGCCCAGTAAAGTAAGGGTATTCGCTGTCATTTAATCGATGTAACGGGTGTTGCTTTAAGCGTTGTCGATCAATACTAAAAACTATGTCATCTGCATTTAAAAAGCGAGTGGGCTTGAAATATTGATTGGAGTGGAATGCTACGCCTTGCCGAATCGTGAATCGATAACGAGTGGCACTGTCATCAATTTCCCAATCGGTGGCTAAACTAGCTCTTAAATTGGTGGTTCCTGGCTCATAATCCAAGAGCTGGTTGAAAATTGTGCCACTAGTAGCATCAACAGTTGTGCCAGATGTGCTGGTTTGAGGGTTGAGACTTTGAGGGCTTCCCTCTGAGCAATAAACCAAGGTGTTGTTAAAAGACTTTGAAGCAGACGTATAACTAGGTTCACAACCCAGTAAGGTGGCTAGCAAACTAATGGATACAACTGTTGATAAAGAGAATTGGCTCTTTAACACAATACTCATGCTTATTATTGCTTTAAGGTTCAATGGCTTATCATATCAAGTTTCTATGAAATCACCTAGAAAACCAAAGAATTTGCCAGTAAATCTAAAGGTAAAACGATAATTATTGAGTTAATTTCTTCTGAAACGTCAAGCAATTGTAAATACTTGTCTTTATTGGTGAAAATGCTCATGATCTTGTTGAAACCCCCATTTTAATTACCTATACTGAAATCTCGCTTTAAATTTTTAGCGTGACATGGAGCTTGAGTAATGATTACAAGAGTTACTCAGTTGAAGGAGTTAAAAACACTAACGATTGGTTATGGGAAATAACAAACAACAAATGAACAAAATACTTGCAATAATTTTTGTGGTTTTGGCAACCTATAGTTTATCTGTTGTTGCTAATGAGCAAAGTTCCAGCACGAATTTGCATAATCAATTTGAACAATTATCGAACAACAGTTTGGCTGATGAGCCAAATATGTTTGAATCCCCAATGATTTTTATAGAGCAAGAATTTAGCCAACAGCTTGCTCAACTTAGAAAGGCGTCTACCAATATAGATAAAACTAATGGCCAATGGTCGGTATCTTTTGATTTAAACAAACTGAATCTCGAGTCTTCGGACTGGAGTTTTAAAAATAATAATCCGTTAAAACAGACTTTAGATTATGATTGGGCGCTAGGAACTAGTTTAGTATCGCCAGATCAGACTTCTCGCTTTTTCGTGAACTATGGTGAACGTAAAGTTCCTATTTCGATTAGTTTTGACGATCTTGCCGATGGTGTCGCACAATCAGCATTCGGCCTTGGCTTAGAACAAAAGCTTAATGAGAGTTGGGCAATTAGTATTTCGTATCTAAAAACGAGTAATGAACTGTCAACACTAGTAAATGATAGTAACAACGCGATACAAGAACATAACTATTCTTTTGATTTTAGTGAGAATAATAGGTTAGAAACGGTCAACTTTTCTCCTTTTAACCATCACTTAACTCAGCCAAACTTTTTGAATGATATATCAGCAATCAAAATTAAAGTTTCTCGTAAAATCAGTGATGACTTATTAATCAGCGCTCAAGCCTCTCAAAGTGCTATAAGTTTTATGGAGCCATCATCCTCAGAGTTTGCTTTTAAGCCGCTACAATCTAATGAGCTATCTTTGCAAGGACAATATGAGCTGAATAGTGAATGGTCATTAGGTGCCGGCTTAGAACATAAAGAAATGTCTTCTTATGAAGTTGGTGATTTTTCGAGTTCAAATATTGAGCAGTTAAATTCAACCACCTTGGATATCGGCGTTCAATATCAGTCCGATTGGGATCAGTTAGGAGTAGTGATTCGAATTGATTTGATGAACCTTCTAGGTGTTAATCATGCTGATAATGGTCAAAGAGACTTAAATGAAGGTGCTTTAAGGCCTTTTAGCTTCGATACACCTAAATACATCAAAGTAAGTGGTAGCGTCAGCTTCTAGTAACTTTTCAAGTGGTTTAAGCGTCATAGTCATTGTAAGAGTTTAATTAAACAATTAGATCTGCTTTAGTTATGAGGGATTTCTCAAAATAATCCTTATAAAGCGACAATAGTGTGTTGACCGACTATTACTTTGACCTTATAGTTGGTTTCTTTGGGTTTCAGAATGGTTGTTTGTAAGCCATCTACAACAAATTTTATAAAAAAGGATATATTTTAACCCTTTTTTATAAAGCAATCGTTTATACGGTTGGTAACGATAGATTTCTGAGTTGAAATTTGGGTATGTATATGAAAAAAACAGTAATATTGAAAAAAACAGCGTTGGCCGTTATCACCAGCGCAATTTTAGGGGGAACAGCAGTCGCTGGACCATTTGAGTCTTCAGTAACCGTTGAAAAGCGTATCGATAAAGCTGCTGCGAGCTCTCAAAAGAAAATTAACACTTTAGCGGAGCAAGCTGCTGATGCTGCATTCGAGTATCGTAATACTCTAGGCCGCGTAGACACCTTGGAAACCTTTAATACTCAATTAAGACGTCAGGTAAAAAGTCAAGACGAGTCTATTAGTAATATGGCTAATGAGATGGAGTCAATTGATGAGACTGAAAAAGGCGTTCTTCCTTTAATGGATGAGATGATTAAAACGTTAGAAACTTTCGTTGATTTAGATATCCCTTTCAGTTTAGACAAAAGAACTCAGCGTATTGCAGAATTAAATCGTATGATGGATGACGCTGATATCTCTGTCTCGGAAAAATACCGTAAAATCTTAGAAGCTTACCAAATTGAAATGGGTTACGGCAACGTGATGCAAGCCGACTCAGGCTCTATCGACCGTGATGGTCAGGCGGTTGAGGTTGATTTCTTGCGTGTTGGTCGTACCGCATACATTTATTTAACTAGAGATCGTAAGAGTGGTCGCTATTGGAACAAAGCCGATAAGCAGTGGATTGATTTACCTGAAGAGTATATCGCTGAAGTTGATGAAGCTATGAAAATGACTGATGGTATTGTACCAGTTGAAATGTTCAAAATTCCTGTAGCGGTAGCGGAGGCAGCGCAATGAAAAAAATAATTACTTTATCTTTGGCTGCAATTGTTGGCTTAAGTGCGAACGTATCTGTAAAGGCAGCTACAACTTTAGATGATTTGTTGCGTGAAGTTCGTAATCAAGAGCAACTACAACAGCAAGTAAATAAGCAACGTGAATCAGATTTTCGTGCTAATAAAGCAACTCAAGACCGTAAATTACGCGACGCTCGTGCAAAGTTAGCTCAAGCTGAAGCTACGGCGACTAATTTACAAAGTCAATTCCAAGCTAACGAATTAAGACTTACTGAATTAGAAACAGAGTTACGTGCTAAGCAAGGTAACTTGGGTGAGTTATTTGGTGTCGTTCGTCAAGCGGCTAGTAGTATTCAAGGTGATATGGGTGCGTCAGTTATTTCTGCGCAGTACCCTGGCCGTGATGCTTTATTAGCAGGTTTGAACGATTCTGGTACTCCAAGTATGTCAGAGCTTCGCGAATTCTATGTTTTATTACTTCAAGAAATGACAGAGCAAGGTAAAACTACTAGCTTTACAACCGACGTTGTTAATAAAGAAGGTATCACTGAGTCTCAAACTGTTACTCGTGTAGGTGCTTTTAACTTATTACAAGGCGGTGAATATCTAGATTATAAAAATGGCAAAATCAGTCATTTGCAAGTTCAACCAGGTACTCAAATATTAGCCGCAATGGATGGTTACAACTCTGCTCCAGCTGGTGGTTATGGTAGTTTATACGTAGATCCGTCAAAAGGTGGTATTTTAAGACTTCAAGCCTTAAAAACTAGCTTAGTTGATCGTTTGTTTAACGGTGAATACATGGGCTTAGCGGGTAAAGCTGTTGCTGTATTGTTAGTCGTTGGTTTTGCAATTTGGCTATATAGCTTTGTTACTTTGTATTTTGTTACGGGCCCAGCTATCAGTCGTCAAAAGAAGAGCTCTACGCCAAAGAACAACCCTCTTGGTCGTATCATGAAAGTATATCTTGCGAATAAGAACGAAGATACTGATAACCTTGAGCTAAAGCTTGATGAAGCCGTATTGAAAGAAACGCCAAAAATTGAGCGCGGTATTAACTTAATTAAAGTTATCGCAGCTGTTGGTCCATTATTAGGTCTATTAGGTACAGTTACTGGTATGATCGATGTATTCCAATCGATTACATTACACGGTACAGGCGACCCTAAAATTATGGCTGGCGGTATTTCTAAAGCATTGGTAACAACGGTATGGGGTCTATTATGTGCTATTCCATTAACGTTATTACACGCAGTAGTTGCTGGTAAGAGTAAAAACATTATCCATACTTTAGAAGAACAAAGTACGGGTTTAATGGCTCAACACGAAGAAAATAAATAGTAGGTAATCGAATGAATTTTTTAAGTTCGTTGTTTTATACAATACTTGAATTCATCGATATGGGTGGACCAGTACTGTGGGCAATTGCTGCAGTACTGTTCTTCATGTGGACATTTATAGTTGAGAGAATTTGGTTCATCTATAAGGAGTTCCCAAAGCAAGCTAGAATGAAAATTGCTTCTTGGGACGCACGTGAAGATACCATGTCTTGGAGTGCCCATAGAATCCGAGATTATTGGGTTTCAGATGCTAGAGAGTCTTTGAATGCAGGTCTATTGTTAATCAAAACTCTTATCGCTGTCTGTCCTCTTTTGGGTCTATTAGGTACTGTTACGGGTATGATTAGTGTTTTTGACGGAATGACTGGTGCAGGTTCAGGTAGTGCTCGTCAAATGGCTGATGGTATTTTCCAGGCTACTATTCCAACGATGGCAGGTATGGTTGCAGCTTTATCTGGTTTGTTCGTAAGTAACCGTTTAGAGCAGGCTGCTTTTGTGAAGACACATCAATTCGCTGATAGTCTTCCGCACCACTAGAATTTAGGTATAGATTGAATGGCAATTAATACTAAGAAAAAGCAAGAAGATGTCGATATCGACATGACACCAATGCTTGATATTGTATTCATCATGTTGATTTTCTTCATCGTGACTACTGTATTTGTTAAGCAAGCTGGTGTTGAAGTAAATAAAGTATCAGGTAATACCGCAAGTCCATGTGAAAATGCGTATGTTTTTATTGCAATAGATGATAAAAGTCGAATTCATATGGATAAATCAGAAGTTCAACCGTCAGAAATTAAGTCTAAACTTGATTCTTTGAGAGTTGAGAATCCTGAAGGTGCTGTGGTAATCCAAGCGGACCAAGAGGCTCGTGCTGGAGTGGTTTTAGATGTATTAGACCAAGCCCGTAAGACCGGCGCGAAAGTCTGTAACGCAATTAATCCGGAGAGTTAAGATGGGCAGATTGATATTAAGTGCATTGATTTCTTTTGGAATTGTGGTTGGTTTATTCTTGCTTATGAATAGCTTGATAGGTACTGGTGAAGGCGCTTCTGATGTAGGTGATACCACTGTGGATATCGGTCAAGTCATCGAGGAAAAAGAAATTCAACGTAAAGAGCGTCGAGTTCCAAAGAAGCCACCACCACCAAAAGAACCACCGCCGCCTCAGCAACAGATTCAAGAGCAAAATAAAGTTGTAACTAATATAGTAAATATTGAAATTGATAATCTTGACGCTACGTTCGAAGGTGAAGGTTTGTATGCTGGTTCTTTAGGTCAGCAAGGAACTGGGTTTGCAGGTTTCGGTGATGGAGATGCTATCCCTTTAAGTACTGTCCCTGCTACTTACCCGCAAGATGCAAACCTAAAAGGGATCGAAGGATATGTTAAGTTTGTTTTTGATATTCTACCTGATGGTTCTCCTGCAAATATTAAAATCACTGAAGCTAAACCAAGACGTGTTTTTGATAAAGAAGCAAGAAGGGCTATTAGAAAATGGAAATTCAAACCTAAGCAATATAATGGTCAGCCAGTAGAACAAAAAAATATGCGCTACACCATGAAATTTGAATTAAACCATTAAGCTATGGTGAATGTAATGAAATATAGAGTTATATGTATATCAATGTTAGCGTTGCTTCCTATTGGAGAGCTTAGCGCCCTAAGTACGAAATATACGGGTAATTGTTCTATTCTAGCAAAAGAGTCTGGAGAATATCCCAAAAGGCAAGTTTCTGGTTTTAAAAATCCAGGTGCTTATAAGAAGGTCACTACTGCTAATCAGTTATTAGCAGATGGTGGAGCTGCTAATAAAGCTCAAGCGAAGGCTTTATTGTTAGAAGTGAAAAACTCATCTTCAGACAAGTTTGCCCTTTCGGTAGTAAACCAATATTTAGCCAGGTTCGCATTTGAAGCTAATGATTTCAATAAAACAGTCCAGTATGCAAAAGAAGTAGTAAACTTAGATGCGTTACCTGTAAATTCAATTTTGCAAATGAAAAAACAAGTAGCATGGGCATATTTAGGAAAGAAAGATTATAAAAATGCTATTAACTGGATGAAACAGTACTTCGAGCAAGTTATAAAGCCGCCAGTTTCTGATTATAAGGCTCTGGCACAGCTATATTATCAAGATAATGATTTTAGAAATGCTATTTGTCCAGCTTATATTGCATTAAACAAAACGACTAAAATAAAAGAAAAAGAGTCTTTGTATAAAATGCTTTATGGTCTTCATTATCGACTAAAGGACATGAATGGTACTGTAAATGTATTAACAGAAATGGTTGGTCATTACCCAAACAACAAAGATTATTGGAATCAACTATTTTCTATCCATTACCAAAAAGGTGACCAGGCTTCAGCTTTGGCGGTATCAGAACTTGCTTATCAGAAAGGAATTTGGAAAAAAGAATCTGAATATAAAAACGTCGCATCCTTGCATGCAAATAATGGTGCGCCCTTAAGAGCGGCTGAACGTATTCAAGAAGGTTTTCAAAATGGAATAGTTCCTAAAAGTGAAGAAAACTTGAAGCTCGTTGCTAGATATTTATATGCTGCAAAAGAAAGAGATAAAGCAATTCAGGCTTATAAAAATGTTTCTGCGGTTTCTAGCAAAGGGGAATACTCATATCGGATTGGTAATATGTATTTCGATATGGAAGACTATCAAAATGCAATTAAATACTTCCAGCAAGCGGTCAATAAGGGTGGCTTAAAACCAGTCGAAAGAGGGAATGCATATTTACAGATAGGCGCTGGCCAATTCTATTTAGGTAATGAAAATGCTGCAATACAAGCATTGCAAAAAGCTAAAAACGTTGACCGTGTGCGAAAAAATGCTACTTCTTGGATTGCTTATATTAAGCAAAAGCAAGAGGTTCGTGAGCTATTAAGAAAAGAAGCGGAGGCTGTTGAAGCAGAGGTCGCTGCTGAGAAAGCAGAGGCAGAAGCCAGAGTTAATTGATAATAAGGCCTCGAAAGAGGCCTTTTTCTTATGCGGAAAATAATATACCTATTTCTTATTTTACTGTCAGTAGCTTCTTTAGGAGTTAAGTCCGCTGTAGACGTAAATAATTCTATTGTAGAAATTGTTAAAGAAAATAGTTCCTTTCAAGTAATCCAAACAAACAAGTCAACTGTTTCAATAGGGCTTTATCTAAATTCCAATAGGCCTGTTGTTCTTGAAAGAGAACTTGCTAAATTTGCTTTTGATAACGGAATAGACTTAAAGCAAAAATCTTCAGTCTTTTTTCAACGTTATATATTTGTCCTACAAGAGTCACAAATTCCAATTCTATTGCAGAAAGTAGAGAAAGAGCTTTCAAATTCAAGTTTATCTACCTCTAATGTTAAGATTATGATTTTAGGTGATATCGCTGAGCAAAGAGTGCTGGGTGAACTATATCGAATTTTAAAGAATCTAACGTTAGTTAATGATGTTAATCAAGAGTCAGATGAATTACATGTTAAGGAGTTAGGTTCATATAGAAAAAGTGAAAGCGAATATTTTTCAAAGCTTATTGCTAATCTTTTATTTTGTAATAGCGATAATATTAAAACTGTTGATTTTTTAATAGATAACGAACATATATTCTGTGTTGTTGAAAAGAGTTCTGTTACTTTAAATCAAGGAGAAATTGCAAATAAAGTCTTAAGTTTTAAAAACTTTCTGAATAAGCTTATGCGATCTCAGAAAGGGTATTTAGAGTGGTTGGGACACCTGCCATTAGAAGAGAACATAACATTTACTGACTCTTTTAAATCATACCTATCAAACATATCGCTAGAATTAATTAGTATCTATTACCAAGAGCTTAATAAAATACGAACAGACGCTATTGAAAACAATACAAATATTTTAAATCCTAGCAACCAAATTGAAGCAGGTCAGTATTTTGACTTCTTAAGAATCGAAAGTTCCGACTTAGGTTTGGCACTTGTCTTTGAAAAGAGTTTCAATGTATGTCAATTCTATGATTGCTCCTTATTAGGTATGACTTCTGAAGTCGATATTTTTAATTCTTACCCACCTATAATGAAGTTTGATTACGATGAATCTAACGCTATTCAATCGAATAAATTTATTGCAAATACGATATTAAGACCTCTGTTGCTTTCTGGTTACCCCATCAATAAGTTAACAATTTTAAAATTAGGCTGGGATGAAGAGTATTCAAACTCTCTTTTTATAGAGGAGGATTTATTTGAAGAAGTCGGTCATACCAATGAGTTATTTGAAATTGGACAGAACTCTAATAATTGCTTTGAGAAACTCAATCTAAATAATAATCAATGGGTGGTTGAAAAACTCTTAACTTTCGGTGCCTTTAATAATATATACTTAAAAGGAAACTTTAAGGTCTTAGAAAATAACTGTATAGAAAACAATAGCGAACTAAATGCAAATACAATTTTAGTAGAGTATCAAGAATCATTGACTGACGAGCAGTTTGAAATTTTAAAACGATCATTTCAAAACCGTCTTTTATTAATGCAAGAAACACCAATATATCTTCTACTTCAAAGAGTGTACAGCTATCCAATATATGAATATCAAAGTAACCTATTAGAAAAGTTGCAATTTGAAGAAATAAAAGCCTTCTCTTCTTTAAAAACCTCTAAACAATAGCAACTATCGCTGAAATAAATATTTACTATTATAAACAATCTCTCTTAGTGTAATAAGTTATAATATGAGCATAATAAATGCTAATGGTTGGGGAGTTGTGAGCGTTAAAACTCATATTAAACATGCAAGAGAGCTTGTTGAGCGAGGGCTCGATAAAAATATTAGAGTGTGTATTACTGGGTTGAGTGGTTCTGGTAAAACGGCATTTATTACTTCATTTATTAATCAGCTTATTCATCAGAAAAATTCAAAAACTTTACCGTTTTGGTTAGCTCATGCTGACAGCCGAGTCGTAGCTGCTAAGCTGGTTCCATATAATGATATGCATATTCCGGAATTTCCTTATTCAAAGGCGCTTAGCTCTATAGAATCTGGTTGTTGGCCAGATTCAACGTCAAATATTAGCCAAGCACGTATTAGTATTAAATATAAGATTAAAAATAAGTGGCTCAAAAAAATACAGTCATATAGTTATTTGAATGTAGATATTGTTGATTATCCGGGTGAGTGGTTATTAGATTTACCACTACTAAACCTGGATTATCATACATGGAGTCAGCAGTTTTATCAGTGGGCTTCAATGCCCCCTCAATCAGAAATGCTTTGCGGTTGGCTTGAGCGAATAAATAGTTTAGATATAAGCTCAACTACTGAGTCAGATATAAAAAGCTTGTCAAAAGAATTCAGAGAAACTCTAAGAGCTTGTAAATCAAGTCAAAAAGGGATTCACTTTATTCAACCTGGTCGCTTTGTCCTCCCAGGTGATCTTGATTCAGCTCCAGTCTTAGATTTCTTTCCACTCTTAATTCAAAAAGATATAGAGTTAAACGGCAATGCTTATATTCTTTTAGAAAAAAGATTTAACTATTATAAAGAACATATAGTAAAGCCCTTCTTTAAAGAGTACTTTTCTAAAGTTGACCGTCAGCTTATGTTAGTTGATGTACTAAAAGTACTGAACCAAGGGTTCGATTCTTATAAAGAGTTACAATCAACCTTATCCAAATTGGTTACTAGCTTTAATTATGGTCAATCAAATTGGTTAAAAAGAATGTTCCAGCCCCAAATTAATAGACTTGTGATAGCTTCATCCAAGTCAGATCATGTCCCTCCTGATCAGCATAATGCTTTAAAAGTCTTTCTAACTAATATGTTACGTTCGGCTGAAAACCAGGTTGGATATCAAGGTGTGCAGGTTAATAACTTGGCTTTCAGTGCAATACGAGTAACAGAACCCGTCATAGCCGATCATGATAATAAAAAACTTAACTGCGTTAAGGGTTATGAGCTTGGGACACAAAAGAAAATAGTAAATTACCCAGGTATAATACCAACGGAGCCTATGAGTCAATCACAATGGGCTAATCAGGAGTTCAACTTTGTTGAGTTCGCTATCCCTGAACTGACTACTGAAAAAGCATTACCTCATCATAGAATGGATCGTGTAATAGAGCTTCTGATAGGAGACAAGTTTTTATGAGTACTAAGCCTGTAAAGTTTGATAGTGAAACTATTAAGGTTGAGTCGTCTGAAGCGCACTCTAATGTTTTGGAAGATTCAGTTGCCATTAATGACAAGGAAAAAAAACTGCCATCAGAAACTAGCATGGTTAAATTAAAGCCGAAAAAAACTAAGAGTAAATTACTTAAGGTATTTGGTTGGTCATTTGCTTCTTTCATAGTAACTGCATCCATATATGAGGCATGGCAATTTGTAGATTCAATGTTCGAAATCAACAAGGTTCTAGGTGGAGCTGTCAGCCTTATTGTTCTGGTGACTATTATTACTGGAGCGGGTGCACTTATAAAAGGTAGAGCGAAAGGAAAAAGGTTAATTAAAAGAAATAAAGTGCGTAAATTATTAGCTCAATTTAATGCTAATGAAACTTATGGTAAAGCAACTGACTATTTAGATGATGTTAGTGAGGAATTTAGTTCAGAAGTAGATATATCTCAGTCTTTAGCTTTATATCGTCAAGCCACTCATAAATCCCATAATGATTCTGAATTAATTAGAATCTACAATGATCAGGTTTTGAGTGGTTTAGATGAGCTAGCAATGGAGGCAATTAGAAAGCATGCCACTGAATCAGCTCTTATGGTAGCACTTAGCCCGCTTGCCATAGCTGACATGGCGTTAGTAGCTTGGCGTTCAAGTCGAATGATTCAAGAAGTTTCAAGAATTTATGGATGTCCCCAAACGGCCTTTGGCCGTTTGGGGCTTACTAAGCAAGTGGCAACCAATTTAATGTTAGCCGGAGCCAGTGAATTTGTGGCTGAAGCAGGGGTAGAACTTCTTGGAAAAGGATTGGCAGCAACAGTGTCTACCAAGGCTGCCCAGGGAATAGGTGTTGGGATACTTGTTTCTCGTTTGGGGATTCAAACTATGCAATTGTGCCGACCAATTGAGTTTGATAAAAACAATAAGCCCAAATTAAGTCAAATAAGAAAGCTTTTAACCAGTAAAATATTATCGATAGTAACATCAAAGAAAGAAGAGAAGAATTTAAAACAAGGGGAAGAAAATGATTGAATTAAAAAATCTTGCCAAAACTTTTGTTTACGATAAAAAACAAGCAAAAGCTAAAGCAAAGCAAAAGAAAGAAGCGATAGACCCAAGAGAAGGTGAAGGCGTCTTTCATGCAGTAAAAGATGTCAGCTTTTCAGTTGAACCTGGAAAAGTATTAGGGCTTTTGGGGCCTAATGGTGCTGGCAAGACTACTACGTTAAGGATGTTGTCGACGGCATTGCAACCAACCGAGGGTCAGATTCTAATAAATGGACAGGATGTCACAAAAGATAGATTATATGCTAGCAAGCAGATCGGTTTTTTATCAGGGAAAACAGGCCTTTATCATCGTCTGACCGTTCGTGAAAACGTTGAATATTTTGGCAGAATGCATGGAATGGGTAAGCAAGAGTTAGCCGAAAGAGTAGATGAGATATTCACTTTGCTCGATATACATTCTTTTGCGAGTAAGCGTGCTGATGACTTATCAACCGGTATGACACAACGAGCCTCTATTGCACGTGCTGTTGTACATAAGCCAAAAATATTGGTGTTTGATGAGCCAACTACAGGGCTTGATGTTATTTCGGCAAAAACAGTATTGGATTTTATTGAGTCCTACCGTGGAACTGATATGTCCGTAATTTTTTCAACACATCATTTACATGAAGTTGAACAGTTATGTGATCAAGTGTGCTTGATTGATTTAGGCGAAACTAAATTCTTCGGTAGCACAGATGAGTTTGCAAAAGTTTCGGATAATGGCGACTTGTATTCTTCATTCTTAAAGCTGGTTAACGTACAACAAGAGGTTGCATAATATGTGGTTAATTTATAAAAAAGAATTGCTAGAAATGCTACGTGATCGTAGAACTTTAATCATTTCTATATTATTGCCAACGGTCATTTTTCCATTAATTATGTTTGGAATTGGTAAATTTTCTGGAGATAAGCAAAAAGAAGCAGAAGATAAAGTAATTAAAGTAGCTTTTGTTGAAATGAACAACTATGAACCTTTGCAAAGGTTATTCACTCCTGAAAAAGATTTTGAATTGGTTAATATTGAAGGTTCCGATTATAAAGAACTTGTTTTAAAGGGTGAGGCCAATTTTATCTTTCAAGGAGAGTCAGATCTATCGTTGCCACAAGTAAGTAAAAAGACCGAAGAAATAGTTATGCACTACAAGCGCTCAACATCATTAGATAGAGTGTTTTATGATCGCGTTATGAAAGTAATGGATGCTTTTGAAACTAATCAAAGACTGGCACTTGGTAAGGCTTTAAATATTAGCAATCAAAATGTAAAGGCTATTAATTCTCCAATTGATATTAAAAAAGAAAACTATGCAACTAAAAGGGAACGTACTGGAGAAATTGCAGGATTCTTTGTGGCTTATATTTTAATAGGATTAGCAGTTGCCGGTGCTATGTATTCTGCTATGGAAATCGGTGTTGGAGAAAAAGAACGTGGCACTTTGGAAACCTTACTACTATCCCCCATTGCTAAACGCGATATTGTTATGGGCAAATTTTTAGTGATATTTACCACCAGCTTTACTTCCATTGTCGTTACCCTCACAAGTTATTTTGTTTGGGCTATGATATTAACATTTGGCGGGAAGGCCATTGGGATGGACTTCTTAGCTAATATTTCTGGGCAAGACTTATTGTTGGTTGCAGCTTTGCTAATCCCATTAACCGCAATTTTTGCATCAATATTACTGGCTTGTTCAATTTATGCTAAAAATATGAAAGAAGCACAAGCGCTAATGACTCCAGTGATGTTGCTTGGTTTTTTACCAGTTATGGTTACCTTGATACCTGGGGTTTCGTTAACCTGGCAAACTGCAATGATTCCTGTGACTAATGTTGCTTTAGCTATGAAGGATCTAATCAAAGGCACTGTAGATTATAATTTGATTGCTATATTACTGGTTTCAACATTGGTTGTAGCGGGTGCTTTATTGTATTTTGTTACTCAATTCTTTAAGAAAGAAAAAGTTTTATTTAGAAGTTAATTGGTATTTCATGTAATAAAAAAGAGCGCGACGCGCTCTTTTTTATTACATATTTTAAGATTTATGGTGAAGGCCAAATTTTAAGTGGCTGTCCAATTCGTAAGATCTTTTTGGTAGAAATGCCATTCCATTTTGCGATTTTATTGGTAGAAACTTTAAATTTTTTTGCAATTTTCCATAAACTATCCCCCGAACGAACCTTATAGATTTTATATTTTCGACGCTTTTTATAGTTGCTGAGTTTATTAAAAAAGGCGCTTTCTTCCTTGCTAACTTCAACTGCTCCCGGTAGCTTCAAAGTTTGTCCAATTTTAATTCGATCGGATTTAAGGTGGTTGATAGATTTGATACTTGCCACTTTGGTATTATGTTTTTTAGCAATCTTAATTAAACTGTCTCCAGCCCTAACTTTATAATTAAAGCTTACGTTAAATTGACTTGCAGGTAGCATCGCAAGTTTGGTTTCAAATTCAAACATGGACTCAACGGGAATTAATAAGTCTGCTTTTTGATGTTCCACGGGGATAAATAAGCGGTTAAACGCTGGATTTAATCTGTAAAACTCATCTTTATCTAATCCCGTACTATTGGCTAATTGAACTAAATTTACGGGCGCCGTTATTTCAACGCTTTCAAAACGAGCTTGATTTTTAATAGGAGTAAGCTTTAAGTTAAACTCCGCCTGATTTATCAATAGGTTCGACAAAGCTAGCCATTTAGGGATATGGCGCTGAGTTTCTTTAGGTAATTTTAACGACCAAAAGTCAACGGGCTTGTTTGCTTGCTTATTTTTCTTTATGGCTTTTAGAACATTGCCCTGGCCATAATTATAGGCCGCAACTGTTAACAACCAATCACCATTGAATAATTTATTTAGATACTGGTAATAATCTAAAGCTGCAGTGGTAGATGCCACTAGATCACGACGGCCGTCATACCATTCATTAATCTTTAAGCCGAAACCTTTTGCTGTTTTAGGCATAAACTGCCATAAGCCTGCTGCCTGAACTACGGAATGAGCAAGTGGATCAAAGTTTGATTCAACCATTGGGGTAAAAGCGAGCTCTAAGGGCATATCACGTTTTTCTAGCTCTTGAATAATATAATAGAGGTAAGGTGCTGCTTTCTCGGTTTTATTATTTAGATAACGAGAATGTTTTAAAAAGTATTTTTCGAATTGTTTGATTTTAGGGTGCTGTACGCTAGTCAAATGTTGCTTACTTTGAATGTATTGCCATAAATCCAAAATAGCCTTAGGCTTTTCAGCAACTGGATTTTCGACCGTAATGGGAGTTAAAGAACTATTCTCTTCTGTTGAACTTTCCTTTGTTGATAAGGGGGGGGGAGAAGAGTTTTCAATTTCAGTGACATCTGATGGCGGCTGCGTATTTAATGTTTTACAAGCAGCTAAAGTACTTGCTAGTGTCAGAAGTATTATAAGTCGTTGTTTTATATGCATTAGGATTAAAAATTATCTTTTAATCGACGCATACTAGCAAATATTTGGTGATCATTCTTATCATTTCTGTCGCAAAGTGTGTTTATGCGCTCTCTGACTGCGGTAAGCTTACAACGTAAAAAAGGGTTAGTTTTTAACTCACTATCAATGCTCGAAGGTAAGGTTACATCGTCTTTCGCACGCAATGACTCACAATAAGCTTTTAAATTTTGGACGTCAGTATTGTCGGGCTCTATAAACTCTGCAAAAGCTAAATTACTTAAAGTATATTCATGGGTGCAAAAGACTTTAGTTTCTTTGGGTAATTCTGCAAGTTTTTGAAGTGATTGAAGAAATTGAGCTGGCTCGCCTTCAAACATTCTGCCACAGCCCGATCGAAATAAAGTGTCGCCGCAAAATAGCAGACCTTTTGATTCTTCATAATAAGCAACATGGCCTAAAGTATGACCTGGTACATGTATCACTTTGAACTTTAATTGATTATCCCAAAAAGAGATACATGCTTGGTCTTTTAGATCGTGATCACTAAAGTTTAATTGATCCAAAGCAGAAGCATAAACTGGGCAATGAAACTTTTCTTTCAGCTCTTTGACACCACCAATATGGTCATTGTGGTAATGGGTAATGATAATGCCATCTAGCTCTAAGTCATTTAATGCTATGTATTCAATTACAGGCTTAGCGTCACCAGGATCTACTACTATAATTCTGTGCGACTGCTCATGGTGAATTGCCCAAATATAATTATCGGTAAAAGCGCGAATAGGGAAGATTTTCATATTGCTGTGCTTGCCTGCAAAACTGCAAAGGGTTAGCATGAACATAATAAGATGTTATTAGGAAGTCAATCTAAAGTGGCTTTATTAAATGAGCTTAGCTGGCCTTTATTGCCCGCTGGCAATCGTATTCGTTACATATGGCAAGAATGGCTACAAGCAAACCTTGAATCTTATCAAGGTGGCCTACTTTTGACTTTAGACAGCCTAACACAATGTCTTAACATGCCGGATAATGTCTTCGATTATCATATCAAGCTTGGGCCAACATTGGCTCATGATGTGAATGCAGATCCTGAAGCATTGCCATTGATGACCGACTCTTTACAAGCCACTATTGTTAGCTTTGGATTTGATTATACTGAAACATCATCGGTTTTACTCGGTGAGGTTCATCGAGCTCTACAGCCTCAAGGGAATTTATATGCTCTGATATACGCCCCTTATAACCCTTGGTATTTAAAAGCTAAGGTTGGTTTGAGTAACTCCAGAAAACAGCTAGCATCCAATCAAATTAATCAAAGTAGATTTAAAGATTGGTTGAATTTATTGGGTTTTGAAATGGAGCAAGTCGAAGCTATTGGTTGTCCATGGTGGCGGGGCTTTAGTAATTTTCAATCTAAATCTGAAATGTCAAAGGCATGGCTTTCCGCACCAATCGCCTATATGATCAAAGCACATAAGAAAGTGGCTACTATGAACCCGATTCAACCGTTAGAAGAAAAGTTGGCATTGTCTATGCGTGCTAAACTGGCCAATGTATCTACTCGCGAATCTTATAGTAAATAACGTTTTAAAAAACGAAGAAAACTAAGGCAATAAATTGAAAGAAGTTGAAATTTTTACTGATGGAGCTTGTAAGGGAAATCCTGGCGTTGGTGGCTGGGGAGCTTTGTTACGTTATGGTGAGCATGAGAAAAAACTTTATGGTGGTGAGTTGGACACAACCAATAATCGCATGGAGTTAATGGCAGCTATTGAAGCATTAAAAGCCTTAAAAAAACCTTGTAAAGTTGAGCTTACAACGGACTCCAGTTATGTAAAAAACGGTATTCAATCTTGGATGGATGGTTGGAAAGCAAAAGGTTGGAAAACTGCTAATAAAAAACCAGTAAAGAATAAGGATTTATGGCAAGCGCTAGATGAAGAAGTAGCGCGTCATCAGGTGAATTGGCATTGGGTGAAAGGGCACAGTGGCCATACTGAGAATGAGATTGCTGATGAGTTAGCCAATTTAGGTGTTGATAAAGTATTAGCGGAGCAGGATTTGATTGTCGCGCGTCGTAACATGACCATTAATAACCAAGATAACGGTTGATAAGATAAAACTATGAGACAAATTGTATTAGATACGGAAACCACGGGGTTAGAGCCTTCAGAAGGTCATAAAATCATTGAGATTGGTTGTGTGGAAATGGTAAACCGTAAATTGACCGGTAATCATTATCATCAATATTTAAAACCAAACCGTGACATTGACGAAGGCGCGATTGAAGTCCATGGGATCACCAACGAGTTTCTTGCGGATAAACCACTATTTGAAGATGTGGTAGATGATTTCTTAGCATTTGTGGATGGCGCCGAATTAGTGATTCACAATGCGCCATTCGATATCGGCTTCCTTGATCATGAATTAAAGCTTTTGGAGCGCAATAAAGGCTCCATGAGCGACTATTGTACGGTATTGGATACCTTGACCCTCGCTCGTCAAATGCACCCAGGACAACGCAATAGCCTAGATGCATTGTGTAATCGTTATGACATTAAAAATGATCACCGTGAATTACATGGCGCCTTGCTGGATTCAGAAATTCTAGCAGACGTTTATTTACGCATGACAGGCGGTCAAACGAGCCTGACATTGGGCCGCCAAGCTGCGGGGAGCAATGAACAAGCAGGAGAGATTAGTGTTAGAAAAATTACTAGTGATCGGAAACCGTTAAGAGTGATAAAAGCGACCGACGAAGAACTAAAAGCGCACCAAGCTAAAATAGAATCTTTAAGTGATGCGCTTTGGGGGAAGACAAAAATTAATTAGTAATATTTTTAAACCCTTCAGAATTACCTTCCTTTTCAGCCTTAATATCGCTTAAAGTATTTTTGCCCGCATATAACAAAGCAAGACCAATTAATGTCGTTACAATTGGTAGAATTGATATTCCCAGGAATGAGCCTGCAGCATGTGCATCATCAGCACTTCCTAAAAATGCAATCTCAAATGCACTATACAGACTTAATAAACCCCATAAGGTCAATGGAGTACCAACAACAAAAAATGCAATAGCCTTTATCATTACAGTTCTCCTTTAATGTACCTTACTTTTACCATCACTTTTAAGCTGTTCAATCGAATGGTGATTAATTAGCTGTTTTTCATACATGGTGGCGGTAGCTGGTTTTAGGAAGTAAACCACGCCAATTAAACCAATGATGGTCATTACGATGGTGTAAGGCAGTGCCATAATTACCATCCGCATATACGACAAGCGAATCAAAGGAGCTAAGCCACTTGTTAACAAGAATAAGAAAGCTGCTTGACCATTTGGAGTTGCAACGCTTGGGATGTTAGTACCAGTGTTAATGGCTACAGATAATAAATCGAACGTTTCACGGTTGATTACGCCATTAATAGCGGCTTGTTTAATTTCGCCAACATACACCGTCGCAACGAATACGTTGTCACTGATAGCGGAAAGGGCGCCATTAGCTAAGTAGAAAGCTGCCACTTGCGATTCGCTATCCATAGTGAAGATATATTGGATAATTGGGCTAAATAGTTTTTGGTCGAAAATCACCGCAACGATTACAAAGAATACCGTTAGTAATGCGGTAAAGGGCAAGGCTTCTTCAAAACTCTTACCAACCGCATGTTCATCAATGACGCCGGTAAAGGCACTGGCAAGCACGATGACCGATAAACCGATAAGACCAACGTGATCAGTTAAGTGTAAGGCAAGCGCAATGATTAACCAAACACCAACCAGACCTTGCAGAACTAATGACCAGTTATCTTTTTTGGTGCGCTTAGCATCTCTCTTAATTTGATCTTCTTCCATCACTTTTCTTACAGCAGAAGGTAATGTACTGCCGTAGCCCATGATTTTTGTTTTCTCTAACAAGATACAAACAATAATTCCAGCAACAAGCACCGGCATCGTAACTGGTGCCATACGTAAGAAGAATTCACCAAATGCCCAGCTTGCGGTGTTTGCAATTAAAAGGTTCTGCGGCTCACCAACCAAAGTACAAACGCCCCCTAATGCAGTACCGATGGCTGCATGCATCATCAAGCTTCGAAGAAATGATCTAAATTGACTTAAATCGGCGCGGTGTTGTTCGTAAACTTCTTCATCGGTAGTAATATCTTCACGTTCTTTATAATCAATCCCTGCTGCAACTTTATGATAAATACCGTAAAAGCCTACACCAACAGAAATAACAACCGCGGTTACGGTTAGAGCGTCTAGGAAAGCTGATAAGAAGGCCGAAACTAATAAGAACATTAGTGATAGGGCAACTTTAGATTTAACGCCCAATAAAATTCTTGAAAACATATAAAGCAAAAGCTGCTTCATAAAGTAAATACCCGCAACCATGAATACTAATAAAAGAATCACGTCGAGATTATTAACGATTTCATACCAAATAGTGTTTATCGAAGTTAAACCGAGAAAAACAGCTTCAAGGGCAATTAAACCCCCAGGTTGCAATGGGTAACATTTTAGTGCCATGGCCAGTGTGAAAATAAATTCACCAACCAGTATCCACCCTGCCACTACAGGGCCGAGAGTATGGAGGATTATTGGATTAATAATTAAAAAACCAATAATGGTTACTTTGTACCAGTCAGGCGCGTTTCCTAAGAAATTATCAAAAATTGCATTGCGAACACTGTAGCTCATATTGTTATGTCATCGTCTTCTAAAGTAAGTGTGTACCTATTCTATGTACTTGGGGCTTTTTTTCCAGTAATTTCGGGCTAATACCGAAGCTTTCAAGGCGATTTTACTTTTTTCAGAGATTATTGATGCAATATTATGCAATAGGCTAGAAAAGGCTGAGGCTATGTGTTAAAAACTACAAAGGTGAGTCATCTTACCACTTTTTTATTCTATTTTTGGGGAAATAAATGGCTACAGCAAAAGCCCTTACGCCAGCAGCATTCGCTGAGCAGTATATAGTCGAATCTATCTGGAATGGTAAATTTGCCGCAGGAACGATTTTACCTGCAGAGCGAGAATTAGCTGAGATCATTGGTGTTACTCGCACAACATTACGAGAAGTCTTACAACGTCTTGCGCGAGATGGCTGGTTAACCATTCAACATGGTAAACCAACTAAAGTAAATGATATTTGGGAATCTGCCACATTGAATGTATTGGATACTTTAATCCAATTAGATGATGAAGGCTCTATCGAGCTAGCTGATAATTTGTTAGAAGCTAGGACCATGACTGCCAGTGTTTTCCTACGCAAAGCTATTAAAAATGATCCTGAGGCATTGTTGGAAATTTTGGATAAAATTGACCAAGTACCAAATAATGCTCAAGGCTATATCGCCTATGATTGGCAATTTCATCATTTGGCAACTAGAGCATCTGGAAATCCAATCTATACTTTAATGTTAAATGGTTTTGAGGCTATTTATTACAAAATAGGTAGTTATTATTTTGGCTGGGAGCAAACACGTAAATTGGCAAACCAATATTACAAAGATTTAGCCCAAGCAGTTAGAGCTAATGACGCTGATATGGCAATCAATGTCCTATGGAAATATGGCCATGAAAGTGGCGAGTTATGGGATCGAGCTAAAGCTGAGCTAAAAAGCTTTGACGAAATTGTAAGTCGATAAATTCAATAGGCCTTACTAATCTGGTAAGTCCACTTGCCAAAAGCCCTCATTACGGAGTAGGATTGGTAAATCTTATCGTAATGATAATGTACAAATTATATAAATAGGACTTGTAAGTCCTTGATATTTAGAATGGGAGTAACCAATGAAGAAAGTTTTACACGGGATAGCTCTAGTCAGTAGCTTGGTTTTAACAGCTTGTGGCAGTGGTCCTGACGAACCTAAAATCCCTGATACCGGCTCAGGTGTTGGTGGTAGTAAAGTGGCGGTAAGTCCAATTTATGCGCCAGGTGATGGTGAGCTTCCAATCCCTAACGATATTTTATTTAGTGGAACTCAAGATCTAACGCTAAATATCCCTAATGCAGATCCAAGTCCTTCTAATCCAATTACTGCGATTAACGCTTTAGATGGCTGGTCAACTCATGCGCCATTTACAATTAGCTTTAGAGACAACGCTAATGTGGCTGATTCTTCAGTAAATTCAGCATTAAACCCAAGTTCAATTGTCCCTGGCCAATCTTTAAGAATTTTCAAAACCTCGGTATTAAGACCAGAAACTTCTCCAGGTTCCGGTATTATTTTACCTACAGGTCCAGTAACTGGCATTGAGTCAGAACTGACTTTCGGGGTAGATTATGTATTCCAGATGGCTGGTCCATTAACTATCGCAGTTGTGCCATTAAGACCATTTGAAGCTCAAGCTTCTTATATGGTGGTTTTAACTAATGGTATTACTGATAGCAATGGTACTCCGTTAGCTTCTGATCCTCAGTTTGAAATTGTTAAATCTCCTACAGCTATTGACCCAAGCGGTGTTACAGCAGGTTTAGAGCCTATTCGCCAACTGGTTAATGCTATGCTTGCGGCCGCAGAAGGTGCTGGCTCTTCTCGTGATTCAGTGGTCTTAGCTTATCAATTCACCATTCAGTCGATTGCTAACTCACTAATAGCCGCAAAAGGCGTCTATATTGATTTACCAATTGGTTTATCTGGGAATACGGTTTTCCCAGCGACGAACTTCTCAAGTTTGATGACTGATACTACACCTTTCACAGGTATTGGTGCTGCTAATCTATATAAAGGTCAATTAACGCTTCCATACTTATTGGGTGTTCCATCAGCGACTGATCCTTTAGCGGTTTTAAATGGACATTGGGTTGCGGCAGATTTAGTTCCAGTTAATGGTCAGTTTGTACCTAATCCTTTAGCGGGTGGTAACTTGACTTATGCAAACCCATTAGCGCAAAAGCAGTCGGATGAAATGGTGCCATTATTAGCATCATTACCGAAAAATCCGCTTTGTCCAAAGCCTTACCCAGTAATGATTTTCCAACACGGTATTACCAGTGACCGTACTGCTATGTTAGGTATCGCGGATACTATGGCGGGTGCATGTACAGCTGTGGTTTCTATGGATCAGCCATTACATGGTATTGCTGTTAATAATGCGGTTCATCAAGGCTTACAAGCTGCCTCTGGCGGTTTATTAGGTATATTTGAAGGATATACACCGGGTGCTTTAAGAGAACGTACTTTCGGTGTTGATTATGTAGATAACGCAACTAGTGCTCCAGGTCCAGATGGTACTCCAGATGCTTCGGGCGCACATACTATCAATTTAGCTAATTTATTGGTGTCTCGTGATAACTTACGTCAAGCATCTTTAGATTTGTTAACGCTTGAAAAAGCTATCCCAGCAATGGATGTTGATGGTGATGGTCTTCCTGATTTAGACTCTACAAAAGTAAGCTTTATGGGCCACTCACTAGGCGGTATCGTGGGTTCAAACTATACAGCACTTTCAGACTTTGCTAAATCAAGCGTGATTGCAACCGCTTCGGGTTCGATTGCAGGTATGTTGAACGCATCTGAATCATTTGGTCCTAGAATTCGTGCGGGTGTTGCGGCAGCTGCTGGCGAAGATCCTAATAGCCCTGAGTTTTTGGGCGTAACTTTACCGGCATTCCTTGTTGCAGCTCAGACGGTTACTGATGCAGGCGATCCAATTAACTACGCGACAATCGCTCAAGCTAATAATGTACCTACTTTAGCGATTCAAGTTAAAGGCGATTCAGTGGTTCCAAATGCGGCGGCCACAGCTCCTTTGGCTGGCTCAATTCCTTTAGCGGCTATGTACGGTTTAGCAACAACCACCGAAACTACTGCTACGGACAGAGCTTTCTTAAAGTTTGTATCGGGTAATCATGCGACGCCATTAAGCCCAGCTGGCGCTAATGGTGCAACTGAATTCTTAGCTGAAACAGTAGCAATGCAAACTTCTATTGCTAATTTCATTGCTTCCGGTGGTACACAAGTAGTGGTCTCAGATCCTGCACTTGTTGAACCATAAGCAATAATCCATTAGGATTGCAGGCCCTCGTTATGTAAATAGCGAGGGCTTTTTTCGTTTACTCATCGAGTTATTAGTATCTTAGGAGTTTTTCTTGGAATTTTTATCAGATTATGGCTTGTTTCTTTTAAAAGCAGTTACGGTTGTTGTTGCGATTATTGTGGTGTTTGGGTTTATTTTAAGTGCTGGCCAAAAGCAACGCTCAGGCTTGAAAGGTGATATTAAAGTCACTAATTTGGGTGAGGAAATTAAAGATCATAAGCATACAATACAAAGCGAAGTATTATCCAAAGCAGAATGGAAAGCTTTGCAAAAAGAAGAAAAAGAGCAAGATAAAAAAGAAGCCAAAGAAGATAAGAAAAAAGTTAAATCTGGAAAAGATAAAGAATCCGAAGAACTTGAAGTTAAACCAAGAACCTATGTTTTGGATTTTGATGGTGATATTGAAGCTAGCGATGTTGAATCCTTACGAGAAGAAATCACAGCAATTTTAGCCACAGCTAACAAACAAGACGAAGTTTTACTAAGATTGAAAAGTCCAGGTGGAATGGTGCATGCGTATGGATTAGCTGCTTCTCAACTTAGCCGTATTAAAGCTGCTGGTCATCAATTAACTATTGCCGTAGATGAAGTAGCGGCAAGTGGTGGTTATATGATGGCGTGTGTGGCAGATAAAATTGCATCGGCTCCATTTGCCATTATTGGTTCTATTGGTGTGGTTGCAGAAATCCCTAATTTTAATAAGCTGTTAAAGAAAGCCCATGTGGATTACGAGCAACACACGGCAGGTGATTACAAAAGAACCATTACTATGTTTGGTGAAAATACTTCTCATGGTCGTGAAAAGTTTAAGCAAGAGTTAGAAGAAACTCATCAACTGTTTAAAAAGTTTATTAATGAAAACCGCCCCGAGTTAGATATTGATAAAGTTGCCACAGGTGAGCATTGGTATGGCACTCAAGCTTTAGAGTTAGGTCTTATCGATAATATAAGCACTAGTGATGACTTAATCACTAAAGCAACAGAAGATAGAGATGTCTATTCGGTTAAATATGAAATAAAACGTCCCTTGTCGGATAAATTATCAATTAGCTTACATGGCTTTTTGGATAAGTTTGTTTGGAGTTGGGTACAGCGCTCCAACCAAAGCAATTTGTATAAGTAACTGATATTAGTAATTAGGTTTTGTGATGGACTATGAGTTTTGGGACAACTGTTGGCAACGTCCGTCACAACCATTCCATGTAGAGTCAGCACATCCGCTGTTATCGAAATATTTGCATCTATTTAAGAATGATAGGCGAGTGCTTTTACCATTATCCGGTAAATCGCTAGACCCCATTTTTCTTGCAGAAAACGGCCTATTTTCCACTTCTATCGAGTTTAACCCAACGGCGGTAGAGTCTTTTATTGCTGATACTCAGTTAAAACCAATAGAAAAACAAACTAACCAATTTGAACATTTCGATTTTGGAAAGTTTGAAATATGGCTTGCAGACTTTTTCAACTTATCCAGCAAAGTAATCGGAAAGTTTTCGCAAGTTTTTGATCGAGCTGCCTTAGTTGCTTTGCCAGATGATTTACGAAATCGTTATACTCAACATCTGATAAGCTTGTTAGAAAGTGATGCTGTTATTTATATGGTCACCATGGATTACAAAACTGCAGAAATGGATGGCCCTCCGTTTTATATCAATTTAAAAGCACTGCAAGAATACTTCCCTAATTCGAGTATTAAAGAGTTAGATAGAATCTCCTTATTAAATAATCACCCTCGTTGGAAGGAACTTGAGCTTTCTTATTTAGATGAAGTTTTATATCAAATTGTTTTAAATCATGAATAAATTAAATAAACCTTATGGTCATTGGCAGTCAAGTATTTCTGCCGAAATGCTGGCTAATAAATCGAACCGTTTAGGGCAAATGCATTGCATTAGTAATGAGCTTTATTGGTTAGAGTCGCGTGCCCAAGAAAAAGGCCGTGGTGTTATTGTAAAGTATGAAAATGGAGTTTCCGTTGATATAACTCCAGATGATTATAGCGTGCGTACTAGGGTCCATGAGTACGGCTCTGGAGACTTTTGGGGTAGAGCTAACTTATTGATCTTTGCTAATGATAAAGATCAAAGGTTGTATGTCCAAAACCTTGTTACCAATGAAGTAAGTCCTATTAGCCCACAAGCTGAGCATAAACATGGCTTGCGTTACGCCGATGGTGATATTCACCCTGAATTAACGTCAACAGTATGTGTCCGAGAAACGCATCCGGAAGGAGCAACAGGGCATGATGTTATCAATGATTTGGTTATTTGTGATTTGGGTTCAAACACTATTAAAGTCATCGCTAAAGGAGCAGATTTTTACTCTAATCCGCGATTCAGTCCTGATGGAAAGCAGTTAAGCTGGTTGCAATGGAGTCATCCTAATATGCCTTGGGATGAAACTGAACTTTGGTTAGCGGATCTTGATAAAGATGGCTGTTTAGCCAATAAAAGGTTGGTAGCCGGTTCCAACAAGGTTTCAGTTTATGACCCACAATGGTCTGCTAACAATGAATTATTTTATGTGTCTGATGAGAACGGTTGGTGGCACATCTATTGTAATAAGCAGGTTACTCACGAATTTTGTGAAATCGAATTTGGATTACCTCAGTGGCAGTTTGCTTGTCATACATTTCAAATAGTTGAAAATAAAATTTTTGCTATTGGCACTAAATTTGGTCAGCAAAATTTATTTGAAATTGATTTGCTGACTAAAAGCGTGAAGCAAATAGAAGATCAATTTTGTTTTTTCAGTGGCGAGTTTGTTAAAGATAACAACTATCTATATTTTATTGCTGCTAGCAAAGAAGCCACACAGGAAATTTATTGTTATAAGCTCGATACTCAGAAAATAGAACCAGTCAGAAATTTGGATAAATCATCAAGTGTAGAAGCAGTTTCAAAGGGCGTTCATTATCAATTTCAAACTTCTAATGATGAGCAAGCTTATGGCTTCTTTTATCCACCTGTTAGTTCAAATCACCAAAGCGAGCAAGGTGAGCTACCCCCTTTAATAGTAATGAGTCATGGCGGGCCAACAGGTATGACGGACGCGGGCTATGACTTACAAATACAATTTTGGACTAGTCGAGGCTTTGCCGTTGCGGATGTAAACTATCGTGGCAGTACCGGTTATGGGCGAAGATACAGAGATAGCCTAAAAGGGAACTGGGGGCTGCATGATGTGGACGACTGTATTGCCATGGCTGAACATCTTGCTAGTGAAGGATTGATTGATGGGCAACGCTTAGCAATCAGAGGTGGTAGTGCAGGAGGATATACAACTCTTTGTGCTTTAACATTCCACGATAAGTTTAAAGTGGGTATGAGTCGCTATGGTGTTGCAGACTTGTTATCTCTGGCGCAGGACAGTCATAAGTTTGAAATTCGTTATTTAGACTCTGTGGTTGGCCCACTACCTGAGGCAAGACAAACTTATTTAGATCGTTCACCTTGCGAGCACACTGAGCAACTATCGTGTCCGATATTATTATTACAAGGGTTGGACGACAAAGTTGTGCCTCCAAGTCAATCTGAGGCAATGGTTAAAGCTTTAGAGGCTAAAGGCTTGCCTTATCAATATATTGAGTTTGAAGGCGAAGGTCATGGATTCAGAAAACCAGAAACCATTATCAAAGCTTTTGAAGCTGAATTGGCTTTTTATAAAGAATACCTACTATAAAAAAGGCTCCAAACGGAGCCTTTTTTTACTTAGTTTCAGGTTCAGGATCTTCAAAGTTGGAATGAATAACTGGATCGTTATACACATCCAAATCAATTTCCCCTTCAGACTTAGCAACAATCGCACTGACCGCGGCATCGCCAGAAATGTTTACTGCCGTTCTTGTCATGTCTAATAGTCTATCGATACCAAGGATCATGCCAATCGCTTCGATGGGTAAACCTACTTGTAATAAAACGCCTTGAAGCATAATTAAGCCAACTCCAGGAACCGCAGCTGTACCAATCGACGCTAAAGTAGCGGTGACTACGATCATTCCAAGCTGTGCTGCTGTTAAAGCCTCGCCATAAGCCTGCGCAATAAATAAAGTCGCAATACCTTGCATAATGGCTGTGCCATCCATGTTTATGGTTGCACCGAGTGGAAGGGTAAAAGAGTAAGTAGATTTTTTGACACCAATATTCTTTTCAACACAGCGCATGGTAACTGGTAAAGTTGCCGCTGAGCTAGAGGTACCGAAAGCGGTAATCATTGCTGGCCACATACCCTTGAAGAATACGATTGGGTTTAAGCCACCGACAAAGCGTAATAAGGCGCTATAGGTTATTAAGGCGTGAAGAATAAGTGCGAGAACTACTAATGCGAAGTACCAAAATAGACCTTGGAACAGGGATTCAGTATCAAATGTTGCAAAAGTTTTAGCAATTAAACAGAACACTCCATAAGGCGCGAACTTCATGATAATGTTTACAATGGCTAAAACCACTTCATTTAAGCTATCAAAAAACTCTTTGATGCGCTCGCCGGCTTTCCCTGAGTGCATAATCGCAATGGCAAATAAAATGGCAAAAATAATGATTTGCAACATTTTAGCTTCAGCAAATGCCTGCACCACATTTGATGGGATAAGATTTACTAAAACATTTACAAACGGCACCGACTCTTTTGCAACATATCCAGTATCCTTAAGTGGCATCCCTTCACCAGGCTGAAAGATTAGTGCGAGGCTTATCGCTAGAACTAAAGCAAGGGCGGTAGTAACTAAATATAAACCAATAGTTTTTAAACTTAAATTACCAAGCTTTTTAGGATCTGCTAGTGAACAAACGCCACAAACAATGGATACAAAAACTAAGGGTACCATCAACATTTTCAAAGCATTAACGAACCATTTTCCGCCAACGTGGAATGCGCCGTTTATGAAATATTCATTGATAAAAGCGTTACCAGAAAACTGGTGAAGAATGGTACCGACAATACCACCTACGACCATAAAGATTAAAATTTTAAGACTGATATTCATTATTATTGCCCCATTAAAGTGATTAAAACACTCTAAGCGATTGATTTATAAAGTGCAAGATAAGCTATTTATTAATATTTAAGAGGTTTAAAAAAAATAGTTATGGACAGTTGCTTTTTAATGATTACAGGTGTAATCTTTAAAAGTGGATTACATCTGTAATCATAATTAAAGAAATGAGCAAGTATGTCTAATCGAGTGAGTGAGTCAGAACAAATTGTAATGGAGGTGCTGTGGCAGGAATCTCCGTTATCCAGTCAAGAAGTGGTTGAACGTTTAGCAGCGCAAGACTGGAATGAAAAGACTGTAAAAACTTTTTTAAACCGCATGGTTAAAAAAGGGGTTATTGGGTACGAAACCCAGGGTCGAAAGTATTTATATTCCCCAAATATTAAAAGAGAAGACTTTATAGAAGAAGAAAGTAATGGCTTTTTAGATAAAGTGTTTAAAGGCAATGTGAAAGAATTATTAGCAACTTTTGTGCAAAACAAACAATTATCAAAGCAAGAGTTGAATTATTTAAAAGAACTTTTGGATAAGGAGCAAAACTGATGAATGAATTGCTTGCTTATCTTTGGCAGTCCAATATTGAGCTGACCTTACTACTGGCGGTGATTTGGTTGGCAAGATCCGTTATTAGAAAAACCACAAAAAATTATAACGCTTACCTGCTATGGTTATCGATCCCCGTGGGGTTAGGCGTTGCAAAATTGATAAGCTTTATAGACTTTAGCCAACCACCAACAGAAACCGTAAATTATTTAATCGGTAGTTATGTAGTGAAACCGATTGAAAGTTTTGATACTTGGACATACGTTGCCTATGGTTGGTTTTTTGTCAGTCTGTTATTAATACTAAGGTTAATCAAACAGCATAGAGCGCTGAGAGTTGATCTAAAAAGAATTATAGTTCCATATCAATTTAAAATAGCATCAAAATACTCTATTGTTGGTATTGATAAAGAAGGCTTTTCACCAGCAGTATATGGGTTTATAAATCCCAAAATCTATTTTCCTATTCAATTAGTTAGTGAGTTATCGGAAGAGCAAATACAATTAATTATTCGCCATGAAGAGCACCATATTAGTCAAAAGCATCTATGGTTGAATCTTTTGTGGGATATTTTAGTTTGCTTAGTTTGGTTTAATCCACTGATTTACTTGTCGCGACAAAACTTCCGCCATGACCAAGAAGTTTATTGCGATTACCTTGTACTTAATCGTGCTCCAGAACCTGAGCACAAAACCTATGGTCATGCATTATTATCAACCGTTTCTGCCACACACTCGGTTAGCTTACTTTGCTCATGGAAAATGTTTAATCAATTAGAGGAACGTATCATGAGTATCAAAAATACCAAAAGAAAATCTAATAAACTAGCAATAGCGTTAGGTTGCATAGGAGTGCTAGCGACCACTTCGCTTTATGCTATTAATATGAATAGTTTTAAACAGCTAGATAAAGATGGTAGCCATTCTATCGAATGGACCATTGATGGGAAATCTTACGTCAACAAAGATGGAGATTGGTTAGTTTATGAAAACGGTAATAAACGCCCAATGACTAAGAAAGAACGACAAGAGTTTGAAGAGGCTGTTGAAAGGGCTGAAGAAGAAATGCGTCGTTCAGAAAAAGAAATGGTAGAAGCTGAAAAAGAAATGGCGCTTGCTCAGCTTGAGATTGAAAGGTCAGTAGCAGAGATGGAAAAAGCACAGGAAGAAATCACTAGAAGTTTTGAAGGTATGGAGCAAGCTTTTATGGAAATTGAGCAAAGTCATTTGGATGTTCAAACTGACTATCTCGAAGGAAAACTTTCAAAGGAAGAGTTTGAAACCATCCAAAAGGAATTAAAAAAAGCTCAACAACAGTTAAAGAATAATCAAGGACGTTATCAGCTTGAAATCCAACGAGCGAAAGAGCAGCTGGAAAAGTCTAGACGTCAGTTTGAAAAAGAACGAGAAAACCTAAGAGTGACTCCAGTTAAGCACATAGGTCTTAGATTGCCACCCGCCCCAAAAGTATTGAAAGGAGATGCTACGCGAGTACCACCTCCAGTAAACCATATTGGTATCAGAGTACCGCCAGCGCCAAAAGTACTAAAAGGTGAGGCTTCGCGAGTTCCGCCACCTCCTAGTGCAGCGATACCTGTGAAAACGGTACCTGCAAAGTATCCTTCACAAGCAGTAAAAGAGAACATAGAAGGCTATGTAAAGATGGAGTTTGATTTAGATGAAAATGGCACGCCGAGCAATATAAGAGTGAGAAAAGCTTATCCTGAAAATATGTTTGAAACTGCTGCCCTAGAAGCCATTGAAAAATGGAAATTCAAAACAGAAGGAAAGCCAGCATCGGATATGCGTTATAAATTAGAGTTTAGAATGGAATAAAAATAGGGGCTTATAAGCCCCTATTTGATTGCTTATAAATACACGGTTTATTTCTGATAAGTATTTAACAACTCATCTATACGACGTTTCTTGGCTTCAAACTTTCTCATAGCCTCTCTATTCTCACTCTTAGCTTTTTCAACTTTTGCTTTTTCTTCAGGAGTTTTAGCATCTCTTGCCCAGCTTGAGATGTTGAACTCACTACGCGTTAAATTACTAAACTCATTTTTTAGTCCATCTTTTTGCGACTTTACGCCTTGTATATAAAAGCCCATGTATTCAGGGAAGTTATTTTTACAATATGAACTTGGGTCAATAAGCTTTGCACCATGGCGAGATGCTCTGTCGCTAGTGCAGAAACGAGCTAACCCATCTTTTTTACCTTTTTCAAATGCTTCTAAATCACCCTTCATACCAAGTTCTGAACAGCGGGTATCGTAGTATTGGAAAGAAGAGAATGATGTTGATATATCGCCATTATGTCCACCATCAAAACCGAAGTCATAACCCATCTGATACCAGTCAATTTCGTTGCAAGTCTCTTTGGTTACAGTTGCACATGCTGAAAGTAAAAGGGTAGTTGCTATTAGTATTGCTAAAGATATAGATCGTTTCATGATTTTTCCTATCGCTATGGTTATTGAATTTAATTATTTTTTGTTTGAATTTTTTACAGCAAGGATTGTAAAGAAACATAGATAAGAATAAAAGTAAAAACAAGTTTTTAGCGGGAAGATTTCATAGAGCAGTGATAAATATGGCGCTGAAAAAATGCCTTCCGTTGATAGGAAGGCATTGCAATGAAAAAAGTAACTCTGACCCTACTTAAGAAAGATTTTAGTCCCTTTGTTTCCTTCGCCATTGGCGACATCAATAAAAGCGCCTTTGATTTGAGGGCCTACGATGGCGATGTTTTTTACGCCGTCGGAAAGAACCGATAGAGCTTCTTCGACTTTTGGGATCATACCACCTTGTATCACGCCTTCTTGAATTAGCTCTCTTGCTTGTTGTTCGTTAATGTTGGCGATACGCGTTTCTGGTTTGTTTAAATCACGATAGATTGCGCCTACGGCTGTTGTTAGTAATAACAAGTCAGCTTTCAGAGCGCGGGCAATTTGAACCACAGTGGTATCGGCGTTGATATTAAACACACGGCCCGAATCAGCTTCGACGCCAAGAGTTGCGATTACGGGTACTAAACCAAGCTCTGTCAGTTGATTAAGAAGTTCACCATTGATGGAAACTACGTCTCCAACCTCTCCAAAATCAATGGGCTCATCGCCAGCTCCAGACATAACTCTTGGTGGTCTTTTTACTGCGGTTACGATTTTGCCAGATGCGCCATTACATGCGAAAGCGTTAACCCCGATGTGTTGTAACTCTTGCATTAATTCAACGTTTACTTCGCCACAGATAGCTTGCTTAACGACTAACAAATCCGCTTGGCTGGTAATACGACGGCCCGCTACTTTATTTGGCGTTAAACCATGCTTTTCTTGTAGCAGGTTAGTTTGGGGGCCACCGCCATGCAGTACGATAACCCGCCAGCCCGCATCGACCAAGTCTTTAACGTTGGCAGCTATACCATCGCGTTCAACTTGGCCTTGCAAAACATCGCCACCAATTTTTACAACCGCAATGGGTTTGCTCGAAGTTGTCATAACCCTAAAGTCCTTTTAAGGCCACATGCCAGGTTGATCTAGGCCATAAGACGCATCTTTACCTGTCATTAGGTTAAAGCTTTGCACGGCTTGTCCTGCACCACCTTTTACTAAGTTATCAATAGCCGTGATACAAGCTAAAGTCCTTTGGCCAGTTAGTTCATCGATACGTACACTAATACCAACTTCCACGCGAACTGTATTTTTAACTGCGACAACTTCTGGGCTTTGGCCTAATGGCATAACTACTACGCTACGGTGTGGTGCATAATAGTCTTCATACATTTTTTGTACTTCTTCTTCGCTAAGGTTGTCAGGTAGATCTAATTGCGAAATAGCCAAAATACCACGAGCTAGTGGGGCTGAAACTGGTACGAAATCTAGCGATGTATTTTCAGCGCCTGCTTTACCTAAAGTTTGCAAAATCTCTGCACGATGTTGATGATGCAAAGTTTTATAGGCCTTTAAGTTATTAACACGAATAGGGTGGTGAGTGCCTTCGATAGGGCGAACACCAGAACCTGATGAACCTGTCATAGCGACTGTGCGAACATTGCCATTAGTAAGAATGCCAGCTTTTGCTAATGGTAATAAACCTACTGCGATACCAGTTGCGAAACAACCTGGGCTAGCTACGTATTGTGCAGTTTTAATCGCTTCTTCATTAAGCTCAGGCATGCCATAAACAAAAGTACCAAGACGCTCCGGGCAAGGATGCTCAGGTGCGTAATCGCGTAAATAGTCTTCTAAGCTTTCTAAGCGGAAGTCGCCTGACAAATCAATAATACGAACCCCAGTTTCGAATAACTCCATAGCAACGCGCGCAGTAATAATATGCGGCATAGCTAAGAAAACAATGTCCGCACCTTCAACACATTCTTGAGGCGTAATGTCTTCAATTATTAAGTCAGTTTTAGCTAGACCAAACAATGAACGGTGAACTTGACCAATGGTTTTGCCAATATAATCTTTACTGGATACGCGTAATATTTCTACATCGTCACGGACAATTAAATGGCGTAGTAATTCTGCTGCACCATAACCGGCACCACCAATGATCGATACTTTAATTTTGCTCATGAGTTTCCTCTTTACATCTTTTTATATCGCAGTATATGTTTAAGTTAACAACTGCAATAAAGCGACCTGTCTGAAAAGCGGACTGATCTTACGCTGAATACTTTATAAGTTTTAATCTAATTGGAACGGGTAAACCGAACCTAAGTTTAAAATTTGTGTGAGTTCGTCTAATGCAGTCCTAGATTCAACTAACAAACTTGGATCCGCTAAATCATCTTCTGTTAGTGTTTCACGGTAATGTTTTTCCACCCAAGTACTTAATGAGCCAAATAGGCTGTCAGACATAATGACGTTCTGGTTCATTGCTGAAACTTCAGTTTCATTTAAAACGACTCTTTGACGTAAACAAGCTGGACCACCACCATTTTGCATAGATTGTTTTACGTCATAAATTTTAACTTCTTTAATTGGCGTGTCTTGCTCGACTAACCAATCCAAATATTCTTTTACTGACGGAGTCGTTTCACATTCACCTGGACAAATTAGTGCCATATCACCAGATGGTAGAGTAACTAATTGACTATTAAACAAATAAGATTTGACCGCATCTTCTACTGGTACATCATTAGCACCAACTTCAACTACATGGAACTCGTCACCATCAAAAGCGCGCTCCAAATCCGTATAAACTTGTATCTGATTTAAGAAAGCTTTTTGGTGAGCAAACAAAACATTACCATTACCAACCGAAATAACGTCGTTATGAAAAACGCCTTTATCAATAACGTTTGGTGACTGTTGCGCATAAACGACATTATCAATGTCTAAGCCGTGTAATCTCGCCACTGCTTGGCTTGCTTCGAAAGTTTGACGAGCGGGAAATTTATGGGGCGCTGGCTTTGAGTTATCGAAGGCATATTTGCCATAAACAAAAAAATGAACACCTTTTTTACCATATTCATTCATAGAACCATTATTTACAAAGCGAGTATGGTTAGCTGCACCTTCATCGCCAAAATGATCGCCGCTTGGAAGCGCAGGATGATGAGCGAAATGCTTATCATCATTAAACATGGCCTGTAAAATTCGGCCAGTGGTTTTGTGTTCAATTGAGCGATGGAATTTGTTAGCTAAGTTGGCAGGAGTAAAGTGAGCTCGGCCATCAGCTGTATCACTCGATGGCGCCATAGTACAAGCATTCGCCGTCCACATACTCGAAGCTGAACTACAGGCGGCTAGTACTTTTGGCGCTTGTTTTGCGGCTTTAATAATGACTTGTGCATCAGTGCCAGTAAAACCAAGTTTGCGCAAAGTGAATACATCTGGGCGCTCCATTGGTGCTATTACACCCTGTTTTAAGCCCATGTCGTGTAAAGCTTTCATCTTCTGTAAACCTTGTAGCGCTGCTTCTTTAGGCTTGGCAATAAGGTTTGCATTTGAGGTAGAGGCTACGTTGCCATGAGATAAACCAGCGTAGTTGTGAGTTGGGCCAACTAAGCCATCGAAGTTAAACTCATTTGCAATATTTTTAGAGGACATTCTTTCCGCTCCAAATTAAGATTTTGGTAAATTTTTTGGTTTGTTGCTCAAAAGCGCAACACGTACTGTATCGCCTTCTTGGATCTGTAAAGCTTGTAATGCGATTTCATCTAAGTACAAGTTCTCACCATCAAAGTCAGAATCTATTACTGTGGCTCTGAAATTTTCGAGCTTACTATTAGAAACCATTAAAGCTTGCGGAGAGTCACTTATCATATGTGGACGTCCGATAGTCGCTTTCATTAGTTTACTAGAACGATAGGTTTTGATTTGATCTTTGGGTGCTTCAATTGTCGGACCGGCATCAAAAATATCGACGTAGTTTTGATAGCGGAATCCTTCGCGTTTGAGCATAGAGATTGCAGGTTTTGTTTTTGGGTGTACCTTACCAATAGCTTCCCGGGCTTCTTCTGATAGCATGTCTACATAGATAGGATGCTGAGGCATTAACTCGGCGATAAATTGATTAGAACCTAATCCACTAATGGCATCTGCTTTTGCAAAAGGCATACTGAAAAAATGCTTCCCAAGGGACTGCCAGAATGGTGACTTACCTTCATCATCTGAGTAACCACGCATTTCTGCAATGACTCTCTCTGCAAATCGCTCAGGGTGATCCGCCATAAATAGAAAGCGAGATTTTGATAATAGGCGACCGTTGACACCGCCTCGATAGTCTGGCGACAAGAATAGCGTCGCTATTTCGGTTGTACCGGTATAGTCATTGCCAAGAACCAAGACTTGATGCTTGTTATAGATCCCTAAATCATGGCTGGTGTTAACAACCGTACTAAGCTTATAGGTATAAAAGGCCTCATCCATTCCAACTGCAGCGACCACTGCGCTAGTCCCAACGACTTTGCCGGTCGTCGAATCTTCTAAAACAAAGAAATAATACTCAGGACCAGGTGCTTCAATTGCTTTATTGAAGGCATTAAGAGAACTGGTGATTTTGTCATTAATACGTTCTGGATCATTTGGCAAAGTTGTAAGGCCTGTGCCTGCAGCAGCTGCCAACTGCAAAATGTCTTCTAAATCAGTAGTTTGTACTGGACGAATGACCATCATAAAAGCGTTATATCCTTAATATTTAAAGCAAAAGTTGCCTAATTATCAGCCAGCGACTGATAATAAAAAAGTTGGATTAAAAAGAAAAGAAACAGTTTGTAGCAATTTGTTGTGTTTTTCCAGCAAAGGCTGGTATTTTTCTTAAAAAAAAGGGATTATATGCCGCATATTAAGTACACAAATATACTATTGCAGTTAAAACAGGTGATTTATGTCTGAAAATACAAAGGAATATTCGCGCGCTACTTTTGACGATGTCATGGTGCCTAACTACAACCCGGCGGCAATTATTCCTGAAAAAGGTGAAGGTTCTCGCGTATGGGATCAAAATGGTAAAGATTATGTGGATTTTGCCGGTGGTATCGCAGTAACTGCACTTGGCCATAATCACCCAGGTATGATGAAGGCGTTAAAAGAGCAGTCTGAAAAAATTTGGCATTTAAGTAACGTATTTACCAATAAGCCAGCTTTAGAATTGGCTGATAAATTAACCGAAGCCACTTTTGCAGAAAAAGTCTTCTTCTGTAACTCGGGTGGTGAAGCGAATGAAGCAGCTTTTAAGTTAGTTCGTAAATACGCTAATGATAACTTCCCAGATCAAGGTAAAAGCGAAATCATTGCGTTTAAACAAGCTTTCCACGGTAGAACTTTATTTACCGTTTGTGTGGGCGGTCAGCCAAAATACACTAAGGGTTATGAACCGTTACCTGAAGGCATTACTCATGGTGAGTTCAATAATATCGACTCCATTAAAGAGCTAATTTCTGATAAAACTTGTGCGGTAGTGATGGAACCTGTTCAAGGTGAGGGCGGAATTATTCCAGCAGATCCTGAGTTCGCTAAAGTAGTTCGGGAATTGTGTGATAAGCATAATGCTTTGTTAGTATTTGATGAAGTTCAAACGGGTGTTGGTCGTACTGGCCATTTATACGCTTACCAAGGTTTAGGTGTTACTCCGGATATTTTAACGACAGCTAAAGCAATGGGCGGCGGTTTCCCAATAGGTGCAATGTTGACCACTACCAAAATCTCTAAAAGTATGGGAGTAGGAACACACGGCTCTACTTATGGTGGTAACCCACTGGCTTGCGCAATTTCTAATGTGGTGATTGATGAAATTAACACTCCAGAGATGTTGAATGGTGTTAAAGAGAAAAGCGAAAAAATCAAAGCTCGCCTTGCAGCTATTGGCGAAAAGTATGATGTATTTGAAACCGTTCGTGGTGAAGGTTTATTAATTGGCGCCGTTTGTAATGAAAAATGGCAAGGTAAAGCTCGTGAGTTCTTAGTATCTGGCTGGGAGCATGGCGTAATGTGTTTAGTCGCAGGATTAAGCGTAGTACGCTTTGCACCAGCATTGAATATTACCGACGAGGAAATCGAGCAAGGCTTAGATAGATTTGAAAAGGCTGTCGCTGAGATAGCATAGATATTAAGCTCGATTCAAAGAAGGCTTCTTAGGGAGCCTTTTTTGATCTAAATCAATTTAATCTTTGAAATAACCTCCTCTTGAAAGTCGGCTTGATCTAAATCAATTTCATATGTCAGTGCTCTTTTATTCTTATACTCGATTTATATAGCAAAGAGAGAGTTCTGATGACAACTGTATTCAAAAAATCTGCAATTTTATTAGCCGCTTCTATAGCGGGTTTATCTTCATTTAATACACTAGCTCACGACGAGGATGATTTTATTTTTCGTGCAGGTGTGGCACACGTTAACCCAAATGACAGTAGTTCAAATGTTTTAGGAATTAATGATGGAGTATCGGTAGAAAGTGCTACTGGTATAGGTTTTAGTGGCACATGGATGATTTCAGATAATTGGGGTTTTGATGTGTTAGCTTCGCTTCCCTTTGAGCATGATATTAAAGGTAATGGGGATTTGGCTGGTGTAAATATTGGCTCTACTAAACATCTTCCTCCAACATTATCTTTTCAATACTATCCAAGTATGCAAAGTGATTTTTTTCAGCCATATTTTGGTTTAGGAGTTAACTACACTAAATTCTTCCAGGAGGATGTATCCTCGGACTTAACTTCAGCTTTAGGTACTAATGATGTGGATTTGGAGCTTGATGATTCATTTGGAGTTGCTGGCGAAATTGGTGCAGATTGGAAAATTAATGATGGTTTATATTTCAACACATCCCTCCGGTATATGGAGATAGCAACCGATGCTAAAGTAAAAGTGAATGGAGTAACTGCGACCATTGTAAAAGTCGATATCGACCCTTGGGTAGCTATGATAGGGCTTTCTTGGAAGTTGTAAAAAAGATTTAAGTTAAAGCAAGGCTGTCATTGACAGCCTTTTTCACAATTGGGAATGATTTAGGATATTGTCTAACAATAAAGGTTGAGCATTCTCATTTGGGTGCACACCGTCTTTTTGCATTAATTCTTGATTTTGTCCAACTCCATCTAAGAAGAAAGGGATTAGCATTGTTTCTTTTTCTTTAGCTAAGTCTAAGTAATTTTGATGGAACACTTCTGTGTAACGTTTACCGTAGTTTGGGAGTATGTGCATTCCTAATAATAATACTTCTGCACCTGACTCTTTTGCCATATCGATCATTGTGGCTAAGTTTCTTTTGATTAGTTGAGGCGCGATGCCTCTAAGGCCATCATTCCCGCCTAGCTCTAGGATCAGCAAATCCGGCTGATGTTTTCCTAACAAAGGCTTCAGGCGTGCTAAGCCTTGTCCAGTGGTGTCACCGCTTACACTGGCATTTATTACTTGAATATCAGGGTTTTTATTGGCTAAATCTTGACGTAAAAGGTTTACCCAACCACTTTCTAGAGGCATATTATAGCCTGCACTAAGGCTGTCGCCGAGCACTAAAATTTTATTATAACTTTCTAATGGTTTTGCCATTAAAAATGATGGTGCTAGTAATAATATCAATAAAATTCTTTTCATAGATTTACGTATCAACTTTTAATTATGTGACCAGTTATCTGGGTCATCATTGTCATTGGGTGATAAACCTAATATATCACCTTCGGTGTTAACGCCTAACCCTAAAACGGTTCGGTTGGCATAAGCAAAGTAGCTTGCCACTTGGTTTATTTCTAAAATTTCACCATCATTGATACCATGCGATTTTAAAGTGTTAATTTGAATTTCAGAAATGGTACTAGGGCTTAAGGTTAAATTTTTACTGTAAATTAACAAGGCTGTCTCTTTTTTAGTAAATACATTAGCGAAACATTCTGCCTTAAGAGCATTTTTTATCGCGTTTGAGCGTTCTGGGTTCGCGATTAAACGAGCCAGTCCTGAAAAGTGGTGCTGATAGCAATAATCACAATTATTTAATTGGCTTACATAAACACCTACGGTTTCTAAAAACCATTTATCAAAGCTGTTACCACTATGATGCAAAACATTTTTATAAATTTGCATATGCCCTTCTAAAGAGTGGGGGCGTAAGCTATGGACTTCAAGTATATTGTCCAAATTGCCATTAGGGCCAACCACACGTTGGTAAATTTTTTTTAATTTGCCGGTGGCTTGTTTAAAAGGGACCGTTTTTATCCAGCTCATAGTCTTTTTGATACGGTTAATGTTTTTTTATGTAAAAAGTTTATGATATAGACATGAAAAGTAACATTTATTTCACATCAAGTTTTTTAATCTAAAGTAACTTGCGTTATCCTATGAAAATCCTATTAAAAGTACAAACCTAATATGCTAACAACTTCCAAATTAACTAAAGTCGTAGATTCACAAGAACAAGATTTAACTATTTTATCTCAGGTAAGCTTAACCATAGATGAAGGTGATACTGTTGCGGTTATCGGTGCTTCAGGATCTGGTAAGTCGACTTTGTTGTCTTTATTGGCAGGTCTTGATGTGCCATCGAGCGGTGAGGTTGTACTAGCTGGCAATAAATTTCATCAGTTAGATGAAGATCAAAGAGCACAAGCTCGAGCCCAATATGTGGGTTTTATTTTCCAATCATTTCACTTGTTGCCGGGTTTAACTGCTTTGGAAAATGTGATGCTTCCGATTGAGTTAAAAGGTGGCAAATCACCAAGAAAAGATGCTTTAGCAATTTTAGAGAAGGTTGGATTGAGCGAGCGGGTCACGCATTATCCTAACCAATTATCAGGGGGGGAGCAGCAACGTGTTGCCATTGCGAGAGCTTTTGCTTCAGAACCGAAAATTTTATTTGCAGACGAGCCAACAGGGAATCTAGATAGTGCCAATGGTCAAAAGATAGTTGAGTTATTATTTGAATTAAATCAACAGTTTGGCACAACTTTGGTGCTGGTGACTCATGACCAAGAATTAGCTGATCGTTGCCAGAGACAACTGCGCTTAGAAGCTGGTAAATTAGTGGGTGATAGTGCTAACAATTCAACTGAATCATTAAGCTCTGAACTTGAGGGGCATTCCTAATGTTTTCAATGGCATTGCGAAATTTCCGTCGTGATTGGCAAGCAGGTGAAGTTAAAGTTTTATTTTTTGCTTTAATTGTGGCAGTTGCCGCCATGACTGCAATAGGTGTAATCACAGATCGCATTCAGCGCGCTATGGGCGAGCAGGCGAGCGAATTTCTTGGAGCTGACTACGTCATCAGCTCACCACGAGAAATCCCTCAGGAATGGCTTGATGAAGCTCACAAGCGCAATTTGCAAACCGCTTTGGGCAAAAGTGTTAGTACCGTTTTGGCTAAAGGCGATAAATTCCAGTTGGTTTCAGTTCGAGTAGTGGAAGACAAATATCCATTGAAAGGTGAAGTGGAGATTTCACAAGCGCCGTTTCAAGCGGGTGAAAAAATTCAAGGCAAGCCAAGCACAGGTGAGTTATGGGTCGAACCACGAGTCTTGAGTTTGCTTGACGCAAAGGTGGGAGATAAAGTTGATTTTGGGAATAGCCAACTTTTGATTACAGGTGTGGTGGTTTCCGGTCCAGGACAAGCGAGCGAAGTTTTTAATGTGGCCCCTGGCGTTATTATCAATAGTGATGATTTAGCTGCAGCAGAAATATTAGGTCCTGGTAGCCGTATTTCGAATCAATTTTTACTGGCGGGTGATATCACCATTCGTGATAGTTACATTCAATGGCTAAAACCAAGCTTAAACGAAACACAGCGAATTACTGGCGGCAAAGAAGGCACGCCTGCTTTACAAGCGTCGCTCAATCGTGCCGAATCATTCTTGCGATTAGCGAGCCTAGTGTCTGTTATTTTAGCGGGTGTTGCGATTGCGGTTGCCGCAGGTAGGTTCAGTCGACGTCATTTTGATTACGCGGCAATTTATCGTTGCCTGGGGATGAAAGTCAGCCAAGTTCATCAGCTTTATTTATGGCAACTGGCATTGATTGGTTTAATTGGTGTAGCACTTGGAGCTTTGATTGGCTTAGGAATACAACAAGCTATTATTATTAAATTTGCCCATATGCTACCAAACCCTATGGTGCCCATTAGTTCAGTTCCTGTATTAGTCGCAGCTATTTCAGGTTTGGTGGTGTTGCTCGGATTTGCTTTACCATCTTTTTTTCAAATCGCTAAGGTTCCTCCGCTTCGGGTTCTTCGTAAAGAAATTGTTCCACTAGCTGTTTCAGGTTGGATTATTTATTTATTGGCCATTGGTTCTATGGCCTTATTAATGTGGTGGCAGAGTGGCTCAGTGTTATTGGTGGCAATATTGCTGGTGGTTTCAATCATAGCCTTTTTGGTTATCCGATTGTTCGCTTGGTTTATTTTTAAGATAGGCGTTTGGTTAGGAAAGCGTAGTCCTACTTCAGTTCGCTTTGGTTTAGGTCAATTAAAGCGCTATCCAGCTTATACCATTAGTCAGATTACTGCTTTTGGTTTAGCTTTTATGATCATGCTTTCAACTTATTTGATTCGCACGGAGTTATTAACTGAGTGGCAAAATCAAATGCCAGAAAATGCACCCAATCACTTTTTAATTAACGTTCAAGAATATGAAGTTGAAACTTTGGACGGCATCTTAGCGCAAAATAAAGTTGAAACTAGTGGCATATATCCCATGGTGCGAGGTCGCGTGACTCACTTAAATGGCGAGCTAGCATCTGAAGTTTTATCAAAAGAAGAGTATCGCGAAGCTCGTGCTTTAAGACGCGAATTGAATTTGACTTGGATGGAAGATTTGCCTTCGGTCAATAGTTTGGTAGAAGGTGAGTGGTGGAATCAAACTGATGAAGGATTTGATCCTGAAGCGGTAAAGATATCAATTTCTACTGAAATTCAAGAAATGATGAAAGTAAAAATTGGAGATAAAGTTTCTTTTGATATAGGTGGACTAACGATTGAAGGACAAATTACCAATGTACGCGAAATTCAATGGGACTCATTTCAACCGAATTTCTTTGTAATTTTTGAACCACAAGGGTTAAAGAATTTTCCAGCGAGCTATATAACTAGTTTTAATATCAGCACCGAGCAAAAAACTATCCTGAATGAAATATTGTCGCAGATGCCAACGGTGACTATCATCGAGTTGGATAAGATAATGGCTCAGGTACAAAAGATTTTAGATCAAGTAACCCTTGCGGTTGAGTTTATTATGCTGTTTGTTCTATTGGCGGGTATTGCAGTGTTATATGCGGTGCTTCAGGCTAATCGTGAAGAAAGAGTGTTATCGGCAACTTTATTAAAGACTTTGGGTGCGCAAAGCCCTTTCATTCGTTCAGGTCTTATTGCTGAGTTGGCCTTGCTTGGAGTTTTCTCAGGATTGCTTGCAGTGGTTTGTAGCGAAATGCTGGTCTCAGCGCTTTACATTAATGTACTAGATCTAACCGCAAAACCTCACTTTATATTTTGGCTATTGGTGCCATTACTAGCCGCAATATTTATTAGTCTCGTTGGTTGGTTTGGCATTAAGTCGATACTAAGGCAACCCGCTTATCAGGTCCTCAGACAATCCTAAATACGATACCTCTCTTTACTAGAGAGGTAAGACTAAAATTTAAAAAAAACAGAAAAAAGCTAGACAGCGACTAGTATTGATTGCTATTAATAAAAAAGGAACAACAGAGTCATAGACCTTTCTAGCTCTGTTTTTTTGAATCTAAAATTCATAATAAAACGTTTTAAATCAAGGCATTAAAAAGAATTCTTTATGGGAAAAGCATTAGTAATTGTGGAGTCGCCAGCCAAGGCGAAAACCATAAATAAATATTTGGGTAATGATTTTGTTGTTAAATCGAGTGTGGGCCACATCCGAGATTTACCTTCTGGCGCAAGTAAAAAAGAGCCCGTAAGTGCAAAGGAAAGAGCACGTAAAGCAGCCATTACTCGCAAATTAGCACCCGAAGAAAAGGTTCGTCAAAAAGCTATACGAGAAAAGAAAGCTTTGATAGAACGCATGGGTATTAATCCTGAAGAAGGTTGGGAGGCTCGTTATGAAGTCCTTCCTGGTAAAGAAAAAGTTCTTAACGAATTGAAAAAGTTAGCCGAAAAAGCTGACATGATCTACCTCGCGACGGATTTGGATAGAGAAGGAGAGGCGATAGCTTGGCACTTGAGAGAGTTGTTAGGTGGTGATGATTCGCGTTATCGTCGTGTAGTGTTTAACGAAATTACTAAGAAAGCCATTCAAGAAGCTTTTTCAGAGCCAGCCGATTTAGACATGCATTATGTGAATGCACAACAAACTCGTCGATTCTTAGATCGCGTTGTTGGTTTTATGGTGTCGCCACTATTATGGCGTAAGATTTCACGTGGTTTATCGGCGGGTCGTGTACAGTCAGTTGCAGTTCGATTGTTGGTAGAAAGAGAGCGCCAAATTCGCGCCTTTATTCCAGATGAATATTGGGATCTACATGCGGATACCACTAGCAGCTCTGGTGATAAATTACGTTTAAACGTTGCTAAACATAATGGTAAATCTTTTAAACCAACCAATGAAAAAGATACTTTAAAAGCGGTAGAAACCTTAAAGCAATCAGACTTTAAAGTTAGCTCGATTGAAAGTAAGCCACAAAAATCAAAAGCCCCCAAACCTTTTATTACTTCGACTTTACAACAAGCCGCGAGTACTCGTTTAGGTTATGGCGTAAAACGTACTATGATGATGGCACAACGCTTGTATGAAGCGGGCTATATTACTTATATGCGTACCGACTCTACTAATCTAAGCGCTGATGCAGTAGCCCAATGCCGTGATTTTATTGAAGGCAATTATGGTAAAAATTATTTGCCAAAAGAAGCCATGAGTTACTCAAGCAAAGAAGGAGCACAAGAGGCGCACGAAGCGATTCGTCCTTCTGATGTGACTAAAAAAGTGGGTCATTTAGTCAATATGGAAAAAGATGCTGAGCGTCTTTATGATTTAATTTGGCGTCAATTTGTTGCCTGTCAGATGCTACCTGCTGAGTTTGATGTAACTAATTTATTGGTAGAAGCTTCTGATTATCAGTTGAAAGCCAAAGGTCGTGTGATGCGTTTTGATGGTTGGACTAAGGTTCTTCCGATGCAAAGTCGCTCCAAAGATGATGAAGAGTTGCCAAGCGTTAAAGAAGGTGAGTTACTGAATCTTGAAGGACTCGATCCAAAACAACATTTTACTAAGCCACCGGCAAGATTTTCTGAGGCTGCTTTAGTAAAAGAACTTGAAAAAAGAGGTATTGGCCGACCATCGACTTATGCATCGATTATTTCGACCATTCAAGATCGCGGCTATGTAAAGCTTGAGAAAAAGCGTTTTCATGCGCAAAAGATGGGTGAAATTGTTACAGACCGTTTGGTAGAAAGCTTTAGTGATTTACTTGATTTTTCTTTTACCGCGACAATGGAAGAACGTTTAGATGAAATCGCCAATGGCAATAAAGATTGGAAAATCACGCTAGATGAATTCTATGAAAGTTTCTCGAAACAACTTAAAAAGGCTGACGAAGAAGAATCTGACGGCGGTATGCGACGTAACAATGCGGTAGAAACCGAGTTGGAATGCGATTTATGTCATAGTCATAGCTTTGCTATTCGTAACGCTAGCACTGGGGTTTTCTTAGGCTGTACTGGTTATTCATTACCACCAAAAGAGCGTTGTAAAAACACAAAAAACCTTATGCCGGGTGATGACTTTGTTGCAGCTAACGAAGAAGAAGAAGCATTACACCTAGTCGATATTAAGCGTTGTAAGATTTGCGAATCGGCAATGGAAGATTATTTGTTGGATGAGCAGACTAAGCTTTATATTTGCGGTAATAACCCTGACTGTGAAGGGTATGAGGTTGAAAAGGGCGAATACAAAATCAAAGGTTATGATGGGCCTGTTTTAGATTGTGATAAGTGTGGCGATGAGATGCAGCTTAAAACTGGTCGGTTCGGTAAGTATTTTGGTTGTATGAGCGAAGATTGTAAAAACACGCGTAAGTTATTGGCAAATGGTCAACCCGCGCCCCCAAAAGCTGATCCGATTCCAATGCCTGATTTACAGTGTCAGAAAGTTGATGATCATTATGTGTTGCGTGATGGTGCCGCTGGTATTTTCTTAGCGGCGAGTAAATTCCCGCGTAATCGTGAAACGCGTGCTCCTGAAGTTACAGAGTTGTTAACGGTTAAAGATAAGCTTGATCCAAAGTATAAATTCTTAGCTGAAGCTCCAGAAAAAGATCCTGCAGGCAATGCGGTAATCGTAAAGTACAGCCGTAAATCTGCTGAGCAGTATGTTGCTGGTGTAGATAAAGATGGCAAAGTTTCTGGCTGGACAGCTTTCTATGAAGATGGCAAATGGGTGGAAAGAACGCCTGTTAAACAGAAGGCTACAAAAAAGAAAACGGCAAAGAAGACAACCAAGAAGAAAACTACTAAAGCAAAAAAATAACACATTTGCTTAAAAGTCAGTAAAATAGGGCCAGTTTCAACACTGGCCTTTTTTATATCGCCAAAATTAATCACGATTTATTCAAGGAATCGCTATGTATTCTCTGCTTAGAAGCATTTTGTTTATGCTCGACGGTGAACAGTCACACCATTTGTCACTTAACAGTTTAAACGCTATGCATAAGCTCAAACTTTCTGGGTTAATGTCACAACCTATGATTGATGACCCAATTGAAGTGATGGGGATACAATTTCCAAATCGTGTTGGACTAGCTGCTGGTTTAGACAAAAATGGCCAATATGTGGATGCCTTGAGTCAGTTTGGATTTGGCTTTATCGAAGTGGGTACTGTTACGCCACGTCCTCAAGAGGGCAATCCAAAGCCAAGATTATTCCGAATCAAAGAAGCTGAAGCCATTGTTAATCGTATGGGTTTTAACAATGAGGGTGTTGATCAATTATTAGAAAATGTTCGAGATATTCAATTCGGTCAAAAGCAAAAGGGCATTTTAGGTATTAATATCGGTAAGAATTTTGATACCCCTGTTGAAAATGCGGTTGATGACTATTTGATGGGTATGGAAAAGATTTACCAACGCGCCGATTATATGGTGGTGAATATATCTTCTCCCAATACACCAGGTTTACGTGACTTACAGTTTTCAGAAAATTTAAAATCCTTACTCGAAGCGCTAAAAAACAAACAAGCTCAACTGCAACAAGCGCATGGCTTTTATAAACCGCTTTCCATAAAAATTGCACCGGATTTAGAGGCTAGCGATATTGAAGAGCTTGGTAAAACCTTTGTTGAGTTTGAATTGGACTCAATCATTGCTACCAATACTACATTGGACCGCTCAAAAGTTGAAGGAATGAAATTTGCCAGTGAAGCGGGTGGTTTAAGTGGAAAGCCGTTAGTCGACAAATCAACGCAAGTGATTAAGCAGTTGGTACAAGCTATGGATAATAAAATCCCTGTGATTGGTGTTGGTGGCATCACTGATGCTCAATCTGCAGTGGATAAAATCAATGCTGGCGCCGCTCTTGTACAAATTTATTCAGGTTTTATTTATCATGGGCCGAAATTGATCCATGCGGCAGCTAAAGCGATTAAAGAGTCTTCTAATGTCTGAACATTATCAGTTTTATGCATCTTGCCCGCCTGGTCTTGAAGGCTTATTAATTGATGAGCTTACAGAAATTGGGGCTACTGAGCTTAAAGAACATCCTACTCATGTCACTTTTCAAGGTGATTTGGCGGTGGCTTATAAGGCTTGTTTGCACTCTCGATTAGCCAATCGAATTTATCTCACTTTATTGCATGATAGAGCCGAAAGCACAGAACAGTTTTATGACAAGATTAATGGCGTTGAATGGGGTTGGCACTTTGATAGTCACCATTCTTTTGTGGTGGATTGCGTCAGTCGTAAAAATAACTTTATTACCCATTCGGGGTTCGGTGCTTTAAAAGCCAAAGATGCGATTGTGGACTTCTTTCAAGAACGGTACGAAAGCCGACCGCAGATTGATAAAGATAATCCTGACTATCGAATTCATGTATTAGTTAATGGCAGTGAATTAAAAGTAGGTTTGGATATCTCTGGCAGAAGTTTGCAACAAAGAGGTTATCGTGATTCAAGTGGTGCTGCGCCTATTAAAGAAAATTTAGCTGCAGCTATGTTAATTCGTGCTAAATGGCCAGAATTAGCAGAACAAGGCTATGATTTCCATGATCCTATGTGTGGTACTGGAACACTGTTAATTGAAGCTGCCATGATGGCAGTGGGTATGGCACCCGGTTTGTTAAATCCGCATTTTGGTTTTCATAATTGGAAACAGCATGATAAAGCCTTATGGCAAGAAACTTTAGCGGTTACTAAACGCCAAGCGAGTAAGAATAAGCTTAATTATACTGGCAAAATTATTGGTTCAGATCGTCATCGTAAAAGCTTGGAGCTAGCCCAAGAGAATATCCATCGCGCAGGTTTTAGCGATATTATTGATGTTCAAGAACAGGATATTAAGAAGCCAATTGATTTACAGTTAGCTGAAAATGGCCTGATTGTCACCAACCCACCTTATGGTGAGCGTTTAGGCAATCCTGAAACCATTGTTGAAATTTATCGCGTATTAGGGGATTACTTTAAAGCGAACTTCCAAAACTGGAATGCCGCCATGATCACCACTGAAGTGGAGTACGCAAAAGCCATTGGTTTGCGCTCAAATAAGCGTTATAAGCTTAAAAATGGTGCTTTAGACTGCCAGCTTTACTTATTCGATATTATGCCTGAAAACGCTTATGAGCCTTTTGATCCGAGTAAGGTGAACCCGAATTGGGAAAAAGGCTTGAGCGATGGCGCAAATATGCTTAAGAATCGCTTTAAAAAGAATTTACAGCGTTATAAATCTTACTTAAAACAAAACAATGTGACTTGCTATCGATTGTATGACGCTGATTTACCAGAGTATTCAGCGGCGGTTGATGTCTATGAAGATGAAGTCCATATACAAGAGTACTTAGCGCCAAAAGAAATTCCTGAAAAAGTGACCATTAAGCGTTTAAATGAAATCAAAAGAGTTGCTTCTGGTGTTTTGCAGATCCCTGAGGTGAAAATTCATTTAAAACAGCGCCAAAGACAAAAGGGCACTCAACAGTATCAGAAGTTAAAAGATAGTTTGGAGTATAAGAAGGTCAACGAGCAAGGTTTACAGTTTTATGTCAATCTGGATGGCTATTTAGATACTGGACTATTCTTAGATCATCGTAAGACTCGAAAAATGCTAATGGGGCAGTCGAAAGGAAAGAAATTCTTGAATTTGTTTTCTTATACGGGCTCGGTTAGTGTCTATGCAGCAAAAGGCGGGGCGAAAACCACTACTGTTGATATGTCCAAGACTTATATCAATTGGGCTATGAAAAATTTTGCTTTAAACAATATTAACGTTTATGGACATCAGTTTATTCAAACTGATTGTCTGCAATGGTTGAAAGATAATTCTATTGAAGAAACCTATGATTTGATTTTCTTAGATCCTCCCACTTTTTCAAATTCTAAGAGAATGGAGGCTAGTTTTGATATTCAAACGGATCATGAAGAGTTGATTGCTTTGAGCATGAGGCTATTAAATAAAACTGGAAAACTCTACTTTTCAAATAACTTTAAGAAATTTGTTCTTAGTGAAAATGTAATGACTAAATTTAAAGTTTTTGAAATAACGGCAAAGACTTTGCCAATAGACTTCCAAAAAAGCAGAAATCACCATAGAGCATGGCTTATAGAGCATATTTAATTACAATAAATAGTTCCTTAAGAGTATAAAAAACCCAGCCTAGGCTGGGTTTTTTATTATATAGAAGTATTACTTCTTTTTAGCAGGAGCCTTTTTCTTAGCTACCTTCTTTTTAGCAGGAGCCTTTTTCTTAGCTACCTTCTTTTTAGCAGGAGCCTTTTTCTTAGCTACCTTCTTTTTAG